>NZ_JBBPXM010000007.1:0-298440 GCF_050446505.1 Providencia sp. SP181
GGTGAGAAGCCGAAAGGTGACGGACACAGCAGCTTGTTCAAGATTGAAGTTTGGGTTTAGCAAGATACCGAAAGTGTATTGAGCTAAACGTGAACGAAACCGAATTTGTCTGGCGGCAATAGCGCGGTGGTCCCACCTGACCCCATGCCGAACTCAGCAGTGAAACGCCGTAGCGCCGATGGTAGTGTGGGGTCTCCCCATGTGAGAGTAGGGAACTGCCAGACATTAAATTAGTGAGAAAGCCACCCATTGGGTGGCTTTTTTGCGTTTGGGGAAATAAAAATGATGCTGTTTACGGTGGTTGAGCCGTTCGGTATGCTTCGCTTTGTTTACACTCTGCCCGCTATTTTTATGGTTGAAAGAGGAAGAGACTCAAAAGCCATAAGTTAATCAATAATCCACTCAGCAATTAACGTGTTTTTGATGATACTGTGCTGCGTAAGTGGATTTGATAAAGATTAGCGGGGATTCCTATTGTTGGCTCTGTCTTTTTCAACGCTGGTAAAGTATGGAGATGAAGCGACAAAGCCCCTCGTCAGCTAGTTATAAGCCAATCAGTAGTTCACTTAGCAATTAATTTGTTATCTATAACTCTTTTTATCATCGTTAATCAATAATCGGCTTAGCAATTAACAGGGGTTATCACATTGCTTATTGTTCCCACGCTTTTATTCTGCTTTTTACCATTCAATTGATTGCGTCTATGCATAGATAGTCGCTATAGCGATAAATCTATTTATGGAGTAGGTAGGTTAAAAGATAGGTGGCTTTCATTTACGGCTACTTTTTATCTCATTAGTAATAGATAAATTATGATCTATTAAAAATAATAATGACTTAACGTAATTATCTGGCTTGTTTGTTCTGATCCCGTTATATAATATTTATCAATTTTATGGTTTTTATGGTTTTAATTAATGGGGCAGAAATGTCCATTTTTTAAACGGTAAAGCTATAAAAATCAATAAATAAAAGAATATTAATTAATTTTACTCATATGATAAAACCTTATTCTGTGAGCGAATATTGAGTAAAAAAACAGGCAATTGTTTATTTTTTTATATAAAAATTGTTAAATTGATGTTTCATTTACTTGCATTTATACTGATTCAAAGTCGTTAATGGTGTATCTAGTTATCATGTTATCGATGAAGTTTGCTTATAAATGAAATTCTCAAAGGAAAGAAACTCGCGTTCTGATACGAAAGATAGACCGACTAAGCAAGTTATACCTTCTTATGCGTTGTATTTCTTGTAAACAAAACCTCTGTACCAAAGGTGGATCACATGAATAAAACAAAAAGCGCTAACCATAAAATTTTTGATCAAATCCTTTCTGTGAATAATCAGAAAGAGAAAGAATTTAACAATGGCCAAGATGGTGCAACGATTCTTTCTTTATTAGTGATGTTTTTTGTACCCTTTTTACTGCTAAATGCTGCGAGAGGCTTCCTTGGAATTGAGTATAGTTTTGCGTCCGTTGTGGGTATGTTAGCAATCAGTGGGATTATCACAGTAGCATTGTTTAAAATGCTAAAATTAGGTTCCCTATTTGCAGATAAACATGTTGTATTAGACCAATTACTTTCTCGTTATACGCCGAAAAATAAACAAGAATTCAAAAAATTACAAGAAGAGAGAAAAACAAATTCGGTTGAGTTTTATTCACTTGTAGAAAATTGGGCTGATGTAGAAAGACAACACTACGCAAGATAACAACGAATAACGAAAACAAAAATAAGTCCTTAAATATTATCAATATCCTTCTCTTCTCTATGTAGAAAGAAGGATTTTTTTTGCTTTGGTGAACTTACTATGGATTTTATTCAGGCTATAAACTTAAAGAGGTAAGGACAAAATTATAACCACCTACATAGAGAGTAGTTTGCTCTAGGCCTATAAAGGCTTGTTACCGACAGCGTCTAAATGACGCTTCTAGTTGTGTGTCCTTGTTACTTTGTCTTTTACCCTTGAGGGGTCTATATGCTCTTTCGTACTCAGTTTATCTGAGATTAAATCTGGCTTTTCTTGCTCTTTGATATACTTCTGAATTGTTGCTTCATTTAGCCCTACCGTACTTACATAGTAGCCTTCTGACCAAAACTTCCTATTGCCAAATTGATATTTTAAATTCGCATGTCTATCAAAGATCATCAATGAACTTTTACCCTTCAAATACCCCATAAAGCTTGAAACACTTAGCTTAGGGGGATACTGACTAGCATATGAACATGATCTGGCATCAGATGGCCTTCGATTATTTCAACGCCTTTATACTTACAAAGGTCTCGTAAAATCTCACCTGCTCTTGAGCGAATATTATTAAAAATCACTTTCCGTCTGAATTTCGGCGAAAAGACGATATGGTATTTACACAGCCACTAAACTGGTTAAAGCCTTAAATAAAAAAACGGCTCGATATTCTGAGCCGTTTTGGGTGGCAATTAGGTGATGCTAGTGTGATTTACCTTGTTCGATACCCAAACCAATTTGTGAGCGAATAAACTGCTCTTTAAAGCGTTCTCTTTCCATTTTTCCTTGTTCTGAATTATCAGTCACAGAGAATAACCATGAAGCAATGAAAGCAACAGCCATGGAGAAAATAGCAGGGTATTCATAAGGATAGATTGGTTTTTCATGATGAAGGATACTGACCCAGATGGTTGGTCCTAAAATCATCAAGACAACCGCGGTAATTAACCCGAACCAACCGCCTGCTAATGCACCGCGAGTGGTGAGTTTGCGCCAGTACATGGACAGTAAAATAATCGGAAAGTTACAACTGGCTGCAATGGAAAATGCCAAACCAACCATGAAGGCAATGTTTTGTTTTTCAAACAAAATACCTAGGCCAATTGCAACAAAACCTAAGATCACGACTGTAATTTTTGAGACGCGTAATTCGTCTTTTTCGTCTGCTTTACCATTCTTCATTGCCATCGCATAAAGGTCATGAGATACCGCTGAAGCACCAGCAAGCGTTAAACCTGCAACAACCGCAAGGATAGTGGCGAAAGCAACTGCAGAAATAAAGCCAAGGAAGAAGTTACCACCAACGGCATCAGCAAGGTGAACTGCTGCCATATTGGTACCGCCAATCAGCGCGCCTGCTGCATCTTTAAATGCAGGGTTTGAGCTGACAAGGACAATCGCACCGAAACCAATAATGAAGGTTAATATGTAGAAGTAACCGATAAATCCTGTTGCATAGAACACGCTCTTACGGGCTTCTTTTGCATCACTAACTGTGAAGAAGCGCATAATAATATGAGGAAGACCTGCCGTACCGAACATCAAGGCTAAGCCGAGTGATAAAGCAGATATTGGGTCGGAAACGAGTCCTCCTGGGCTCATAATAGCAATGCCATTTTTATGAACGGCAACGGCTTCTTTAAATAAGGTATTAAAGTTAAAGCCGACGTGCTTCATGACCATTACTGCCATGAATGTGGCACCCGCTAATAATAAAATTGCTTTGATGATTTGCACCCATGTGGTCGCTAACATTCCACCAAACAGAACATATAGCACCATCAAGATACCGACAATCACAACAGCCACATGGTAATTTAGACCGAATAATAATTCGATTAATTTACCTGCACCTACCATTTGGGCAATAAGATAGAGTGCGACGACGACCAGTGAGCCTACTGCAGATAAAATTCGAATCGGTCTTTGTTTTAGTCGATAGGATGCAACGTCTGCGAAAGTGTATCGACCTAAATTACGTAAGCGCTCAGCAATTAAGAATAGAATGATCGGCCAGCCAATTAAGAAACCAATTGAGTAGATCAGCCCATCATAACCAGAAGTATAAACCAGCGCAGAGATCCCTAAGAAGGAGGCGGCGGACATAAAGTCCCCAGCAATTGCCATCCCATTTTGGAAGCCTGTAATTTTCCCACCTGCTGTATAGTAATCAGAGCGAGAACGCGTTCTTTTCGACGCCCAATAAGTGATATATAACGTAAATCCGACGAACAACAAGAACATCACAATAGCTTGAATATTGACAGGCTGACGTTCAACATCCCCTGTCAATGCATCGGAAAATGCCATTGATGAGGTAAAAAAGAGAATGAGTGAGAGCAAAGATTTCATTTTTCTACCTCTTTTAAAATTTCGGTCGTTAAACGGTCGTATTCACCATTAGCACGGATAACGTATAGCCCAGTTAACACAAACGAAATGACGATCAGTCCAACACCCACAGGGATCCCCCTAGTGATATATGAACCTTCCGCAATTGGTGTACCTAACCAGCTAGGGTCAAAAGCGATAAGAAAAATAAAACCAACATACAGGACAAGCGTTATTACTGATAACAACCATGAAAAGCGACTACGTTTTCTAACCAGTTCTTTGAAGCGAGGGTTATCCTCTACCTTTTCGTAAGCAGTAGCATTCATCAGAGTTCTCCTCTGTTATACTCGTCATACTTCAAGTTGCAGCTTTGTTGACTTCACTCACTCACACGAGTCACATACTTATGTATGCTCCTCGTGATTTGTTCGCTTGTCGCCTAGCTGCACCTCGAATTATTTAGAGTAAACCATCTTGTTGGGATGTATGTAAGGCCGCCTCTATGAGTTGGCCTTTTGGCGTTATGACATACTCATAGACTGTTTTTCTTCGAGTAGTTTTTCGACAACACCTGGATCTGCCAGCGTGGAGGTGTCTCCAAAGTTGCTGGTGTCGCCTGATGCAATTTTTCGTAGGATACGGCGCATGATTTTACCAGAACGGGTTTTCGGCAAAGAATCCGTCCAGTGAAGAACATCTGGCGTTGCGATTGGGCCTATTTCTTTACGTACCCAATTACGAACTTCGGTGTACAGCTCAGGAGAGGGTTCAACTCCCGATATTAATGTGACATAGGCATAGATTGCCTGCCCTTTAATATTATGAGGGATACCAACCACAGCGGCCTCTGCTACTTTTGGATGTGAGACGAGGGCGGATTCAATCTCTGCGGTTCCTAAACGGTGACCTGAGATATTCAATACATCGTCAACGCGGCCTGTGATCCAGTAATAACCATCTTCATCACGACGAGCACCATCCCCACTAAAGTACATGCCTTTAAAGGTAGAGAAATAGGTTTGCTCGAAGCGTTCGTGATCGCCAAATAAAGTACGGGCTTGACCTGGCCATGAATCGACAATGACTAAGTTACCTTCGGTTGCCCCGTCGATAGGTTCACCGAGGTTATCCACGAGTGCAGGACGGACACCAAAGAAAGGTAATGTAGCGGAACCTGGTTTTAACATCGTTGCGCCTGGCAGCGGCGTGATCATAAAACCACCCGTTTCGGTTTGCCACCATGTATCGACCACAGGGCAACGGCTGTTACCAATTTTCTTGTAGAACCATTCCCATGCTTCAGGGTTAATTGGCTCGCCAACAGAACCAAGAATACGTAATGAACTACGGTCGGTACCTTCAATCGCTTTGTCGCCTTCCGCCATTAATGCACGGATAGCGGTTGGTGCGGTATAAAGAATATTGACTTGGTGCTTATCAACGACCTGACTCATTCGATTAACGGATGGGTAATTTGGCACACCCTCAAACATCACGGTTTTTGCGCCATTGGATAATGGCCCATAGAGTAAGTAGCTATGACCCGTTACCCAGCCTACATCCGCAGTACACCAGTAGACTTCACCTGGATGGTAGTCAAAGGTATATTTAAATGTGAGTGTGGCATAAACCAGATAACCGCCAGTGGTGTGAAGAACCCCTTTGGGTTTGCCTGTTGAGCCAGAGGTATACAGAATGAACAACGGATCTTCCGCGCTCATTTCCTCTGGTGGGCAATCAGCGCTAACGCCTTGAATGACATCATGCCACCATAAGTCGCGTCCTTCTACCCAGCTTGGAACATTGCCTGTACGTTGGTAGACAATGACATTCGCAACAGTAGTGACTTGCGGGTTGGCTAGTGCGTCATCCACATTTTTCTTCAATGGAATCGCACGCCCTGCGCGTAAGCCTTCATCTGCGGTGATAATCAGCTTCGCTTTACAGTCAATAACGCGACCAGAGACCGCCTCAGGAGAGAAGCCCGCAAAAATGACTGTATGGATAGCACCAATACGTGCACACGCTAGCATGGCGACCGCCGCTTCGACGACCATTGGCATGTAAATCGCCACGACATCCCCTTTGCGGATGCCTTGTTTCTTTAAAACGTTCGCAAACTGGCTCACATCATGATGCAGTTCGCGGTAAGTGACATTTTTTGACGATGAAGGATCATCGCCTTCCCAAATAATCGCTACTTGATCGCCTTTTTCAGCCAGGTGGCGATCCAAGCAGTTTGCACTTAAATTTAAAGTGCCATCTTCAAACCAGCGGATATCAATATGACCAGGGTCAAAAGAGGTATTTTTGACACGGGTATATGGTTTAATCCAATCAACGATTTTTCCTTTTTCGCCCCAAAATCCTTCAGGGTCTTGAATCGAACGTCGGTACTCATCGTTATACTGTTGTTCTGTAATCAGGGCATTTTTTGCAATTTCAGCAGGAACGGGATGTTTAGTTATTTGAGTCATATTATTATCTCCTTGCAGATGTTAATACTATGTCAAAAAATAGTTAACTAAAGCACGAAATATAAATTTGTTTTTCTTTTGCGCGGAAGATCACGTATTAATTGTAATGAGATTTGCAGGATTATCATTTGATGCTAAATCCCATATTGAAATATTAACCTAAAAATATTGAAATTGTTGGATGTAAAGAAAAATAAATCGTGCAGATATTGGTATTAGTTACTGTATAAACTAATTCTCATAGGGAATGCAAAAGACCACAATTTTAACATGGGTTTGATAATGATTTTCATTAACAGTAAAATAACTATAATAGAAAGAAATTCACAAGGTGCGAAACTACGCAAGTGCCATACCCTATGAACCTTGTGGTGAAAATGAGAAACATAGTGGTATTTACGTCACTGGAGACAATAAAATGAGTTATACATTACCAGCTTTACCTTATGCTTATGATGCGTTGGAACCACATTTTGACAAGCAAACCATGGAAATCCACCACACTAAGCACCATCAAACCTATGTGACTAACACCAACACGGCGTTAGAAAAATTACCTGAATTAGCAGGTCTTGATATTGACGTTCTCATTCAAAAATTAGACCAAATTCCAGCTGATCAACGTACTTTTGTGCGTAACAATGCGGGTGGCCACTCAAACCACAGCATGTTCTGGAAAGGTTTGAAATTAAACACTGAATTAAAAGGCGACCTGAAAGCGGCTATCGAGCGTGATTTTGGTAGCGTTGATGCATTCAAAGAGCTATTTGAGAAAGCCGCAGCAACTCGCTTTGGTTCTGGTTGGGCGTGGCTGGTTCTGAAAGATGATGGTAAATTAGCCGTTGTATCAACTGCTAACCAAGACAGCCCATTAATGGGTGAAGCGATTTCTGGCGCTTCAGGCTACCCAATCATTGGTTTAGATGTGTGGGAACATGCATATTACCTGAAATTCCAAAACCGTCGTCCTGATTACATCAAAGCGTTCTGGTCAGTGGTTAACTGGGACGAAGCAGCGGCACGTTTTGCAGCAAAAGCTAAATAATTAGACTTTTTAATTAAGTCACAAGTGGGCGTAGCATCGATGGTGCTGCGCCTTTTTTATTTCCTGTCCATTTGATTGTTATCTCGATTGGCATTCTTTATGATAAGGGCTTCGTCACCATTTATGTGGAGAGCGCCGCCCATGTCATTCTTACCCCAAGTCTTTATCGGTAAAGTCCAAGCAACGCAATCTTGCGGTCGAAGTGCGATTCATAAACATGCGGTAGATGGGTTATTGGCGTTGGGACAGCTTGGGTTAGAGGGCGATGAGCAAGCAGAAACACGTTTTCATGGCGGGCCTGATAGAGCGCTTTGCCACTATCCTCGTGACCATTATGAATTTTGGCTAAATGCGTATCCTGAACAAGACGATTTGTTTATGGCATCAACATTTGGTGAAAATATATCCACGATGGGAATGACCGAAGAGAATGTATTTATTGGCGATATCTATGCATGGGGAGATGCGCGAATTCAGGTTACTCAACCCCGCTCTCCTTGCTATAAGCTCAACGGCCTAACTGGTGTGGAAAACTTCGCTCAAATCATGCAAGACAACGGCCGTTGTGGGTGGTTATATCGCGTAATTAAAACGGGGAATGTCAGTGCTAATTCACCAATAACCCTATTGAGCCGCAACAGTGAGGTTTCAGTACAAGAGGCGATAATGATTGCATTTCACGCCCCTTATGATGAACAGCTATATCATAGACTCCTCAGTGCAGCGGGGTTATCTGCCAGTTGGAGCCTAACGATGCAAAACCGCCTCGATAATCATCGTATTGAAGAATTTAGCCACCGTTTATTTGGTAAACGGAGTTAGGAGTGACCGATAAATTGCTGGTACCAAGGCGTACCAGTCATAAGTTCCGTATGGCTGCCTTGAGCAATAATCTCTCCATCTTCCATATACACGATGTTATCTGCTAAACACGCAAGGTGAGGGTGATGGGTGACGACAATACGTGTTTGTTGTGTGGCCTGAGTAATGAGTTCAATCACTGACGCAGTATTGATGTTATCAAGGCTTGCTGTTGGTTCATCCATTAAAATGATGTCTGGATGGCGAAGAAGTAGCCGTGCAATACATAGGCGCTGTTTTTGCCCACCTGAAAGTGCCATACCACTCGCGCCGACGTCTCGGTTTAAAAAATCAGGAATATCCTCAAAATTTAACAGTGAAAGCAGAGTGTTAACCTCTCGGTCATCAATATTAGGCTCTTCTAATGTTAGGTTTTGGCGTACATTACCGCGAAATAGCGCGCTGTTTTGCAATAAAACCCCCCGCTTTGAACATAATGCTTCTTGGGATAACTCCATCAGGTTTTTATTACCGTAACTGACAGCACCCTGAGTCGGATCTTGCAGACGAGCGAGTAAGCTTAAGAGTGTGCTTTTCCCTGCGCCAGATGGGCCAACGATGGCTGTGAAAGTATTATGAGTAAAATTGACAGTAAGATTATTTAAAATTCGTTTCTTTTCATCATTATAGAAAGATAATTGTTGGCAACGGATATCGTTACTTTCAGGTGCAGGGGCTCGATAGGGGAACGTTAATTCAGGGGTAATCAATGCGGATTCGACCTGTTTAATCGATTGTTTTGCTTGTCTTACTGATTGATTTAAATGCGAAAGAAGCCAAAGAGGTTCAATAAACCGTGCTAATAACACCATCCCAGCTAACCATAAGCTCAATGGCATGTCACCCTGGTTCATTTTTTGAATACCTAAATAAAATAAAGCGATAAAAATGATTTGTATAGTGCCTGAAAAGAGTAAATGGAATGGCAAACTTTGGCGCTGTAATTGTTTTTGTGTTTGGTACTGTGACGTTAATGCACAGGTGAGTTGTTGGTGCTGTATCTGGCTTACCCCAGCTCGCCGGATTAGCGGCTGGTGGAGCGCAAATTGGTCGAGTTGGCGAATAACATCTTGTTCAGATGCATGGGTTTGTTGCTCAAAAAAAGCCATTTTTTGTCCGCAAAGGCGTAAGGTAAATAATAAAACCAACCCAACAAATAAAAGTATGCATCCAAAAATAGGTTGGTAGAGAAATACGCCTAATACGACAGTAAATGGCGTGATTAGTCCGCTAATTATGGGGTGCAATAAATGAGCGGGAACTGACATAATGTGTGAAACAGGCCCAGCCACTAGGTGATTGACATTTTTTATTGGCTGTAATGACAAGGGTAAGTGGCGAATTAACGCGTTAGCAAGGTAGCGCATCACTAATCCCCCCGCTAAATAGCCTTTTTGGATGGCAATAAAGGTGATCATGACGGACATCAGACTGCATACCGTCAGTAAAGTCGTCGGTACTATGATGTCTGATGACCAACTGAAAATAACATATACCAGTAATAACCCGCAGATCCCATCTAAAATAGCCGCAAATACCATCCAAAAAATGGCGCTGCGCACCGTATACAATAAGGATTTAAGCATGGTTTTCCTCCAAAGCACGCAGTAATTGCTGATAATCCATTGATGTATTTGCTAAGTCTTCGTGGGTACCTTGGGCAATTAGCTGGCCTTCTTTCAGTAGCAAGACTCGATTAGCGAGGTTTAAGCTGCCTAGATGATGAGTCACTAATACGCAAGTTCTCGCGTCAGATTGCAGTAGTGACAATACTCGTTGAGCATTTTGTGGGTCTAATGCAGAGGTGGGTTCATCGAACAGCAATAATGGTGCAGGAGATAATAAAGCTCGGGCAATGGCGAGCCGCTGAGATTCTCCTCCCGATAACAGCATCTCTTTTCCAATCACACTATCGAGGCCTTTAGGGGATTGTTGCACCAGCGGCAATAAATTGAGGGCTTCAAGGTAGTGGTTCATGTCACTTTCTGTGGCGTGAGGGGCGAAAAGCTGTAAGTTTTCCCTTAGTGAGCAGGGCATTGGCTGCGGGTTTTGCATTACAATGGCAACTTGTTGATTTAACGCGGTTAACGAGAGTTCAGGTAACGGTATTTGGTTAAATAAAACAGTACCTTGTGAAGGGTCTAAAAAACGAGCCATGAGCTGTAATAATGTACTTTTTCCTGCACCCGAAGGCCCGACTATTATGATGAGTTCACCATTAGCAATATCGATATCAACTTGAGATAAAAGGGTTTTGTCACTAAGTACAACGCTAACTTGAGTCAGTTGGAGGTGGCAAGCTATAGTATCGAGCGTTTTTTTGCCGTAGTGCATTTCAGGCTCATTCAATAATTTTTCAATACGTTGTGAGGCACTGACCGCAAGGTTTAATGCATCAGCACCGTGCCCCATAGCTGCAACGGGTGTAGCTATGCTTTGTATTAATAAAATAAATAGAATAACTTGCGCGAGTGAAATGAGGCTGGGAAGCAATATCGCCCCCAAAACAACCCAGAAAGACAGTAAGGTGGCACTGATACCGATTTGGGTGAGTGAACTTAATGCACCAATTTTACCAATCCAACGCATAAAAGCGGTTTCAAAATCTTTCAGTGCGAGTGATGCTCGTTTTTGTATTCCTTGGTTTGGGTATTGCCTAGCGAGTAAAGGGTTATCGGCTAATTCAGCATATTGGCTATAGAGGTGCCTTATGGTTTCATTGCGAGCGGTATATAAGTGTTGGTAGCGTGGTGCTTGCATTGCGCGGAACAAAAAAACTGCGGCAACTAAAGGGGTAAGGCAAAAAAGTGTGAGTAATACGTTTTGCCAGAGCAAAATGAGTATGGCAACAACGGGTACGATCATCAGTTTGGTGAGATCGGCAGGCGCGTGAGCCGTTAATTGGTGGAGATAGCGCACATCACGGTCAATCACCTGTGAAATACCCTCTCTCCCTTGCTGGGTGAAGTGATTTAAGGGTAATTTTCCTATTTTATCAATTAGTTGTAATTGAAGCTGGTGGCACAAACGGTTATCTGTTTGGTGAGTGAGGTACATGGCGAGCGTTTGGCAAATTAACCAGCTTATTCCCCCAATGCAGGCGATAATGACCCAGTGGATATATTGATGAACGGGTGATACGGCAATTTGGCTGATGGCTACCCATGGTATGAGAGAGCAAAGACCTGCGATGGCTTGTAAAATCACAGCAACCAGTAAAATTGAGCGGTAGGGACTAAGCAATGTCCAAAGTGCGCGGTACATACAAACCTCCATAGCGAATCTATCACTGTAATTTATTTAGCTTTATTTAAGGGATTTAGTTGTTTTGCTGACCAGACTATTTGTTTTGTTTGCAGGGCAGAAAAGAGTGACGTTTCCTGTGTTTTGAGTAAGATAACGAAATGACATCGCAAGAGGATTGGGGAAAGTAAGATGCAATATGATTTAAATGACCTCTATTACTACGTCAAAGTGGTCGAACATGGCGGCTTTTCCCAAGCAGGTTTAGCATTAGGGATCCCAAAATCCAAGCTGAGCCGACGTATTGCCGATTTAGAACAAAAGCTCAATGTTTCATTAATTTACCGGTCTACTCGCCAGTTTCATGTCACGGAAGTGGGGCAAGTTTTTTATCAACAGTGTAAAAATGTGGTGGATGAAGCGGAAGTTGCCCATGAATTGATTTGTTCTGTTCAGTCACACCCTAAAGGCACGATAAAGCTATCGTGCCCAGTTGCGTTATTACAAGTTTATCTCAACGAATTACTTATTGATTTTATGGTGCAATACCCTGATATCGATATACAGATTTTAGCCGTTAACCGCCCCGTCGATGTCATTAGTGAAGGGCTGGATTTAGCCCTTCGCGTGCGTTCATTACCGTTAGATGATTCAGGACTAATGATGAAAGTATTGGGGTATTCACGGCGAATATTGGTGGCTAGCCCACAATTATTTGCAGAGCAAGGTGCACCCGTTGAGCCTGAAAAGCTGGTGGATTACCCTATTTTGGCGAATACAGAACATTCACAGAATTACACACTGACCTTAAATAATAGCGATGATCTCAGCTTTACGCAGCATTTCACCCCTAAATTGGCCACAACTGACGTGTTGACCTTGTACCGTGCGGCGTTGAAAGGTGTTGGTATTGCGAGATTACCTTATGGGGTGGTGGAACAGGAAATTGCGTCGGGGGAGCTGGTGGAAGTGTTGCCTGAATGGCGTTTCCCTGAAGATATTATTCATGCGGTTTATCCGTCACGTAAAGGGTTACTGCCATCAATCCAACTATTATTAAATTATTTAGCAGATAATATTTCACCGTTAGTGAAATAAAAATCCCCCGATAGCCTAGTGCTACCGAGGGATAATGCGTTATTTATTGCGTTTCAGGAATACGACCAAATTTACCACTGTTGAAGTCATTTACCGCTTCATTAATTTCTTCCATGCTATTCATAACAAATGGGCCATAACCAACAACAGGTTCATCAATAGGGTCGCCGCTTAATAGCAACACCAATGCGTCTTCTGTTGCTTCTAACACAATGTTGCTCTGCGTATCATCAAGGATCATCAGCTCGCCTTCATTTAAGGCAGAACGCCCATCAACAAATATAGAGCCACGTAGCATCACTAATCCTACATTACGACCAGATTTAGTCTGAATACCAACTGTTTTGCCTTTATTGAGCTGTAAATCCCAGACATCTAATGGGGTAAAGGTTTTTGCTGCCCCTTTATGACCTAAGTAATCCCCTGCGATAACGCGCAGTGTGCCTGCGTCATTGGGCAGCGTGACGTTCGGCATCGTTTGGCTTTCCAGTAGCTGGTAGCCAGGTGCGGCAGATTTGTCTTTTGCAGGCAAATTGACCCACAATTGCACCATATCAAGGGTACCGCCTTTTTTCATAAAGTCATCAGACTGGTATTCTTGGTGCAAAATACCCGATGCTGCCGTCATCCACTGAACATCCCCTGGGCCAATGACGCCACCTTCCCCCGTAGAATCGTGGTGAGCGACTTCCCCATCATAGACAATCGTGACCGTTTCAAACCCACGGTGTGGGTGTTCACCGACGCCACGATTCGCGGCATCTGAGCTTGGGAATGCAAATGGCCCTGCTCTATCGAGTAGTAAGAAAGGGTTTAGGTATTTCCCGTGGTTGCTGTAGCTAAACATTGAGCGAACAGGGAAACCATCACCAACCCAATGGCTCCGTGGAGATTGATAGATGCCAATAATTTTTTTCATGGTGAGACTCCTAATTCTGTTTTGATGAGCCAATCATAAAGCAGTGGTAAAACGTCGAGTAGTAGCAAAAATAGGTTTCATTGTTCTAATAAAGGAACAATTAGGGTTAGGGGTATTGTTCTATTTATAGAATAGTGTTTATCAAAACTCGGACTACTCAGCCTAAAATCGATGAATTAATCTAAATAACACGAAAAAAGAGCGAGTATCGTTCTATTTTTCATTCTAAATAGATTTCTTACTTCATCGATTGAGAGGCTTTATTATGAGTATTCCAGCGAATTTTAATGGTCAGCGTCCTGTTATTAACCCAGATGATGCAGTGATGTTATTAATTGATCACCAAAGCGGGCTTTTTCAAACTGTCGGTGATATGCCGATGACTGAATTGCGTGCTCGCGCCGCGGTTCTTGCCAAAATGGCTTCACTGGCAAAAATTCCAGTGATTACTACGGCTTCTGTACCACAAGGCCCAAATGGTCCTCTGATCCCTGAAATTCACCAAAATGCACCACATGCCCAATATATTGCGCGTCGTGGTGAAATCAATGCGTGGGACAACCCTGAATTTGTTGCAGCTGTGAAAGCGACAGGCAAAAAACAGCTGATAATTGCAGGCACCATCACCAGTGTTTGTATGGCTTTCCCTGCTATTAGTGCAGTGATGGATGGCTATCAAGTTTTTGTTGTGATTGATGCATCAGGCACTTACAGCAAAATGGCGCAAGAAATTACGTTAGCGCGCGTGGTTCAAGCAGGTGTAGTACCGATGGATACGGCGGCAGTTGCATCTGAGTTGCAAAGAACTTGGAACCGTGAAGACGCGGCGGAATGGGCGATGGCGTACACACAAATTTTCCCTGCTTATCAATTGCTGATCGAAAGCTACAGCAAAGCGCAGGACGTTTTGAAAAATAATGAACAATTAGATTCAGAACGTTAGTGCGCGATGACACCCATATTTAGCTCACAAAATTAAATCAGCCCGCCTTTATGAATGATAAAGGCGGGCTATTTGCAATTGTATTCGACCTTTAATCTGTCGAAGTTGTGTAATAAGCACATCATTAATTTCATAAATATCTAATGATGTATTTAATGCGCTTATAAACATGGGGGAATAGTTTCCCCCATTGATCCCGATTTAAACGGTGAATACTACAGCTGAGGACGTTTTACAAAGCCAATCGCTTCGTACACTTTGTCCAAGGTTTCCTGTGCACGAGCAGCGGCTTTGGTGGCACCTTCATCCATAATTTGGTTCAGCAATGCTTCGTTATCACGGAACTCATGGTAACGCGCCTGTAAGCCTGTCAGCATCTCAGATACCGCTTCTGCAACGGCACCTTTAAGATGACCGTACATTTGACCTTCAAATTCTGCCTCTAATTCTGCAATTTTCTTACCTGTCACACCAGCCATGATATCCAGCAAGTTGGAAACACCAGGTTTGTTTTCTAAATCATAACGAATGCGAGGCGGCTCTTCAGAGTCTGTCATGGCACGTTTGATTTTCTTCACAACCGATTTTGGGTCTTCAAGTAGTGCAATGACGTTATTGCGGTTGTCATCAGACTTGGACATTTTCTTGGTGGGATCTTGCAGTGCCATGACACGTGCACCGCCACCTGTTGGGATGAACGGATCTGGAACTGTGAAAATATCACCATAAATGGCATTGAAACGCTGTGCGATATCGCGGCTCAGTTCGAGGTGCTGTTTCTGGTCGATACCAACAGGTACTTGATTAGTTTGGTAAATCAAAATGTCCGCCGCCATCAAGACGGGGTAATCAAATAAACCTGCGTTGATGTTTTCGGCATGGCGCGCTGATTTGTCTTTGAACTGCGTCATACGGCTTAATTCGCCGAAATAAGTGTAGCAATTCAGTGCCCAGCTGAGCTGTGCGTGTTGTGGCACATGGGACTGCACGAAAATAGTACTTTTTTTCGGGTCAATGCCACAGGCTAAATAGAGCGCAAGGGTATCGAGGGTTCTTTTACGCAGTTCGACTGGGTCTTGGCGAACGGTGATTGCGTGTTGGTCAACGATACAGTAAATGCAGTCAAAATCATCTTGCATCTGTACCCACTGACGTAATGCACCCATGTAGTTACCGATGGTTAATTCACCGGAAGGCTGTGCGCCGCTGAATACGATAGGTTTCTGGGATTGCTTTAGTTTTTCAGTGGGAGTGCTCATTTTAAATTATGTCCTTGCTTATTTTATTTCAGATAAACCGATTGCAGGTAATAGGCCTGAAAAATGGGTTAACACGCAGTCAGGTTCAGTCAATGCAATAGATTCACCATAGTTATAACCGTAGGTCAGACCGACACACGGGCATTCAGCGTTTCGCGCTGCGATAATATCATTACGGGAATCACCGACAAAAAGCAATTCTTCTTTGCGTAAACCGAAAATCCCCATTGTTAAATAAAGGGGAGCAGGGTGCGGTTTTAAGGCTTTAACATCATCGCTGCCTAGCACAAGGGAGAAATAGTGGTCGATATTCAGTTTTTTTAGCAGTGGGGCAATGAAGGGAGTTGCTTTGTTTGTCACAATTCCCATTGGTAGCCCATGTTTTGCCAACTGTTCGAGCGTTTCTCTGACTTCAGGAAACAACTCGCTGCCTGTTGTGACAGACACGGCATAATATTTATCAAAGCTTTGGCGAGCTTGTTTTTGCAAATCAGGGGTGATGGTGGCATTAGCCCAAGTGAGCGCCCGTTCAACTAAGACATCGACACCATTACCAACCCAAACTGAGACGCGTTCTTTGCCCGCAGGGGGGAAACCAAAATCGTTTAGCATGTTGTCGATGGCTTCTGCTAAGCCACCTGCACTGTCAACAAGGGTTCCATCTAAATCGAAAGCAACGGCTTTGATATTCTCTAATACAACTTGAGTCATTGAGATACCTTTTGTAATTCAACACGCATTGCATCGATAACGGTTTTGTAATCTGGTTGATCGAAAATAGCCGAGCCTGCGACAAACGTGTCGGCACCCGCTGCGGCAATCTCTGCGATATTATTCACTTTCACTCCGCCATCGACTTCCAAACGAATATCATAACCACTTTCATCAATTAATTTACGGACTTGGCGCAATTTATTGAGGGTTTGTGGGATAAAGGATTGGCCACCAAAGCCCGGGTTAACCGACATCAGTAAAATCATGTCTACTTTGTCCATTACATAATCAAGGTAGCTCAGAGGGGTTGCTGGATTAAATACCAGGCCCGCTGTACAGCCGCTTTCTCTGATTAATTGCAATGAACGGTCAACGTGATCGCTGGCTTCAGGGTGAAAGCTAATGTGTGTTGCTCCTGCTTTTGCGAAATCAGGAATGATTCTGTCGACAGGTTTTACCATCAAATGCACATCAATTGGTGCGGTAATACCGTAATCACGCAATGCCTTACAAATCGGCGCACCAAAAGTCAGATTAGGAACATAATGGTTATCCATAACATCAAAATGCACGATATCTGCACCTGCCGCGAGAACCTTGGCGGTATCTTCGCCTAAACGGGCAAAGTCAGCAGATAAAATAGATGGGGCAATGAGGAAGTTTTTCATTATTGTCTCCGAGTATTAGTCGTTATCTGAGAGCCATTCAGCGCTAGGTACAGGTTGTTGCGTTTTTTTCTTATTCGTTTTTCTAGGAGAAAGGCTATTAAGTTCATTCGTATATAAAGCCAGTAATTCATTGACTTTACTACGGTTTAATATATTTCTACTAATGGTGCGACGTACTTTAACAATATGCAATTGAGCTTGATGATACCACTCTCTGGTTGAGGGGGTATCATGATTTGATATCAACACAGGGATTTTGCTTTCTGTTGATAGTTTATGTGCCAAAATCGCCAAATTTTGTTGTTCTAGCGCACTAAATGAATTGGTGTGGTAAGCCGTAAAATTAGCGGTCTCAGACAGTGGTGCATAAGGGGGATCGCAATATATGACGGAGCCCTCCCTTGCATTTAACAAGGTTTCACCATAGTGCTGGGTGATAAAGGTGGCTTGTTGCGCTTTTTCGGCAAACCACAAAAGTTCTTCTTTGGGGAAGTAGGGTTTTTTATAGCGGCCAAAAGGCACGTTAAATTCACCCTTTGAATTATAACGGCACAAACCATTATAACAGTGGCGATTTAAGTATAAAAAAAGCACGCTGCGCTTTTCCGTATCATCGGAGTTATTAAACGCTTCGCGCATCAAATAATACTGTTCTGAGGTATTAAATTCAGGTGTGAAGATGCGCTGGGCTTCTTCAATAAAAAAGTCAGTTCGGTGTTTAACTGTATTATAGAGATTGATGAGGTCACTGTTGATGTCTGCCAGTATGTATGAATTATAACTGGTATTCAAAAACACTGACCCTGCACCAACAAAAGGCTCAATTAAGCAATCGCCTAGTGGAAGGTGTTTTTTAATTTCTTCCACTAGGGGGTATTTACCCCCAGCCCATTTTAAAAAAGCGCGTTTTTTTTTCATGCCGTCTTATTATTACAATCGTTTAGAGTAACTGCATTTCTACTCTGTCAGGACAACATAATGCGCCCGGGGGAAAACGTTGTTATTTTTGATCCTGTTTGACTTGTTTCATATTTCTCACCCACGGTTTTTTCGCTTGAACAGCAGCAGGTAATGTCCCTATTGCATTTTTTGCGTCAGTGACTGAATTATAGTTACCGTGAATAAGAACATACCAAGTTTGCCCATTACGAATAGTTTTATAAACTTTGTAGTTGGCAAGTTTGTTTTCTTTTGCAAAAGCTTCCAATGTGTCTGAACGGCTGGCGCTACTTAATTGAAGCGTATAGCTTCCAGCAGGTGCAGACATAACATTACTGCTTTGATTATTGGTCGTTGCAGCGGCTTTTGTAGGTTGCTTCGGTTGAGCGGGTTGTTTCGGCTCTACCGTTTTAGGCGGTGTTCTTTCTGGTGCCACTGGTTTTACCGTTGGCTGTTGCTCAACAGGCTTCATAACAGGTGGGTTCAGTGGTGTCACATTCTGTGGCTGCGTTGTGTCTGGTGTAGAGACCTGGCCTTGGTTTAAGGCGTCAACAACATCACCTGGAATTTCGATTCGCTCACCTAAACCATTTGGCTGCGTTTGGCGCTCACCTTGGGTTGGGGTTGGTGTGATTTGTGAACCCGTAATTTCTTGGGCTTGTCCTTGTTGGGTTTGACCTTGAGAATTAGTCAACGAGGAAGAACCCGATAAATCAATGTTTTGCCCACTATTATTACTGGTTGTTTGCTGACGTTCGTGTTCTGTCGGGGCTTTTAATGCAGAACTGATGGCAATAATCAGTAGTAATAAAACAAGTACACCGACACCAATCATGATGTGCTGGCGTGATAAGGCAATTTTTGGTTTTACAGCCGTCGATTGACGAGAACGCCCTGTTGGCCTATCTGATGTATCTGGCCTAAGGTCATTTTGACCTTGTGGCTGGTTATCTGGTTTAAATTCGTCCATTTTCCTCTCCCGAATAAAATTTGCCCATAGTAGAGATAAAATGTCTCTTATCAGTACAACCTATAACGACCAAATAGAGCTTTATTGCTCACTTTTAAAGCATAGATTCTTTCACGATACCATACTAACCCGAATGGTATTTTTTGTATGCTTTTTTGAAGTTCGTGTAGAGGCGTAGGCATACTGTATAATTTAACGACTTTGAACTGCATCTACCAGTAACATTTTAAAACACCAGTATAAATTAGGCATTTTCTTTGTTTTTGGCGATGCACAAGGCCATTTTGTCATAATTTTATGGTGAACAGGATGTTATTGCGGCAATTACCGTTTGCGAATCAAGATCTGAACGCATTTCTGAGTGCCCGATAGTGGTTGGTAGGATTAAGTGTAATTTTCCCCCCATCACTTTTTTATCACGCATCATATGCGGTAGGTAATCATCCGGCTTCATTTGTGAAGGGCCTTTGACTGGGAGTGAGGCGCGTTCTAACAGTGTAATAACGCGTTGTGTTTGTGCTGGCGTTAATTGGCCAATCAATTCAGCGGTTTTAGCCGCCATGACCATTCCCGCAGCGACGGCTTCACCATGTAACCAGACACCGTACCCCATATGTGCTTCGATAGCATGGCCGAAGGTATGGCCTAGGTTAAGTAATGCTCTAAGGCCACTGGTTTCTTTTTCATCGGCAGCCACAACTTGTGCTTTGAGTTCACAGCAACGGCGGATACAGTAAGCCATTGCTTGGTTATCCAGAGCAACCAGTGAATCAATATTGTTTTCCAACCAAGTGAAAAATTCACCATCAAGGATGATGCCATATTTAATGACTTCAGCGAGGCCAGAAGCTAGCTCTCTTGGTGGGAGTGTTTTTAAGCAATCGAGGTCGATGACAACAGAGGCAGGCTGGTAAAATGCCCCAATCATATTTTTCCCTAATGGATGATTGACTGCGGTTTTACCGCCGACAGAAGAATCTACTTGAGATAGCAATGTCGTTGGAACCTGAATAAAGCGAACACCACGTTGATAGCTTGCAGCAGCGAAACCTGTCAAATCACCGATAACGCCCCCACCAAGAGCGATGAGGGTAGTATCGCGGTTATGGTGTTTTTCCAGTAATGCAGTAAATACATCATTCATAATAAACAATGATTTATACTGTTCGCCATCGGGTAGGGTGATGGAATCCACTTTGACACCAGAAGCCTCTAGAACACGTTTTATCTTCTCAAGATAAATGGGTGCCAGTGTTTCGTTTGTCACTATCATTGCTCGTTGACCTGCAGCTAATGGCCAAAATGCACCTGTTTGGTTATATAACCCAGGGGCAATATTGATTGGATAACTGCGTTCGTCCAGCGTAACGGTGACCTTTTCCATCTTGTTCTACCTTGAATTCATTACTGACAAAATAACACGATGATAAATTAGTTTTTTTCTAACATTTCGATGATTTGGCTAGCAACGACTTTGGCGCTTTGTTCATCCGTATGAATAGTAATATCTGCGATTTCTTCATACATAGGGTTGCGTTCGTCAGCCAATTTCTCGAGTACTTCACGCGCAGGTTCATCAACCTGTAGCAGTGGTCGTTTTTTATCACGTTGTGTACGAGAAAGTTGCTTCTCAATTGTGGTTTCGAGATAGACAACGACACCGCGAGCGGATAAACGGTTACGGGTTTCTTTAGACTTAACAGAACCGCCACCTGTCGCTAATACAATGCCTTGTTTCTCTGTGAGTTCATTGATGATTTTTTCTTCGCGATCACGAAAGCCTTCTTCGCCTTCAAGGTCGAATACCCAGCCGACATCCGCGCCGGTGCGTTTTTCTATCTCGTGATCAGAGTCGAAAAACTCCATATTAAGCTGTTGTGCCAACTGACGGCCAATAGTGCTTTTGCCAGCGCCCATCGGTCCAACCAGAAAGATATTGCGTTTCTCTGCCATGTTTTTTGGTATTACTACGATTATTCGTTAATGAACCCGCCCCGCCAATAAAAAATTAGCAGCGGGACCTAAACTGAAACCTCATTAGTGATGATGTGAGATCAGATAGGAAAATTATCTCAACACATCAACTAGGATTGCAACTATATAAATGTGGCACTAAGCGAACAAAGTGCCACATTTTCAATTACAGGTTTCTATATTTGAGCCGTCGTTATTGCCTAATGCATTGTTTAGCATGGTCTTTAACAGATTTAGAATACCATTAGGTGCATATAATTTCTGTTAATTGTAGAGCAAAATTATTGTGGCTGTTTTATAAGCGACTGACAGCTTGTTCTTTAATCTAAGGATAGTTAGAACATTCAATGGATAACCTTGTATGCTAAAACGACGTCAGCGTCAAATTTATCCGGTAGGTTTATGGCATAAAAAAAGTTTTTTTTTGTGCACTTTGACTTATTGTCTATTCAACTAATTGAAGTATAGATGTTATTTTACTCATACTAAATATTGATAAGTTTTGGTGTAATAAAAACGACAAGAACCCGTCTGTCGATATGTTCTGCGCTATTTGTAAACAATGCTCCTAAAAGAGGGACATGAGAAAGGAAGGGCAGACCCGTTTGTGTTGTTTCTTGTTTTTGCTGAAAAATTCCACCCAATATTAGGGTTTCATTATTTTTAATGGTGACTGAGGTGGCGATTTCTTGTTTGTTTATCGCTAAATGGTGATTTTGACTGCTAGTGAGCGCGGTATCTGGCGAGTTATGGCTAATTTTTAGGTTCAACTCTACTTTTTCATCACGGATAATCGTGGGTGTTACATCCATACCTAAGACAGCATCCTTAAATTGTACATGGGTCTTCTTTTCACTACTGGTGACATAAGGGATTTCGGTGCCTTGCTGGATGCTAGCGGCTTTTTGGTGTGAAGCCATGAGACGTGGGCTGGCAATAATAGATAATAAATTTTCTTTTTCTAACGCATTGAGCTTCATTTCAAGTAAACCTTCGCTTAGTTTTAAGACGTTAAATGAAAATTGCCCAGGTGCAAAGTGGTAGCGATTATAGCGATTAAGCCGGCTGTGTGTTGTATTGCCTGCAAGTAATCCCCATTCAAGGCCTAACTCCTGTAGTGCCGTTTTACTACTGCTAATAATATGCGCGGTGATCTGAACTTGTTGTTGAGGTAAATCTTTTTGTTTTATCCATTCTTCAATGAGTGTGAGGCGTTCTTGGCTATCTTTGATGATCACGCTATTTGTTGTCGCTTCGTGATGAATGGTTGCGTTTTTTGACAATAAAGCTATCTCGGGCTGTTTTAGTAATTGGTGAACCTCTTGCGCTTTTATTGAGACTAATTTGAAAATTTTCTCAATCCAAACCTCGTTATTGGTCTCTAAAGGTAAAGAATGTTTGGTGGCTTGAGGGGAAATATTTTCCTCAATTGGCAATAGTGGGACAAAAGGGTCGCGAATTTGCTCTGCAACAGCAGAGCTAAACATGAATATCAAAAAAACAGTTATTAGCCTTACAGCGGGGATTAAGGTGTTATTCATGGCCATTTTCATCCTTGATAGTGGTTAAATGAATTATTGATGACAGTGTCATTGAAGCAACCAATAAATTTTTTTTCGGGTTAAGGGTGACCTCTGAGTAGTGCCATTTATGGGGAGAGGGCGAGGAAATCAGCTTTTGAATAAAATGATAGATATCGGTGAAGCTGCCTTGTATTTCCATAAAATAACCTTCGTTGTTATTTATAGGTTGAAGCTTATTGAGTGTAACGGCGGACTGACTCATGAGTGCATTAAAATGCGAAAATAGTGCTAGAGGGCGGTTATCAAACACAGTGTGTTTTTCAATATTTTCAATTTGTTGTGCCAACTGATAGAGTGCAGGCAGTTGTTGAATTCGTTGTTCTTCCTTTTGAATGTAGTCAGATAAATGAGTTATTTCATTTTCTAATTCAATAAGTTGTATTGAAGACTTTTCCCAATAAATAAAATAGCCCGCAAATAGAAACAACCCAATAAAGACAACAACGGGTAAGGTTTGTCGCCAAAAAGAGCGATACCAAAAGGCATGGAATGTTTCATTCATTTGCCTCTCCTTGATGTTTTGCTGAAATGTGCAGACTATTTAATTGCTGATTTCGGCTGAGTTGTTTTAATTGAATTTCACTTAAATTTTTTTGGTTTTCCAGTTGTTGGCTAAAAAGAGCCATATTTTGAAAGTCATAGCTATTAGCTTTGATATTAAGTTGATCATTAATTAGCTGAAAAGAGGTCAGCCAGCTTTTTGACGGCGTTATCGTTGGTAAGCTACGCAGTAAAACCAGTAGTGCACGGTTGTTTTGTTCGATGACTTTATATTTGTTTTGTTTTTCCATTAGCTGGTTTAATTGAGCCTGTTGATGCGCTATCTTCAGGCTTAATTGCTGGATTTGCTGGCTTTTTTCTTGTGTGCTATATAGTGAAACTTGTTTGTTATTAATGTTAATTTGTTGAAATATATATAAAAAACAACAAGCAGTAAGTGTGGAGCAGCACAGTGCGCTAGTGAAAAGAATAAACTCACGTTTTTTTTTCATTATTTTTTGTTGCCGCCAAGGTAAAAAATTGACTTGGTATAGATTTGTGTTTTTCATGTCTTAAATATCCCCATGGCGTAGCGCCAGCCCAGCTGCGATCACAAAGTCCCCTAATTGGCGTGGCAGTTTTAGATTATGGTGTTGAAAGGCTTGTCGTAATTCCCATCTGTATGATTGCCATTGAGCATGGCAGTCATGGTCGGTTTGTGGATTTGTGATATCGAGTGGTTGGTCTATATTTGGATGATCGGTAATGAGGTAAACAGGCAAAGTTGAGGCGTGACTTTCTGCGTTCAGATGAGGTAAAAGCTGTGAAAGGGAGGTGATTTCATTATCTAGAACATGATTATAATTTGTAGGTAGGCTAATGGGCCCTGACCATAACCATTCACCTTGCCTATAATGAACTAACCATGCATCATCAGGTAACTGGCAATGGCGAGCAACATAACGTAATGCGACAGGGGCGACATCAATTGCCAGTAAATTAAATCCACTTTGTGTTAATAAGTTTTGCCAAAAGGTGATATCAGCTTTTCGAGCCCCATTAAGGTAAACGTGTTGATTGATCACGCGATAGTCAATGGCGAGCTCATGAACATTCATTGGAAAGCATTTTTTAGCTTGAGATTGCAGATACCAGCTTAGTTCAGGCTGTTGCAGATGGACTTGGTTCGGCAATGACAGTTGCTGTTTTAACGTACGAACAGCGGGCAAGGCGATAGAAACGGTACAGTTTTTCGGTAATTTCTGACGCCACTGCGTTAAAACTTTCAGTAGAATTTGGTGTTGTTCTGGATCTGAACTCTCAGTTATTTCGAAAGGGAGTTGCTGTTGCCAACATTCACATAAAGACCAGTATTTACGGCGTTGTTTTGTGGCAACTAATTGAATTTTATTTTGATAGATATCGATCCCAATGTTCCATTTTGATGTGTACATAGTTAATTTCCTTATCATTAACGGTTAAATTACGTTTTCTATTGTGCTGTATAAGCTTTATACTATGCGTTAGTGATATCTAAACCCTCTTGTTAGCCGAGCATGGGAATTTTCCGGTGAAGTTCGTAAAATATTTTTTTATTCTTGTTTTCTGTTGCATTTTTTTGGGAACCGCCTCGATTTATGGCATGTATAAATATGTCGAAGGTGAGCTACCTGATGTTGCAACGATGAAAGACATTCGTCTGCAAATTCCAATGCAGGTATACAGCGCTGATAACGAGTTGATTGCCCAATACGGTGAAAAACGTCGGATTCCACTCCCATTAGCGGAAATTCCACCATTAATGGTGAAAGCGTTTATCGCGACAGAAGATAGCCGTTTTTATGAACATCACGGTATTGACCCGATTGGTATTTTCCGTGCGGTATCAGTGATGGCGTCATCTGGTCATGCGTCACAAGGTGCGAGTACCATTACTCAGCAGCTGGCGAGAAACTTCTATTTAAGCCCCGAAAAAACCTTAATGCGTAAAGCCAAAGAAGCATTCTTAGCGATTCGCATCGAACAGCTTTTTTCGAAAGATGAGATTATGGAGTTGTACCTAAATAAAATTTATTTGGGTAACCGTGCTTATGGCGTTGGGGCTGCGGCTTACGTTTATTTCGGGAAAACAGTGGATGAGCTCACATTGAGCGAAATGGCCATGATTGCAGGGCTACCAAAAGCACCCTCAACATTTAACCCATTATATTCTTATGATCGTGCCGTCAATCGTCGTAATGTCGTGCTTTCTCGTATGTTGGAAGAAAAGTACATTACGAGAGACCAGTATGAGCAAGCGAGAAACGAAAAAATTGTGGCGTCTTATCATGCGCCAAAGATTGATTTTTCTGCACCTTATCTTGCCGAAATGGCTCGCCAAACGCTGTATGATAAATACGGTGAAGATGCGTATACCGACGGTTACAAAGTGTATACCACGGTGATCCGCAAAGATCAGGAAGCTGCAACTGATGCTGTTCGCAATAACTTGATCGATTACGATACTCGCCATGGTTACCGTGGCCCAGCAGAAGTGCTGTGGAAGCCCACTGAAATGGCATGGGCAGCTGAAAAAATTATTGAAAAGCTGAAGAAATCCCCTGTTTACGGGCCGCTTATGCCTGGGGTCGTGCTATCCGCAACGGGTTCTGAAGCGAATGTTATGTTAGCAGATGGCTCAAAAATTGATATTACGATGACCGGTGTACGCTGGGCGCGTAAATTTATTTCTGATACACAACAAGGCGCATCCCCAAGAGCGGTGAATGCGGTTGTTCAAGTGGGTGAGCAAATTTGGGTTCGTAAAGTGAAAGATAATTGGTGGCTGGGGCAAGTTCCTGATGTAAACGCTGCTTTTGTTGCACTTAACCCTAATGATGGTGCGATTATCGCATTAGTCGGCGGTTTTGATTTCAATATGAGTGAATTTAACCGCGTGACACAATCACTGCGCCAAGTGGGCTCGAATATAAAACCCTTTTTGTATACTGCGGCAATGGATAAAGGCCTTACACTATCTTCTTTGCTGAATGACGTGCCTATTAGTCGTTGGGATGCGGGGGCTGGCTCTGACTGGCGGCCGAAGAACTCGCCTCCACGCTATGATGGTCCAATCCGTTTACGTCAAGGGTTAGGGCAGTCAAAAAACGTGGTAATGGTTCGTGCAATGCGCGCCATGGGGGTCGATTACGCAGCTGATTATTTGATGCGTTTTGGTTTTCCGCGTGAAAATATTAACCGCACAGAGGCGTTAGCCTTGGGTGCGCCATCATTTACACCAATGCAAATGGTGCGTGGTTATGCGGTTATGGTCAATGGCGGGTATCTTGTTGATCCGTACTATATTTTGAAAATTGAAAATCACAATGATGAAGTGATTTTTGAAGCGAATCCTAAGCTAGCATGTCCTGATTGTACTAATATTCCAGTCATTTACGGTGACACAGAACGTACCATCGAAATAAAAGGGATTGATGATGAATCTACAGAAGAAGTCACTCAATCAGGCCATAATGTTGTGAATCAAGAGCCAACAATGGAAGTGGCAACCTCGGGTGACGAAAATGTGAGTTCAGAGCCTCAATACGCGCCTCATGTGATTAGTACGCCGCTTGCGTTCTTAATTCGAGATGCGATGATGACGAATATTTATGGTGAACCAGGCTGGTCTGGAACGGGCTGGCGCGCAGCAAGAGATTTAGGTGGACGCCGAGATATTGGTGGTAAAACAGGGACGACTAATAGTTCAAAAGATGCTTGGTTCTCGGGTTATGGTCCGGATGTTGTGGCATCAGCGTGGATCGGGTTTGATGATAATAGACGGACACTCGGCCGAGGTGAAGCAGGTGCGAAAAGTGCTCAGCCAATGTGGGATGATTTTATGAAATCCATCCTGACAGGTGTTCCAGTAAAAATGATGAAACCGCCGAAAGGGGTTATCTCTGTGTCAATTGACAGTCGTACGGGCAAATTAGGCTCTTCACGCCGTGAATATTTTATCGAAGGGACTGAGCCTAAAGAGTATTCTGTACAAGAAGTGGGAACAACCATTTCAACAGAAGGCGGTTTGAGCCAAGAGTTGTTCTAAGAAAATACGTTTAGTAATATCGTGATAAGCACCCCATTGTTATTAAAACATGGGGTGTTTTTTTATGCTCAAAAACACTAAATGAGTGTAAAATAGCTGATAACGCTAAGAATAGGCGTAGAAAAAAAACGTGACTTATATAAAATACAAAAAACAAGTAGTATTACTTACTACTTTTTAAGTAACGTTCTAAGTAGAAAAGTGCGCTAATATTTCTCGCTTCGTTGAAGTCTGGGTGTTCCAGTAGTTCCATCATACGCGCAATTGGCCACTTAACTTGTTGCAGTGGTTCAGGCTCATCGCCTTCAAGCTTTTCGCTATAAAGGTCTTGTGCTACTAATATGTTCATTTTACTGGAAAAATAAGATGGTGACATAGTCAGTTTAGCGAGCTGAATGATGCTGTTTGCGCCATAGCCAACTTCTTCTTTGAGCTCGCGCTGTGCTGCTTCTAGCGCAATTTCGCCTGGGTCAATAGCCCCTTTAGGGAAACCGAGTTCGTAGTTTTCAATCCCAACGGCATATTCGCGTATCAGAATTAAGTGGTCATCAATAATAGGAATAATAAGAACGGCTTCGCGTTTTGCTGGGCGCATTCTTTCATAGACTCGTTTTTCACCGTTGCTAAATTCGAGATCAACTGACTGGATACTGAATAATTTTGATTGAGCAACATCTTGAATATTCAAGATTTTTGGTTTTTTTAGCTCTGTCATAACGATTTCCAAACAAGATGGGTGGAACCTCTTGCTAAAAGCATGTTTCATTTATTTATGTGGTAAATTTACTCTGTGTTGCCAGTATGTTGGCATCATTATGTCACTATGACCTATATCAAAAAAAAATGATAGAGATGATCGAGTAGATAAAATATTGTTAACTTGCTTCGTGCACAAATGTAGCACAGATAAATAAATAAAGATTTTTTTACAACGTATTGTAAGTTAAAGAAAAAAGTATAAATAGAATAGGAATCGGCTTATTTTGAGAAGGCAGTAGGATTGCTATGCTTTTCTTATTCATTTTCTGTTGGGGAAACAATGTTAAACCATGTCATTATAACGGCTATAATTGTTATTAGCCTAACTATAATGGCTTCCTTCCTGTATTTCAGGCGGGGGCGGCATTCTGGCATCTATCAGATACCTTCGGTAGCCTCACCTTCCTTTCGCAAAATGATTGATTCAGATTACCAAACAATCACTCAGTATTTAAATTATTGCGCTACAGCTTCGAATTCCTCTTCACAAAGTCCTTGGCAAATTAAGCGAAATTCGACAATTGGTACAGTTTGTCATTCGGTGACGCGTTTTAATTTACGCCAGGAGCAAGGGAATAGCTGGCGTTATTTTATCGATACGATTGAAGTGCAGCTTCCATCACAGTTGGAGCCATATCTACAGCGACAAAATGTGATGGAGATTGTGGAGACAGATCATCTGCCATTGATTATTTCAATGAATAGCCATTCACTTCGAGATTTTAGTAATGAATGGCTCGGTAACTCAGCATCGACTACGACCTTACCTGAAGCGGCTATTCGAGAGCGTGGACAACATAATGTAGAATTATTACGTGTCCGCCAAGAAACAGCGGAGGAACATCGTCTACACAACTCCACGGGGTGGTTAGGCGCAGGGTTGATTTGTTTAAGTTTTGTATTGGGTTATCTCACGTTAATTTCGATTCGGATTTTGCAAGGATGGGGGTTAGCGAGTGCAGTACTGATTTTTATTATTGGTACATTAGTGCTCTTTCGTTCAAAAATGTTCCCTCGTAAGTACCAAGATATTCAATGTATTTATGGGCAGCCGAAGCGTTGGGAATTGTATGGTGAATTAGATAAAAAATATTCCACGAGTGCTTCCGTTAGCGGGACAGATTTACATTACCCTCTGCATTGGGAGGAGTATTTAAAATACGAATCAGATAAACCCGTTAATATTGATTTTTACCCTACGGGGGAGGTTGTTCGTCATGGGCAGTACCTCTCTTTACATGAAGAAGAACGTTATTACCCTTACAAGCGTTACAAAAAAAATGTCCTGATGTTTATTGGTGCGTTATTGGTGATTGTGTTGGTGTTTTCATACCAATCTATGAGTCTACCCATTAAGTTGGGTTTTGCTTGGTTTGGCGGAACACAAAAAATTAATGTAACGGAAGTGACGGAGCTTGTTTCTCATAAGCTCAATGTGGGGGATACCCTAACAGCACAGGGGCAGGGGATGTGCTATCGTCCACCGAATTTAGATGACACTAACCAGGCGAATTTTGTCCCATTTGATTGCTCTGGCATCTATTGGAATAACATCAATGTGTCGACAGAGCCGCAGTCTGAGATTGCTGATCTATCGATATCTTTGCTCAATATAGTTAGAAATCAATTACATCCTGATAAAAATTCTATTGGCGTGAACCCAAGGTTACAGCGCGATATTATGAAATCAGGGATGAACATTATCTTTGATTTTTCAGCCATTATTATAGAAACGAACAAGTTGTGTCATGATGAGAACGCTTGCCTAAAACTCAAAAATGCGCTGACAAACCTTGGTAGTACAGATGATTGGCCGACCTTAGTGAGTAAGGCGTCATCGGGGAAATTAAGTGGTGCGCATGTTTTATTACGAGCAGGAAGTGCCGAGGCCTTGGAAAACATCGTTGAAGACACCACATATGACTTTATCAGAAAAGAAATAGACAAAGAAGTGCGTAAAATTAATAGTCCTTCCCCAGGTGGCGTATTGTTTGTGAGTGATGAAAACAAGCCTCTGGTGGATTTAATGATAGGGCCATCTTTTAATTTTAATGAATTATCACAGTTGGAACGTTGGAAAGAGCTCCACCGTTTATCGAATTTGTTAAGCAATACTCCCTTTAGTGTGGAAGGCATTGTGACTAAATTATCGACAGATGCTAATGGCACTTTGCATATCGTGTTACATGAAGAGCCGAATGAAGATATCGTCTCTCAATATGTTTGTAGTGCGTTTTTTATCTTGTTTCTTATCTTTTGTGTATTACTAAACGGCTCACTAATTGTGTTCCGTATTTTGAATAATAAGAAGCGATTACGTAATATCACGCAATATTACGATAAATGCTTTGAGGCTAATAACCCTTCCAATCGTCATTAGCATTATCCCGAAATGGTGGGAGCCTCATTGAGTTTGATTCAGACTGATAGTGAGGAGGCACCATGAATCAATCGTCTATAGAACCTGTTCGCCTCGATAAGTGGCTTTGGGCTGCGCGTTTTTATAAAACACGTTCCATGGCGCGTGAAATGATTGATGGGGGCAAAGTTCATTATAATGGACAAAGAACTAAGCCTGGAAAAATCGTTGAACTCCATGCTTTAGTGAAGCTGAGGCAGGGGAATGATGAGAGAACGATTGAGATCCTTGAAATCAGTAGCCAGCGTAGAGGTGCGCCCGAAGCACAATTACTTTACCGTGAAACCGCCGAAAGTATTGAACATCGTGAAAAAATAGCGTTAGCGCGCAAAATGAATGCGTTAACCATGCCCCATCCAGAGCGCCGCCCAGATAAAAAAGAGCGACGAACTCTGCTAAAATTTAAACAAACGAATTCTCATGAGTCATCTGAATGATGGCCTGAGCAACTGCCCGAGCAATAGAGAGAAATTATGTCAAAACAAGACCAACTCCACCGTTTTCTGTTTGAACAGCATTCCGTTCGTGGAGAAATGATTAGTGTCGATGAGACCTACGAGCAGATTTTAGAAAATCATGACTACCCTGTTGCAGTAAAAGGCTTATTGGGCGAACTGCTTGTCGCTACCAGTTTATTAACAGCAACACTGAAATTTGATGGTGATATTACCGTTCAAATTCAAGGTGATGGCCCAGTTAAAATGGCTGTTATTAACGGTAATAACCTACAACAAATGCGAGGTGTTGCGCGTGTTGATGGCCCCGTTGTTGCGGGTAGCACACTGAACCAAATGATTGGCGATGGCTTTATGGTGATCACGATAACGCCTAATCAAGGTGAACGTTACCAAGGGATTGTAGCGATTGAAGGCAACTCCATCGAAGAAAGTATTGATGCGTACTTCCGCCAATCAGAGCAGCTGCCAACGCGTTTATTTATTCGTGTGGGTGAAGTGGATGGCAAAATGAGTGCGGGTGGGATGTTGCTGCAAGTTTTACCTGCCGCTGATGACACCAGCCACGATTTCTTTGATCACCTCGTACAACTGACGGCAACTATTAAAGGCCAAGAGCTGAGCACTCTGGGCGTCAAAGAGGTTTTACATCGCCTTTATCATGAAGAAGATGTCACTTTATATGACCCGCAATCTGTGGAGTTTCGTTGCACCTGCTCAAGGGAACGTTGTGAAAGCACATTAGCAACTTTGCCAAAGGAAGATGTTATCGATATTTTGCACAAAGATGGAAAAATTGATATGGAATGTGAATTTTGTGGCTCACACTACGTATTTATTGAATCCGATATTGAAGGGTTAAATGATGAGCGAAATCAGCAACTTCACTGATACGATTTAGCAACCTAATTATGTGACAAGGGTGCAATTCTGCACCTTTTTTTTATAATTTTAAAGCATTATTACGTGCTCTAAGTCTCATTATGAATTAAAAAAAATTATACATTTTCAATTCTTTGATAACTATCGCTGTTAATTAGTCGTAAAGAATTATGATCATCTGCAGATTAGTTATGTTTACCAGGAGCAATATAATGAGCGCTAAAAGCATTACCCTGAAGGAACTTGAAAAGTACGGTATTCATGATGTAGCTGAAGTGGTTTATAACCCAAGTTACGAGCTATTATTCACGGAAGAAACTAAGCCAGGACTTGAAGGTTATGAACGCGGCACGGTCACCACATTAGGTGCGGTTGCAGTAGATACAGGTATCTTTACGGGTCGTTCACCAAAAGATAAATATATCGTTCGTGATGATGTCACTCGCGATACTGTATGGTGGGCAGACCAAGGTAAAGGTAAGAACGACAATAAGCCAATGTCACAAGAAGTGTGGAGTGATTTAAAACACATTGTAACAGAGCAATTGTCTGGCAAACGTTTGTTTATCATTGATGCATTCTGTGGCGCGAACGCAGATACACGTCTGAAAGTCCGTTTTATTACGGAAGTGGCATGGCAGGCGCACTTCGTTAAAAACATGTTCATCCGCCCATCAGATGAAGAGTTAGTTGGCTTTGAGCCTGATTTTATCGTGATGAACGGTGCAAAATGTACGAACCCGAACTGGAAAGCACAAGGTTTGAATTCAGAAAACTTTGTGGCGTTCAACTTAACTGAGCGTATGCAGTTAATTGGTGGCTCTTGGTACGGCGGCGAAATGAAAAAAGGGATGTTCTCAATGATGAACTACCTGCTGCCATTAAAAGGCATCGCATCAATGCACTGTTCAGCGAACGTAGGCGAAAAAGGCGATGTTGCGATTTTCTTCGGTTTATCGGGTACTGGTAAAACTACGCTGTCTACCGATCCAAAACGTAAGTTAATTGGTGATGATGAGCACGGTTGGGATGATGACGGCGTATTCAACTTTGAAGGCGGTTGCTACGCAAAAACTATCAACCTGTCTAAAGAAGCTGAGCCAGATATCTACGGCGCAATCAAGCGTGATGCACTACTTGAAAACGTGATGGTATTGGCAGATGGTACCGTTGATTTCAATGATGGTTCTAAAACGGAAAACACGCGTGTTTCTTACCCGATTTACCACATTGAAAACATTGTAAAACCTGTTTCTAAAGCAGGTCATGCAACAAAAGTTATCTTTCTGACGGCAGATGCGTTTGGTGTGTTACCACCTGTTTCTCGTTTAACCCCAGAGCAAACACAGTATCACTTCCTGTCTGGTTTTACTGCGAAATTAGCAGGTACAGAACGCGGTGTTACTGAACCAACTCCTACGTTCTCTGCGTGTTTCGGCGCAGCATTTTTATCACTGCACCCAACACAATACGCGGAAGTATTAGTTAAACGTATGGAAGCTGCGGGTGCAAAAGCATACTTAGTGAACACAGGTTGGAACGGAACAGGTAAACGTATCTCGATTAAAGATACCCGTGCCATCATTGATGCAATTTTAAGTGGCGACATCGAAAAAGCCGATACCATTAAGCTGCCAGTCTTCGATTTAGAAGTCCCTACAGCATTACCAGGCGTGGATACCAATATCCTCGACCCACGTAATACTTATGCAGATAAAGCGCAGTGGGATGAGAAGGCGAAGGATTTAGCGAACCGTTTCGTGAATAACTTCGATAAATACACAGACACGCCAGCAGGTGCTGCTTTAGTAAAAGCAGGTCCAAAACTGTAATTTGCGAATGCGTTTTGTGTTATAGAGAAAGGCGCTACGTTGTAGCGCCTTTTTTGTTAGTGATTACTCAGCAGAAGGCAGGTCGAATAACAGAATTTCGCTGTCTTCATCTGCCTTGATGGCTAAGCGAGCTTCTTCCCAAATCGCTAAACCATCACTGGTAGAGGCTTTTTGGCCGTTAATTTCAACGGTGCCTTTGACGACTTGGATCCACACCACTCGTTTTTCGCCGATCTCGTGGGTTTGTACGTCGTTTGCAGGCAATGCCCAGCGCCATAATTCCATGTCTTGATACACTTTCAGTGAACCGTCACGGGCGTCTGGTGACAGAACCAACTGTTTACCATCAAGTGAATTAAAGCGTTTTTGTTCATAACGTGGCTCAATACCTGTTTTCTCAGGAATGATCCAAATTTGGTAAAGATGCAGCTCTTTATCACTGTTTGGGTTGTATTCTGAGTGGCGAATGCCCGTACCTGCACTCATGATTTGGAATTCACCCGCTGGAATTTGCTCCATATTGCCCATGCTATCTTTGTGCTCGACGGCACCATTAAGCACATAGGTCAAAATCTCCATGTCTTTATGGGGATGAGTACCAAAGCCTTGGCCTGCGGCAATAAAGTCTTCGTTAATCACTCTCAGAGCTGAAAAACCCATAAATTTTTCATCATAATAGCTAGAGAATGAGAAAGTGTGCCAGCTATCAAGCCAACCATGGTTAGCATGACCACGTTCATTTGCTTTGCGTAAATAGATCATTGTGTTATCTCCTAGTTGGATACCCAACCGTGGTTGAACTTCTCTCTAAATCAATTGCAAACAGTTTAACCGTTTCGCTAAGAGAGAAAAGTAGCCGCCATTAACCATAGGATCCAAAAAATTTGAATAAGTGTATTTGAGATAAGTTAAGAAAATGGATGGAGAAAGGGACGGGGGGAGTTTTAGTCAATTAACCAATTGATGCAGATAAAAAAATAGCCAGCACAAGGCTGGCTAAAGTAAACACTGGAAGCAATGTGAGCAATGTCGTACTCCCAACAATAGGTGACTAAGTAACCATATCGAGGAAGTGATGATAATGATAATGCTTATCACTATCGTTTGTAAAGCATTATTTTTAACCAAAATAATATATCTTATAATTAATACTGCAATTATATGATTTCTATGAAGTTAAATATTAACCATTATTTTTCAATGGATTAAGGGATTTTTCCTAAAAAGATGTTAACAACAAAACATTGCGGATAACTATTAACCTTAAATTATTTATGGTTAACTGGCAGGCTTTCTGCGCAAGCTGCCGCAGAGCTCCATGCCCATTGGAAGTTATAACCGCCTAACCAACCTGTCACATCCACAACTTCACCGATAAAATACAACCCTTCTGTTTTTAGTGAACCCATTGTTTTTGATGATATTTCATGGGTATCAACACCACCTAGAGTGACTTCAGCTGTACGGTAGCCCTCAGTCCCATTAGGTTGAACTTGCCATGCATGTAGTGTGTTATGCAGCGCTTCAACTTGTGGGTGGTTCAATTGCTTTAGGGCGCATTCAGGGATTTGCCCTTGCGCTTGCATGATTTCGATTAACCGCTTAGGTAATAATTTTGCGAGGGTGTTTTTTAAAGATTGATTCGGGTGCTCTTGTTTTTCTTCCATTAAAAAATCGCTGAGCGAAAGGGTCGGAAGTAAGTTAATACTTACATACTCTCCAGGGTTCCAATAGTTAGAAATCTGCAAGATAGCAGGGCCAGAGAGGCCGCGATGAGTAAAGAGGATATTTTCTTTAAATAGCGTTCCGTCAGCCGCTGTCACAGTTGCCGCGACAGAGATCCCTGATAGCACTTGCAGCGCTTCTAAAAGGGGCTTGTGCAGTGTAAATGGGACAAGGCCTGCACGGGTTGGAATAATCGAGTGGCCAAATTGTTCTGCTAAGCGGTAGCCGAATGGTGTGGCACCAAGACCTGGCATCGATAACCCACCCGTTGCTACAACTAGTGAGCGAGCACTTACTTGGCTTCCATTCACGGTGACGAGAAAGCCCTCTGGCGTTTTTTCGACCTCGGTGACTTCACTGCGAAGTTTGATCGAAATATTCGGTAAATTACACTCATTTTGCAGCATATCGACAATATCTTGCGCACTATTGTCGCAAAAAAGCTGCCCTAAGGTTTTTTCATGATAAGGAATATTATATTTGGCAACTAACCCGATAAAATCCCATTGTGTATAGCGAGCAAGTGCTGACTTACAAAAATGTGGGTTCGTGGAAAGATAGTTGCTGTGCTCAGCGTACATATTCGTGAAATTGCAGCGTCCGCCTCCGGACATCAATATTTTTCTGCCTAATTTTTTGCCGTTATCAAGGACAAGTATGTTGAGTCCGCGTTTACCTGCGAGTGAGGCACAAAATAGACCCGCGGCACCTGCACCTAAAATAATAACGTCGATATTTTTCACAATGGCTTTCTCTATAGCTATTTGATTTTTAGCACAATTAAATTATGAGTATGGGTATTTTACGTCATCTTGCGGTGGTTGTAATGTAAAGGTTCGAGCGAGATCGGATGAAAAGTGTGTAAGACGTATTATAATTAGAAAAATTCGCGCAAAAAGAGCAAATAACTTTTATTTTCGGGAAAAATCGTTAAAAAAGTTTCAAAAATTCAGAATAAGTTTGTTTTGGCTAATGCATTGATATTTATGGGGTAATTGCTATGAGGTACTTTTTTGATGGGTAGTTAAATCAAAAAAAGGTTAGATTTTGCTTCCACCGCCAGCGTTTGTCACTGATAATGCGCCGCGTTCATGTCCAACATATAATGGCTTAACGTCTATGCTACATCTTTTTACAGGTTTAGAATTTCATACAGGTCTATTATTAGTTCTAGCACTGTTATTTGTGCTGGTCTATGAGGCTATAAATGGCTTCCATGACACCGCTAACGCGGTAGCAACGGTTATTTATACCAGAGCAATGCGGGCACAGTTCGCAGTTGTCATGGCAGGGGTTTTTAACTTTTTTGGTGTCTTGCTGGGAGGGTTGAGCGTTGCCTACGCGATTGTCCACCTCTTACCAACAGACCTCTTGCTTAATGTGAGCTCTGCTCACGGCCTTGCAATGGTTTTCTCATTGCTACTGGCTGCAATTATTTGGAACCTTGGAACGTGGTACCTCGGTATCCCTGCATCCAGTTCCCACACACTGATTGGTGCCATTATCGGGGTAGGTTTAACCAATGCGATAGTGACAGACTCATCAGTGGTTGACGCTCTGAATATACCGAAAATGATCAGTATTTTCATGTCGTTAATTCTTTCTCCAGCGATTGGTTTCGTGATTGCCGGTTTGATGATTTTCTTTTTACGCCGTTATTGGAGCGGAACAAAGAAACGTCGCCGTATTCACTTAACACCTGCAGAACGTGAGAAAAAGGATGGTAAGCGTAAGCCGCCATTCTGGACCCGTACCGCGCTGATTTTATCCGCGGTTGGCGTCAGTTTCTCGCACGGTGCGAACGATGGGCAGAAAGGTATCGGTCTTATCATGCTTGTGCTGATTGGTGTTGCGCCAGCTGGTTTCGTCATGAATATGAACTCGAACGGTTATGATATCGCGAGAACTCATGATGCTGTAGTCCACCTGCAACAATACTATGAAACACATAAACCTGCGTTAAACCACGCGATAGAAAATGCCCCTGCAGTTGCTGAAAGTAGTAATGAGCCTGGTGGCGAATTCCATTGCGATAGTTCACGTACAGGTGCAATTTTAAATCAAGCTCAGACGATGCTAAACGGCATTCAGAGCTACGAAGAGCTAACACCTGACCAGCGTAACCATGCGCGCCGTTTATTGATGTGTATCTCTGATACAGCGAATGCGGTAGCGAAATTACCAGAGACGAGCTCGAAAGATGCAAGTTTACTGAAAAAACTCAGTAATGACCTGCTGTATACTGTTGAGTATGCACCTCTGTGGATCATCATTGCGGTTGCTTTAGCCCTGTCTTTAGGCACCATGTTTGGTTGGCAGCGTGTTGCAGTCACGATTGGTGAGAAGATTGGTAAGAAAGGCATGACCTACGCACAAGGTGTTTCTGCGCAGGTGACTGCGGCAGTGTCAATTGGTGTGGCGAGTTATACGGGTATGCCTGTTTCAACAACCCAAGTTTTATCTTCCGCTGTTGCGGGAACCATGGTTGTTGATGGCGGCGGTGTACAAACTAAAACAATCAAAAGTATTGCGTTAGCGTGGTTACTGACTTTACCTGTCTCGATTGTTTTATCTGGTGGGTTGTACTGGTTATCTCTGCTGTTTATCTAACAGCACTTCACTTGGCTTCACTGTTGTGAAGCCGTCGAAAGTGACATGAACACAGTGATATAAGAATACAAAATAGTGATGATCGTAAGGTCATCACTATTTTTTTACGTCAAGAAAGCGGGTTAACCCGTCATTAAAAGATAAACTAAGCTCACGACAACAAGAATACTGAGCCGGCTTATTGTCATAAATTGTTTACGGATTCGTTCACAACGCGCAATGACTTCAGGGTCATAGTGCTCAAGATACTGTTTGCTATTGATATATCGGACAAGCCGAAGTTGTTTGTTCAGTTGACCATGGGTGGTGAAAAAACCATTCCCATCAACGGATTGGTAGAGTAACGGATCGGAATCCCGCAAAATAGATAATAAAACACGAATGGACGAAAAATAACGCATCATATTCAAGATGCATAAAATGCAGAGTGCCCAAAATAAAGCAATCATACTGAACATAATCCCCTCCTTAGAAACCCAGCTCACAGCACTTGTCAAAAAGGAAATACAGCAAGATATTTTATTTATACTCAGTCATTTCATTGTAGGATAAATTATTGTTTAAAAAAAGTGCAACCCCTGCAAATTTTTGATTACTTTTTGTTTATATTGAAAAAAATACTTCATTGCTGCTTATCATTGGATATCACACTTTAGTGTGAAATTATGTTGTTTCTTGTCTGTGGAAGTGTAGCCATAACTCGAATTACTTAGGTGAATATATTAATATTGAAGGAATGATGTTATTGTTTTATAAAATGTTATATACACTTATGGTTTTAAGGTTAATCTGCTTAGATGTGATCAGTGCAACACTTAATTATCACAGTTAGCAGGTATAGTATTATTAAGATGTGGTGAAGGCATAACCACTGGATTAATCAGCATTCGGAAGGAGTTTACTTATGGCTTACAAACATATTCTTGTTGCGGTAGATTTATCACCTGAAAGTAAAGTATTACTGGATAAGGCTGTCTCTATGGCAAAACCTTACGGTGCCAAAGTATCCATGATCCATGTTGATGTTAACTATTCAGACCTGTACACCGGACTTATTGATGTCAATTTGGGTGATATGCAGCAGCGTATCACTGATGAGACGCGTAATGCGCTGAAAGATTTATCTGCAGGTGCGGGTTATGATATTCAAGAAACGCTGAGTGGTAGCGGCGATCTTGGTCAAGTACTGGTTGATGCCATTAAAAAATACGACATGGACTTAGTGGTCTGTGGTCATCACCAAGACTTTTGGAGCAAACTGATGTCATCCGCACGTCAGTTAATCAATACAGTTCATGTGGATATGTTGATTGTTCCGTTAAATGACGATGAAGAGTAATCTATTCTCTCTTGTTTGAAATATTATTCACTAAAAACGCTTGCTTATGCAGGCGTTTTTTTTGTGTCAAAATATGACATTTAGGGTAGATATTGGCAGGTCAAGCAATTTTTTTTGCATTATAGTGAAAAAAAACCTTGAATTTAGAATACAAACTAATGATATATTCAATAGGCAAAACACAAATCAACCTCACATTTCCTAAAAATAATGACAAGAAAGAGTGAGGCACATCACAACAACCACATGTTAAAAAGGAAGACATAGATGACACAATCACTATCTTCATTCTTGGAGTCTGTCCAAAAAAGAGACCCTTCACAGCCAGAGTTTTTACAAGCTGTGCGTGAAGTATTCACTTCCCTTTGGCCTTTCCTTGAGCAAAATGCAAAGTACCGTGACCAAGCACTGCTTGAGCGCTTTGTTGAACCTGAAAGGGTTATCCAATTTCGCGTATGTTGGATGGATGACCAAGGCAAGGTCCAAGTTAACCGCGCATGGCGTGTGCAATTTAGCTCAGCCATCGGTCCATACAAAGGCGGTATGCGTTTCCACCCATCTGTTAATTTATCCATTCTGAAATTCTTAGGCTTCGAACAAACACTGAAAAACGCACTAACTACCTTACCAATGGGCGGTGGTAAAGGCGGTTCAGACTTTGATCCGAAAGGAAAAAGCACGGGTGAAGTCATGCGTTTCTGCCAAGCATTGATGACGGAACTGTATCGCCACATTGGTTCAAACACTGACGTACCTGCAGGCGATATTGGTGTGGGTGCGCGTGAAGTTGGCTTTATGACGGGTATGATGAAAAAGCTGTCTAACGACACCTCTTGTGTATTTACGGGGAAAGGCTTGTCTTTTGGTGGTAGCTTAATTCGCCCTGAAGCAACGGGTTACGGTTTAGTGTACTTCACTAATGCAATGTTACAGCGCCATGGTTTAAGCTTTGATGGTATGCGAGTTGCGGTCTCTGGTTCAGGTAACGTGGCACAGTACACCATTGAAAAATGTATGGAACTGGGTGCGAAAGTGGTTACTGCATCGGATTCTAGCGGTACGGTAGTTGATGAGGCTGGCTTCACTGCAGAAAAACTCGCACGCTTAGAAGAAATCAAAAACAATTATGGTCGTGTTGAAGAATACGCGAAAGAGTTTGGTTTAACTTACTTAGCGGGTCAGCAACCATGGAATGTCCCTGTTGATATCGCATTGCCATGTGCAACACAAAATGAGCTGGATGTTGAAGCAGCGAAAGTGTTAATCAAAAATGGCGTTAAAGCGGTCGCAGAAGGCGCAAACATGCCAACGACGATCCCTGCAACAGAGCTGTTCCTTGAAGCTGGCGTGTTGTTTGCTCCAGGTAAAGCTGCTAACGCAGGCGGTGTGGCAACATCAGGTTTGGAAATGGCGCAGAATGCGGCTCGTCTTGGCTGGAAAGCAGAGAAGGTCGATGCGCGCTTACACCACATCATGTTGGATATCCATCACCACTGTGTTGAGTTTGGCGGTGAAGGAAAACAAACCAACTATGTTCAAGGTGCGAACATCGCGGGCTTTGTAAAAGTCGCTGATGCAATGCTTGGGCAGGGTGTGTTGTAATCCTCTGACAAAAAAACGTACGCGAAAGGGCGGTTGTATCATACTGATAATTCACCTGTACATACGCCCTTCGCCGTTACGTTTAATCGTTATTTTTAATGCACGGATAGATATCGAATCGATGGCTTTTTGTTGTAACCGCTGACGGTGCTTTTTGTCCCGCAAGGGGCTCTGCATAGTCAGGGCGTTTGACCACTACACGGCGTTTTGCCAAGGCAATTGCAGGCGCTAATAATGCATCTGCATCATCATCTGCTCCCACCAACGACTGAAATACCCGCATCTCTTTCTTAACTAACGCACTTTTTTGCCGATGTGGATACATCGGGTCAAGATAGATAACATCTGGTGCAGGAGTGATTTCACTCAATGCGGTTATACTTGATGTGTGGATCAAGGACATACGTTCTTGTAGCCACGGGCCGATTTCGGCATCTTGATAACCACGTTGTAAGCCATCGTCCAGCAATGCCGCAACCACAGGGTGGCGCTCTAACATTCGAACGTGACAACCAAGAGCGGCGAGCACAAAGGCGTCTCGGCCTAACCCTGCGGTGGCATCAATTACATCAGGCAAATACTCTTTTTTAATCCCAACCGCTTTTGCGACTGCTTCACCACGTCCACCGCCAAATTTTCGGCGATGAGCCATTGCTCCCGAAACAAAATCGACAAAAATACCACCGAGTTTGGGTTCATCAAGTTTGCGGAGCTGCAAATTTTCGGGGGTAAGCACCAGTGCCATAGTGGCATCTGGTGTATGGGAAAGCTGCCATTTTTCAGAAAGTTGAGAAAGGGTGCCTTGATCGGCACCCTCTTCACAGATCAACTGGATCTTAATGTGATTAGCCATGAATACCGTAGCTCTTCAACATCGCATCAAGTTCTGGTTTACGGCCACGGAAACGCTCAAACAACGCCATTGGCTCTTCAGAGCCGCCACGACTTAAAATATTGTCGAGGAACGATTGGCCTGTTTGGCGGTTAAAAATGCCTTCTTCACTAAAGCGTGAGTATGCATCTGCTGCGAGTACATCAGCCCATAAATAGCTGTAGTAACCTGCTGCGTAACCGCCTGCAAAAATATGGCTAAAGGCATGTGGGAAGCGAGCCCATTTCGGTGAAGGTACCACCGCGACTTTATCTTTAATCGCATATAGCGTCGGCATGACTTGCGCACCTTTTGCAGGGTCATACTCTGCGTGTAAGGTGAAATCAAACAGACCAAACTCTAATTGGCGCAGGACAAACATTGCGGATTGGTAATTTTTCGCGGCTAACATGCTACTTAACATTTCGGCTGGTAATGGTTCGCCAGTTTCATAGTGGCCAGATATAAATTCCAGCGCTTCAGGCTCCCAACACCAGTTTTCCATAAATTGACTTGGTAATTCGACGGCATCCCAAGGCACACCATTGATCCCTGCAACATCAGCGACATCGATTTGCGTCAACATATGGTGCAAGCCGTGACCAAATTCATGGAACAGGGTGATGACTTCATCATGGGTGAAGAGAGCGGGTTTATCGCCTAATGGCTGGTTAAAGTTACATGTCAGGTAAGCCACTGGGTTTTGCAGTGAACCATCTTTATGCACCATACGGCCAACACAATCGTCCATCCAAGCTCCGCCACGTTTGTGTTCACGTGCATAGAGGTCAAGGTAGAAGCTACCACGCAGGGTATTAGTATCATCATACAGTTCGAAGAAACGCACATCTTTATGCCATGTTTCGACGTCATTACGTTCTTTGGCGGTTAAACCATAGATTCGGTGAACAACTTCGAACAAACCATTTAGAACGCGTTGTTCAGGGAAATAAGGGCGTAATTGCTCATCACTTAATGAGAATTTATGCTGTTTTTGTTTCTCGCTGTAATACGCTAGATCCCACGATTCTAAAGACTCAATACCATAATGTTCTTTAGCAAAAGCGGTGAGCTCAGCCAGTTCGTCTTTACCTTGCTGGTGGGCGCGATCGGCTAAGTCATTGAGGAAGCCTAAAACTTGCTCTGGTGATTCTGCCATTTTTGTTGCTAGGGATTTATCTGCGTAATTTTTGAAGCCAAGCAGTTGGGCAAGCTCGTGGCGTAACGCCATTAACTCATCGATAAGCTCGCTATTATCCCATTTGCCCGCATTTGGTCCTTGGTCTGAGGCGCGAGTACTGTATGCATGGCTCATTTCACGGCGCAGTTCTGCGTTATCCGCGTAGGTCATGACAGGCAGGTAGCTTGGCATGTCGAGAGTTAAGAGGTAGCCTTCTTCGCCTTTGGCTTCCGCCATGGCTTTTGCGGCGGCAATGGCGCTTTCTGGCATACCCGCTAATTCTTTTTCATCTTTAATGAGTTTAGTCCACCCCATGGTGGCATCAAGCACATTATTGCCGAATTTAGATGCGATCTCCGACAAACGTGCAACAATTTCACCGTAACGTTGCTGTTTTTCAGCAGGTAAGCCGATACCTGATAATTCGAAATCACGTAAGGTGTTTTCGATAGATTTACGTTGTGATTGGCTAAGTGAATTAAACTCAGCACTTTCTTTTAAGGATTTATACGCTTGGTATAAGGGCTCATGCTGGCCCATCCACGTACTGAATTCAGACAATAGTGGTAAACATTGCTCGTAAGCTTCGCGCAGTTCAGGGCTATTTTTCACGGAATGCAGATGGCTCACTGGTGACCAAACGCGAGACAGCTTATCACTCGCTTCTTCTAACGGCTGACACAGGTTATCCCATGTATAGTGGGTGGTTGCATTCAGGAGGTTTTCAACTGTTTGGCGGTACTCGGTGAGCACATGTTTGACAGCAGGAAAAACGTGAGCAGGTTCAATGCTAGAAAAACGGGGTAATGCAGAATCGGCTAATAATGAATTTGTCATAAAAACATCCTGTGATTGCAGGCTTGTGCTCGTAGGCCAAGGCTTACAGTGTTGACAATAAAAGTTAAATGGCGAGCTTATCTCCAAACAATTCATGTTATTGGGTGATAAAACCAGCACACCATTATGAATATAAGAAAGTATATGGGGGCGGATATGGAAACCTCAATATCAAGATAACGTTTTTTCTTATCTGTGCTTATCAATAAATGGGGTTTTTGTTGGCTTTTATCAATAAAGAGGATAGTTGTAGTTTCAATGCTTTGGAAAATAATGAATTCAGTCTATAATCACTTTCCAATCTATAGAGGAAGATCGTCGTCTCCGGTGAGGCGGCTGGATTTCAAATCCAGTTGGGGCTGCCAGCAGTCCCGGGCAGGTTCGACTCCTGTGATCTTCCGCCATTCAAGTTCAATACACCTCCACTTAAGTCAATTAAACCTTTTAAATTCAATATATAACATCAATTCATAGTCAACTCAGTTCAACTGAGGTTACTCCACATCAACCTCCAATTGGGGGTGTTAATCGGGGGTGCATTTAGGTATGGTATATCTTGCACCCCCAAATTCTTATTTTCTTTGTAACAGATAGGGCTTACGGAGGTTTTGTTATGGCTCTGAGTGATATAAAAATTAAAACGGCAAAGCCGCTAGATAAGCCCTACAAACTTTCTGATTCAGGTGGGTTATATCTGATCGTTAATCGCAATGGTTCTAAATATTGGAGAATGAAGTATCGCTTTGCAGGCAAAGAAAAAATGCTTTCCATTGGTGTTTACCCACAAGTGACATTAGCGGAAGCAAGAAATGAACGTGATGATGCGAAAAAATTGTTAGCTCAAAATAAAGATCCAAGTGAACAAAAGCAATTAGCGCGATTAGAAAAGCACTTAGCTTCTGAAAGTACCTTTGAAGCAGTAGCTCGTGAATGGCACACCTCTAAAGCGGATCGCTGGTCATTACGTTATCGTGATGAAATTATTGATACCTTTGAAAAGGACATCTTTCCTTATATTGGTAAGCGTCCGATAGCAGAGATTAAGCCCTTAGAGCTACTTGAAACTTTGCGTAAGATGGAGCAACGCGGAGCCTTAGAGAAGATGCGTAAAGTCCGTCAACGCTGCGGTGAGGTCTTTCGCTATGCAATTATTACCGGTCGGGCGGAATATAACCCAGCCCCTGATTTAGCTTCTGCTCTAACTCCACCGAAGAAACAGCATTTCCCATTCTTAACAACTGAAGAGTTGCCTTATTTCCTAAAAGATCTAGCTGGTTATACTGGCAGCATAATCACTAAAACTGCCACTAAAATTATTTTGCTAACGGCTGTTAGAACACAAGAACTCCGCTTTGCTCGTTGGCAGAATATTGATTTAGAAAAAGGGATTTGGGAAATTCCAGCAGAAGTGATGAAAATGAAGCGACCACATTTTGTGCCATTATCGAAACAGGTGATCGAGCTATTTAGTTCACTCAAACCACTGTCAGGGCATTATGAGCTTGTGTTTATAGGCCGTAACGACCATAGAAAGCCAATCAGTAAGGAAAGCGTAAACCAGGTTATTGAGCTGTTGGGATATAAGGGAAGGCTAACAGGACATGGCTTCCGCCATGCAATGAGTACGATATTGCATGAGAAAGGATTTAATTCAGCATGGATTGAGACACAACTTGCACATATCGATAAGAATGCGATCCGTGGTACGTATAACCATGCTCAGTATATGGATGGACGTAGGGAAATGATGCAGTGGTATGCGGACTATATGGATTCTTTGGAAAGGAAAAATAATGTTATTCTGGAATAAGTTACGACTAAAATAATGATTATGAATACTTGAATGTTTATCGAGAATTTTATTTTTTAGCACTTATCCTACAAAAAGCAAGAGCCTCTGTCCTGATGGACAGGGGCTTTTTTCATTGTCAGCCTCAAACCACCTCCTAAGGTGGTGGTGATTGATCCTTTGAGGTTATAGCCTGCCTGAACGAAAAATATGTTAAAAAACAATCTATTACCTACAAAAATAAAGAGGAAATAACATGGGTGTATACAGAAGTTCATCACATGTGTATTGGTGTTGCAAATATCATCTAGTTTAGACACCTAAATATCGTTATAAGATATTGAAAGATAAAGTAGGAAAAGAGCTTTATAGAACAATTTATATTCTCTGCAATATGAAAGACTGTGAAGTATTGGAGCTAAATGTTCAGCCAGACCATGTTCATTTAGTTGTAATGATCCCACCGAAACTATCAATATCAACACTAATGGGAGTCCTGAAAGGACGTAGTGCGATAAGGTTATATAATCGATTTCCACATATACGTAAGAAACTTTGGGGATAGGGGATATTTTGCTGATACGGTGGGGGTTAATGAAGCCATCATTAGGCGTTATGTAAGGCATCAGGATAAAGTTGATCCAGAGCTCGACCAACAAATGGAATTGTTGGAGGATTAATAAAGAATATAGCTCCTTTATAGGGGGCCCAATTTAAAGCCACCTCTTTTAGAGGTGGTATTTTACTTTAACCGACACAAAAGGAAATCATAATAGAAGCATAACGTATAGTCCGCCTTGTAGAGCACTTAGTAATACCATTAATCAATATTTAAAGCTGCTAGTCTATTTTTTTAACTGATTGGCATTTCATACCGACATTCTCTCTTAAAGGAAAAGAGCACCCTTTAGGATTGAATAACAGGATGATAAAGCAGCTCCCTTCTTTTAGCTTGTCCCCAATTATTCTCCCTGAATATGTTGCTAATCATGCTGTCAAACAGATATACCAACCCTTACCTAATTTACTGCTTTAGAATTTTAAATGCTGGGTTGAGAACTCCGAACATTTACAGCTAAACAAGAGTATTTTGGTGTAGGGTACCAGATAGATATGAAAGCGAAATAACTTCGTTTGGATACCGTATCTATTTTTTAGATAAAATCTAGCGGGTGCAAGATCTGCTATTATTGCAATGAGGCATATGCGAACCCTATCATAATACACTATACAGAACAAATATGTTCAATTAGCTCCAAATATGACAGAACCCCACATTGTGAGGTTTTAAGTAATAACCTAATTGGCTACTAACATGCCTGTGTTTTCATCACACTTTTGCAAAAAAATAGATTTTGCACCATGTGGATAGCTGACCGATATACCAAACTGTGAAGTTCTATATTGGGAGTCGCTACAGCAAGGGCATTTAAAATAATATAGACTTTTATAATGTCTTTAAAGCGCCCCCACGTTGCCAGCAGCAGGACCTTTCATTCCATTCTCAATGGTGAATGAAACTTGTTGTCCTTAGTTACTTTGGCCTCTTCTTCCTTAGTTAGATTCCTTTCTACTGATAAATTACTGCTCGATACAACTATAATCGAGATAGCCAGTAATACTGATAATGATTTACTCATCTCTCATTAAACATAAACATCAGACATTTATTTCATTTAGGTGAATAATATTAGTAAAGATGAAGTGTTGAAGCAATCAAAAAGACTCGCATTGCGCGGCTTTCAATTGATTAATGCCACTAAATACAAAATATTCATTATTAGAATAATAAGTCAAGTTTATGCAAAAAACAGCAATCAAGATGATGCCCATTTCATTTTGTTGAAATAAATTGAATAAGTCTATCAAGCAAATATAGTTTACTAATATTAACAATCTGCAATAATTGCGATTGAATATAATAAACAAAAGGAACTATAATGTTATGAAATTACAAATATTAATAGTAGCAACTGTACTCGCTAGTTCAATTGGAAGCGCTTTAGCTTCAACTAGTAATGAAGGTTACTATGGTGCTGCTCGACTCTCTAAAGCTTGGCAAAAAGCAGACAGTATGGATACAAGTAGCAGGCCGGGTATTGGTCAATTTGTATCTAGCGACGACAAGGATGATTTTTATAATGGTTCTTTAGCTGCAGGCTATCAATTTGGTAATGGTTGGCGCACTGAAGCTGAGTATACCTTTAATAAAAAAGCAGAATATACAAGTGGGTCAACAGCGTTTTCCACGAGCTTTAATCATCACAAAACAGAGTCCCAACGATTAATGCTAAATGCTTATCGTGATTATCAAATTTATCAGGGGATTACTGTTTATGGAACCATCGGTATTGGTATTGCAAAAGTAAAATCATCGGGATGGCAAGGAAATATTTCTCGTCAATATGCTAGCAATACTGATACAAATTTGGCGTATTCTCTTGGCGCAGGTGTTAGTTACGAGCCTATTGAAAGACTTAATTTTGACTTAGGTTATCGCTATGTCGATCTAGGTAAAATTGAAAGCGGAATGAACTTATTTGCTAATGCTCGTGGATTACAAGACGAACAAATGAAAGCACACCTTAAATCTCAAGAAATTGTATTTGGTGTCAGATATTTATTCTAATACCACTATAGTATTATCTAATTGTTTGTATCTAAAGAATAGCTAACTTCTGTTAGCTATTCTTTATTGTAATAGCAAATTTATTGATGCCGAGGAGATGCAAGTTCAATTATATAAAGATTCAGAACAATTTTTGCAAAGAAAAGTTAATGAAAAGCTTAAAAAAATGGAAATGTCAGAGAAAAAATATAGATTATTACTTATCTTTCCTTAATTCAATTTAATAAAAATCGCAGCTATTGCTAGACTTTAAATTTGTCTCCTGCCTTGTGAGTAAACTTTCGCGCAGCATATACGAAATCTATAACTTGATTTCTCAAAAATTAAATAAATCATTTGTCATAACAATAGTTTTTACCAGATTCATCACATATTGGCCGATATAGCATACATTCAGCCACTACAAATAGTTCCTATATACGCATTCTCTTCATTGTATCTTTTAAGGCTTTTTTGGTAATTGTCGGTTCTTCTAATAACTAGTGAAAAATACCAGCCACGACTCATAATTGGTATTTTTACAGCGATGACTTCATAATAGAATAAGTGATAAAAAGAGTTTAGTAATACAAAGTAAAATGTTTGGATATATAAGTCGCTAGACTGACCTATTCTCTGAGTTCAAATAATTTCTGTTTCGCTACCTTTAATCCTTCTTGAATATCTGGTTCGTTTATCTCAATATTCTTTGCTCTTCTGACATTCTTGCAAACAATATCATGCCAAGCATCAGTTAATAAGCATTCCGTATATTTAGTAACTAGGTCATCATGATGATTGACATACCACTCAACAGAAGTTTTATCATTACAACCTGACATTGTAATAACAGATATAATGAGACTAACTAATAAAAAGTATTTAGCCATTATACTTATCCTTACAGATTATTTAGGTCGGATACGCACATATCTAAAAGAAATTGGACTCATACTCTGTCTTTACATCAGTGCTAAACAATGAAAAATTCTCTAACTGTGCTTCAATCTACTATTCATACTAAAGATATTGATTAAATCAGATTTTCAAAGTTTAGCTCATATTTAAATAGCTTCCTCAAAGATGCCTTTTGGAACACAGACATTACCTTCGAATAATTTACGAGCAGTTCTGATCACGGCAGCCTGAGTATTTTCTATTCGATCCCCATCCTTTAATAAAGAAACGGTAATTTTCCCACTTGGATGTTCAATATTTACTATACTGTTTAGCCTATCTTGAGACTGACCACCAATGATTTTTTGAGCAATGGAGCCTTCAATTATTGTCGCTGTTGAAATACCTATAGAACCTGTAATTGCCAATGACTTATGGCAATTGTGTGGCATGAAATAGCGAACTTTAATCGTACCGTCCTCTGTTGGTTTGCTCAGAAGAACAGGCTTTGGAATGACTTTATCAGTTACATCGCCAAACCCCATTGCTACGCCAGCTTCTAGGCGGATCTTTTCAAGACGTTTCATAAACATCAAATCAGAATCCAGTTCAGTTGGAGACTCACTACCGGTTTTCCCCATTTGATGTGCATCGATTAAAATCATTGGCATTGCCATATCAATACATGTGACCTCAATGTCATCAAATACATCTGTTGCATTACCTGTGGGAAGTAATTTACCCGTTTTGCAACCTGCGGAATTTAGGAACGTCAAACCAATTGGAGCAGCAGCCCCTGGTACACCATCAATTTGGGTATCCCCTTCATAAGTTACTTTGAAATCAGGGGTCTGAACTTCAACATTAACTAATGTTCCAGTATTGAGATTCCGAATACGCACTGTCGTAACTGGATTTTTCGGAGCAATTAGCCCCTTTTCAATAGCAAATGGACCAACTGCACATAACATATTTCCACAATTTGGAGTTGTATCGACCCTTCGCTCTTTCACCATAACCTGAGCAAAAAGATAATCAATATCAGCATCAGGACTATCTGAAAGACTCACAATTGCTACTTTACTGGTTTGCGGGCTGCCACCACCGATACCATCAATTTCAAGATCATGACCTGAGCCCATCAAAGCGAGCAAAACAGCATCTCGTTCCTGAATATCATCTGGTAAATCACTCAATAGTATAACTGGCCCTTTAGAAGTGCCACCGCGCATCAGAACACAGGGTATGCTGAACATACTTTTTCTCTTCCTACATATTAAATGATACGCCAAGCGTCCCATATGCGGATAAATAACTCTAATGCAAAGAAACAAGAGATTAATGCATTTTACACATTAATAAGCCTTCAGTTACTATGGTTTAATTTCTCTATAAGCCTGAGGTTTGAAAAATGCAGCATGAATTACAGGGTATCCAATCTTTTGTAAAAGTTGCGGAAATTGGGTGTTTTACAAGAGCATCTCAATTTTTACACATCTCTCAGCCCGCATTGACGAGACGAATAAAAAAGCTTGAGGATAGTTTAGGTACAGCATTATTTGAACGCTCAACAAGACGAATAAAATTGACTGCTGTAGGGAGAGATTTTCTACCTCATGCAAAAAATCTCATCGATTTTTATGAAAGCTCGATACTCAGTATTAAAGAAATGGCAACACATCAAACTGGGACAGTGACTTTATCTTGTTTACCTACAGCAGCCTTCTATTTTTTACCTTCCGTTATTCGTGATTATAACGAACATTACCCGAATATACGTATCCGAATACTTGAGCATAGTGCTAGCGACTGCCTTGAGGCGGTACTTAATGGGGATGCAGATTTTGGAATAAATATGATTAACATCACACATTCTAATATAGAGTTCACACCTCTGGTTAATGAGCCTTTCGTTCTTGCCTGTAAACGCGACCATGAGCTTGCCAAAAAAAATCTCGTGATGTGGGAAGATCTTGCCGGACTCAAACTTATTGGAGTCCGAAAATCGAGTGGTAATCGATATCTAATTGATCAGGCTTTAGAAGGATTTAACTGGAAACCAAACTGGTTTTACGAAGTAAGACACCTGTCCACATCACTCGGGATGGTTGAAGCTGGGCTTGGTGTTGCTGTTGTACCAAGTCTGGCAATGCCTACAGATGAGCACCATATACTGGTTAGTCGACCACTTATAGAGCCAGTGATCAGAAGAACACTGGGATTAGTGTTTAGAAAGGGCTATACCTTGAGTCCTGCAGCCGATAAATTTCGTGAAATTTTGATGAAGCTTTGGTCTCAGGACAATACCAGCCCTTGGGTCAGTAGATTCAGCCGCTAGTATGGTTACAAACTCACTTACATACTTAAACTGGCACTAATACATCTTGAGTAGTTTGGCATATGGAATCGCTAAAAAGATACATCCATTTTACGGTGAGCACTACAGAGTAAAAATGGCACATCAAGAATTCGGATAGAACATAACCAATAGAGCGTAAATAGTGAAATGTCATACGAAGACGTTTATATTTTCTCGATATAATTGTAAATAGCATTGACTGAACTTTTCTTATTGTAGGTGTGATGCATGTACGCCAAGACAAACGCATAAATGACCAGTTAATAGACGGATCGTAACGTTACATTTTTAAAGATTGTTACAGGAGATCGCTGTGATACCAACCTGTACCGCTGTTACGCCATAAAAATACATATCTGAACGATAATTAGAACATTCTCTAAGCCAATTTAAGTGTCATTTTTATTATTGTCTAATTTAGTGACTTTACACACGTAATAGTGATATAAGCGGGCATTGATACAATTTTTGTTACCTTACACTATTAAACTGTTTAGTATATAGAAACCCTGCCATTTAACCAATCTAGAATTATTTACTTCTAATAACACTAAAAACGTATCATGATTTTAGTTAGAGTAGCAAAGCTATAACATCTCACAAATTAAAGTTGTTATTAGGGAGGGGCGAGAATAAAATATTATAAATGCATGCTTTTATCATGCCCCCATACTAATTTAACTGGTTTTTCACCTATTTTTCATATCGTTAACTCCTCAGAATTGTAATGGAATGTAACTTTTGATGTTTAATTTTTTTTATTTTTAATAAAATATACATTTGTTAAAAAGACTAAAAAAAAAACTCATATTTAGAGTATTAAATTATAAAAAATATCATTTTCAATAGTATAAGGTGTATTTTTAACTAATTAAACTGGTGGTGCTGTTTTTTGAAGCTTAATAGTATTTAAAAAAAAACTATTGATAGGAGATGCCTATTTAAAGTGCTCGGTTTAATAGGGGAAAGGCTATTTACTCTTTTTTTTATGTATTTATTATAACACTCAATGAAAAAAATTAGCGGGCTAACAAATGAAAGAGAAATTCTCTATTAATATTAGAGGCTAAAAATGAAGTCTAATTTAATTAGTTCTCAAGTTGGTATGTATTTGCGAAAAACACGTAAAGAAAAAAATATGACAGGAAAACAGTTGGCAAGACTAATTAATGTCAGCCAACAACAAATATCTCGTTATGAAACTGGATGTAGTTCATTATCACTAGAAAAATTAGATGAAATGCTAGTTGTTTTAGATAAGCGTTGGATTGAAATGATTTATTATATTGATTCTTTCTCTGAGGAAAAAAGAAAAAGTACAATTTCAAATAAAGAAATGATTCAAATCCTACTAAGTAATATAAAAGGAATTTAAAATTCTTTTTTAATTCAAACCACATCAATATACAGAGATGAAACAATTTCGTTTTGTTATTGATTTTTATTAATATAAAAGAGAGATTAGTATGTTAACTAAAAAAATGACATCTGTTTTGCTATCAACAGTTATTGCTGCTTCTTTTGCAACCGTTGCTAATGCCGATACACGTACTGCTCAAGCGACTGCGACTTGGCAAGCAACAGCAATTAAAGATACAACAAGTATGTTAGTTGTTACTCCATTAAAAAGTTTAACGTTTAATTATGCTGAAGGCCAAAAAAGCTTTAACCAACAAAATGGTGCGTTCGATATTGCAATTCAAGGGCAAGCAGGCGCTACAGACTTTAAATTAGCATCAAAAATTATTGCGAACACATTAGCAAGAACAACTGATGATTCCAAATTAACGGTTGGTGTTAAATGGAATGGCGAAGATTTAACTAAGGATTCTGATACTATATTAATTGATACATCAAAAGGCTTAACTTCTGGTTTAGATAACTTAGCTGCTGATGGTATCTATAACGGTTCTGAGCGTGCAACAGACCGCGGTGAATTCACCTTTGTTATTGCAAGCGCAGAAGCGGCTGGTGCAGCAACAGACTTTAAAGCACTGACCGATGGTACATGGGATGGTGATGTAAAAGTTCAATTTACCGCGACTTGGGACGGTACTTTTACTCCAGCTCCTTAATTATCCCTTTATTGGATAATTGAATACTACGATAAAGATACTATAGGGAAATAATATCTTTATCGTTATTCCTTTCTTAGAAATTTATGATTATGAAAAAAATAACATTAGCATTAATTTTATTATCATGGCTCCCATTAAAAAATAGCTTCGCTGTTAATGTGGGGAATATTACTGAGATAATATCTTCTGATGAAGACACGATAGCGAAAGAAGTTGAAAATACAGTTGATACAGCAAGATTGGTAAATCTAACAATCGAAAAAATTGACTCTCCACTTGAAAATGGAAAGGTTATTCCTGTCAATGATCCTAATGAAATATTGTCAACACCAGCTAATTTAATTCTGCCAGGTAAAGCAAAAGATGTGTTTAAAATTATTTATCAGGGGCCAAAGGACGATAAAGAACGCTATTACAGATTGAATTGGAAAGATGACCCTATTGGTGAAAGTGGTGTTACACAAAGTTCAAAATCAGCATCAGCAACGACATCGGCAACAATTAGCACGATTTTAGTTGTCGCACCAAGAATTGAAAATTTTAATTACCAATATATTAATTCCCAAGTTGCGAATACAGGTAATAGTTCTTTTCGTGTTGTGGCTTCAGGACCGTGTTTAGCAGAAAAACAAAAATATGCAGTGGATGGTGTTTGCCGTGAGCGATATTACCTTATGCCACATTTAGCCGTTAAATTGCAATTTGTCGATCTCTCAAATAAAAAATCTAGCGTAGGTATTTGGCACAAAGGAGAGTTCATTGTTGTCAAATAATGAAGAATGGACTTAAATCATGCGTAAGAGTGCTATTGCTTTATCAATATTGAGCATTATCTTTTCGAATTCGATTAATGCTGATGAAATGAAAAGTATTAAGATTGGCGGATATATTATTCCTCCTGCATTTGTGAGTGCATTGGAGGAAGGAATGTCTGTGCCTGTTTTTTTACGTCTGAATGATGAGGCTAAAAAAAGCCAGAGTGAAAGCAAAATTGCGGATGCAGTTATTGTCATTGATCAGGATAAAATTAAATTATCAAGTCTTCATCTCATTGAGAATGATCAGGGTGCGAAACTCAATAATTTATTAGTTGATAAGCTTGAAAGTAAGCAAAATGCTATTTTTAATGAAAATAATGGGATTGTTATTGATAACAATGCCGTTCTTCAATTAAACATATCTTCATTCAACCTATCATTAGATGTTGATAAAGCCGCATTTGCAGCAAAAGAGCATGCGAGACAATCTGTCTTAGGAAATTCTTCAGTTAATTCATTTTCAGCCGTCGCCAATTATGATTTAGGTGTATTTCAGAGCCGAGTCAAAGACGCGAAAGATTCATCAAGTAGCTATTTTAATTTAGATACCTTATTTGCTGCCGCAGAGCACCATTTTAATGTGAACGCCTCAGCGTACAGTATTGGAAAATCGAATTCGAACGTTGAACTTTACCGTGCAATGTATGAACGTGATTTTAATGGATTTCGCTTTGCGCTCGGTTTAATGAGCACATGGAATTTACAATCGATTGCCAGTTTAACCGCCCTTAGTAGCAGTAAAATTTATGCCGCTTCCATCGGGAATAATTCATCCAGTATGGTGGTGAATAAACAACAGTCATTAACACCCATTTATGCTTTTTTAAATAGTCCTGGGGAAGTGCGTATTTACCGTCAAGGTAAATTATTGAACATTCAAAATTTCCCGATGGGTAATTTTGAGGTTGATACGAGCGTATTGCCTTATGGTATTTACGAAGTCACTATCGAAACGGTTGTTGATGGGAAAGTTGTCACCACACAGCACCAAACAATTAATAAATCCTTCGGTGCGATAACGGGAAATTACGACAAGCTAAATTGGGAAATTTACGGTGGATATATTGATTTTGATAAGCGCCATTATGTGAGAGGTGAAGGCTCACCTAGTCAGACCCCTGAAAAAAGTTATTTAGCGGGTGTTTCTTTTGCTTATAACTTCCCAGTGTTATCGGGTATTCGTTTCCAAATGTCCAACTATGGGTTTGATAAGTTTGTTGTACAAGAAACCAGCGTTAATGCCACTTTAAATAACTATATTTCAGTTGCTTGGCAGGGCATGTTAGAAAATCATGGCAGTCACCGTAATATTGCGACGGTTTCGGTCAATATCCCCGAAGGGTACGGTTCTTTATGGGCATCTAAAGAAAAGACCGTCGTGACGGGCGATTTACCGCTTTATGATGCGGATAGCTATTCTTACGGCGGCACGATTAACTTTGACAAAATCATTGATAGAACAGGCTCGTTTACTATTAGTAACACCAAAGACCGCCGTGTCGGCAGTGATTCAATCAACTATGAGTACGCGAACACATTATTCTCGGGTCGTTATGGCACGGTAGGATTAAGAGCGGGTGTTCAGCGTTATCATTATGATAATCAAAACAGTACCAACGAAAAATACGTGAATCTTGATTTCTCTTTGCCGCTCTCTACATGGCTTAGTACTGGCGTTTCTTCGACAAACGGTAACGTAAAAGCCAATATTTATGCGAATAAGAATTTTGAAAATTCCGTGATTACCAATGCAGGTGTTTCAGTTTCAAAATTAGTTCGTGATAAAGATAATGGCGAGTCTGATTTTTCAACGTTGGGCTATGCGTCTTACGACACAAAATATAATTCAGGGACTGTGACGATTAATAGGCCTGATAATAACCGGCTCAATGGTAACTTAACTTCGCGCGGCTCAGTAGCCTATAGTGACGGAATGATCACGCCTAGCGGGCAGCAAGGTAAATCTGGCGTGATTATTAATTCAGATATTAAAGGTAGTGGCAGTATGGTCGCGAAAGTGAATGGCCAAAACTACCCAATTAGTGGAAAAAATACGTTTATTCCATTGTCTCCTTATTCTGATTATGACATCCAATTAATGAATGACGGCAAATCAAAAGACAGTTTTGATATTGTCTCTGGTCGAAACAAGTCCGTTACATTATATCCAGGAAATATTGCCCTTTATCAACCTGAAGTTAGGCAACTAGTGACCGTATTTGGTCGTCTGAAATCGCCTAATGGCGAATATATAAAATATGCTTCCATTCGAAACCATATCGGTCGAACAAAAACCGACCAAAATGGTGAGTTTTCCATGGACGTTGATGTTCGATACCCAGTGATATCGTTATTACAGGACGACCAACAGACTATTTGTGAAGCAGACTTAAACCTGCAAGGTGCACGCGGTGCATTGTGGGTTGGCGAGGTGACTTGTGAGCCTCAAGAAGCATTTGCTAAACGTTAATTATCTCTTTAAAGGCTAATTTAATATGCGATTATTATCGATAACAGCACTCTTTTTTTCATTCGCTGTTTTAACGCCGAATTCTTTTGCAGCAACCGCACCCCTGCAAGAATATGTCATTGTTGAAAACCAAGTTGATAATGAATTTTTTATTGTGGCAAATAGGGTTGATCCGCGTTTTTCGGGTTCCAATGTTTTCACAAAATATCAGCGTAATAGTCAATTAAGTTTAGGCTATATGGGATATACAGGTACACCATTTAGCTCAACGTATAATATAGGCGATATTTGGTTAGAAAATTCCCCTGTTAACCAACCCTTTATTGGAAACCGTTGTATGACGAACAACCGAAATTGCCCTGCAACCTCTTATTGGCCTGCTCAGCAATTACGGGATAATGGCGCATATAAAATACAGCAAATAGGTACCCCGGGTGAATCGGGTTATTCAAGGCCTATTTTCTCGGAAGCATTTTATCGTTGGTTAGCGGAAATCCCGCCAGGAACCGAATACACGTTTGATTTAAGAACATGTACAAGTCGTGATGATTATAATTTAAGTAATACAACGTGTATGACCAGCGGGGGGCGAACAAGTACACAGCAACACTACATTCCAACCAATAAAAAAGGGAACATTATTTTGAAAGGCACTGGCGCCTTGCAAGAGGTGTTTGTGGACAGCAATGGGAATCCAACCATTGGGCTGGGTTCTAATTTTTGTTCCACAGGTATTGTGGCAAATGCTTCTGGTGTGATTTGTAAATTAGTGGAGTTAGAAACTAAAGGTTCATCAATTAGTGGCTCATTTACTGTCCGTATGTATATTGATAGTGCAAAGTTAGGTTTAGCGAGGGCGCCAGCTGCGGCATCTATTAAATATAAAGGAACTAACAGTACACGTTGGACAAATTGGTCTTCAACAACAAATATGTCTGAAATTTTTAATAATGGCTCACAGAATATTGAAGTCTTTCTTTCCAATGCGTATTTAAAATCGATTGTTGATGCCTCGCCAAATTCAACCGTGACATTGGCAGACAGTGTTTATACATTTGGTTTTCAATCTCCACTGCCACAGTCTGGTTTTTATGAATTTACGCCCTCAAACTACTTAATAATTAAACCGAGAGATTATGGAATTAGCATTATTCCTGCAGACTTTAATCCAAATCAATCGAAAACGGGTAAGGTCGGTAGCGAAGAGCCGCCGATAGAATTTAATTATATTGTGACGACCAGTGGCCCAAGACAGGCAGACTCTATTACGGCAAAAGTTGAGGGGCCCCAAACAACATTAAAAGGTCAGTCGTACTGTTTATTTACTTCAAGTGATAACAAGTTTAATGTCCCTTTTTCTGCCTACCTTTCATTTAAAAATGGCAGTGGGGTGAAGGAGTCATACCGCGCTAGTTGTGATAATAATGAAATTTCATTGAAAAACGCATTATGGGCGGAAACCCCCTGGGACCGGCCAAATGAAGATCTCGGTTCTTTTTATCGTACTGATTTAGACTTATCATTCCCAATGAATGACGCTAATTCGTTTTTCACATTAGACGGTATTGATTGGTTAGGGACAGTTTCAGCAAGTGGGACGATTACCGTTAAGGCGATTTGGACGGGACCTGATATTCAATAACTTTAATGGCTATTTTGTGGCTACTTGTAAAGACGCAAGTAGCTTTTTTATTGGTACCAATTCTTCCTTCAATTTAATAGCGGATTTTTATTATGAAACGCTTCTCTTTGCTTAAAATCCTATTTTTGATGGTGTTGTTTTCGTTTTACAACAACGCATTTGCGTTATATATCAACTCAGATATTTCTTCGATGGATTCGGGCCAAGAGTTTTTTTCTAAGCCATACGTTAATGATACGAAAAAAACGAATTTATATAATTTTAGCGCTTATAAAATTGATAGACCAGGTGGCCAAGAACAGGGTGAGCCGATACTCAATGGTGAAATTATCTTTACTCCGCTGAAGAAAATTTTATTACCAGGAGAGCAGGAGTTTTTTAAGATTTTTTATCGAGGGCAAGCGGATGAAACTGAGCGCTATTATAAGATCATTATTAGCGAAACGCCTTTGGATATGCGTAATGATGATGGGAAAAAAAAGCAGCCATTATTTTACCCAACAGTTAGCTTAGAAACCTATTTTGTTGTGAGGCCACAAAAGCCAGACTTTAAATACGATCTCAATTCAAATGATGGGGTACTAAAAAATACGGGTAATACTTATTTTAGGGTGTTATTACATGACAGCTGTGATGCTGATGATGACTCGGAGCCTTACGTCTTTTATTTGTTGCCTAATCAAGAGTTTAACGATGTACGCTTAAAAAAGAAAAGCCGAAAATATATAGTTATTTTCGATAAATATTACTCGGTCGGGAATTGTGAATAATTAATGCAAAAGAGGCTTTTAATAAGTAAAAGCCTCTTTATAACACTATGGTGTAGACATAATAATTGTTGCTGCAGAGTTAAACTGGCCTTCGATGAGCTCATTTGGCGATAAATTTGGCTTCTTTACTAACGTAAACATTAATGTATCTCTGCCATGGCCATTTTCGATTTTTGAATTGAAATGCCCATTCATTGGGGAAACACGTTGTCCTTGATGATAAATCTCTACACCTAATCCTGGCATGATCGGGCCTTGACTGCCGATATCACCTGTTCTGACGAGTAGCGCATCTCCTGAAAAGGTTGATGTTTCACCACTTAAAATCATTTTTATTGGTGCTGTTAGGTTATTATCTTCACAGCTATATGTGATCTCAACATTACGCTGAAAACGGCTCGCACTACCCACTGTTGAAATACCTGATGCATTAACCGTTTCAAAATCAACAATAATGATTTGGTTATCATTGATATCACATGTCCCTGTTCCTACAACCACATCATTTCCAGCATAGAAATTCCATTTAAAATAAGCGTGGTCAATATGTTGGTTGCTGCCTACAAATGTTGCATATTTATGGAGATCAAGCGTCATCAATAAATCTCCTTTTCTGACTAAAACTGAAGGTGTAGGCTTAACATTCACTTGCAAATATAACTTAATTTGCAAGGGCTCAGAAGCGGTGGTTAACCGGAAAACTGGAATTTCTTGACCACTAAATGGTGCTAAATAATAAGCACCGCGTACAACAACACCAGCTTTTAATTCAGGATTATTTTTAAACGCAGGGCCTAAGTCAGCGCCTGTGACATTCAGGTAGTCGACATAGGCGGATGGCGCTTCATTGCGGCAGGTCATAAAGTCGCTCACATCCGCGAATTCATTAATTCGATTAGGTACAGCAAAAATATCATTATCAAGAGGAACATCTTGTATGCTTTGTGTTCCGCCGCCAACCTCTTGGCCCCCATTTGTTTTACATTGGAATGCAAATATGGTCGGGGAGAATAATAAGGTTGCGAGAAGTAATATTAATATCTTCATTGTTACTGATACCTTAATCATAAATTAAACTAAAAATAGCGGTTGCAGTAAAATGGCCAAATGCAATACTTTTATTTTTTATTGCATCGGGTTCCCCTTGCACATTCGCATTAAAACTTAATATATTTGTGCCATTCTCTAGATTGTATGCGGGCGTCGTACTATTAATGGGAATTTTTTTACCATTGTATTCTAAAATTTCAATTCCTATACCCGAAGCCATGCTGCCAGAATCTAATGCAAGGAGGCCTGGTAAATAGCTATTTTCGGTTCCAGTAAACTTAACTGTCACTGTTTTAAAGATACTATTATCACAGTCATCTAGGTGAATATTAAAATTTTCCAGTGGTGTTTTTTGGTTAATATAGAGATACTTATTGACGATAGTACCAAAATCTACAATGATATTTTCATCACCAGGCCTTACCGTGCAAGCTTCAGCGACAAGCTGCCCTCTTATCTTAATTTCACCGATTTGGCCATTTTTTGCATGGCTCGGTAATGAAAAAAATAACAAACTGAATAGCATGAAGAGTATTATTTTTTTAAATTTGTAAAAATTGAAATTTAAGTTATTCATATAAAGACCTTCAATGCTCTATCCGCTAATTGAATTAGCTTATTCATAGGTTATTTGGAAAGAAATAATGCTTCGGTATGCGCCTGCCTGTAATTTTTCTGCAACTCTGACGGGGGCTACGTAATAAGTTAAAATATTTTGCCCAGACGAAATAAGTTGTGGTTCGCTGTACTCACCAAAGGCGATTTCTTTTCCTTTTGGGTTGGTGATTTGTAATCCCAATCCAGTAACACCTTCTACGCTGGCAATGTTAGGGCGAAACGGAATGACAGGGGCAATAAACCGAATTTTCATCCCTGGCTGGGAAGTGCTCCATGTGACATTGCCCGATTTATCATTTCTTAGGGCGGTTGGTGTGTCGATACAATCCAGCAATTCAATATTAATCGGGGTTTTATGGCCTTGTGCGCCAATTGCTTTTAATGACGCAGTTTCAACATTCCCCAAATCAACAGATTGAAATGCAGAGTCCATCGATAAATGGCAAGCACTCTCAGTTAAGGAGCCGTAAACAAAAATTTTTCCATTGGCGCCTTCGACATCCCAATTTCCTGTGGCGTCATGAAAGGCATTCGAGGACGCCCCATATATGACAGACGGTGGAAATATCAGAGAAAGCCCGAGAAGTAAGGTAAGACTTTTTTGATTAATCATCTTTTCCTCTCTATTTATTTTCAGGAACAACCTGACATGTGCTGGCTTGGCATTTGAATTGCAATTTAGGACGGCCACCGTAGTCATTGATGTAGGTTAGTACTGGGTTCGCACCAACGGTGGAACTTGGGACACCTAAATTTTCTTCGCTAAATGGTGCGACCATAACGGCTTTAAAGTTTTGATTTACTGGTGAGTTAATACGCTCCGCAGCGCCAATAATGGTGATATAAAAAGGCGTTGGATTTTTAATAATATATTGGTCGCCTTGTTTAATAAGCTGTGTTTTTTCCTGCCAAGGGTTATTCAACATTTCCGTTTCACTTAGCATGATACTTTTCGGGCGGTAAAATAATTTAATTTTGCTTTGTAATGCTAATTGTAAAACATTCGGCTTATCACTTTTAGGTGGTATCTCTCTTAAATTAAAGTAATAAACGCTTTCTCTATCTTGAGGTAACTGGTTTATTTCAGGAAGCGCTTCAACACGAACTTGGCTTGATTTTTCGGGTTCAACTCTTTGCACTGGGGGTAATACTGCAAAAGGAGAGGTAACTTTCACTCCTTGAATATTTTCTACCCAGCCTTGGGCTAAATAAGGCAGTTGGTTATTTTTATTGGTAATAGTAATTGAAACGCTTTTTTGATCGCCATTAAAAATAATGCGAGTTCTATCTAAAGCAATTGCTGAGAAAGCGCTTCCGCTAACTAAACTGCTTAATAAAATAGTACTGATATATAAATTAGTTAATTTTTTCATAGCAATCACTCAGTTACAGATTATTATCTGTTTCATTACGTTTATTTGATAGTGGCTTACAAGGAATGAATAATCCTTGGCTAATTGTTTCTAAGTTCTCAGGAAAATGAATTTCACATTGAGCTGCGCCACCCCAATGAATAATCATGACTTCATTTGGATTGATACCACTGACGTAGGCATATCCATTATCAGTGACGATCCCTGTTTCTTTTCCTTTCAAATTAGTAATCTGAGCACCAAATGGCGGCGCAGAGCCGTCAGACATACGCATTGAAAGCATCATTTTTTCACCAGACAATACATTAAATTTACGGTAGCCAATTGCGCCTTCTGTTAATGTGGCCTGGACAATAGAATCAGTCACCTCGGCATTATTCGGTAATGCATTTAAATCGACTTTAACTTTACTGCGGTAGTAACTATTTAAGTCAGGCACGACCACTTTACCGAATGCATTCGATGCAATAGGGATACCACGGTCTGATACGGGGATTTTAGCTACGCCGTCAGTGTCTATGAGTAAACGAGTGCCGCCAATATTTGAAACTCGGTGAGCATCCGCACCTTTTAACGTCATAGTGAATCCGCCTTGAGCCCCTAATCCAAATGACGTGTAATTATTGTGAATATAGCTGGCATTTGCGGTTAACTTCGTATTATCGCCGTAATGAGTAATATAGGTGCTTGCGGTTCCACCTTTATTGGTTGACCCTGCGCTGACTTGGTAATTGGTTCTATCAGACAGCTTGTCATAATAAGTTGCCCGGTTAACGGTGTCGTCCCGTGTTGCTTGTAATGAATAGCCGATATTGGCACCATTTCCCCAAGGCATTGATGCTGAAATATAAAGACCGTCATCATTTGTTTCGTTATATTTATTGCGGTACGCCGATAATGAAATATTAATATTTTTCAGGCTTCCCCAATCTAAGGTTTTTGTTACCATTAAATTGTAGCGATTGCTTTCTGGCTTATCCCAATAGGTTTGGTGCGAATAATTTAAATAAGCAGTGATCCTTGGTTCTCTAAAATTTTTATTTAGAGAAATCACATACATTTCCTTATTACTGCCTTGGCGTTCGCCTGAATCTTTAGCCGTTAAAAAATCAGTCACAGTCATAAAACTGCGCTCAGAGAAGCGGTAACCTGCGAATTGGACTTGGCTATCATAGTCATCAAAGCGCTTCGAATAGTTTATCCGATAAGAGTTACCTGTCAGTTTTTTATCATTCGGAATATTTGCAATAGAATGCGTAATATCGAAAGACAAAGCACCAAATGCTAATAGATCGCGACCTACACCTACGTTGAATGCATTATAGTCTTGGCTATTTAATGAGCCTGCGAGCAATGACCAACCATTGGTGACTCCCCATGACATTTCACCACTTGCGAATGTGTCTCCGTTAACATGGTGATCCATATCGGTTGGTCGACCCATTGCTAATTTATATCGAATACTACCTGGGCGCGTTAAATAAGGGATATTAGCCGTTTCAACTTGATATTCTTGAACAGAACCATCCTGTTCTTCGATTCGAACATCCAGTTTACCCGTCGTTGCATCGCTTAAGTTTTGGACACGAAAAGGCCCAGCAGCAACTTGTTCTTGGTAAATAACTCGCCCTTGTTGACTAATAATGACCGTTGCATTGGTGGTTGCAACACCTGTGATTTCTGGCGCATATCCACGTAAGTTCGGTGGAAGCATTAAGATATCTGAGCGTAAGCTAATCCCAGTGAATCGAAAACTGTCGAATAAATCCGTATTAAAATAGTCTTCACCCAAAGTCAGTTTTGCTTTAATGCTAGTTAAAGCTTTATAAGCATAAAGTCGGCTCCATTGGAAATCATGCTCATTTTTACTGTTTGAGCCAGTTTCTCGTTGAGCACGTCCCTGCCAATCGCCCCTGAAGCGCCATGCACCGAGGTTAACACCCGCAACACCATTTGCCGTCACATTATAATTACTATTGTTATCATGAGGTTTATTGGCTCTTGCATTAATGTTGTAGTCTAAAATAGCTCCTGAAATCCCCTCATCCCAAAGAGAGGGTGGATCCCAGTTAGCGGTTCTATATTCAAGATAGGCTTGAGGAATACTTAGGTATAATGTTGCGTCAGATAAATCTCCCTGAGCTTGAAAGCCAGGTAGACTGAGTAAATCAAGACACTCATTATTATGCCACCACGTAATTTTCTTCAATGAGTCCGCTGTTAGCCCTAATTGTTGGACTTGTTCTTGTGTAATACATACAAGGCTTGCTTCAGGGTCATTTTCAGGCGCATAAAAAGAAAATCGTTGTTCAGGCAGAGTTTCTTTATTTAATTGTATTTTTAGAGGGTAAGTGCCAGGCATAATATAGCCAGCACGTGAGAATTGCTTAATATCGATGTTTTTTTTGTCTTCTAAATCAAATAATGCTGTATTAAATTGTATAGTATCAGCAGCATATAACTGGGCAGATAATGACCCAAAAGCGAACATTATCGTTGTCGTTATTATATTTATTTTGTGTTGTTTAAAAAACATAAAAAACATCCCTAAAACACCAATATAACTTTTAGAATTAATAATAATCGACCTTGAACCTTAATAAGGTTTGGTAATTACCCGCTTTAACAGGATGATAATTGGTGACTAATTGCATTTGATATTTCAGTATCATTGTGCCAGGGGTAATTCCTTGTGCAGGCAATGGCTTCCCTGGTGTAATGGAGTATCCCGAGATATCATGCAGTGCCAATTGCACTCCTTTTGCTTCACCCGAGAGTGTGAAAAAATCACCTTCTGATGGACCATCAAAAGTGACTTCGAGTGAATTCCATTCGTTATTATCTTTTGAATATTTTTCCCAACGGCAATCAACGAGCTTAATATTGAATTCTTTTATGGGGCCTTTCCCAACTTCGCGAATATAGCTTATTGGAAGAACCCCCATATTAATGGTCTGATCCCTTGACCCGATATCTATTGCACAGGCAGTATCGACTATTTCGCCGTTCATTGTGACTTTTCCCCATCCATGAGGTGATGCCGCCATTTGTGGCGAAAGAAATAATGTAAGAAGCAATAGAGACGATACATTTCTTGGCGAATAGATAAATCCTTTCACTTTAACCTCTGACTTAATTAGGTGACTAATAGAGGAATACAGGAGTATTCCTCTTTAACTAATCAATTAGTTATAAGTTAAGGTAAAGTTAGTTACGCCTTCGAATTTACCTAATGGAATTTTATCTACTGCAACGTTTGCACCTTGTACATAAGCGCTATAACGTAGAGTGTTATCACCCGCTTGTAATTGGTGTTCTTGTGCTGTTGCAACACCCATATCTAATGCTGCTCCGTTTGTATCAGTTAATTGAATACCGACGTTACCCGCAATAGTTGGATCGGTTGCATCTAAGCCAGTTACACCTAATAATTTAGAGTTGAATGCAGCACTAGAACCAGAGAATGTGATGCTGACTTTGTCATTATAGACTTTGTCATCTGCATCTTTAGGGAATACACAGTCTTCTAATTCAATGTTGAATTGTTTAGCACTAGAAGTACCGCCATTTGCTAAAACAGAGTTAGCGATTTGGCCTAACCATACAGTTTGGTCAATAGAGTCGGAACTAATTGAGCAAGGTGCATCGATGATTTCACCTTTAAATGTAACTTTACCATGCCCTTGATCAGCGAGTGCTGGAGAAGCGATAGCGGCAGAAACAAGTGCTGCTAAAAATACTTTTTTCATTTGAACCTCATTTATATATAACAACGTGATGATTACCCAACAATTAAGTGGGCATAGTTAAAATTTTATATTTTTTAAATAACTATTTGCTGTATAAAGAATTTAGAATAATTTCTGATTGCCGATTAAAAATATAATGGCAATTATCTTGCTCATCGAAGAGGTTTTCATTGTTATGAATAAATGAATTAGCATTAGGATGTTCTTCATTTATTTTCAATGTTATACTTTCGAAAAACGCACTAGGGTTAGTATCTAGATAGAATAAGATTGAAAATAACATCCCACAGTTAATGCTACATATTCCTCTTTCATATCGAGAGATTTGTTGTTGTGATATTTTTAATTTTTTAGCTAGATCTTTACCGCTTAGCCCTTTTTCTTTTCTAAGGTGGAATAACTCCAAACCAATTTGCTCAGTTAGTATTTTCTGAAAATTATCTATACTGGTTTTTAACTTGTTATTTTTCATATCTCACCAATAAAGCTTTATGTAATTTGGTTACACAGTCAGACCCGCTTGCAAAGTAAACGATTTGCTTTCTTTTTGCTCAGGAAACGCAACAAAATAAATCAAAATGTTGCGTTAAATTGGTTTTAGCTAATTTGTTTAATATATTGGAAGTGTCAGAATTAAAATCTTTAATTTATATTATTTGTTAGTAAATCTGGAGTATTTATCTAGTGGATTTTGTTGGCGAAAATATCACAGGTGATAACTTTTTGTTGTAGATGACAATTTTTTACATAATTTACTGGTTACCTCTAAAATAAATAATACAAACAGAGTTTTATGCTGTTTGATTTTGGTTAGTCTCAGAATTATACTTATTAGGCATTTTAAACATTTTGATTTATTATGTTGCATTACCATTTGATTTTAAATCATTTTTTATTTAATTCATTGATTTTTATTTATTATTCAAAATATTTTTTATTATATTTCTTGTTGTTTGGTTATGATTTTATATTATTTTTACATTTGTCTGATTTAGAGGTTATTTATGAAATTAAAAGCTAAAACAATTTGATTTTAATTTTTTTATTTATTAAATATCTTTATATGATTCTCTAAATACGAGTTAAAATGTAATTTACACGTATATATATTGATAATATATTGTTAAATTCATGCGGTTGACTAATTACTCATATTTCGAGTATTTAAATTATGATAGTTGGTAAAAGAAGAATAAATAAAATTATTAACTAACCTTATTTTGGCGGGTTGAAAAATAACGTATTGATGGCTCTATTTAGTGGTATTCAAATTAATCATCACATCAAACATTCATAAGAATACCTCAGTTTTATAAAACCAATTGGTTAAATAACTGAGGCATTCTTGGTGTTTAATTCATTTTATAATATTGAACTTTAGTTCCATGTTGATACAAGTCATTAAATTGTCTATTGATTAGACCAAATGCCACTAAAACGTTTTTCATTACTTGCGGTATAAATTACTGTATGGGCAATATTTCGATGCCCTAAATAGTCTTGAATTAATCGGGTATCTCTACCGAGGTCAGCTAATGCATACCCACATGCATGTCTTAACATGTGCGGGTGAAGTTTGACGGGTAGCCCTGCGATTTTGCCGTATTGTTCAAATAAACGGTAGATCTGGTAGCGAGAGATTTGGCTCCCTTTTTGTGAGATAAACAAGCAATCTGAGCTGGACGTTTTCCAAGAATTTCGCTCTAACAACCACCTTTCTATTGCAGTAAACTCTTCAGGAATTATCGGTTGAACAGTGGATAAACCTCCTTTTAACCGTCTGATGTAGATTATTTTTTGTGCTAAATCAATATCTGCCATTGTGATGTGAGTAAGTTCGCTAACCCTTAGACCATGTAGGAAGCTCATTAATAACAAGCAATAGTCGCGATTGGGATATCTCCCCTGTTTGGTTGCATTTAATAGAGCGTTAACTTCTGTGCGTGTAATAAATTTGCGTTTAGTCATTATGATCTCATTTATACCTCGTTACATTTCGCTATATACCAATGATAAATTAACTAAAAATAATTAATTTTCCTAAAATTAAACACAATATGTCATAAGCACACGTGATGATACCTAAATGTGAGTGATTAATCATGGTGACTTTTCATACTCTCTCACCGCGTTAAAAAGTGTAAGAAAACAGAAAGAATGGAATTCTTGAAGGATAAAATTTATTTTTCTAAAACAGGTCTCACTCACTGAAATAAATTGATTTATGGGTGGATGTTGTTGCGTTGGTGCTAAAGAGGAAGGGGATGTAAAGGGCATCTACGGGGAGGAATCTGCCAAGCAGTACCATAAATGACGCTGCTTGGCGGTTTTAATTTACGATTATTCTTTCTTCTCTTTTTCTTCTTCTAATACTTCGCGATACCAACGAGGATGGTGTTTCCTTGCCCATCCACGCGTCACCCAGCCTTCAACCATGTACGGATAGAGCCTTTTACCCAAAAGGCAGCATAAGCATGAACAACAACCGTAATTATCAGGGCTATTGCAGAAAGTGAGTGTGCCAGTAATGCTGCTCGAATTATCGAAATTGAAAAATAATCAGCGAAATAAGGACGCCAAATAATAATTCCACTTACCGTTAAGACGATAAGGCACAGGCTGAGAACCCAATAAATCCCTTTTTGGCCAAGGTTATAATGGCCGATATCGCCAGCTTCCTCATTACGTAATACCTTGTGAATATTTTTAGCCCAAATAAGGTCTTGCTTATCCACAAAGTTATATTTTAACTATCTAAAAAACATAAAGATAAATAAAAATGCCATGAGGCTACCGACAAAGGGATGCAGTATGCGAGATAACTGGGGCGTCCCTAAAATATTCATAAACCAGTTTTATGAGGGAAAAAAAGAAACCTAATCCACTGAATGCCGTAAAGATAATGACGACTAACAGGTTACATTGCACCTTCTCACAAATTTACCTCCCTGAGTTCTACATAAAGGCCCTATTTGGCGTATAATCAGCAAATTGATTATTTTGTGCTATTTCATCATTATTAATCGTCATCAGGTTGTTGGCCCCTTCAGTACAATGGGATTTTTCGGCAAAATTGGTCAGGTGGGATATGTTGGAATTTTTAAAAAATTACGATAATTTAACGCTCAGTGAAAAAAAGGTATTAAAATATCTGAACGATAATATTGCCGATATACCCTACTTAAATATCAATGAGTTAGTCGCAAAAACCTATGTGTCGAAAACAGTCATTATTAACTTATCGCAGAAATTAGGCTTCAGTGGTTTTAAAGAGCTTAAATTTCAAATTAATAATTATATTCTGTCCAAAAATAAAACTGAAAAAGTCACGCCCGCGTCCTACAAAAAACAACTCGAGAAAAACATTAATAAAAGTTTTACGCTGATTAATGAAGATCAAATTAATGACTGTGCGAATATTTTACATAAATCGCGAAATATTTTTATTGTTGCGAGGGGTACCAGTAAGGCCGTAGGGTATTATCTTGAGCACTTACTCTTTGCATTAGGTCTGCACTGTTTTTTTATTAATGACTACAATTTGTCTGATTCTTTCACTCGACTCGTCAGCAAGGATGATACGGTGATATTTATTTCACTTTCTGGCGGAACAAAAAAGATTATTGAGACCGCCAAAATTGTCCAATTGAAAGGCGCAAATATCATTAGTATGACAGCATTCAATACGAATGAATTAACCAGTTATACCGATAACACGCTTTTTTGTTTTGCAGACAGTTACGATACTAAAAGGGATGATACCAAGTCCCGTATTGGTTTTTTTATTTTAGTTGATTTACTTATCAATGAGTTAGAAAACCTACTTTAGGCGAATTTCTTAACCTACTCTTCCTATATTACCGCCTTTTTATTGTTATTTTTAACAACAATGCCGTTTCAAAATGACTTAGGTCATAATTTATGACCTAAGATAATTTTTAAAACCGGGACATCATTTCTTTTATAAAACCCCCAAGCTAGTATGCCTTTAATTCTAATAATAGAAGTCATAAGGAAAAAGTATGGCCAGAAGAAAGTTTGGTGAATCTATCCAACGCTTTGGGAGAACATTACTCCTTCCGATTGGTGTGCTTGCACCTATCGGTATGATATTGGGTATCAGTGGTGCGTTAGTGCAAACGTATATGATTGCACGCTTTCCTTTCCTCGGAAATGAAACAGTTAACGCTCTATTAGTTAGCATTCGTTCTATTGCAGGGGTGATTTTCGATAATATCCCATTGCTGTTTGCGATGGGGGTCGCTTATGGGATGAACCAGAGAGATAAGGGGATTGCCGTCTTCGCGTCGGTAGTTGGTTACTTATCCTTGATCATTACCATGAATATTTGGTTGGTGCTCACCGGCAAGCTCGCTGATGCAGCGATTATGAGCCAAGTGGGGCAGATTAAAGTTCTTGGCATACAAACGCTGAATATCAGTGCGGCAGGGGGGATCATTACGGGTTTAATTGCCTCTTGGGCGACTGACAAGTTCTATAACCTTGAGCTTCCTACCGCGTTTGCCTTCTTCTCGGGGAAAAAATCGGTATCCATTATCATGATTGGTTTAATGATCATGGTTGGTGCGTTATTACCGTTTATCTGGGAAGTCTTAGTCCAAGGATTAATGAAGTTATCTGCTGTATTCTTGAGCCCTGTCGGCCCATTCTTTACGGCAGGTGGTGAACGTTTATTCATTCCGTTTGGCTTACACCATGTCTGGAACGTGTTGTTCCGTTTCACTGAAGCGGGCGGTACCTATGTTATTGATGGACAAACTTTTGTGGGTGTTGTCCCTGCGTTAACTGAAGTGTTATTCAAACAAGGTCCTAACAGCGAATATTGGGCGATGATGCCAAGTTTGACTCGCTTTATGGCGCAACAGCAAATGTTAGTAACACTGTTCTTATTCCCTGCGATTGCGCTGGCAATTTACAGAACATCGAAGAAAGAAAACCGTGCAGAAGTGAAGTCGATGTTGGTGACAATGGTATTGACCGCGATGCTGGGGAACGTGACAGAACCGCTCGAATTTACCTTCGTATTTATTGCACCACTGTTGTATCTCATTTACGCGATTATCGTGGGTATCGGTGCAGTGTTACTTTCTTTCGCGGGTGTTGCTATTGGTTATATTCGTGGAACGGTATTCGACTTCACGATATTTGGATTGTTATACGAGCATACAAACTGGATATTCTTAGTCATCATTGGTAGCTGTTTAGCCGTGGTCACTTACTTTATTTTCTACTGGGCGATTATCAAATTTGATATTAAAACGCCAGGCCGTGAAGAATCCAGCAACCTGAAAAATACCTTAATTAAAGAAAAACGTTATGGTGAAATTGCAGAAATTTTAATCCAAGCGTTAGGTGGAAAACAAAATATTCGTAATGTAGATAACTGTATTACTCGTATGCGGATTGATGTTGGCGAAGTGAATCAAATTGATAAAGATTTAATGTTGGAATCAGGATGTACCGCATTCTTCTTTCCATCGGCAAACCATGTCCATGTCGTTTATGGGCCTAAGGTTGAATTCGTTCGCAATGCTGTTGATGAAGCAATGAAGAAATAAAGAAGGGATACGAAATGAGAGCATTATACGATTCTAAAAGTAAAACAATTGATGATCGAGGTATTAAAGCACTTTTATCTGATGAAGCGAAATATACAACTTGGTTAATGTTTGAATCTATGTTGGCTCAAGCGCAAGCGGAGCAGGGGTTTATTCCCCAATCCGCAGCTGATGAAATTAAAGAAAAGGCGATTATTGAAAATATTGATTTTGAAGAAATGAGCCGTATTTATCAAAAAATCGGCCATGGCTTCGTGCCTTTTCTGAAAGTATTAGTGAATGCTTGTTCAGAAGAGAGTGGAAAATATATCCACTACGGTATTACCACACAGAATATCCAGCAGAGTTCCCAACTGTATATGATGAAAACGGTACACAATAAGTTTATGTTGTTGCTGAGTGAAATCATTGAAAACCTTTCTGGTTTGGCAGAAAGAACTAAGCATATGGTAATGCCAGGCAGAACCCATGGACGCCATGCGATCCCGATTACTTATGGCTATAAAGTGTCGGTGTGGATAAGCGATTTTATTGATTGTTATCAGCGCATGAAAGAGTGCGAAAAGCGCGTATTCACCATCATGATGGGGGGGGCGGTTGGTGCTTTTAACTCGATGCCAGGTATCGGTTTAGAAGTACAAAAACGCGTCGCTGAGCTAACAGGTATGCATGCGATGGAAGTGCCATCGAGAAACCTAAGCACCCATAAACTAGAATATATGGCGAATTTAGCGCTGATGGCGAATATCTGCCATAAGATTGGTGAAGAAGTTTACAGCACCACATTGGAGGAAATTGCTGAGGTTTCTGAAGGATTTACGAAGGGTACTGTGGGCAGTAGTACGATGCCACACAAGATTAACCCGAAATTAGCAAAAGGCATTATTGCAAATTCACAGAAACTGTATTCTTTGCCAAGTGTGGGGATGTACTCAGCGGTACGTCCTTATGAAGGTGACAGCAGTTCTTATATGTTATTCGATGGCTTAATTGAAGAAGCGTTAGAGTTAACGACAGAAATCTTATTAAGAACCGAAGAGCTTTCAAGAACTCTCGTTCCTCATGAAGATAGAATGCTGCATAACGTATTGAGAAATAAAGGGTTAGATAACACCGAATACGTAATGATGAAAATGGCAGAAAAACTAGGGAAAGATAAAGCCCATGAGCTGCTATACGAAGAAGCGATTAAGACTGCAGCAGATGGCGAGGATTTCTATACTAACCTCACTAAAAACAGTGTGATATCCGCTGCTTTTAGCAATGATGAAATTAAAGCGATGTTAGATCCACGTTCTTATATAGGTTTGTCTGTTGAGATAGCAGAAAAAGAAGCGAAACGTGGCCTCGTTATTTCACAAGAAATTAAACATAATTATAAGTAACAGTGATTAACGGTAATGACAGAGCCACCTATTTAGGTGGCTCTGAGGCTGTTGACAAAGCAGGATAAAAACGTGGTTTTTCCTGCTTTGTGTTATCAGCCGAAAATCAATAAATTGATTTTCCTTATTAATATTCAAAACCTATCCAACCTGCAGTCAAACCTCATCGGTTTGTCAGCAGTCTGAGAGCCACCTATTTAGGTGGCTCTTTTTTTGATAGAAAATAAGAAGTTATCGCTGACAGTATTTTTTAAGGTTGTATTAATTGATAAATTTTTCATTTAACACCTTTTTCATTTATACATGAGATAGCGCGTTTCAAAATTAAGGGATGACAATTTTACTCTCTTAAATAAAGGTGAAAATCATTTATGTCTAAACAATATCGCTTTATTGCTAAAGCTGTTGATTTTCTATTACCCAGCCTTAAAAATGCGGATCACAGCTAAAAGTGCGATTTATATATATGCGACAGGTGCTTTTGATATTGTCCCTTTAGGTTTAGAGTCAGAAGGACTTTGGTAAAAATTATCGCTAGAAAAATAGCGGGGTGTTTGTTAGGCAAAAATGCTGTTTAATCCCTCTTTTGCCTAATTGTTTTTCAAATACTTTTTTAATTGAAAAAGTGCTTGTTGTCTTATTTCATTACGCTGTAAAAACCGAAAAATCGCAGCCATTTTTGTTGCTTCTAATCTGCTTTGTTGAATGCGTTTTTCAAGCACTTTAAGCACTCTCATCTTCGACTCTTGATGCGCAAACTGTTTCTGTAAAATAAACAGATTTATCCAAATACCATGTCGAGATGCAAAAAACTCCAGTGTTGATTCATAAGGTTGCCCATTTTTACCTGCAAGTAATAAGCCGCTCAATAAACGGTGCATCATCTGGGTATTCGACGGCTTGTTTCCTTGAATTAGTGTGGTGATCCCTTGCTTAAATTGCTGTTCTGAAAGATAAATTAATTGCTGGTAACGTTTTTTAGGATTGGTGGGGAAAATCCAGGCAAAAGCCGCCATGGCAATTAATGGGCCAGAGACTACCGCAATGGCATTGCCCACATTTTGCGCCAGTGAAAGGGAAAAAGGATAGCTGGGTTGTAGCAATATCAGTGAAACCATAATGTAGTCAAATGCGATTAGGGCTAATTTATTGTGTGAATAAATCACAACGCCACTAATGATGACTGGAATGATCAACAATGCCATTTGCCATGATGATGAGGCGAAAGGCCATAAATACCAAGTGCAAATTAATGCGGCAATCGCACCAAAAAATTGCCCCGTAAAGATGTATTTCATAAACCTTGCAGGGTAATCAATGGAGGCAAACAAGGCGAGCATGACTGATAGCCCCAGTGTTAAGTAGGCCAAGGCTTGCCATTGTGTCCATAACCATAAAAAGCCAACCACTATAATGGCGATAAAAGAACGTGTAAAAGCATGCCAAGCAGAAATTTTATTTTGATGGAGTTTTAGCTTGTCATGCTGACTCGGGCGTTTGGTTGATTTTCCGAGAGCCGCATAATAAAGAGGGATTAAGAGCATTTTTAGTACGCCAGTTGGGCACAAAGACAAAAGATGTTTCCATTGTCTATCCGTAGGCTCTTGCGATGGAAAATAGAAAGGTGGCATCGATTGGAATTGTTCTAAATGTAGCAATATCTGGCTTTGAAAAATAAGCTTCTGCCGAGCTTTGGCGACTTGTTTGCGGTGGTAGCGCCAGCCAATACGGTTCGCTTCTAAAATGTCTTCATAGCTCGTCATTGCTTGCCAAAGTTGGTCAATATCCTGTTGCTTTATCGGGCTTTTTTGTTCCAAAGCTTGATGCAAAATTGAATAAAACTGCGTATCGACTTGATTTTTAAGGGCAATGACGGGCTCTTGTTCACGTTTTGGAGTAAACAAAAAATTGAATACGACCGCTGAAAGTACCCCGACAAGAATTGTCCATAACCTGTCCCAAGCAACCATAAATAACCCATCGGTGCTATGGACACTCAACATACTGACCATGACCGCAGAGTAACCCGCCAAAAAGGTGCCATAGGCGACGAAGCCTTTTTGTAGCTGACCGATGCCACTACACGCGCCTAACCATATGGCTAATCCCACAATAAATAACAACGGGTTAATGAGATGCAGTTGAATTAATATCACCCCAGCAAGTACACCAATGACGGTGCCCGCAAAACGCCACCAACTTTTTTCGAGTAAATTTTCCCGCCAAGGTTGTGCTGAAGCCCAGACCGTCATGGCTGCCCATTGTGGATGAACTAATCCCAAATATTGAGCAATAAAAAGTGCAGCGATAGAAGCACAAGCGGTAATAAAGGCAAAACGAAAGCGTATTGGATTAAACCCTAAGCGAAGCAGTAGATTTGTATTATGTGGCATAGATTATCGGTGAGTTTGGCGTGTTAAAAGGTTTAATAGTTGATAAAATCAACTAAAGGCAGTGTGATTATCGACTAATTAGTTGATAAAATCAACTAAAGAGGGGTTTATGCGTACAGAACAGGCAAGGGTGTTTGGGGTGATCAGCCGAGCGGCTCATCATTATATGAAATGGATGGGGGAGCCTTATGGGCTCAATGCTATTGAATGTTTGATGATTTTGCATATTCATCAATATGATGCTTCGACACTCGAACAAATTTCGAAGGCGATGGTGGTGGATAAGTCAGTGACAACTCGGGGGGTGAGTAAGTTTTTGGCAAAAAATTGGATAGTAAAAACCCATAGTCAAACCGATAAACGGGCTTACCACATCTCGCTGACACCGCATGGTCACACTATTGTGGGTGAATTAAATGATAAATTAGATAAGTGGAATGATTACTTAGCTACTGGTTTATCTGAAGGTGAAGCGCAGCAATTATTTGCCTCTTTAGAAAGCTTGGCAAAGAGGGCGGTAGAAAGTTCGGTAACGGATTTTCCTTTGATATGTGAAGGGAAAATGACGTGAGATGATATAAAAAAAGCCAGTTGGGTTTAGCAACTGGCTGAGTGGTTAAATCGAATTATTGTTTAAATACTGGGTTTATATGGGGCGCGGTTCATCCCTTCCCAGTGAAACTCTAGTTTGTTTGTTGCTGATTTATCACCGAATTTTAAATGAGTTTTTAGATTTCCAGTTCCATAATGGGGGTGAAGGTGCACATCAATGGAAAACTAATTTGGGTAATAATATTTAACCAAGTTATTATTTTATAGTTTTTGGGAATAGAATCCCGTGACTCGGTTTTCATTAAATAGCTACGAATAAAATAAATAAAGAATATGCTTAAGGTATATTTCAATGGAAAGGCCTAGGGATTCCTTTCCGCTAATGCAATATTAATAGAGTGATGATTAATTTATTATTTCATTTGATAGAGTATTTAATTAATAACCTTGTTTTTTTATGAAATCGTCGAGAAATTAAAATTACATTATAATTTATATGGTTATTTTATTTTTGTAACTGTCAGTGTAATTTTTTCTGATAAATCATCAGGTAGCTTTGTTATTTTATTACTCATCATGATGAGTTCACTGTTTTTCTCAATTCGAATGCTAATACCTAACTTCGCCGTGCTGTTAGCAACTTTTTCGGGTAAATTGATTTCAAAATTGATGGTTTTATTCGCACCTTTAGAACGTAGTTGATAGTTTAATAAATTCTCTGTTGGTGATAGTGAAGCATCTATTGGGCTAATAGATATGGTTATCTCAGAGTTATCAGGAATGATTGATGGTGAGTAAATAACTCCCTGTAGTTGATGGCTTGAAGAAATTTGAAGAACTTTAGGGAAATAGCTACAACCGAGTAATGTGCTAATAAATAATAGAGAAAATAAAGGTTTATATATTTTTTTTAGCGTTATAATGATTGACATGATAATAACTCAACTTATTGAAATTAACGGATAAAGACTTTCTGAAAAAAGCATTTAATATATGCATATAATGTATTTCGTGGCTTATGCTTAGATAAAACAGGTATCTCTGATTTTTCGCCAGTATATAAAATACCAATTCTTGGTAATGTCATAATAAGATTTTCATCTAATTCAACTTTTTTAAATGATTGACGTAGCTGCCTAACTAACTTGTAATAGCTACTTTCAGTCACAATAGTTCCTCTTTTTTCCCAGATTTCATACATAACTTCTCTCTTGTTACTTGTCTTAGTAAGTAAAATTTTCAATAAACAGGATTCATTTTCCGTAAGATTCGTTAATGTTTTCCCTCGTGATAGGGTTCTTTTTAGCGAGTCATAAACGACTTGTTCAGATAATAAGACTGTTTGCTCTATTTGCTTGTCATTAAGGTTAATCATAGGTTTTCCCATAAATGATAAATTGGTAATAAGTGATATCTATCCTAACTGGCGATAATATATGCATCAATATAAAGAAACGATGATTGATAATAAATTAAAAAAATTAAGTCGTTTTTTTATATTAAGATAAAGTGCAATGAAGGTATGAATTTAAATCATTTATGGTGTGAATTTATATCATAAATAAATTTGTATTTTTTATTTTTTAAAAGGGAATAATGATTGCTTGGCTATATATTAAAAACGCATGATTGAAAATTATTAATAATTATGGGAATACCCACTTAGATAAAGTGGGTATTCCCACATTTAAATATCGTCAATATCAGTATCGTCATCATCAGATTCTAGTTTTACCTGCCCAATATTACGATTAAGTTGTGTTGATAGCGGGCTATTCATCAGGCTGATGGACATATAACGTTTTAGTGTTTCATTGAATCGTTCATAGAGTGAAGAAGGCGTTTCATCAGCTTGTAGTTTTAGCGCTTGTAACGTACCTGCAATGAAACTTTCTTTTTCTTGTTTCTTTAAATGCGTCATGGTGTTAAAAATGCAACTGAAGAAATCTTTATCGCTGTTTTTTTGTTCTAATTGCCGAATGAAAGTATCAATTTTTATTTTTTCCTCTGGAGACATTTGAATATTCTCACCCTGTTTTTTTGTCGAAGTGGAAGCGTTGATTGTGTGAGATGAGGATGCCATTTTTTGTTGAATGGTTTGTGTTGATGATAAAGTCACACTTGATGTAAATAATGGTCGGTTATTGATCGGTAGGTTCATGTTTGCCTCGGTGAGTACTGAGTAATTCAATGAGTTTTTGATAGTTAGCCTTGTGTTCTTTTAATAATTGGCAGCGGCTGGAGACCGAAAAAATTTGTGGTAATGTGTTCTTTGCTGCAATGTTTGGCGAGAAATAACAAATTTCATTATTGAACTCCAGTGCGATGGTGTCGCTAGAGCTATTACTCTCAATTGTAAGCTCTGGATATTGGTCACTAAAAATGTGCTGCATATTTGCAGGCAAGTGTATCTGGTGATGACGTGTTTTTTCCTGCTGCAAAAGAAAGTAGTGTGCAACAATTTCTTTGACTCGCATGTCACTAAAAAAATTTACAAGTAATGTTTCAAGTCGCTCTGAACTTTGTTTAACTTGGTTCTGAAAGGCATTTTCACTTTTATCTATACAGATAAGAAAATCGGCTAATAATTGTTTTATACCGTCGTTATACCCTTGCTGATAAGCAATTTGGTAAATTTCTGTTTTTTCTGTTACCGCCTGCTGATAGAGGTCATTGGCCTTTTTTTGGGCGTATTCAATGACTGTTTTTTGGTATTTAGATGCATTCAATGTGCGCTTTTTGATCAGCACTTTTTCTTGAGCTGTGTCTTTAACTGGCGATAGTTGTTTCATTTTTTGTACTTCCACTGAGATAATGGCAAGTTTTTTCAATAATATTCCAAGGTAATATTGCCTGGTGACAATTAGGGATCATTTGCTGAACTTGCTGACTAAACATATATTTTGCACGCTGAACATAGGCGTGGCCGAAAGGGGCTAGGCACAGCAAAATTTGTGCTGCACCTGATGCAATTAATTTACTTTCTGTATTATTGTTTAACACTTCAATTGGGTTTAATGGTTGAAGAAAATAGTGCTGTAACATTTTGCTATTAGGTGGTTTTCCAAAAAAAAACTCTGATTGAACTTGTAATAAAGTACCTAAATGAACAGCAACAATCGGCAATTTCTTCCAATGTACTGATAATGCTTTGGGTAATAAGCGGGTTTGAGTACTTGGCATCTGTAAGTCATATTGTTCAATAAGCTTTTGGTTATGCTGCTTTTGCAATAATGGTGGTAATTGGATGTAAATCAATCCATTAAACTCGGGATGAAAATAGTTACCAGGAGCAAGAAAGATATCTCCTTGCTCAATGAGTAATTTACTTAGCATCTGCATTGAGTGCATTCTCCATTTCCATTACTGGTGTTTTTTTATTATTGCGGTATTTCAAAACACAGGCCAATACACAAAATAAGAGAATAGCTAGACTAATAATTGCGCTAAGTATTATTGGATAAGTAGCGTTTTCTGAAGGTGATTTTATTTGGTACTGTAATGGTGGTCGGCTGACAATGACGACAGAAACGTTATCGTACGTCGTTTCTGCAAAACTATTATTTAAAAATAGTTTGATTTTATTCATCATCATTTTCGGGTCTTCACTCCCTGAATAGGTCACCAAGCTGGATATTTTTTGTACTTGTTTAACCGCGCCATTACCATTTAATGGATAGCTCACATGAACCCTTGCATTGACGACATTAGGAATAGAAAGCAATGACTGTTCAAGGCGTTGTTCAATCAAGGAAAGTAATCGAGTCCGTTCAGCCTGTGGTGAAGCAACCAGTGAATCCCCAGGAAAAGCTTGAATGATTTCAACGGGGTCTTTTGACGGTAAGTTGTACTGGCGCAGTAAGTCGACTGCTAGAACAAAATTTTCTGGGGAAACACGGATAGAATCCCCACTTTTATTATCATGTTTACGGTTGGCTTCAATACCATGTTCTTGCATTACAGCAAGAACTTCATTACTTTGTCGTTGACTTAAGTTACTGAGTAGTAATTGATTATCACAACCCAGTAATAAACTGATAAAACTAATTAATAACAGTTTTTTTAAAATATTCATGATTATTGCGCTTTTAACACTGTATCAATAGCAGAGACACTTTTATGGGTGAGTGTGCTAATCATACTCATGGCTAAATTATAATTGCCGACTTGATTTTGTATTTCAATGAGCTGAGCGGGATTACTGGCATCCACATTATTTGCTTTGTTTATTAGATTGGCTTTTTCATTACCAACCGCAGCAGTATATTCTGCAAATAATTTTTTTACCTTATCTTCAAATGAGCCAGTAGATATCGATGAGGTAATATCATCAATAATGTTCGGTGTGGTAGAAAGAGATATTGGAGTGATCATAAATTATATCCTATAAAATAAGAGCACCATTGTAATAGGTGCTTTTATTCAAAAATTAAACGTTACGAATAATCGCTTGAGCAGCATCTTTGATTGATTTCATTACATTACTTTGCAATTGACGTGCCATATTATAATTGCCACTTAATGCGGTAATTTTACCGAGTACTAAAGGGTTATCGACCTCAATATTTGGGTTATCAATCATCCCCTTTAGCTCATCTGCGATAACCTTAGTGCGTGCACTAAGGCCTGCGGAGGAAGCATACATCATGCCCCATTTACTGTTTGCAGTCGTAGTGTTATTTGTTGTGGTAGTATTATCTTCTAATGTTGATGTTTGCCATTCACCACTAGTTAAACCAATAGCCATACTAATTTTCCTCTTGTTGCTTACTTCTAACGTGTTTTGGAATTAAATAACCAATGATTATTACCTAATAAAATGTAACCATTGTTATTTGAAATGAAAGATTTTCCTGCTAACTCATCATTTTCTAATGAGATAGAGAACTGAATTTGCTGTTCCCCCCATTGCTGATAGAATGAATTTACGAAACTAATTAATGATATGATTTGCTTATCATTTAGACTGCCATTTATACCAAAAATAGTTTTGTTGTTTTCGGTGATTTTATTCCATTTAACATTACTTTCTGTTAATCCTAGTTCGGCATTTTTTATTAATTCGTCTAGTTTTTTTATTCTAAATTCACTTTTTTTATAGCATTGAAAATAATTTAAAAATATTTTATCAATAATATCTTCTTCTTTTTTTGAAATATTTTTTTCTATTATTTTAATAATAGGGTGACAAGGGTCATCTATATCTATTTTTAATAAATTAGGAGTAATATCTGAGATCTTATTCTCTATTTCAGTTTCGAGGTTTTGAATTTTGTCAACCTTAAAATGGCTACGATACTTTGATTTTAATAAGCGTTGCATACTCCAGTCAAAGTCCCGCTGTGTTTTTACTAAGATTAATACCCCATTTTTACCGTCATCAGTGATTACTGCAGGGTGGTGGTTGCCACTAATAATATCCTCAATTGATTGTATTTTTTTATCCTTTGCCATCTCGGAATTGTATGGAATAAATAGACAACTGATGAAAATAATAATGATTAATGATATACCCGCGAGCATTTTTGGATGGTATGGCGATTTTTTAAATTTATTCACTCGCTTTTCTGGTTTAATAGCGATATCTGAGGATGCCCCTTCAACTGGTGAGATGGCCCAAGGGGTATCAATATGTTTAATTGCAAAAGGGAATAAATCTTCCAGTACCGTTTCATGCAAGTTAATAGGGATAATTTTGCTTTGAGCTTGAGTATGAAGATCAATGGCGATTTGGCCTTCATAGGAAATAATTGAAAACGTAAAAGGTTCTTGATGACTCGGTATTGAATAAATGGTAAATCCTTCATCAGAAATATTCGTTCTATAATTATCTTCTTCACCAATAATAATAAGGTTAGCATCTAATGTTATTATTATTTCCTGATCGCGCATTTCCCCATTGGCGATTCTCATAATATAGGTTCGATTGTTCATATCTGTCATGCATGTTATCTCTATAAAAATAAGTCAAGTGTATTAAACAGAATAAATATCGAGCAGTCAGCTGAATAAATCTTACTCATTTGTACCTATGGCAGGGTGAAAAGGGTATGAAGTATTCCATTTTATTCCTTTGTATTTTGGGAAGGTGTCCTGCAATCTGCTCTAAAATCAACCAATAGATAGGGCTTATATAATGTCAAAGAAAGATATTGCTGCATTATTAGAAAATGGAAATCTCTATTTTTCTTTACAAGATAAATTATTTCTGGCAGTTAATTTTGCAGAGGGAGCGGCTTTTAGTTATAAATCTCCATATTCAAAATTAAATATTCAATTTGAAAAAAACGCTATATTTATCGCTAATGATGACGCGTTGGATAAATCAGCGAATCCTGACTGGGAAATTTATTCAATAGAATTGTCTGAGCTAATTGAAATCCTTGCTGTTATTGATACTGCAATGAAGCAATCTTTTCTTTCAAAAAAAGATAAGCTTTATTTAAATGATGAAATAACTCAAGAATTTATTCCATTAGATGAAGCGTTTTTTACAGAGATATCTATTAAAAATGTTGTTATCGATTTAGTTATTCGAGAGCAGCCAGAGTTTGAAATTTGGTGTAATACATTACGTAAATACGAAGCTTACGGCATGATGCGTTTTATTCTTTCTGCTGTGCAAAATGATAAAAATGCCAATATCAATCAGCTTTGTGCTCGCTATGGTGTATCTGCTTCTTATTTTAGGCAACTTTATAGAGAAAACTTTAATAAAACAGCAAAACGAAAAATAATGAGTGTTCGTATGGCAAACGCGATTTTGCAATTAATTGAAAGTGAAGGCTCAATTTTAGATGTGGGACTAGAAGCAGGCTACTGCTCAGCCTCTCATTTCACTAATGATCTTAAGAAAGAGTTGGGACTAACTCCTTCAGAGATTAGGCACCTTGGAGCAAATTTATATGAGCAGTAAAAGAAAGGGAGCAATATTTATTGCACTCCTTTTGTTGAGCGTCAATGTTCATTCGGCTCAATCTGAAACCTTCATTGCAGAGCCGATGGCACAAGAAAAGAGCAATGATACGTTCGTGGCGAATAATATTGCCGTTGGTAAAGTTTTTGAGGCTGTCGCGGAGCAATTAAATAAGCCGATTATTTTAAGCAAGTTAGCCGCACAGAAAAAAGTCACGGGTAATTTTAATCTTGCCAATGCTGACGAAATGTTCAAAGCCTTAACTCGTCGTATTGCATTGGTATGGTATGACGATGGCGCCAGTATTTATGTTTACGATAATAGTGAAATGCGTAGTGCGCTTGTGCCAACCCATAAAGTCAGCAGCGGGCAGGTACTTAATTATATTCAGCGTAATGGAATTTATGATGAACGTTTTCCTGTACGTTCCCAAGGTGCTGATAACTTGCTCTTTATTTCAGGGCCCCCTCTGTATGTTGAGCTTATTAAAGCGGCTACATTGTATCTTGAGAAACAACTAACCCAAGAAGGGTCAACAAGCAGTGAAGTTGCTGTTATTTCATTGAAACATGCCTCTGTCACCGACCGGACATATTCATCCCGCGGTCAGAGTATGACGGTGCCTGGCATGCTGACAGTTATTAGTACGTTGCTTAAAGATAGTGGCAATACGGTAGATGAAACCGTTAACATCCAGCCTGCAAAACTTAATGTATCTGGGGATTCAATTGATGAACTGATGGATGCGCCAATAGGGGAAGAAAGGCAGGAAAAAAAGCAGGTTATTGTTAACCGCTCTTCGGGTAAAAACGCGCTTTCATTGGTGGCTCATCCAGATAGTAATAGCTTAATTGTTAAGGGCAGCCAAGAGCAAATTAACTATGTAAAACAGCTTGTTCGTACACTAGATGTACGTCGCCGCCAAGTTGAACTCTCATTATGGATTATCGATATCACTCGTTCTGAGTTAGATAATTTAGGCGTGAGTTGGGAAGTAGGATCATATAAAGCGGGGCGAGGGGCGATGGCCTTTAACCGCAGCACATTATCCAATAGCCAAGACTTTCTATTACAGATAGATGCGTTAAGTAAAAAGGGAGATGGACGTATTGTGTCTCGCCCCGTTTTACTAACCCAAGAAAATATCCCCGCATTATTTGATAACAACACCAGTTTTTACGCCAAATTACAAGGTGAGCGTATTGCGACGTTAGAGCAAGTGACTTACGGCACCATGATCAGTGTCATGCCTCGTATTTCAGCGGGTCAGCAAGTTGAAATGGAAGTGAATATTGAAGATGGTGCACAAAGCCATGGCAGTGATGGCAAGGCTTCCAGCGTTGAAGGGCTGCCGTCTATTAATCGCACAAGTATTAATACCGTTGCACGGATTGCGCAGGACAGTAGTTTACTGATAGGTGGTTACACTCGTGAGCAATATATTGAAAATGAAAGCAAAATCCCTGGATTAGGGGATATCCCTTGGATTGGCGGGTTATTTAGTAGTTCCTCAGTTAACCAACAGAAAATGGTTCGCCTATTCCTTATTCAGCCACGTTTATTGGATGAAAATGAAGCGTGGGATGGTCGGCAATTTTCAGAAAAAACACGTATCACTCAACGTGATAGTCAATTGCACGGCACGGTACAGTTTTTGCAGCAATATATGAGTGAATCATGGCAATAACGCCGATGAATTACAGTAATCGGTTTTTATCCAACACCCAGGATAAAAGCCGTGCATCATCAAAGAGCAATAGTGATGATAGCGACGAGGTTGCTCGTGGTTTAGGTGTCATTGATAGTAGTAGTGAATACGCATCAATGGCTATGCTAGCTGCGAGCCATGTGCGTCGAGGAAACTCCCGAAAGGCACCTGAAGAGGAATGGACTCGTTTTTCTGAACGCATTTTAGATAATGATGCGGATGAAAAAGTGATGAGAATCGAGGGATTGCTAAATAAGCAGCTTATGACACCGCAGCAATTACGTGCATTATTGTTGCAGTTTTTCCCAGACCAAAGCGATTTATTAATGGCGCTCGCAACATTAATTCATCGAAGAAAGTTAAAGCAGGAGCAAATTAACAACCTCGAGACATTAAATGAGTCTCTTCTGAATGATGAAAATGCGCGTAGTGCTCAAGCTGGTGCAAATGTAGCCCTATTAGCGAAAGCATTTGCTGAAAAACTAAAACAAAGTGCTGGGAACCTGAGGGCTGTTTATCGTGAGTTTATTAATTATGATGGCCCTGTGGTTTATTTATATGAACAGTGGGTTGAAGAGTTAGAGTTTCAAGAACGTGAAAATATGATGCGCTATCTCGCTAGAGCATTGGCATGTGATTTGCAGGCCTTGCCATTGGGAGATGTCAATGTCAGTGAATTTGGTAATTTTTTTATTCGGGTGGGACGGCTAAGAGAATTACAATCACTTGACCATATATTTAGTCAGCAATTTTTTTTATCAGCATGTTTTCAAAATAATATTGATATAAATAAGCCTATATTGGAAAAATCTCTTAGCCAAGTTTTTACCAGCGGGATCCGCGGGCAAACAATATTTGAAGAAAAAGTAGTTTCTTTTATTAATAAAGAACTTCGTATTGCTCATACCGAAATACGTGCTCAATTTTTGCAGTTATTACTATTGGCTTTTTCAATGATCCCTGTAGCGGTTTTTCCATCATTGGAAGAGAGAGAACAATTATTGGAATCTTTAAAAAAATATATGAGCGATATTTTGGCTAAAGAACAACAGAAAAAAAATAAATAGGAAATTTATCAGTCTATGAAAAATATAACAGGGTTTTTATTACAGATCCGACAGCGACCTGAATTAATGGTATTGGTGATTATGGTGATGGTTATCGCTATGTTAATTATCCCATTACCAACGGTGTTGGTCGATTTATTAATAGGCCTGAATATTATGATTTCAGTACTTGTTTTTATGAGTTCTTTTTATATTACTCGAGTACTTAATTTTCAGTCGTTTCCATCCATTTTATTAATTAGTACATTATTTAGATTAGCTTTATCAATTAGTACAAGCCGCTTAATTCTATTAGAGGCGGATGCAGGTGATATTATTGCCACGTTTGGTGATTTTGTTATTCAAGATAATCTTGTGGTTGGTATGGTGGTCTTTGCCATCGTAACGATTGTACAGTTCATCGTGATTACGAAAGGTTCAGAGCGTATTGCCGAAGTGGCTGCACGATTTTCTCTTGATGCGATGCCAGGCAAACAAATGAGTATTGACGCAGACTTACGTGCTGGTGTGATAGATGAAGCTACAGTTAAAGAAAAACGTAGTGATCTAGAGAAAGAAAGTCAGTTATTTGGTTCGTTTGATGGTGCGATGAAATTCATTAAAGGGGATGCCATCGCAGGGATCGTGATTATTTTTGTCAATTTAATTGGTGGCATTTCGGTTGGTACAGCTCAACAAGGGATGGATATATCAACGGCGTTGAATACTTTTTCCTTATTGACGATAGGTGATGGTTTAGTTGCTCAAATTCCTGCTCTATTAATCTCGATAAGTGCAGGTTTCATTGTGACTCGGGTGGGTGGTAATGATAAAAACCTAGGGGAAAATATCGTTTCTGAGTTATTTGCTAATGATTTTACGATATTAATTACGGCATTAATTGTGTTATTCATGGGGTTCTTGCCAGGCTTCCCAACCAGTATATTTTTATTCCTTTCGGCGCTGTTATTTGGGTTGTTTTCTGTACGTTACTATAAAAGCTACAAGAAAAAGCCACAACAAGATCTACAAGAAACGGAAAGTGTTAACTCAGATGTGACAGAAGGGGAAACTCAGCGCGCTAATCAGGAACTTGCAGAAGAATATATTCCTGAAACATTGCCAATTATTATTTCTGTTAATCAAGAGTACAAGCCGCATTTAGAAAAGCATAATTTTCTAGCAAGAATGAAGAAGGATGTGTTTATTCGCTATGGATATCGGATACCCGATATTGCGATTAATTATTCACCTATTGTACCTGAGAACAAAATCGTCATTTTAATCAATGAAGTCAAAGCTGGTGAATACAGTATTTGCTTCCATGGCCATCGTTTATTAACACAAACAGAAGAATTAGTTCATCTTGGTATAGAGTTGACTGAATATACCGATGAATATGGTACGACAAGTTTTTGGTTTGCTGAGCGAGATAAAGAAAAGATTGAGCAACTTGGCCTATTTAGCCGTGATGATGTAACAGAAATGATTGATTGCATTAGTACCTTGATGCTACGCCATATTAATGAGTTTTTTGGTATCCAAGAAACAAAAAATTTACTGGATGATCTCGATAAGAAATACCCTGAACTGTTAAAAGAATGCTATCGACATGCCACGGTGCAGAAAGTCACTGAAGTTTTCCAACGTTTATTAATGGAAAAAATATCCGTGCGGAATATGAAGTTGATTATTGAAAATTTAGTGCAATGGATACCAAAAGAAAAAGATAGCCTGATGTTGGTGGAGCATATTCGTAGTGGAATGGCTCGCTACATTTCTTCTCGATTTGCGGTTGATGGGCGGCTCAATGTACTGATGGTCAATTCAGATTTTGAAGACACCATTCGTCAAGGGATCCGCCAATCTTCTGGGGGGGTGTATTTACACCTTGAACCAGAAACCAGTAATCAATTAATTCAAGCGGCGGAATTGGCCTTAGAAAATAGTTATTTGTCGATTAGAGACGTCAACATCCTAGTACCCGTAGATATCCGTCGTTTTGTGAAAAAAATTTTGGAAGGGCGATTTCCTGAATTAGAAGTGCTTTCTTTCAACGAAGTCTCTGAAACCGTGAAAGTGAATGTGATTAAAACAATTTAATTAATAAGGAGTAAAATATGAAATATCGATTTATAGAATCATTAAATAAATATTTATCTACAGAGGGACGTAGTGACTTAATTAACCCAGATTTAGACTGCCATACTAATATCCAATTAGAGATGAATGATTCACCTGCTATTAATATCGATCTTTCTTCAGATGATATTATTATTTGGTGCGGTTTAACTCCATGTAATTATAGCCGCTTAGAATCAGTAAGCAGTTTATTATTAAAGTCGATAGTTGAATATGCACCACGTAATTTTCAACCAGGGCAACCTGCATTAAACTTGGTGGATGATAATTTTATTTTATCTGCGGTATTAAAAGAGTCTGCATTAAATGAAAACTCAGTATTCTCAGATAGTTTTGATGAATTCTTTGAGCGTGCGAATGAATTGCGCATTCAACTTTCAGCCTAAATTATCTTGATAGATGATGAAAATTTTTGATATCTGCGCGCATCCTGCGCGCATTCACGGTTGTTTGATTGAGGCTCCTTTGCAAGGGGTATTCATTGGTGAAATCTGTTTCATTGAACGCTCAATTTCTCATCCAGAGATCATTGCGAAAGCACAAGTGGTGGGTTTTAAAGAAGGTTTAACGGTATTGAGCTTGATTGGCCGAATACAAGGTTTAACACGCGAAGTCGTAATTCGCCCTAGCGGTTACCCCTTTGTATTTCCGGTAAGTGAGTCTTTGGCAGGAAAAATTTTTGATGCATCAGGTGAGCAAGTTGGTCAATTGGCTGAAAGTTCAAGGGAAGAAACAAGCCTCAATAGCCGCTTACAACGTATTGATAACCCGCCAATTAGTGTCACACAACGGCGGCCAATCAATGAGCCTTTAACCACGGGGGTTCGTGCTATTGATGGGCTACTAACATGTGGTTTAGGGCAACGTATTGGTATTTTTGCCGCCGCGGGTAGCGGAAAAACGTCATTGATGAACATGATTATCAACCATGCTCATGCTGACATTCATATAGTGGCTTTAATTGGCGAACGTGGTCGAGAAGTTATTGAGTTTATCGAAGAGCTAAAAAGCTCTCCTCATGCCGCCCAGACTATTTTGGTGTATGCCACATCGGATAGCCCTCCAGTTGAACGCTGTAATGCCGCATTATTAGCTACCACAATTGCTGAGTATTATCGGGATCTGGGGCGCAATGTTTTGTTATACGTTGATTCAATGACGCGTTATGCAAGGGCGTTAAGGGATGTGGCGTTAGCAACGGGGGAATTGCCAGCAAGACGAGGCTATCCTGCTTCTGTTTTTGAACAATTACCGATGTTATTAGAGCGCCCAGGACGTGTGAAGCACGGAGCTATCACTGCTTTTTATACTGTTTTGTTGGAAAGTGAAGACGAAGCAGACCCGATTGGCGATGAAATTCGTTCGATCCTCGATGGTCACATCTATCTTAGCCACAAATTAGCGGGGCGTGGGCATTATCCAGCAATTGATATCTTACAAAGTATTAGTCGTGTTTTCTCGAAGGTAGTATCCCCAGAACAGGCGAAAGCAGCTGTTGAAGTACGTGAAATGCTTGGCACATTACAACAATTACAACTGTACTTGGATTTAGGGGAATACAAAGAAGGTGAAAACAGTGATAACGATAGAGCGCTAAGCAAACAACTTGAAATTGAACAGTTTTTAAAGCAAGGCATGGGGGAATCGAGTGACTTTGAAAGTGTGTTCAATCAGCTCCATCAGTTAACAATATGAGTGTAAAGAATTTATTGCTGCTAGTTGAGCGCCGTTTAGATAAAACTCGGCAAGAGCAAGGAAGGCTGAATACAGCTATTTGTGAATTACAACAAAATTTGCTGAGTATAAAAGAGCGTACTCAAATTTTAGCGGCGCAGGTTGTTTTGTATGAAAAGTCCCAAGAATTAAAACCCGTTGAGTTTTGGGAGCGACAGCGTTTGAAAGCGGCGGTATTGGCCGAGATTGCGCAATATGAGTATCAAAGCGATAGCATGTTGACGCAAATCGAAAAATATCAGCTGTTAGCTGAACGAATAAAAGCGCAATCACTTGTATTACATCGAAAGTGTGAAAAATTCCAAAAATATCTCAAACAGCAGAGAGCTGAACAGTGCTTAAAATTAGAGCGTCAGCAACAACATGAAATAGAGGAGCTATTTGTTCATGTCCGTCATTAAACCTTTTCACAATGAAAAAACAATAGGTAGTGCCGCTGAATTACCAGCAAGAAGCGACCAGTCAGGACAACGTTATCGCCAGCCAACAGCAGCGAATAGAAATATACCTTCTTATCAAAAACTAGCGATGAAGGCCGCTAGTGTTTTTGAAAAAAATACAGGTGCTAAATCAGAAGATAAAGGTCGTTTAGTGGGGGGGAATAATGACTCAAAGCTCTCATTTTTCACGGGGCAGGGAGTGCCGATATTACAGGAGGAACCGTTAGCTATTTCTTGTGACATGCATTTATTTAACAGAGTAGTTGAACCTGAAATTCAAACAGAAACTCTTTTGGAGCTAGGTGATGAAATAGAGCTCTGCAACCAACAAGAAACATCAAGGGATTATGAATTGTTAGATGATGAAATTCCTTTATTCAATATGAGTGGCATCCCATTAGCGCCAAATAACAATATTGTTCAGAAGCCGAACCAGTTATTGATGTCATTGGCAAAAGAGAAAGGGAATTCATCTGAACTGCCTGATATTCATTATGTTGATGAGCAAATAATAGTTAACTCACTGTTGTTGAAAAGAGAATCGAAAGGTGATTTTTTCGCGAAGAAACCATCGATGGTATTAGAGAATGACGGCCATCAAGTGGGAGGAAATCCAGCAACAGAGCGATTAGTAATGGGTATGCAAGAAAGTAAACAGGGCATTGAACACTCAAAAACAGTTGCTCAGGAAGCTCACGTGAATATGCAACCCGAAATTACAGTTAAAGATCCGCAGTCCGATACTACTGCTAAATTAAGTTCTGCAATAATGCAAGAGCGCGTCATACAAGATTTGACGAAAAGTGAGAAAAACCAGTCCGTTTTACAAGAGAATGAAAATATTGATGTCATTAATATATCTCGAAATAGTCTAGGGCCTACGGAACTTGGAACCACGGTACAACCTCAGGCTCAAACATCAGTAGCACGTGAGTCATCTTCTGTGGCATCTCAGATAGATAAATGGGCAGGTCATAGCGCTGCAATTGCGGATTCTCACATTAAAGAGACTTTGCCGCGAACGTTAACTTATACCTTCCATCAATGGAAAAATACACCGTCTGTGACCTTTGAATTGGCGACAAAAACAGAGTTTATTGCCACAACACAGAGCCGTGAAGTGCAGCATAGCTTACAAGAAAATAAGTATTTACTCGGTGGTGAGAAAAATATTTATTTCAGACAAGACCAAGAACGTGGCCAGCAGCATAGGCAACAACAGGAACAGCATCAGCAAGAAGACGATTAAGTATGTTGAAAATTCGACGAGTTGGTCAGCAAGAAAAGCAACTAAAAATTTGGCAGCAGCAATATCACGTTGATGTGGTTAATTCTCTCACTCACTCAGGACAACGTTATTTTAGAGTGTGTTTACAGAATAAATTGCAGCGAGTAAACGTATTAGTTCAGATTGAAAAATGGTGTCAGCATCGTTGGCCAGAACTTGTTCATTACGCGTGGGGTAACTTGAGTGTTGATACGCTGTGCAATGTTTTTATGTTTGAAAACAAGCATCAACATTTTTTTGAGGGGCGGTTTACATGTTCTTCGGTAGAAATCATTGATGGTAATGATATTCAAGGGTTCAGATTATCGGCAAAAGAAACCTGTCTCGGTGAGGTACTGCTGTGTACTCCATTTGATGGCCTAGCGGTGCGAGAGCAAGCCGATAATGGCATCACTAATGTCTCAGTATCGGCAGATTGGGTTTTAGGATACAGCCATATTAGCTTGTCACTCTTGCGTACTTTAGCGTTAGGTGATGCGCTTTGTATTCAACAATTACAACTGCATATGTTGGTTGGCGAACGTGTATTTGCACGGTTTCAAAAACAAGAAGAAGGTTTATTTATGATTGAAGAAATATTGTCTCCAGAAGAGGGTGAAAATATTCAATTGGTGGACGATTATCAAGATGAAATTGAACGTCCATTTAATATGGCAGATATGAGTATTAAATTAACGTTTGTACTTGGCCACAGTGATATTCCTGTTACAGAGCTTGGTAATATACAACTTGGTTCAGTATTTTCCATTGGTGAAAATAAAGAACGAGAGGTAAAGATATACGCCAATAAGCAATTAGTGGCAGAAGGAGAATTGATTTATTTAGATGGTGAGAGTGAATTAGGCTTAGAAATTACCCGCATAATTAGTCTCGGTGATAAAAGGGTATAATATGCCAACGGTTCCACAAGAAATACCTTTATTAGCACTTATTGCATTTTCAACACTACTCCCCTTTATTATTGCAGCAGGTACGTGTTATTTAAAAATATCGATTGTATTAGTTATGGTGCGTAATGCGATAGGCGTGCAACAGGTACCATCAACGATGGTATTAAATGCGATAGCTTTATTATTATCCATTTTTGTTATGATGCCGGTATTGCAAGATGTGAACAATTATATGCGTCAAGAAAGTGTTGATTTTAGCAATGTGGAGTCAATAGATCACTTTGTTGATGATGGACTGGGGCGCTATAAGAGCTATTTACAGAAATATTCAGAACCACAGCTAGTTAATTTTTTTGAGTCAATACAGCAGGGACGTAGTGAAGAAGAAATTCATGAGGATGGTACGCCTCCAACTTTATTTTCTTTATTACCTGCATATGCGCTCAGTGAGATTAAATCCGCATTTGAAACTGGCTTTTATATTTACCTGCCTTTTGTGGTGATTGATTTAGTCATCTCCAGTATTTTGCTTGCACTCGGTATGATGATGATGAGTCCAGTGACGATTTCTATCCCTGTAAAATTAATTTTATTCGTTGCTATCGATGGGTGGACATTAATCTCTAAGGGGTTGGTGATGCAATATATTGAATTAGCTCAGCATTGACGTGGAATATTGATATGGACGAAATCGTGTATGTTAGTAATAAGGCGATGTTATTAATTGTTATCTTATCTGCGATCCCAGTTATTGTTGCGACAGTAGTAGGGTTATTAGTGGGATTAATACAAACGGTAACTCAGCTTCAAGAACAAACTCTCCCTTTTGGTATTAAATTATTGGCGGTATTTGGTTCACTATTTATGATTTCAGGGTGGTTAGCCGATAAAGTGATGAATTATGCCACGGAGGCGATCCGTATGGCGATCCCTGCGGTAGGGCTACTGTAATGAGCCAAGAGTTAGTTTCGCTAGCATCCTATTTATTTTTTTTGTTCCAGCAAGGACTAATTAAGTTAGCATTAGCTTGGTTAAGAATTGCACCTGTTATGTTTTTTTTGCCTTTTTTTAGCAATAAACTGCTAAATGGCGGGATTATTAAAAATTGTGTCGTGATTTATATTGCCTTGGGGTTGTGGCCTTTTTTTATGGGAGTAGATCTTCAAGGGGAGCAAGCAGGGTTAGCTGAAGTTTTTTTATTTGAAATCGTTGTTGGTTTAACATTGGCTTTTATTTTAGGCCTACCTTTCATGATTGCTAATGTGATCGGTGAATTGATTGACACGCAGCGAGGTGAAACGATCAGTAGTATTATTGACCCAGCAAGTGGGACTGAAGCTTCAGAGCTGGCTGTATTCTTGAGCTATATTGTGTGCATGGTGTTTTTATCTCAAGGGGGAATGTACCAACTTTCAACCATATTTGCTCAGAGTTACCATTTACTACCGCTGGGACAAGGTTTTTCCTCTTTTAATAGCTTAGCATTAGGGGAATGGCTAAATAGTATGGTTCTTAAAGGTGTGATTTTAGCTGCTCCAATAATTGTAACCTTATTTATTACCGAGGTAGCTCTTGGGTTATATTCCCGTTTTTGCCCACAGTTGAATGCATTTTCATTATCATTAGCAATAAAATCAATAATTGCATTTATCGTATTTTTACTTTATTTCCAGAATGAAGTACCAGATATATTAATGAATATGGTTTCATTAACGCCATTGAATACGATTTTTCTTTCTAATTAACGGTATACAGTTTAATTATTATGGCAGAAAAAACAGAGAAGCCTACTGATAAAAAAATAAAGGATTCAGCAAAGAAAGGACAAAGCTATAAAAGCAAAGATTCGGTTGCCGCGATTGTATTAGTCGTTAGTGCTTTTATCTTTGATGGTATGACAAGTTTATCTGACTTGGGTCTATTAACAAAAAAGATATTACTGTCTCCAAATAATATAAATATTGATACATTACTTTGGGAATTCTTTATTATTTTTATTGGTATTTTATTACCAATTTTATTGGCGTGTTTTTTAGCTGGAACGTTGGTCTCATTATTACAGAGTCGTTTTAGGCTAGCGACAGAGGCAATAAAACTGGATTTAACAAAATTAAATCCTATTGCAGGTCTAAAAAAAATATTTTCTTTGAACTCGTTAAAAGAACTTATTAAAGCTATTTTATACTTGCTTGTCTTTATTGTCTCCGCATTGGTTTTTTTCTATCTTTGGCGACATGACATTTTTATGCTTTATCGTACTACCATTGAAGGCATGATCCAGCAATGGGCAGATTTATCAACGACCTTTATCATTGTATTTTTAGCCGTAGCCTTGCTAATTATTATCGTTGATATGATTACTGAATTTTTCTTATTTATTAAAAACTTAAAAATGGAAAAACAAGAAGTAAAGAAAGAGCACAAAGACAATGAAGGCGACCCTCAGATTAAAAGTGCGCGACGAGGTTTACATCAAGAATTACTTTCTGAAGAAGTTAAATCAAATGTTCGTAATTCTACATTTGTGATGGCTAATCCAACGCATATTGCATTGCTCATTTATTATGACCCTGATATCGCACCGCTACCTTTTTTATTTTCTAAAAGTAGAGGGTTACAAGCAAAAGCGATCATAAAATATGCCGAAAAACAGGGAGTGCCTGTTGTTAGAGATATTCCTTTAGCAAGAAAAATATGGCGAAGTTATAAAAAAGATAGGTTTATTGATGAAACTGGATTAGAAGAAATCATGAATATTGTTTCGTGGCTAATTCGAGTTGAGCTTATTCGCATGGGGGTAGATATTGATAATCTACTCGAGGGGAAAATGATAAATAAATGACGAATTTATAAAGTAAGACGAATAATAAATATAAATTAATAAATAAAATCGTTTTTTTAAAGCGGAGATTTTTTTGATTAATTATGATGCAAATAAATTTATTTTTCATCATATATTAAAGTTTAACACAAAGGTAAATATATGAATAACACTCAACATGAAGAAACACAAAATATTGATATGGAAGCATTACTTTCTAGTATCACTACCGCTTTAATGGAAGGTTCAACCTATAAAGATATTCATGGGATCCCACAAAGTACAATGGAGGGAATTTATTCTTATGCCTATGAATTTTATCAACAAGGAAAGTTAAAAGAGGCTGAAACCTTTTTTCGTTTTTTAAGTATATATGATTTTTATAACACAGATTATGTGATGGGTTTAGCTGCTGTTTACCAACTAACGAAACGTTATGACAAAGCCACTGAGTTATATGCTTTGGCATTTGTGTTAGCTAAAAATGATTACAGGCCTTTGTTTCATGCAGGGCAATGCAATTTAATGATGAAAAAAAGTAGTGCGGCGTTGCACTGTTTTGAAAGTGTTTTAGAAAGTAGTACTGATGCCGACTTACAGAAAAAATCACAAGCCTATTTAAATGCATTAAAGAAAGACTCGCCAGAAAAAACGGATTCAACAGATTCTAAAATATAACGAGGAAATGATATGGTCGATATTACAAACCTTGGTAATAATGAACGAATAAAAAATATTTATACCTTTTTACAAAACAGTAACCCATTAGGGACTGGAGATGAAAGTGTTAAATCAGTATTAGCATTAGAAATAGCCTGTGAGGAGTTGACATCTACAGAGCAGATGAAGAAGCAGCGCAATGAAAATATTCCTAAATTATTAAAACCAAAAATGATGATGATGAAAATGAGTCCACAAATAGCAGGCTCAAAATCACAAAAAGGCTTTAATGGAACCGCATTACTTATTGAAACATTTTCAACACTGCGCCAATTATTACATGAAGGTAACTTAGGTGAATTAAAAAATAGACTTGAATTAATCAATGCCGAATCAGAGTCTTTACGTCAGCAAGGTAGTGAATTACTTAATTCATTTGCAAATTCAACAAAGGAAGCTGAGAGCTACACTATTCAGACCCTAGAGGTTGAAAAAAACTTAAATCTCGCGAAAGAACAGTTAAACGGCATCACAGATAAGCAAAAAAATCTTCAACAAACCATTACGAATAATAAAGATCGTTTGGCTAATATTAAGCTTGAATTAGCCGAAAATAAAAAAATATTAGCGCAGATAAACGCTTTAGAAAAGCCGATAACAGAGGAAGCCTATCTAGTTGAAGTTGCCGCTGAAGCAAAGATTGCAGAGTTGAATACACAATTTAATCAATTAACCAATGAACTAGCAACATTGGAAGCCTCATCTGTTTTATTAAATAATCAAAAAAGTGAATTTAATTTAAAAATTGATACGTTACAACGTGATTTTGAATCGTTAGCTGATAAATCTATCGAGTTAACTAAGATTTCTGAAGATAACCGTAACAAACTAACTCAATTTATAGAAACTTCCCCTCGAAATGTTGAGCTGGATGGTGATAAATGGGAAAACACGCTGGCATTGTTGACCTTGTTGACAGCTCAACTCAAAAAAGCGATTAGCGAAGACTCTGTTCGTAACATGAAAGAACAAGAAGAAGTCATGATGAAAATCAATGAGGCTTCTCGTAGAGACTCGGAAAAAAAAGCGAAAGAAGCGGAGGCGTCCGAACGTAAAGCGGCTGAAGCGAATAAAGCGGCTTCATGCACGAGTAAAATCTTTAGTTATATTTTGTTGGCTGTTTCAGTTATTGCCACAGTTGCAACGCTTGGGGCAGCAACGCCGCTTACATTAGCCGTTGCTGCTATAGGGATTGCGATAGCGGTTACAGATATTGTATTAGAAGAAACAGGTCATAGCAGCCTAATGCAAATGTTAGCTGACCAAATTTCTTATGCTGTGACGAACATGCTGATTGAGTTTGGTGTACCAGAGGAGAAGGCTAAACAAATTGGCAGCATTGTTGGCATGATTGTCGCGGCAATTGCTTTTTTGGCACTTTCCTTGCTCTCAATGGGCTCTGCGATAAAAAGTATTCCGAGCATGATAAAAAATATACCGAAAATGATAAAAAATATTATCAAATCAGTGCCTAAAAGTTTAACCAGTGCACTCGGTAAAGCGGCAAAAGTGGGTGACGCAGTAGCAGATAGCGCTGATAGTATGGCAAAGCTTTCTAAACTCGCTAAATTGTCGGATAAATTTGATGAAGTAAAACATACTGCGAAAGCGGTTAGCCAAATTGCAGATAAAGCGGATAAATCGTCAGATGTTGTGTCCATTGGTGGCCAAATGGTGAAGGTCGGTGACTCAGTCGCGGACAGTGGTGATAGCGTGGTAAATCTATCCAAATTCGCTAAATTGTCAGACAAATTTGATGATATTACTGATGTGTCTTCAAGTGCTAAGCATGTCGTTGATAGCGTAAATAAACAAAGTGTGGGCATGGCTCGTCTTGAGGTTGCAATGAAAGGCACTGGTGCTGTTATGAGTATTGCAAATACGGCAGCAACGGGTGGACTACGTTTAGATGCTGCCGCGAATATGCGTGATATGAAGGCAATGTTGGCGGGTATGATGCTGAATGATAAGTCAATTCAAACATTAACAGAGCTACTCAATGCTCTTATTAAAGCAATGTCAAAAGAAACCGAGAAATTAAGTGAAATGTTCAACGGTATTTTGGGCTCTCTTCAGAAGTCGAATGACCAAAAAGTTGAAATGTCGAAAATGGCACGTTTTGGATAAAACTGAGAGGAAAAAATGGAAATTAATACTAATAAAGAAAGCATTATAAATATATTAGCCACTAACCATGCTTCGATTATATCGGCAGCATTAAATGACTCGAGTTTAGAAGGTATTACACCTAAAAAAGTATTAACGGTACAAGAAATCGATTTGTTAGTGAAACAAATCAGTACAGAAAAAACTGAACTTAAAGAAGCGATCGCAATAAAAGATATTAATGTGGAGCACATATTAGAGGCATTAACCTTATTAGGTGCTTCAGAAAGAATGGCATTACTGGGGGATGTTCATCAATTTATTACGATTACACCAGAAAAAATGCAGCAATTAGTGGCTAAAGTATTAGCAGAAGAGATAAATATTACCGAGCAAGCCTTCCAGACAGCCCAATTACCTGATGAAATAGAAATAAAGCAAATAGGGCTTGCCGTACAGGTAATATTAGGAAGTTCATTACTTAAAGATGTTTTCAATAATAGCCAAAGCAATGTGGAACTTAAAGAGAATGAAGTTAAGTCGACAGGAGAATTAAAATCAAACCAATTCATTGGGATTATTAGCAGTGATATATTATTAGCGTTAAGCTCAATTGTTCGTAAAGTATTATCTGAACTGAATATCTCCGATCGTCGAATTAGTGCCGATTTCTTATCATTAAATGCCAAAATGGTAGAAGCCGCTGCAGACTCTACCATTAAAGAAGGTGAAAAAGCATTTTATAGTTCATTGGCAGGGTTCTGTACTTCTTTTGCTGTGAGTTTGGGAAGTGGGTTGGTTCAAGCTAAATCACTGCACACACAACTTAAATCGACAAATACTAATTTGGTGAAGGCGAACCAGAATAGCGCTTTAACTGATAACTTGAAGGCATTGAGTCAAAGTGGGGCTTCGACGAAAAATAATACGATTAGCCTTAAAGGTAAAGATGGCAGCTCAATAGATATGGTGGACAGCCCAAGTTCAGCTCAGAAAAATTTAGTAAATCAACGAAATACAGAATCTGCACAAAGGACTAATAAGTTAGGGCTGGCGGAAAGCCAAGAGCATGATCGTATTGTGAATAAATCGAGAACATACAGCAGCATAGCAGAGCAAGGCGGGCGCCTATCCGATAATGTAGGGCAAATGGTGACATCAGGGACTCAAATTAGCGTTAAAGAAGAAGAAGCAAATAAAATGAAGCAACAGGCGACGGCTGATATCGCACGTACTATTTCAGCAGATAAAGATAAACAAGTAGATAAAGATAAAGACCTCGTGAAGCAAATGAGTGAGTATTTACGTGAAATTAGAGAAGCCAATTTGCGAACATTCCAGAGTGTTGTAAGGGGCTAACCATGGAAGTAATATTTCAACGAAATTATATTGGGTATCCAGAAGTAAAGAATGCAGTTGTTGTTGGAAAGCTGGAAACGATAACTCACCAGGATGGAAATGAATTTGCCATAGACTTAGACGCAGATCTTTATAAACAAGGAATGGTGCTAGCGAGACAATTGGGTGGTTTGGAGTTGAATGAAGCTTCTTATAGAAAATCAGTCTCATTTAACGATATTGAAAAGGAGATAAGCCATACAAAGCTAGTTTCAAAGATTTCCTCAGACTCATATAAAGCATTAAAACGTGAAAAACGAAGTGTATCAGACACTGTAATTGATGGTCGACCTCATATTAAGGGGTTAGAAACAATGATTGTGAATATTCATGATAACTATCAAAAACAGTATGGTGAATTAATTAAAGCATCGACTCAGTTTATGCAAGATATTAATACGGCGATTGGTAAGTTAAGTAATCATATGAAAGCGGGGAGCGATGGTAAAATTGAATTCTATGCGAAAAGTTTTATCTTAGATTTAAATAGTGCCGCTGCAAAGTATTCTGGGAGACCTTTTACAGGAAATCCAAATGATGCTAATCACTTGGATGGCCATTTTAATAGCTTTAGTCTTGATGAGAGCCAAGCGACACCCCTTCTAGAGTTACCATTAGAAAATGGCGTTTTCGAATTTTGGGAGAAAAAATTATCGGGTCAAGGTTTTATAGTTAAAAAAACAGGTACACATGTAAAAATATATCCAGACCTTAAACCTATTGCAGAAATATTTAATACTGTGCGTGGTCTTAATGGGTGGGCAGATGGAGCACAAGTTCAGTCTCAGCAATTTCAAAGTATGCAAACAGCAATAGATAGCCAAAAAAATGCTGTTAATAATAGTGTTTCCCGGTTATTAGAAACATTTCGGCAAGATAATAGCCATTTTGAGACATTAACTCAGTTACTCATTCAACTAGTTAGAGACTTGAATCAAAATAATAGTGCTTTAGTTAATTTTTAATTTATAAGTACGACAATTTTTTATTAAATCATAATTTATTGTGAGGGTATTGTATAATGCCAGCTTTATCTCCTACATCAAAAAATGCAGCAACTCCCTGCATGGACATGACTAGAAATCTAGTTAATAATAGTAATTCAATAGCACATAATATTTCCTCTGTTCTACCTGCTAGTTCAACAGATGCATTACCATTAAACCGAGAAGGTAATATAAAAACCGAAACACCAAATATGAATAAAGAGGATTTGCATAATCTCAATGTTAACGATCAGGCTTCTATTATTTCTGAGCTATTAAATAAAAGTGATTATGATATCACAGCGGAAATGGTGATGAATGCATTAAACTTTGGAGGGATGGGAAATATAACTCAACAAGCTATGCATTACCGCCCTGAAAGTAGTTTGATTATTTTAACGTTACTGGAACCTCATGAAATGGCGGATGGGTTATTAGAGTCCGCCGCAAACATGGTTCAGAGTTTGAATCAAACAACGAATGATAATTCTAAAGCAACCCTTAAAAAATCATTGGAACTGTTCGATAAAAACATCCAGAAATCTTTGTCTGGTATTAAAGGTAATCATTTTCTTGTTATGGGAGAAAGGTTTAAAGAGGCCTATGTTAGGCCAGGATTTGAAAATGTTTTAAAACAGCACTTACCAGAGAAAATGGTAAAACAGCTTTCAATGGATAATTGTTTACTCTCTGAGCAGAATAAACATAAACAAGCAGAAATCTCGGTTTTAAATAGCGCTTATCAGAACGCAGGAAATGGCCCATCTGTTGATAAAGCCCATTATATGCACAATATGTTCAGTATATTGGAAGAAAGCTTAGAAATTGTTAAGACACTAAAAGTGCAAGTTAATTGGGAAGAGCGAGCCGTAATACCGAAAGTAGAAAGCCAGCCGTTATCGTCACCACCAGGGGACGAAGTTGATGGCGCAAGGGGGTTGCCTCAATCCTCGGATTTGACAAGCAGTCATATATCAGGTAGTTACAACACAACAAATAACTATTACTTTAGTTCTCCACTCAGTGAAAATATCACGAAGATCAGTCATGAATCTCCCGAAGTGGATCACTCGTCACTCGAAGAGTCTAAACAGACCAAACAGAGCGAAGCTCCCGTATTAGCACCTGTCAAAAATCAATTTATAGCGAAACTGTCGCACACGATATTAAGCCAACCCGCGAAAGAGCCAGAAGTTGATTACGAATTTCCAAAGGTGGATAACTCTATTTACCAGAGCAAGGACTTTGTTGCGAGCACGCTACACGGAAATCAACCACCTGTGAAAGAACCAGAAGTTGATTACGAATTTCCAAAGGTGGATAACTCTATTTACCAGAGCAAGGGCTTTGTTGCCAGTACGCTGCGTGGCAACCAAGATACACAGGCAAAGGTAAAGCCAGAACGTCAATCAGCCAAACAAGAGGCCATACAGCAGTTTTTACCTAAAAATGGTCATCTTTTAGGGAGCTACTTAAGAAACGGCGAAGTGCCCACCAAAGTCACATTATCAACGGAGGGCGCATTAACACGTAGTCAATCGGATAAAGAAATTTATCGTGGTACACGTGAAGCAACAAAAGTGGTTGTAGATACAGCGTCTTATCTGCCGAATAGCGAGACTCCGGTGACATTAACGGAACGAGGCGCATTGACGCGCGATCAAAGCAAAAAAGATGCTTACACCACAGGCCAGTGAGGGGCTAAATGGATATTAAACCAAATAACATTCACTGGTTATGGCTGGTGGAGCAAATCCAGCAAATACGGACTTATTCAGGGATCACGAATAGCTACACTATGGACTCTGCACTGATCGTAGACGTACATATTGATTCGCTGGAAATGTTAGAGTTAATCACTGCTATTGAGCAATATACTGGGCAGGGAATTAATGATGAAGTCTGGATGAAGTGGCGTTATTTACGCGATATCGTCGATTACCTTTCAAATGTGAAATAACACCAAAAGCCACTGGATATTTAAAAAGTGGCTTTTGGGCTTTTCATTTCTCTTTTAATTCGCTTAAGTCTTTTAGCTAGAGTAATCATAAAAAGATGATATTTTGAATTATTTATTTCTAATTTTTATCAATAGAAATTTAATAATTGATTTCTTAAATATAAAATTTGAGATTAGTCATCGTTATATCAATAAGCTAACATCGAAATTAACTATTTTTTATAAAATAAAATTAACATTAATTTTTCATGCCTTGAAATCGATCACAAAATAAATAGTTCAACAAATGTAATGTTCGAAATAATAATTTCAATTTAGGGGGTTGAAATGGACGCTATTTCGAGCAGGTATCAGTTCATTCAAAAAGTTGCTATAGACGCGGGGAAGCTGGCAGTTGTTTATTACCATCAACGTGGGCAATTAAATATTGAAAAGAAACAAGGTGATGGGCAAGATCTTGTTACAGTTGCGGATAAAAACACAGAAAATTTTATTCGCGAAAAAATTAACCATCATTTCCCTGATGACGCCATTTTTGGTGAAGAAGGCGGTTTTTCTCAAGGAAAGTCAGGCTATACCTGGGTGGTTGACCCAATTGATGGTACCAGCGCTTTTATTTTTGGCCTTGCGTCTTGGTGTGTTTCCATCGCATTGCTTGATGAGCACAAAAATACAGTGATTGCGGCAGTTTATGATGCCGTTCATGATGACCTATTTCATGCAATGCGAAACTATGGCTGTTATTGCAATCAAACACGTGTGCACGCGAACCCTGCCCATTCACTAAATGAAGGTTTATTAGGTGTGGGCATTTCAACCAGAATGTCACCTGAAACTATTATTCCATTTCTAGATAAGTTACTCCATGCGAACGGCATGTTTGTACGCAATGGCTCGGCGGCATTGATGTTAGCTTACGTTGCGGCAGGTCGGCTGATTGGCTACTTCGAACCACACCTCAACTCTTGGGACTGCCTCGCTGGGTTGTTATTAATCCAAGAAGCAGGCGGCACGACCAATGATTATTCTTCGAATCCCGATTTTCTGATGAAAGGCGGTTATGTTTTAGCGTCGAGTCCTGATGTTTATCAGCAACTTGATGCGTTCCTTAAGTAGTTAAAAAATAAAATAATTAGAATAATTAAGAACGATAAAAGGGCAATAAAATGAGTTCTAAACTTTCCTTTTTTGATATTAAAAGACTCCCGATTGGCAAGGTCCCTCTCTCTGTACAACGTGATTTATGGCTACGCAAATTTATGGAACCCTTCTTGGTGATGTGCCTCGCCTACACAGGGATCTACTTTTTACGTTATAACTTCAAAGCAGCAACACCATTTATTATTGAACAAACGGATTTTACGTTAAGTGATTTAGGCACCGTAGGGTTCGGTTTCTCGATCACCTATAGCTTAGGGCGGGTATTACTTTCCTATTATATTGACGGGAAGAATACCAAGAAGATACTCAGTTTCTTGTTATTGCTGTCCTGCGCCTCTTCATTTGCCATAGGGATGTTCTTGCTATCTTCAGGGCATTCGCTGGGGATATTTATTTTCCTCTGGGCGCTGACTGGGTTATTCCAAGCACCCGGTGGGCCTTGCTCAAATTCAACCATTAACCGCTGGACGCCAAGAAAGAATCGAGGTCGTTATATTTCATGGTGGAATGCTTCTCATAATATTGGTGCAATCCTAGCTGGTCCTATTGCTTTGTTTGGAATGGAATACGCCTTTAACGGTAATGTGGCAGGGATGTTTATTTTCCCTATTTTATTTGCCGCTGTTATCGCAACTTTTGGCCTGTTTTTCGGGAAAGATGATCCGTCGGAGTTAGGGTGGAATACGCCAGAAGAGATTTTTGATGAGCCTGTGTCTAAAGCAGATACCGCGGCAGAAAGCATGACTAAGCGTGATATTTTTGTTAAGTATGTGCTGAAAAACCCAGCTGTTTGGTTTTTGTGCTTTGCGAACTTGTGTGTGTACACCATTCGGATTGGCGTGGACAACTGGAGTGTGGCGTATGTTAAAATGGCGCTCAACTGGGATGATATTTCTGCGATTGGTACAATCACGGCGCTCGAACTTGGTGGCTTTTTAGGCTCACTAACATGGGGTTATGTCTCTGATAAAATGGGGGGAAGACGTGCGTTGCTCGGCATGTTGTGTATGATTTCAGTGATTTTCCCATTGATAGCCTATCAGAACATGACCAGTGTCTGGGGAATCTATATTGCGCTGTTTTTTGAAGGATTCTTTATTTTTGGCCCCGTGATTTTAATTGGTATCTCCATTATCGGTTTTGCCCCGAAATGTGCGACAGCGGTGGTTAACTCCATTCCTGGCTTCTTTGGTTACCTGTTTGGCGACGGGATGGCAAAAGTTCTTGTTTCCCGTATTGCAGACCCAAAAGGAGATGGCATTTCACTGGGCGGTCTCACATTGCATGGTTGGTCAGATACTTTCTATTTATTATTTGCTGCAACAGCGGTAGGTATTGTGATGTTAGGCGTTGTCGCTATTTATGAAGAACGGAAAATTCGTTTAGATAGAGCGGTAGAATAACGATTTTTAGAGACTCAACCTCTTGTGCCTTAGCGGGCTCGAGAGGTTTCTGTTTTTACCTTCAGTCATTTCCCCCTGTATTTTCAGTCATATAAATTTCATATTTCTATCATCAAGTGATAACGCTCACAAAATAGGATCACCTCGTTTGCTTAATTCTACGCGCGTAGACTATGCTTTAAGTAAATAAAATCACAAACTATATTGTCTTGATTAATCGGCTTTGCGCCAATACCAAGGGTTTATGACTATGGTCACACAATCAAATGTTGAGACTAATCAACAAGCTGCACAAGAGCGGTTAAATACTCCAGAAGGGAAGAAAGATTTCCGCCGAGCGATTTTCTCATGCTGGTTAGGAACAACCATGGAGTACGCAGATTTTGCTCTTTATGGTTTAGCGGCAGGTATCATTTTTGGTGATGTTTTCTTCCCTGATGCGACGCCGATTATGGCATTGCTCTCAAGTTTTGCAGCCTATTCAGTTGGGTTTATCGCCCGCCCAATAGGTGCATTGTTTTTTGGTTGGTTAGGTGATAAGCATGGCCGAAAAATGGTCATGGTGATCACGATTGCATTAATGGGGTTATCGACCACATTAATAGGTGCGATACCTAGCCACGCACAAATTGGTGTTTGGGCGCCAGTCTGTTTGGTTATTTTGCGATTTGCTCAAGGGTTAGGTGCAGGGGCTGAGTTATCTGGTGGTACGGTGATGTTGGGTGAGTATGCACCAGTAAAACGCCGAGGTTTGGTTTCCTCGATTATTGCGCTCGGCTCAAACAGTGGAACATTACTTGCCTCCATGATTTGGCTGATAGTGTTACAAATGGACAAGGAAAGCCTGATGTCTTGGGGCTGGCGTATTCCGTTCCTCGGTAGCATTTTAATTGCGTTAGCCGCATTATTTATCCGCCAACATATGCGTGAAACCCCCGTATTTGAACGCCAAAAAGAATTGCTCGCAGAAGAGCGCCGTAAAGCATTGGAATCAGACACCATCATCCATGCTGTTGATAACCGCTCATTTTGGCAGAAAACTCGTGCATTTTGGACGATGGTTGGCTTGCGAATTGGCGAGAATGGCCCGTCTTATCTTGCTCAAGGTTTTATTATTGGCTACGTCACAAAAATATTGTTGGTGGATAAATCCGTTCCCACCACGGCGGTATTAATCGCATCAATTTTGGGGTTTGCCATTATTCCATTCGCGGGTTGGTTATCTGACCGCTTTGGTCGTCGTATTGTTTACCGTTGGTTCTGCTTCTTGTTGATGCTGTATGCCGTGCCTGCTTTTATGTTGCTCGATTCCCGTGAACCAATGATTGTTATCCCAACGATTGTGGTTGGGATGGGGTTAGCATCACTGGGGATTTTCGGGGTACAAGCAGCTTGGGGGGTGGAGTTATTTGGCGTACGTAATCGCTATACTAAAATGGCTTTCGCTAAAGAACTCGGTTCTATTTTATCTGGTGGTACTGCGCCTCTGGTCGCTGCGGCATTATTGTCTTGGACAGGGCATTGGTGGCCAATTGCGATTTATTTCATAGGAATGGCGTGTATTGGGCTCGTGACAACATTCTTTGCACCAGAAACACGAGGTCGTGACCTTAACTTGCCTGAAGATGCCATATAAGTGGTATATAAAAGACCAGACGACTGCTATTCTTTGGAGAAAGTAAGGGTAACAGAATAAGGAATGCAGAGTGTCTGATGCAAATAGCCGTAAAGTGACGCGGGTAGATGTTGCCCGCGAAGCGGGAACATCGGTTGCGGTGGTCAGTTATGTGATAAATAACGGTCCCCGTCCCGTTGCGGAAGCAACAAAACAAAAAGTGTTAGCAGCAATCAAGAAAACGGGGTATCGCCCCAATGGGATTGCAAAAGCACTTGCATCAGGCAGTACGCAGACTTATGGACTAGTGATCCCCGATATCTCAAACCCTTTTCTGGCTTCGATAGCCCATGCACTACAAAGGGAAGCTTTTAAACATGGCCACGTTTTATTACTTGGGGATGCAGGTGATTCGCGAGCTCGCGAAAAAGAGCTAATTAATAATTTGTTGTTACGGCAAGTTGAAGGGCTGATTTACACCAGTGTTGATAGGCATCCTTATATTGACCTGATTCAGTCGTCAGGCACACCATGTGTGATGCTTGATAGGGTGGAAGCTTCAGAAGGTGTGAGTACGATCCAAGTGAATGAGAAACTTGCCGCTTATAAAATCACCCGCCATTTGATAGAGCATGGATATAAAAATATTGGCATTATTTGCGGTCCAAATGAGATGCTTAATACGCAAGACCGCTTTAGTGGCTGGCAAGAGGCATTGGCAACAGCAAACCTTCAAGTACAGCAAAAATGGATTTTAGCGGGGAAATATACGCGCGATTGGGGCTATCAGGCAATTTATCAAATGCAGCAGGTTGGGTTGCCAGAAGCCATTTTTGCAACAAATGAATTACAGGCTTTCGGTTGCTTAAAGGCGTTAGCGGAGCTAAAAGTGCATGTTCCAGAGGATATTGCACTGGTTTGTTTTAACGGTACTGTTCAATCTGAATATACGGTTCCTACGCTGACAACAGTCCGCCAACCCGTTGATAAAATTGCCGAAAAAGCGATACAAATCTTACAAAACTGGCCATATAAAGAAGCCGTATGTGAGGTCGAGTTTGAATTACAGATTGGGCACTCTTGTGGGTGCTAACGATTTAATATTTCAGGGAAAATTATGCGTGTAATTATTGATTGTGATCCAGGAAACGGGGTTGCTGGCGCGAATGTTGATGATGGGCTCGCACTCGCACTTGCGATTGCGGCACCTGAAATCCAGTTAGAGATGATCACCACGGTTTCTGGCAATACGCCTAGCAATGTGGGGTATAATGTTGCCAGCCATTTGGTGCGCTCATTAAACGAAAATATCCCCGTTTATCGAGGCGCATCATCTGCTTTAATCGAAGCTAGCGCGCCATGGCGGGAGCAGTTAGACAATGGTGCACAAAGAGCCAAGCTTACTCATCTATGGGACAACCTTCCTTCTGTGCCAGTGTTACCTGAATCGATTCCTGAAGCAGCTTTGCGCATTGGCAAATTGGTTTGTGAAAATCCGAACCAAATCACAGTTATCGCTATTGGTCCTCTCACTAATATTGCGATGGCGATGCAATTATTCCCTGAGCTCGCGGCTAATGTTGCTGAAATTGTTATTATGGGGGCCGTATTTAATGTGCCAGGTTATGTGAAAGACACCAACTTTGGCCTAGACCCAGAAGCGGCTCATGCCGTATTAAACAGCGGCGCGAATATCACGTTAGTTCCTATGGATGTAACGGTACAAACTCAGATGGTGCATAGTGACCTTGATAGGTTTGCTGAGCTCACTTCACCGTTGAGTCAGTTTTTGGTGAGCACAATGCGCCCATGGATCGATTATTCACGAACAACGCGGCAGCTTGCAGGGTGTTGGATCCACGATGTATTAACCATCGCATGGTTATTGGATAAAAGTGTAGTAACTTATGAGTTGCAGCAAGTGGATATTGAGTTACAAGGGGCATTAAGAGGGAAAAGCTACCGTCTTGAGCCGTTGCGACTACGCGTGGGGATCCCAGCGTTAAAAACAAAACCCATCAAGGTGTTGCAATCAGTTGATAACCAAAAGTTATTAGCGTTAATCTTTCAAACCATTAAAAATTATTCAACAAAAAAATAGCGCCGATCGGCGCTATCAGACTGCGGACAAACCGATATTAGGTTTGACTGCAGGTTGAATTGGTTTTGAAAATAGACGAGGAAAATCAATTCATTGATTTTCGGCTGATAACACAAAGCAGGAAAAACCACGCTTTTATCCTGCTTTGTCAACAACCTCATAGCGCCGATCGGCGCTACTTTGCATGAGTGTTATGCAACCGATTTTTGCATAACACCATGGGCAAGGTTACCTTTATGGAAGCTTGCATGTCTTGGTGAAATGCGTGCAACGGCTTCTGCGGAGCAAGACGCATCAACCAACACAAAACTTGCATCATCCCCTTTTGCAGGCCATACCTGCGTTCCTTTTTCATCTAGCGGCAGAATATTGCCAGTCGCGATTGCCAGTGAACGTGATAACGAAAGTTCGTCAGGGCGGGTATAAAGCTGTGCGTATAAATTGGCTTTTTCCAGCATATCCCCAAGGCCAAATGGCGACCAATGGTCAACCACGCTATCTGTTCCAGTCATCACAAATACACCATTTTTATTGAGTGTTTTCAGTGGCATATGCAGTGTGCCAATCGGTACGGTTGAGGCAATGGTGATTTGTTGTTCTGCTAGCTGCTTTGCCGTTTTTTCAGCTTGTTCAGGGCTTAATGTTGCCAGTGCAAAGGCATGGCTGATGGTGACTTTTCCACGTAAGCTGCGGTTTTCATCCACAGTTTTAATCATATACTCGATAGCAGCAAAACCTGCTGGGCTGGTTTCATGTAGATGAATATCCACGCCTTTATTGTAATCCAAGGCGATTTGGAACATGGCATCAAGGGATTTTTCCATCGCGCCATCGACATTGGTTGGGTCTAAGCCACCGACGTAATGAGCGCCTGTTTGCATGGCTTCACGCATTAATGGCACTGATTTAGAGAGTAATAACCCATGTTGCGGGAACGCGACAATTTCGCAGGTCAAATCTTGTTGATGTTCGCCCAGTACTTTTTGTAGCGCTTCTAAATTTTTCAATCCAGAAACAGGTTCGATATTGCAGTGGCTGCGTGCAATGGTGGATCCTTGGGATTGGATCAAGTTGATCAGCGCGTGCGCTTTTTCTTCGGTGAAAGGTTGCAACTCGGGCAACATTTTTTGCTCAAGTGCGATCATATCCATAATTGTTTTACCTTCACGAGATGCAGGGGCTTGCCATGGGCCACCGTAGAAGGTTTTATCGAGGTGAATATGCATATCGCGAAACGCAGGCAACATTAGTTTGCCTTGTGCGCTATAGGTATTTAAGGCGCTATTGGTATGTTGTTTATTCGGTAAAACCGCAACAATTTTGCCCTGATCGATTTCAATGGTTTGTAAGGCTGTTTTCGTGCCGATTACTGTTGAATCACGGAAGTTAAACCCTGTTTCCAGTAACACATCATCGAGGTAGTAGTGCTTGTCGGTGATACTTGAAATAGCGGATTGCCCAGCGGGTTCGTTTTGTGCATTGGCGATACTCGACATCGCGCCAAACAAGGTGCAAGCGGCAGCCACTTTTGCACCTGTGGATAGGAACTCTCTTCTGCCGGATGGTCTTTCTGCTGTCATAGAAACTCCTTTTTGGGATGGCACTTAACCGCCCAGATCATGTTCAAACGATCTGGGAGATTATTAAACTGCGAGACGGATAAGACATTCGCGGATCCTGATAAGAAGATCTGCGAATCTAACATTTACCCTTTAACGATGTGGGTACCTGTTTCGCCGCGTAAGGCCTCAGGTAATTTTTCAGGGGTAGTGATAATTACACGCTTGCCGCCGTTGGCAATAAACGACAGGCTTGCTTCAATTTTTGGCAACATACTACCTGCAGGGAAATGGCCTTCTTCCATATAGCGTTGCATATCGCTGGTGGACGTTTCTCCGAGGGTTTTTTGCTCTGGTTTACCGAAGTGTATGCATACCTTTTCGACACCTGTGGTGATAATCAAAATATCGGCATTCAGTTCTTTGGCGAGCAATGTGGTTGATAAGTCTTTATCAATTACCGCATCAACGCTTTTGTATCCACCATTTCCATTATCAATAACAGGAATACCCCCTCCGCCAGCAGCAACGACCACATAATCGTGCTCTGTTAAGGTGCGTATGGCTTTTGATTCAATCACTCGCTTTGGTTCTGGAGAGGCAACAACACGGCGGTAACCGCGGCCAGAGTCTTCCACAAAATGCCACGTTGGGTTGGTTTGTTGCAGTTCGTTGGCTTGTTCTTGCGTGAAGAATGCACCGATTGGCTTTGTTGGTGCACTAAAGTTCGGATCGTTTTTATCCACTTCCACTTGCGTGACAACCGTTATCGCTTGACGATTATGGCGCTTTGCAAGGACGTTAGTGAGCGCTTGCTGAACTAAATAGCCGATCCCACCTTGTGTGTCTGCAACGCAGTTAGCGAGCGGTGTTAATGGTAAGCCTTCGGTTTCGTGGGCGATTTCAGCACGACGTAAATCCAGCCCAACTTGAGGTCCATTTCCATGAGTCAAAACAATGTTGTAGTCACCTTCAAGCATGTCACTAATATGGTGTGCGACTTCTTGGACGGCTTTTTCTTGAGCTTCGATAGACTGGCTGTTGTTATCTTTGATAATACTGTTGCCCCCGATGGCAACAACCACGAGTTCTTTCATTGTTAATATTTCCTGATACAGAGAGTTCGGATAGTAGGTGTACAGCGCACACCTACTAGGCAAGGTTGGCTGCATTACACTGACTTGCTGAGCTTCTCAGACTTTTCAGCTTGTTGTTCTTCAACCGATTTACGGCTATCTAAAAAATGCTTGAGTACAAATAAAGCCGCCATCATGAGGTAAGCGTAAACAAACATCAAGGTTGAACCCGTTGCAATTCCTACCGCTGGGGAGTGAATAATTCCAAAGAATACTAATATTGCACCTGCAGCTGCGGCAATCGCACCACGTAATGGTTGATTGAGGATGGCGAAGATAGCAATACAACCCCACAACATACTCGCTAATGGTGCGCCGTTACCTAAATGAACAAGCCCTTGATAATAAACGCCTTTATGTAATAGAACTTCAGTACCAATCGCACTTGCAGAGGTGCCTGCAGCTCCCATCACACTGTTCACCATGGTAAGCGCCCAGTTGGCAATCCATGGGAACAAACAGATAAAGATGACAGGGACTTCCACTTTTGGCGTTTCTCGCACCACCTGGTTAGCAGTAACAACCCCAATAAACACCAGAATTGGCACGATAGCGGTCATTGGGATGATAGCTAACATAAATGCACCAATACCGAATAATGGCACGATAAACATGGTGATACCGGATGCTAAGGTATAGCCCACGCTTGCGCCCATTGCTTTCCAACCTGCGTGGCCCACGTAAACAGTGACAGGGAATGGGTTACCCATAAAGCAACCAACTGTGGAAGATAAACCGTTCGCTAACATGACTTTACGTGTGTTGTATTCATCACCTGCGGCGTGCGCACTTTCAATGTTTTCAAGGTCAAAGATATAGTTTGCTAAGCCCAATGGTACCGCAGATGCTAAGTATGGCAGCGCGTGTGGTAAGCCTTGGAAGAAGCTATCAATGTGGATACCAGGAGGGTTAAAACCAAATGACGCCATAGAATCTTTAATTGCTTCGGCACTTTGTAAGCCAGAAACCCATGCCAATACGGTACCTGCGATCAACAGCAGCAAACCTGTTGGAACGCGAGCAAAGATAGGCTTTTTACCGAACCAGTTAATGAAGATTAACAGTAAAACCACAAAAGAAACGGTCGGTGCTTCAAATGCTTGCAGCATTGGGTTCATCGCCAGAAGCAGTAAACCTAAGCCAGACAAACAAGATAACAGCACGGTACGTGGGATCATCTTACGGATGGTTTCACCTAAGAATGAACCACCGACTAAAATCATCGATTCTACAAAACACCAAACCAAGGCGATTTGAATGGCGAACTCGGCATTCTGCGTGGTTTGGTACACGGGCATAATAACTAAGAACGTCACGGTGAAGATGGACGGCGCACTTGGGCCAGAAGGCAGTGCGGTCACATCATTACGACCCGTTTGTTTGATCATTTGCTGACCAAAGTAGGCATAACTGATGCTGGCGAGTAAAACGGCGAAGCCAAAAGCGGGAGCGATGCGGCCGTAAACAATTTCGGATGGGATCCCAACGACGAAAATTAATAAGCCCATCATGGTGAGGAGGTTGGTTAAGTTATTGGTCATTAGGCCAAAATAGGCGGCTAAATCCCCACGTTTCCATTTGATGTTAAGTATACTCATTTTAAGTATTCCCCTGTATACCCGTCATTACCCTTCATACTTTAAGCTGCAACTGCGTTGGCTGCTCTCGGCTACTCAGGTCACATACTGATGTATGCTCCCTGAGATATCCTTGCTTGCTGCCTTGTTGCAACTTAAATTATTTTGGGTAATAACTTACTTATTTTAAGTCGCAACTGAGTTGGTTTTATTTCACTTTGGTATGCTAATAACTTGGGTATTGATGTTTTATTATTGCCCGACTTTAGTCGGGCGTTATTTTTTATTACTGGAAACTAAGCGTATTTCTGTGCGTAGGCCAACATGGCTTTTTCAAAGCAATCAAACGGCGGGTGAACGATACCTGCGCCAATCATGCCGATACCTGCATCTTTATGTGCAATTGCTGTATTGATGACAGGTAAAATACCGCTAGCTGAAACTTTCGTAATATCAATGGCGGTTGGGATCCCCATAAAGCCGAGTAATGGGATAGTCACATTCGGGTTTTCGCCTAATGTGATTTCGCGCATTTGACGAGAGAAATCCACCGCTTCTTCTACTGTACCGCCGACTAATGCGACGATTGCGGGGGCCGTTGCCATTGCGAAGCCGCCGATACCATAGGTTTCAGTGATTGCTGAGTCACCAATATCTAAGCCCGAATCTTCAGGTTTATAACCTGCGAACATTGGGCCGATAACTTGCTGTGAAGGGCCTGTAAACCAATGACCTGGTAAGCCACTGATACGCAAGCCAAACTCATAACCGTTACGCGCCATCGTCGTGACCACAGTGCTGTACTCAATGCCGTGTGCCGCATCCATTGACGCTTTACACATGGCCATCCATGTTGGGCCTGAGAAATAATCACTGCTTGCGACGAAATCAAACACGTCTTTTTGCTGTGCGACAGAGAAATCGGTTTGGATAATCCCAGTGGTTAGCGCTTGAATGAGCAATGTAGTGCCCGCGTTATTACGGTTATGGCACTCATCCCCCATATGCAGCGCTTGTGCTAACATCAAACGCAGGTCAATTTCACCAACAATTTTCATGGCGTCGCGTAGCATTGGGCCCAAGACATCACGCATCCAATTTAAGCGGTCAATCACGCTTTGGTCGTTTGCACCCATGCGCAGAATTTTGGCCATTTGCTCACTCAGGTTCGTGAATGCGCGGTTACCATAAGTCTTGTTTTCAACGATATGCATAAACATCGATGCAGACGTCACTCCAGCCATGGAGCCCACACAATCGTGCTCATGGCACGGAGAGAAAATAATCTCACCTGATGCCGCAACTCGCTCAGCATCCGCTAAATCTTTCGCAAGGCCTTCAAAGACCAGAGCACCTGTTACCGCACCTTTCATTGCGCCGCACATGTCTTTCCATTCCACTGGCGGGCCTGCGTGTAAAATGGTGTTTTTTGTCATCCCTGGCACAACGTTAATCGCTTGGTCGTAGCCGATTAATACAGGTTGGGACTGAATAATACGTTCAAGAGCTTGTGCGTTAGCGGCTTCAATTTTTTCTTGCAGCGCGGCATTTCCTTCGATTTGGTCGAGAGCGCGAATAACCGCAACGTTGCCTTGCCCTGGTGGTGTCCATGTTAAATGCGTCACCGGAACATGTTGTTTTTTCAGGTCATCACTGAACATCTCAATACCCACATTGATGACACTTAATGGTTGCTTAAATAATGTTGTCATTATGCATTCTCCCCTTTCCACACAAACTCACGTCCTAATAACCCAGTATTGGTGCTGCTGCTTGCCCAAATCACGCCTGCATCAGTCAGCATTTTGACCTGTGCATCCATATTTGGTGTGTCTTGGTCTGTACCTAGCACATATCCTAAAATTTCTAATTCACGGCCATCATTCTTGGCGATATTTTTGGCTTCTTTGATAGCGTCAATCATTACGCCAACAGGGTCTTCGTGAGAACCAAAGCCAAGGACAAAGTCCATCATGATGACGCCAACTTCTGGGTCGCGGGCTTCTTGCAGTAAACGCTCAATACGGTTTGTTGGGTCGATCATTGGGTGTGGTTTACCATTGGTAAAGTCATCATCACCAAAGTCGAGGAACGTGTGGGCAATACTTTTGTTTAAATCTTTTAAGCGATATTCAGGGTTTGGCTGGATATTGCTGTAAACATCGTCATATTTTTCCAGTGCCGCAAACATGGCTTCATCACACAGTGTACCGCCACAGAACAGGCCGCGAATGTATTTTTGCTCAGGTTTGAGTTTAGCTCGCACTTCATCGATTAATGGCAGGTTCAGTGGGTGCAGGTCTAAGTCTTCTTTACGAATTCCTGTTAGCAGAACTGCTTTCAGTGCCGCCTCTTTGGTGCCTTGTGCAAAGGTTAGTCCTGGTTTATCTTCTGGTAGTGGCTGGCTACCTAAGAAACAGACAACAACGGGTTTATGGCATTTTTCAGCTTGCTCCAGCACTTTTTTTGCAACCGCTGGTGCTGGTGGCTTAGAAATTAACGCGATAACTTTCGTTTCTTCATCCGCATCAAGCATCTTCAGGGCATCAATCATCATGATACCGCCAATTTTTTCACTTAAATCGCGACCGCCTGTACCGATTAATTGAGAGACGCCAGCGCCGAACTCATGGATACGCACGCTCAGCTCTTGGCTACCTGTACCCGACGCACCAATAATCCCAATACTGCCACGGCGTACATTGTTACCAAAGCACAGTGCGGTGCCATTGATAATCGCGGTCCCGCAGTCAGGGCCCATCATTAATAAGCCTTTTTTACTAGCAAGTTGTTTCAGAGCCAATTCATCTTCAATGGAGACGTTATCTGAGAACAACATGACGTTAAGGTCATTTTCTAACGCAATACGCGCTTCACGAGCAGCAAATTGCCCATTGACAGAAATCACCGCTAAGTTGGCATCTGGAATGTGTGTTTTCGCGGAATTGATAGTGGCGTATTTTGCTTCATGGGATCCGCCACCTTGGTTTTTCTTATTAAATAATTCTTCGATAGCAATTAATGTTGCATCGTTGGCTTCATCACTTGGCCCTTTAATCACAATCATTAAATCGCCATTTTTGGCTTCTTCTAACTCAGCAGTTAATAACCCTAAATTACGCAGAACACCTTTATTCATCTCCGTTGCCATCGCGACAAAAGCTTGCTCAACATTATCGAGCTGATTGGCTTTAGTCGAAATAGACATCAGTGACACGGAATCAAAATAGGTATTTTTCTTTATGACAACTTTAGTCGACATGTCTTTCTCCGAAATAGTGAGTGAGATACAAAGCGTCGCGAAGGCCAAATAGCATGTCGCTGCCTGAACTCGACCCGATATTTAAAATCTCTAAAAATTGTGGATAAATATTTGTCTCTTGCGCATCAACTAATGATTGAATTAATTGCTGCATGTTTTCGCGATATTCTTGGTTTAAGGCCTTTTCTAACGTGATGGCGCTAATGGGGGTCGTTTGGCTTTTGCTTTGTGTTATCCCTTGATAAAAAGCAGGGAATAAAGTGCAAGCAGGGTGACCTTTTAATAACAAAAATGCCATTAACCCAACTAAATAATCATCACCAGAAGGCGTAAGCCCAATACCTAACCCAACAAATTGCTTAATAACCTTGGTAATACTTTGTTGGTCTTTGTTAATTAATGATTCAATTAGATTTAGACGTAATTGAACCAATTGTTTTGATACGGTTAGATAAAATAAGTTATCTCCCTGATAATTAAATAGAGAGCTTGAGTTATCCTGTAAAATAAAATCTAAACTTTTAATTTGGTTTGTTATATATAACAAATAGTTTTCGTTAATTAATTTTTTAGAATCAAAATTAATTTTTAATGGTTGCCAGTGTTTACATAAAGAAAACGAAATTGTGTAATTTTCACCAATATTCCATTCTTTATTTGAGAGATAAATAGGGTCTCCTGCTTTTAATTTTAAAAGAGAAAAGTCAGTATTTATTAATCGGCAACTATTTGGTGCATTATCTAACGAAGAGCAAAGTAATGAATAAAGGGTATTCTCTACCGTAAAATTAATCGCTTTATTGAATACCTGCTCTACTTTTCCTAAAGACTGCGGCTGATGTAAAAGGTTGAGAAAATGGTTATCAGCCGTGAGCCCGTATAATATTTGCCGATGGGATATGGATGCGTTCACATGCCTCCTTATCTCTACTCGTCATACTTCAAGTTGCATGGGTGTTGACTGCACTGAGCTAGCTGAATCATATACTTATGTATGCTCATCGAACGATCTTCGCTTGTCGCCTGCATGCAATTTGAATTATTTAGAGTATATGGTTTAGTTACGCGCCCGCGGCAACCAGTAGTTCAGCAATTTCGTGATAGCCTTTCTCACGTGCAAGTTCTAACGGTTTTTTGCCATATTTATCCGTCATATGCGGGTTTGCACCATGTTCTAATAGCAGCTTAACGATTTGCTGTTGCTTCTCGCCACCGTCATTTAAGACGATAGCTTCAAGGAGCGGAGTCCAGCCCACAAAGTTGGTGTGGTTGACGTTAATTTCTGTTTTTTCGAGCAGTTCACGGACTATCTCAACGTGGCCTTTTTCACTTGCTGGCGTGATCCCCACACCACCAAAACGTGTTAATAAATCTAAATTTGGTTTTGCCGGTAACACTAGGCGTAATAATGTTAAGTCGTTATTCAAGCAGCTTAATAAAAATGGGTTAAAACATGTTTGGTCTTGTTTATCGATGTCTGCGCCTGCATTAATTAGAAAAGAAACACATTCATAATGTTTATTGAGACTTGCATTCACAATAGCGGTACGGCCTTGGCGGTTGGTTGTGTTGATATCCACACCTTTTTCAAGGCAACCTTTTAATAAATCTAATTGCCCTTTTTCAGCAGCGGTTAAAAATTCTTGAGAAAGTGTGCTGGCGGTCATTATTTTCCCCTTAGGTTGGCTTATTGATATTGCCAACATAGATAAAGACAATTTAAAGATTATTTATGATGGTTAGAGCATACCAATTGCGATTAATAAAAAGAATCCATTTAAATTTAATTCATCAATGGGAGGCTCTATTGTTGAATAAAATTCAATAATAAGCCTTTTTTGTGCGTGTACGCATTATTTTTCATCCTTTTTTGACGTTTTTTGCCTGTTTTTTACTCGTTTTTATCGATTATTTTTAATTAATAGAGAACGGTGAGACGTCATTATTCTGTTCTGTGACGTACATCAAATTGAAGGTTTTATGATTGTTAAATTTGTGATTAATTTGATCGCGATCAGGGTAAATGTTAATACTTGGTTTGGGTATTTAATTCAATAATATTAAGTATTTTGATTATTAATAGTCTCTCAGCTTTTGTGGTTAAAATGACAGCTTAAGACAAATGAGATTAAAACACTTCTTCTTGGCAATTATTCTGTTAAGCTATCAATAAATCGGTTGAAAAATAGCCTGGTTTTCAATCTATTGAATAATATTCACATAAAAAGCCAATTTGATTAAAATTAAAACATTTTGGGAAGGCGAGTATGAACTCAATTTTTACTGAAGAAAATTTATTGACCTACACTACCGCAGCTAAATTTGCGAGCTTCAGTAAAGCCGCAGAAGCATTAGGTATTACTACATCGGCCGTGAGTTATACTATTAAGCGTATTGAAACTTATTTGGATGTCGCGTTGTTTATACGTGATACTCGCAATATTGAATTAACGGAAGCGGGTTATTATTTTTATCGTAAGGCAACGGACTTACTGAATAACTTTCATTCCATTCAAAAAAGTATTTATTCTATTGAACAAGGTATTGAAGCGCGGGTGCGCATCTGTATTAACCAACTTTTATATACCCCTTACCATACGGCTAAGTTACTGCAAATATTAAAGAAACAATTTGCTACTTGCCAAATTACCGTGACTACCGAGGTGTATAACGGTGTATGGGATGCAATTATTAATAACCATGCAGATATTGCGATTGGCGCACCGGGGACATTAATGGATGGCGGTGGAATAGATTATACGGAAATAGGCGCGATTCATTGGCAGTTTGCCATTGCGGCAACACACCCACTCGCATTAATGCCAGAGCCGATTGCTGAAAGCCAGTTGCGTCTTTATCCCAATATCATGGTGGAAGACACCGCAGATACGATAAATAAACGAGTTGGATGGTTACTGCATGGGCAAGAAGCGATACAGGTGCCAGACTTTAATACCAAATGCCAGTGCCAAATATTGGGCGAGGGGATCGGATTTTTGCCAGACTATATGGTGAAAGAGCACGCTAAGAGTGGTCGATTAGTGGTCAAAAATATTCAAAACCCGCGGCAAGATTCTAATATGCTATTAGCCACACAGCATTCAGCAACAGGGCAAGTGACTCAGTGGATACGCAAATCGTTCACGGAAAATGGGGTTTTAGCCGATCTTTACAGTGACTTGCTAAAACCTATTAGTGGGTAGGTAGGGGGTGTTTATCTTTGCCACGGATTTTCACCACTAAAAGGTCAAAAAACAATCCCAAAAATGGATGAATGTGTAAGTCGAGATTTGTGCTCAATACTGTGTTTAAAGGCTGCCCTACGGGTTCGATTAAAGCTCGTTTCACTCATTTGATGCTACGTTGAGAGGCCCTTGCCTAATTGACTAGGCGGCGACCCTCTCGCCTTGCCTAAAATGGCTTTAATTCAAATGAAAATTGACCATCAAAGATAAATAACCCCTAGTGCGTGGCAACCGCCAACGCTTTATTGATGGCATCGGGGATCACGCTTCCGTGGCTTTTACCCTCAAATAAAGTGAATTCACATACTCGCTGATGGGTTTGAATTTCAGTGCACACTTGGCGGGGACTGATCCAACTTTTGCGGTTTTGGTAGTTTTGGACTTGTTCTGCCGTTAACTTGGACAAATCAGGGGTCTCTTCTAAGCCACCCAAAGTGACAAAAATAGGTGCTGTGGCTTGTTTTTCAGTGAGTTTCGTTAGTTGCACCATTTCACCTTTCCCCCACCACAATGACGGACTTGCTGAAACATAGTACTGAAAATCATCGGGTTTTTGTTGATAAGCCATTAAGGTGAATAACCCACCAAATGAATGGCCGAATAAGGTTTGTTTTTGCTTATCAATAGGAAATTGTTGTTCAGCCCAAGGGCGCAATGTTTGGCTTATAAACTGGTACAGCGCAGGCGAACCGCCACCATGGCTAAAATCTTCCCCAGATACAGGTGGAGTATAGTCATAGGTGCGTAAAGCCTTTGGAAAGGCCTCATCAACGGGGTAACCGATGCCGATAATAATGGGTAGTGAGTCTTTATTGAGTGTTTCCACGGCACGGTTGACGACTTTTGGATATAACCCATTTCCATCAAGCATATACAGTACAGGGCGCTTGGCCGTGACGTTATACGGCACGGCACTGTAGATGCGTAGTGCTCGGTCGCCATAAGCCATATCCGTCTGTTTAATATCGTAAAATTGTGCGACGTTATCATCCAAAGGCGGAATACTTTGGCTAGGGCGAGCAATGGCATTACTGGCGATACAGAGCAATAAGCTAGCGGTGAATAATTTGTTCATATACTCGTCATCCTTCAAGCTGCATGGTTGTTGACTACGCTCGGCTACCCGAATCACATACTTTTGTATGCTCATCGGGATATCTTCTCTTGTCGCCTACATGCAACTTGAATGATTTAGAGTATCGAATAGGTAGCCTACAAAAATTAAAATTAGAAACTGACGTTAATGTTCGCCCAATAACGGCGTCCATCTTCCACATCCCAGTTTCCATCTACTTTATCAATTTTAGGGCCTTTTTCATTACCAATATTGAGCACCGCAAAGTTCAACTTGGTATTTTTTAATACTTGATAAGTTGCGCCCACATCCATGGTGGTATAGCCGCTACGGTAACGAGGAACTTTTGAACCGTTGCGCTGTGCTGCCCATACTTGTTCACCAGTATATTGTGCACGCGTATACAAATTGAGATCTTCGTTAAACTGCCAATCTAATTTCGCATTAGCCATATGTTTTGGTGTTTTATCCAATGGATAGCCTTTAAGTGAAATACCATTACCGAGTTTTTCATCATCACTTTTACGCTCTGAATCAGTGTAGGTGTAGTTGGCGCTGAATTTCCAGTCTTTAGCAATTGGAATACCTGTTGCGATTTCAACTCCTTTAACATTTGCCTTACCGACATTGTCATAAGTATAGAGATTTAGGTTTGAAAGCGGGTCTGGATTGCCAGTGTTATAGCTGGTTAACTTGTTTTTAAAGTCAGTATTAAATAGGGTCAGGCTGGCATCAAAGCCCGACTCATGGTTATAGGCAATGCTGATTTCTTCACTAACACTTTTTTCAGGTTTCAGGTCTGGATTACCATAAATAATCCCATTTCCACCTTCTGTAGAAGTGCCATAACCTTTACTGACCTCACGTAGTGTTGGCGCACGGAATGCAGATGACACGCCACCTTTAATGGTGATTTCGTCAGTTAGATAATAAACCGCGTAACCGCGAGGGTTCCAGTGGTTACCGTAAGTTTCATGGTGATCTAAACGTAATCCACCCGTTAGAATGAGGTCATCAGTTGCAGTAAATTCGTTTTCAACGAATAAAGCAGATTGGTCGACACTCATGCTGCTATTTTCAAATTTTCCTTTTGAAACCAATGAGCTGTCTTTGAGTTTTGAGTATTGGTATTGACCACCGACTGTTAAGATGTTGTCAGGTAAGAACGCAACAACTTTACCATCTACCACTGTATTAGTAATTTCAGGTACACGGTCTTCATAGCGGTATTCAGTCAGCTTAGTGATGGCATCTTTAATTTCTGTTTTGGTTTTTTTCTTCGTACTTTCTTGATAGACACTTAACTCTGTATTAAACGAATCCCATTCACCTTTATAAGTCAGCGCGGCGTGGTTTCGGTTATTGTAGAGTTCGGTTTTTTTATTATATTGTTTTGATTGTCCGCGCATTTCATATTCAGCAAGGGATTTGCCCGGGGTTTCTTCTCTTTCTTGCAGTGTTCTACCTGCTTCTAAAAGGAAGGTTTGGTTTTCAGTTGGTGTAAAACTTAGCTTAGCGGTGAGACTTTTGTTGTCTTTTTTGTAGTGTCCATCTGTAATTTTATCTTCCTGACGATAATCACCACCACCGTATAACTGCAAGCCTAATTTATCTTTAACGAGTGGGCCTGACAGATAGAAGTTACCGTCGGTGGAATTACCGCTATCACTGTTTTCTTGGATAATCGTGCCTGTTGTTACGCTACCGTGCCATTCATTAGTTACCTTCTTGGTGATGATATTGATAACACCACCCATTGCATCGGAACCATACAGGGAAGACATTGGTCCACGGATCACTTCAATGCGCTCAATGGCTTCGACGGGCGGCATAAAGCCCGCTTCAAAACCACCGCTGCCATTTGGGCGTGATTCACGGCTATTTTGGCGACGGCCATCAACCAGTATTAAGGTGTATTCACCGGGTAAGCCACGGATATTAATATCTTGTTTATTGGCTGAACCCACAATGCTGACACCTTCTACGTCTTTAACCGCATCAGCAAGGTCGCGCACAGGTTTGTTTTGTAACTGTTCGGCGGTGATCACCGTAATACTGGCAGGGGCATCGCGTAATTGTTGTGAATAACCTGATGCGGTGACGATAAGTTTGTCTGAATCTTCTGCTGCTGTCGTACTAAATGAAGCCAAAGCCGCGCAAATACCTGCGGCGACAAGTGTGTAGTGATGTTGCTTAGTCATAGTAATCCCTAGCAAATGTAAATGAGAATGATAATTATATTGTTTGCGAATAGTATCACTAAAACATATCGGAAATAAATAATTGGCTAGCTAATTTATGGTCGATATTTGATCTCAGTTAATAATTTTCCCGTATGGCAAAAATGCACTTGATGATTTTTGCCAAGCTTAACGAAAAATTAAGGTTTAACTTTGGTTTATGGAGTTTAGGGTTAAGCGAAATTACAGTAGCGCGAGCGTCTACTCGGGAATTTTATGACTTATGAAACACATTTTTTTAGCCATTTCATTATTTTTCATCTGCTTGAATATGCAGGCAGAGGAAATTCGCCTAAGCGTCACAAACCCAAAAAATGTGATGGCGGTTGATGTCGTCAGCATTCCTGGCAAATTTGTGGCAAAAAACGAAATTTCGATTGGTTCTCCATTGCAACAGCAAATGGTTACCGCAGTGTTTGTGGAAGAAGGGGAATGGGTTGAAAAAGGGCAATTGCTCGCGACGTTGGAATCACCGATCCAAAGTGCAGGGGTTAATCAATTAAAAGCAGAAATTGATAAAGCTGCGGCATACATTAAACAACAAGAAGCACTCAGCGCTCAATCTCAACAAGAGCTGCAACGCTTATCACCGCTGGCAAAAACAGGGGTGATTTCGGCGAATGAATTTGGCAAAGCCAAATCAGAAGCAGCCGCACAGAGCGAATTGTTAACAGCAAGCCGTGCAGAGCTGCGCCAACTCAAAGCCCAGTTAATGCGTGAACAAAGCCAAGAAGACAAATCGAAAATTATTGCCCCTGTTTCGGGGGTGATCAGTGAACGTCACGCCATGAATGGTACGCTGTCAGATAACAGCTTGTTATTTAAGTTGATTGAAAATAATGAATTAGAGTTTGAAGCGCAAGCTCACCCTTCCGAGCTTTCTCGCATTGTGGGCAGTAATCCCGTGGTGATTAACCTTGATGAAAACCAATCAGCATTGGGGAGATTACGTTATTTGTCGCCAAAAATAGATGCATTAACCCAACTTGGAAAAATCCGTGTGGCGCTTACAGAGCCGACTAAACACGTGCGTCTAGGTGAAACGGGCACCATGGTGTACAGAAATTCACCCCGTGAACAGCTATCGCTACCTTATAGTGCCATTCGTACAGAACCCAATGGCGAACGTTATATTTTTACTGTGACAGACGGCAAAGTGGCGAAACAAAAAATACAAATTGGCAAAATTCAGCAAGGGCGAGTGGAAGTGTTAACACCATTAGCGCCGAGTTTAGATGTTGTGGCTTATGCACAAGCTTTTTTATCAGATGATGACATTATTGTGCCTGTAAAGGATAGCCAATGAAATTACAGCTATCTTCTTGGGGCATTACTCGGCCGATTCCGACAATAGTGATGTTTTTGGCATTAACTATCGCAGGGTTATTCTCCTTTAATCAATTACCTGTAACTGCCAACCCTGTGGTGACGTTTCCGATTGTCACTGTCACCGTAACACAAGATGGTTCTTCGCCAACAGAGCTGGAAAATGCAGTAACAAAGCGGGTTGAGCGCGCAGTATCTGGAATACCTGGTATTCGCCATATTACCTCTTCCATTAGTGAAGGTGCATCGACCACGACTATCGAATTCGATCTTAGTGTCGATGCCCACGTGGCTACCAATGATGTGCGCGAAAAGATGGGGCAAATCCGTGGTGAGCTACCGCAAACGATAGATGAACCGCTGATTAACCGCATCGATGTTGAAGGGGGCGCGATTCTACGTTACGCCGTTTCGTCTGAAACTGAATCTCTCGCGGATTTATCTTGGTTTGTGGATGACACTGTGAGTAAGCAATTGATCACGGTTCCGGGGGTGCAAAAAGTCAGTCGCTTAGGGGATACCGAACGCGTGATCCGCATTGAACCCGATGCGAACAAATTAGCTGCGATGCAAATCTCCATAGCCAGTATTAATGAATTACTGAAAAATAATCACCAGAACTCAGCGGGTGGTAACTCAAAATATAACTCGTTGCAGCATACCATCCGCGTATTAGGTGAAAAATCGACCGCGGATGAGATTAAAAACATCATGTTACCCGTTGATAACCAGCAATCGGTACGGTTAGGCGAAATTGCCAATATTTATGATGGCCATAAGAATGTGAAATCTATTTCGCAGTTCAATGGTCAGGACGTGGTGGGTTTTGCGGTTTATCGTGCCAAAGGCTCCAGTGATACCAAGGTGGAGCAAGGCGTCGCTGAAGCGGTCGAAAAATTACAAAAAGCGAATCCAGATATTGATATTCGCCTGATTTCCTCAACGGTTAAATATACAGAATCGAGCTTCTTTTTAACCATTCAGACCTTATTAGAAGGGGCGTTTCTTACCGTCATTATCGTCTTTTTCTTTTTGAAAAGCTGGCGTGCAACGTTGGTGGCGGCAGTGGCATTGCCGTTATCGATATTGCCGACCTTCTTTGTATTAGCTCTGTTTGATTACAGCTTGAACAGTATTACGTTGCTGGCTTTGACATTGGTTATTGGGATATTGGTAGATGATGCCATTGTTGAAATTGAAAATATCCAAAAATATATCGAACGTGGCGAACGCCCCTATTTAGCGGCACTAAAAGCATCTGATGCCATCGGTTTTGCAATTGTGGCAATCACATTAACCATTGTGGCGGTGTTCTTGCCTGTCAGTTTTATTGGGGGGTTTGTTGGGCAATATTTTGTGCCATTTGGTGTGACAGTTTCAGCGGCTGTGCTCTCTTCATTGTTAGTGGCTAGATTGGTGACGCCGTTAATGGCGGCTTATGTGCTGCTACCGCAAAAAGGCGCACACGACGGCGTAAAAATTCCAAATTGGATAGCGCGTTATACGCGGTTTTTATTACTCACGTTAAAACACCGAAAATTAGCATCTGCATTGGCGGGGGGCTTTTTAATTGGTTCAGTCGCAGTGACTAGCTTGTTACCTGTCGGTTTTATGCCAGATGGTGATATCAGTATCAGCCAAATCAATATTGAGCTGCCACCAGGTACGCCGGTTGAGCAAACGCAGCAAAAAATGAATGAAATAACAAAACAGTTAAAAGATAGACCTGAAATTATTTCAACTTATACAGTGGCAGGGATAGCGGACGACTCAGAAGGGGTTGCTCAACACAAAGGCGAAATGATCCTCACTTTGGTTGAACCAAGTGAACGTGAATTATCACAAAAGCAATTTGAGCTTGAAATAGGGAAGTGGCTAAGTGAAAAAACAGATGCACGTTATACCTTTAGCAACAGTAATGGTGGCAAAGAGTTCTCCTTAATGTTTACAGGGACGGATCCTCAAGAGCTTGAAGCATCAATGCAAAAACTGCGTGATGCCATGGCCAAAGTGGAAGGGTTGAAAAATGTTCAGGTCATGAAACTGCTATTACGTAAAGAGCTAATTGTTAAGCCCAATTTAGTGGATATTGGCCGAACGGGTGTCAATGTTGAGGAGATCGCCAATACATTACGTATTGCGACCATGGGGGAGGCTAACTCACGTAGTGCCAAATTTAATTTACCCGATAGGCAATTGGCGGTGCAGGTTATTTTACCTGAGCATCAACAAAATAATATTGATGTACTGAATAATTTATATGTGAATAGCACAGGGGAGCAAGCTGTACCGTTAAAATCGGTCGCTAAAATCGACTCCAGTGATGGGCCTTCACAAATCGAGCGGATTAATCGACAAAGACAAATGTCGATAGAAGCCAATTTAGAAGGGCTAACACTTGGTGAGGCATTGGAAATTGTGGCGCAACTCCCTGAATACCAACAATTACCCCACAGCGTTTCACAAGTGGAATATGGCGATATGGAATATATGATTGATATGTTCGAGCGCTTTGGTACCACAATGGTATTTAGTATTTTGTTGGTCTTTGCCATCTTAATTGTGTTGTTTAAGGACTTTATGCAGCCAATCACCATACTTGTCGCGCTACCGTTTTCTATTGGCGGTGCCATCATCGCCCTTGTTTTATATGGTGCGATGATCGATTTACCTGTGATTATCGGTATTTTGATGCTGATGGGGATTGTGACCAAAAACTCGATTTTGCTGGTGGAGTTTATTCTGGAAAAGCAGCGCTCGGGAATGCCAAAAGAAGCAGCAATCATAGAGGCAGGTCAGGAGCGTATTCGACCAATTATCATGACGACATTTGCTATGATTGCAGGGATGATCCCCTTGGTATTAACCAGCGGTGCGGATGCAGGGTTTAGGGCACCAATGGCGATTGCGGTGATTGGTGGCTTATTGAGTTCGACAATTTTGAGTCTGTTATTTGTGCCGGTAATTTACAGTTTGATGGATGATTTAAAACATAAATTATTACCGCAACTGGCAAAACTCACCTCCGTGACGCAAGAAGACCGCAATATTAAACAGTGGTAAATAAAAGCCGGCCAATGTGCTGGTTATTGCTTTAAACATTGCGATTGCTGGAAAATTGCCGCTGGCCTATATTTAGTTCTTGAGTGTCGTATTGATTAGGAGTAGACCATGAAAATAGAGGCTATTAGCTATATTAAAAAGCATGCTGCAGGGCTTGAATTATCAGAGCCTATTTTAGTAACTCAAAATGGCATTCCTGCATATGTCATTGAATCTTATGAAGATAGAAAAAAAGGGATGAGGCAATTGCATTACTTAAATTACTTTCTATTTCAGAAAAAGATAGTAAAGAAGATAAATTATATTCACGTAGCCAATTATTGGATAGGCTCTAAACGACCATGATTGGATGATAGTTAATTTTAAGTATACAGAAACGTTTATTAGCTCGTTAAAGGAATTAGGTATCGGGAGAAAACAGGCTAATTTACTCCTTGATAAATACGAGAAACATTTACCCCCATTTCCAGAGTGTTGTTCAATACCTGAATATCTTCAAGATATTGGTGTCTCAAGGTATAGAGGATACTTATCACCAGAAAACTATACAATCCTCTATACGTATGAAATAGCCGAAAATACGATGATATCCCATGCCATCATTCATCAACGTCAAGATATGATGAGATTATTATTTAATCGAATGATAGAGCGCTAAATATTTTAGTCATATTTAAAATGCATCAAAAAAAGAAGGGTTATTATCGAACTAATGTATTCAATATATTTAATTGATATTGATTTTATGCAAATTGAATGAAAGTTATCTAATTATGACTAATTTCATTTAAATTAATCATAAAATGAATCTATTATAATCAGTTGTTATTTTTTTATTTATTTGATATTTATCAATGAATTATTTATTTTTTATGGTGATTGTTTTATTTGTAAAATATTAGCCCTTGCTTTATTGTATTTACTTCCTGAATATAGGGGGAGGATTAATATTGATTTTAGACCCTGAGAGTTATTATGAGTCAATCAACCCATTCAGAAACAAATAATCAAAAAACGAAAAATGAAAAACGCCGAACAATATGGATGACCATTGCGACAATAATTATTCTTTTATTATTTGTAGCCTATGGTGTGTATTGGTTTTTAGTTTTGCGTTTTCAAGAATATACCGACGATGCTTATGTCTCGGGTTTGCAAATCCCCATTATTGCGCAAACAACAGGCAATGTTACCCAAGTCAATTTTGAAAATACTGATTTGGTGAAAGCGGGGGATGTTCTGGTGGTGTTGGATAAAACCAACGCTCAACTGGCATTCGAACAAGCTAAGCACGATTTAGCGACCACGGTACGCAAAACCAAAGAGCTCTATATCAACGGTGATGAGTATCAGGCGCAAATACAGAAAAACCGTATCTCACTTGCGCAAGCTCAGAAAGATTACCAACGCCGTGCTGCACTTGGGCGCAGCGGAACAATTTCAAAAGAAGATTTGCAACATTCCCAAGAAGCAGTGCAACTCGCACAAGCGGCATTGGATATTTCCATTCAGCAATACAACGCAAACCGCGCGTTATTGCGCAATACCTCATTAAGAAAACAGCCTGCCATTCAGCAAGCCGCTGATAGTGTGCGCAGTGCGTGGATCAATTTACAACGTACTGAAATTAAAAGCCCAATGACAGGCTACGTTTCGCGCCGAAATGTGCAAGTGGGTTCCCAAGTCAGCCCACAAAGCTCTTTAATGGCGATTGTGCCTGTTCAACCTGTTTGGGTGGATGCTAACTTCAAAGAAACCCAGCTGGAAAAAGTACGCATTGGGCAGCCTGTTACCATTAACAGTGATTTTTATGGTGATGACATCGTGTATAACGGCACAGTAGTTGGCTTAGATATGGGAACAGGAAGCGCATTTTCATTATTGCCCGCGCAAAATGCGACGGGGAACTGGATCAAAGTGGTTCAACGCTTGCCTGTAAGGGTAGAGCTTGACCCTGAGCAGGTGGCAAAACACCCATTGCGTATTGGCTTATCAATGAATGTCACCATTGATATTAAAGACCAAAATGGCCCTGTGTTAGCCGAAGTTCAGCGTACAACGCCCGCGTTTGAAAGTGATGTGTTAGTGCTAAAATTGGCAGATGTCGACCACATTATCGATAGCATTATCAGTGATAATGCGGACTAGCTCGTAAGGAGTGATTGTGGCAGATATCCAACCCCTAAAAGGTGCGAAGCTAGTTTGGGCTACCATTGCATTATCTCTTGCGACTTTTATGCAAGTGCTCGACTCCACCATCGCAAACGTCGCTATCCCGACAATTGCGGGTAACCTTGGTGTTTCCGTCTCGCAAGGGACATGGGTGATTACCTCGTTTGGGGTGTCGAACGCCATTTCGATTGCTATTTCGGGGTATCTTGCTAAGCGTTTTGGTGAAATTCGCGTTTTCTTATGGGCGACGGCACTTTTTACTTTATTTTCATTACTTTGTGGCTTCTCGGATAGCCTTGGAATGTTGATTTTATATCGCGTTTTACAAGGTGCTGTTGCAGGGCCTGTTATTCCTTTATCCCAAAGTTTGATTATGCGGTGTTACCCACCGAAAATGCAGAATATGGCATTGGCTTTTTGGTCGATGACCATCATTTTAGCACCTGTATTTGGCCCCATTTTTGGTGGTTATATTAGTGATAACTTCCATTGGGGTTGGATATTCTTTATGAACGTACCTCTCGGCATTTTCGTCATTATTGTGGGTTCGATTATCCTTAAAGGAATGGAATCGACGGTGGTCAAAGTGCCGTTCAATGTCATTGGCCTGGCGTTATTATCCGTGGGGGTTGGTTGTTTACAAGTACTACTGGATAAAGGGAAAGAGCTGGGGTGGTTAGCTTCAAATGAGATTGTGGTTTTAGCCGTTGTTTCTGCTATCGCTTTAGTGTTCCTCGTGATTTGGGAACTAACGGATAAAAACCCGATTGTCGAGCTGTCTTTGTTTAAATCGCGCAATTTTACTATTGGCACTATTTCGGTCAGTTTGGCCTATATGGCGTATTTTGGTGCGATAGTGTTATTACCTCAATTGCTGCAAGAGGTGTATGGTTATACCGCAACGTGGGCGGGGCTTGCACTTGCGCCGATTGGCTTGTTACCTGTTTTATTTTCAGCGCCAGTGGCAAAATTATCCGACTTTTTGGATATCCGCTGGATAGTGACCTTTAGTTTTGTTTTTTATGCCATTTGTTTCTTCTGGCGAGCGTATACCTTTGAGCCGAGCATGGGGTTCTCCGCGGTAGTTTGGCCGCAACTGGTGCAGGGCATGGCGGTTGCGTGTTTCTTTATGCCATTGACAACATTGACCTTATCGGGACTTCCCCCTGAAAAACTAGCATCGGCTTCCAGTTTGGCAAACTTTTTCCGAACGCTCGCTGGCTCAATTGGTACATCAATCACGACCACGATGTGGAGCGACCGTGAGTCTGTGCATCATAGCCAACTCACTGAGTTTATTACGGATTATAATCCTGAATCTTTAGCAATGTACCAAGGCATGGCTGCTCATGGCTTAAGCACAGAGCAAACTTCAGGTTTTATTGCACAGCAAATTACTAGCCAAGGGTTAATCATCGCGGCGAATGAAATTTTCTGGCTATGTGGTTGGGTATTTATTGTGCTGATCATTACCGTTTGGTTTGCTAAACCGCCATTTGGTAATAATGCGAAGTAATAGTGAATGATTGGGAAGCGCTGTTGTGGGGCTTCCCAATCATTTTATAGCTGAGATTTTGGGATAATATTATCAAACTGAAGTACAGGGCGGTTGGCCTCTATTTCGGTTAATGGCTCAATTTCTTTTAATGTATTTAAACAGCGAGTAACGAGGTTCTGGTAGTCTTTGGTACCGTTACTTTTCCACTCAATTTCCTTTTCTGATAGTGTTCGTAACACTTTTGCTGGGGTACCCACGATTAGGCTATTTTGTGCAAATATGGCCTCCGCTTTAACAAATGCACATGCGCCAACAATCGAATTTTCCCCAATCACCGCACCATCCATAATCACGCTATTCATCCCAACTAAAGCATTACGTTTGATATGGCAGCCATGCAAGATAGCCCCGTGTCCGATATGCCCATCTTCTTCAATAATGGTGTCGAACTGTGGGAACCCATGCATCACGCAATTATCTTGCACGTTAGCCCCATCTTTAATAATTAACCGCCCAAAATCGCCCCGTAAGCTGGCATTAGGGCCAATATAAACATTTTTACCAATTACGACATCACCAATAACGACCGCAGTGGGGTGGACAAAACAATCTGGACTAACAACAGGCGTGATACCATCGATTTGATAAAAAGGCATAAGGGCTCCTTAACGGTTAATTTAGGCGGCGATTTCCCGCAGTACCCCACCAAAACGCCGATAATAGGCACTGGAAGGTTGAGGAAGCTCACCCACTGTCGTTTCGCTATTTTCTGAAACATATTGCGTTGCAGCTTGGTCGATACGTTGATAAATATTGGTGCACAAATGACGCGCAATATGCCCTTCCCATTGAGGCGGTAAAAGTTCGTCAGGCAATAGCGGGTCTTTGAGCGTGACGCGACGATAAAAGTGAATTAAAAGCAGCCGTAACTGAAAACAATGCTCAAGGCTGATGTGTGTTCCTGCATTATCCTTGAGTAACAAGGCCAATGGCCTGAATAAGGAAATAAATTGGTGATAATGCTCTGAAATATCTTGCAAAGACCATGCCTGAGACACGAGGTCTTTCAGGTTTTTTTCTGAGCGGCTATAGGGGTAGTCTGCATGAAAATAAATGGCTTGCTCAGTCGCATTGAGCTCATTTAATAACGCTGGTACATCACTTTGTGCACAACTTGGTGCTGCCATTAAGGATGTATTAAACTGCCCGAATCCTAGCCAGCTAAGCTCTTTTTTTAATCGAACTTTTTCTTCTTTATCTGCCGCTTCTAATAACAATAAGTCCCACTTTCCATCCCAATCAGGTTGCTCTGCGAGGTAAATTTTTTGCTCTGCCCGCCGAAACCGACTTTGCCCACGGGCTGAGATTCGGTAGTAGCTGCGTCGGCCAATTTTTTCGACATCTAACCACCCCTCTTTTTGTAAGCGGAAAACAGAGGTACGCACAAAGCGGTCAGTAAACCCCATGGGTTCTAATAATTTAGTTAGGCTACCTAACCAAACCTCGCCTCCTCGGTGATGTAGTGCATCACCGTATAAGGAACTAATGAGCGACGTACCACTAATGGGCTGACTGGCGATAGCATGTTGAATAAATTGGTCGAGCTTGGTATTCATTTATGTTTCATCCATAAATTTTTTGTATCAGAATTCTTCCTGAATAGTAGACATAAAAGTGAATATTGTCTCGTATCGTTTTTTATTAAAGCGTGTTGCATTAGGATGGCATATTAGGTAACCCATTCTTAATATGCCTTAATTCGTTGATTAAATTGCAATTCGGGTATCAATGACCCGCTCGGCTTTACCTTGTGAACGTGGAATATCACCACAATTCACGATACTGATCCGCGTGCTGATCCCAACCATGGATTTGATACGGTGTTTTAAATGATGGCAGATATTACAGCGCTCATCGTAAGTGAGTTGCTCTGGGTGTTTGAGCTCAACGCGGACTGATAAGTTATCCATATTGCCTTGGCGACCGATTTCGAGCTGATAGTGCGGTGAGAGTTCTTTGAACTGCATAATTTGTTCTTCAATTTGAGAAGGGAACACATTTACGCCGCGAATGATCATCATGTCATCAGAACGACCCGTGATTTTGCCAATTCGACGCATGTTGCGATTGACGCCCTTCATTAGGTGGGTTAAATCCCGCGTGCGATAACGAATTACAGGCATTGCCTCTTTTGTCAGAGTAGTAAACACTAACTCACCATGTTCACCATCCCCTAATGTTTTGAGGGTTTCGGGGGAAATAATTTCAGGGTAAAAGTGGTCTTCCCAGATAGTTGGGCCGCTAGAACCTGAGTCAGCACACTCCATAGCAACACCAGGCCCCATCACCTCTGATAATCCGTAGATATCCAATGCTTTGATACCAAGGCGAGTTTCGATTTCAGTGCGTAGAGATTCTGTCCAAGGCTCAGCACCGAATACGCCTAATCTAAGTGAGCACTTACTAGCATCACCACCCATGATTTTCTCAAGTTCATCAATAATACTTAGGCAATAGGATGGCGTCACCATAATGACATCAGGCTTAAAATCGGCAATTAATTGTGCTTGTTTTTCTGTTTGCCCACCTGACATTGGAATAACGGCGGCACCAAGGCGCTCAGCACCGTAATGCGCCCCTAAGCCACCTGTAAACAAGCCATAACCATAAGCTACATGGACTTTATCGCCACGTACTGTCCCCGCAGAGCGTAAACTGCGTGCAATCAAATCCGCCCAATTATCAATATCACGTTGTGTGTAGCCGACAACGGTTGGACGCCCAGTGGTACCTGAAGAGGCATGAATACGAATGATTTGATCCATAGGGACGGCGAAGGTACTGAATGGGTAGTTTTCCCGTAAATCCTGCTTAGTGGTATAGGGGAATTTTTCGATATCACTTAATTGTTTAAAATCATCAGGGTGTACACCCGCGTCATCAAACTTTTTACGGTACATTGGTACATTTTCATAGGCGTGAGTGAGTGTCCACTTCATTCGAGAATACTGTAATGACTCGATTTCATCACGTGAGGCAAATTCAATTGGGTCGATGCTATTTTGTATCATGCTCATAATTGCCATTCCTCATAATTATTATGTTAACCAGTTTTCGTTGATGACGTTGCTGGTTTTCGCCTGAGCAGGTGTCGGATTTCAGGCGGTTATTATTGATATGAATGCGTTTTTTCAGACTCGTTCGATAATCATGGCGATGCCTTGCCCTACGCCAATACACATGGTACATAGGGCGTAGCGACCTTGTTTGCGATGAAGTTCATTCATCGCGGCAATAGCGAGTCTTGCACCGCTCATCCCTAATGGGTGACCTAAGGAAATCGCGCCACCATTGGGGTTTACGTGCGAAGCGTCATCGGGTAAACCTAACCCCCTCAATACGGCGAGAGCTTGTGCTGCAAAGGCTTCATTTAGCTCAATAACATCCATTTGGTCGATAGTTAAACCCGCCATTTTCAATACTTTTTGTGAGGCAGGGAGCGGGCCAATCCCCATCAATCGAGGCTCAACACCACAAGTAGCAGTGGCAACAATACGGGCGCGTGGGGTTAAACCTTGCTGTTTCGCAATTGTTTTGGATGCAATAATTAGCGCAGCGGCGCCATCATTTACGCCAGAGGCGTTTCCTGCAGTGACAGTGCCATTTTCACGAAACGGTGTTTTCAGCTTTTGCAGTTGCTCAAAGGTGGTTTCTGCTCGAGGATGTTCATCTTCAGTGACCACGATTTCATTTTTGTGCTGTTTAATGGTGACAGGGACAATTTCTTGCGCAAATATACCGTTAACTTTAGCCCGTTCAGTGCGCTGCTGGCTGCGTAGTGCAAATGCATCTTGGTCTGCACGGTTGATCTGGTAGGTTTCTGCCACATTTTCAGCCGTTTCAGGCATGGAATCAGTACCGCATTGTTGTTCCATTAATGGGTTGATGAACCGCCAACCGATTGTAGTATCAAAGACTTGGGCTTGGCGTGAGAAAGCCGATTCTTGTTTCCCCATAACAAACGGTGCGCGGCTCATTGACTCAACGCCCCCTGCAATCATTAACCCTGATTCACCTGCTTTAATACTTCTCGCGGCAAGCGCGATTGCATCTAGCCCAGAACCGCATAAGCGGTTAATAGTTGTGCCTGAAACCGAAATGGGCAAGCCAGACAGCAAACCCGCCATGCGAGCCACGTTACGGTTGTCTTCACCCGCTTGGTTTGCGCAACCTAAAATAATGTCATCAGTCAGTGACCAATCTAACTGCGGGTTCCTTGCCATTAACGCTTTTAAGGGTAAAGTCGCGAGATCGTCAGGACGCAGGGAAGAAAGAGCACCACCATAACGGCCTATCGGAGTACGCACACCATCACAAATATACGCATCAATCATGGCAAGCCTCCTCTAAGCGGTGCCCTAAACGATGAGAGCGCCCTTGGAATAAGGCAAGTGTTTTGCCATCTTGGTTAGTTATTTCGACGTTATAGAGCCCGTTACGTTTGCCTTGATATTTCACTTTTGCGGTGGCAGTGAGTAAATCCCCTTCAAAGCCTGGACGGATGAAATCAATGGAACACATAGACGCAACAGCAGCATACCCTTGGCTATTACAGGCGTAGGCAAATGCGGTATCGGCAAGGCTAAAGAGTTGCCCACCATGGCAGGTCTTATGGCCATTAAGCATATTTGCAGTGATTGGCATTTTTAATTGCGCAAAGCCATCTTCGACTTTCTCAATCGACATACCCATTGCCTTTGCACATGCATCATCACGATACATAATATGAGCGGATTGTTGAGCAGTCGTGATATTCGGCACAGAAATCATAGCAACTCCTTGAAAGATAAAGACTGATAACCTGCAGCTAACTGCCTAAGTAATGGGTTGGGACGATAACGGCTATCCCCATAAAACTGCGCAAGTTGCTCAAGTACCGATAACATACGCGGCCAACCGAGTTGAGCTCCCCAAGTTAATGGGCCTTTGGGATAATTCACCCCAAAGCGCATGGCATTATCGGTATCTTGTACAGTAGCAACCCCTTTATTCACGACATCGAGTGCTTCATTACATAACATCGCAACCGTTCTCATCGTTAACAGCGCAGGGTAATCAGGTAGTACAATCACGTTTTTCCCAAGAGACTGAAAAAAGGCGATCGCGTGTTGGTTTTGTTGCGTATTGTTTTGCGTTGCGCAGGTGAGCGTGATGGCGCTTGCGGAAAGATAATTTGCCGATAAATCAAATAAAACCACCGCTTGCCCTGATCGCTGTGCATGAAATGATGCCAATTCACCATTTGTTAACATAATCATAACGTCATTAACAAGGAGGGTGGGAGATTGATTTGGCTGTTGTGCTAATCCTTCGAGTGAGATCCCATTTTCAGATAAAAGCTGCGCAAACTCAGGAAATATCTGCCAATCGCCACCAACTTTTACAGTTTGGGGGTGGTTAAGATGAACTTTTGCGGCAAATGACGCAGTGGGTTGTGGTTTATTATCATCATAATGATAGAAACCTTGTTTTGATTTTCGACCAAAATGCCCTGCTTGCACTAATTCCAATTGCATTAATGAGGTTTGAAAGCGTGGGTCATAACCGAAGGCCTGAAATACGGATTCAGTCACGGCATAGTTGACGTCATGGCCAATGAGATCAGTGAGTTGCAATGGCCCCATTGCAAAGCCTCCTGCATCCCGCAGCACACTATCTAACGTGGCTGGGGAGCCCACTTGCTCTTCGAGGGCGCGTAAGGTCTCTGCATAAAAAGGCCTTGCTACGCGATTGACAATAAACCCAGGTGTTGAGCGGCAAATAACGGGTACCTTACCCCATGAGAGAGTCAATGCTTTCAACTGTTCAATAACTTCAGATGATGTTTCTAGGCCACGAATCACCTCAACCAATTTCATCACGGGAGCTGGGTTAAAAAAGTGTAAGCCAGCAAGCCGTTCAGGGTGTTTCAATTGGCAACCAATCGCTGTAATCGACAATGACGATGTGTTACTCGCAAATATTGTTGATTTATGACAAATGCCTTCAAGTTCACCGAAGATAGACTGTTTTATTGCTAATTTTTCTGCAACAGCTTCTATGACAAGTTGGGCACTAGACAACTCAGACAAGTGTTGAGCGACATGAATGTTAGTGATCAGCGTTTCTATCGTTTTTGACTCAGCCTTTCCTTGTTCCACACGTTTACGTAAGCGTTGCGTCATCGTGTCTAATGAACGGGTTAATACATCTTGGTTAATATCAAACAGTAAAACGGTAAGCCCTGCGGTGGCAGCTACCTGCGCAATACCAATACCCATAGTGCCAGCGCCGATAACCGCAATTGTCGTGATGGTAGAAGTTGTAGGGAGTGTCATGGTTATCGCCCCTTAAACTGCGGTTCGCGTTTGTTTAAAAAAGCACTTACCCCTTCGCGGTAATCTTCGCTACGTCCACCTAAACGCTGCAAATCGCGCTCAAGGTCTAGTTGTTCATCTAGGGTATTGGTTGCTGCGCAGTAAATGGCTTTTTTGATTAGGCCGAGACCGTAGGTAGGTTGTGTCGCAAGGTGTTGAGCTAGTTGCTGAACAGTGTCTGTGAGTGCTTCATTTTCAGTAACTTGCCAAATCATTCCCCATTGCAATGCTTGCTCTGCGCTGATTTTGTCCCCCAATAATGCCATGCCCATCGCTCTGGCGTGCCCAGCTAGCTGGGGCAAAAACCAGCTTCCCCCTGAATCGGGAACTAAACCCAGGCGGCAAAATGACTGAATAAAACTGGCACTTTTGGCGGCGATAACAATATCTCCAGCTAATGCGATAGCTGCACCAGCGCCTGCCGCGACACCATTGACTGCGCAAATAATGGGTTTTGGTAAGGCCGTAAGACGGCGGATCAGTGGGTTATAATAGGTTTCTACAGAAAAACCGAGATCAGGCGCTTCGCTACCGACGTTGACATTACGATCGTTGAGATCTTGCCCTGCACAAAAGCCACGGCCAGCCCCTGTGATCACTAAGCAACGCACCGTGTCGTCACGTTCTGCAATTTTGATGGCATCACTCAACTGACGATGCATTTCATCATTGAAACTATTGAGCCTATCAGGGCGGTTTAAGGTTACCGTAAGAACCCCATTTTCCAGTGCGGTGAGGATCATCGCTTCGTTTGTCATGGTTATTGTCCTGTAAACTGAGGTGGGCGTTTTTCAAAGAAGGCTGCGATCCCTTCTTGCCGATCTTGCGTGCCTGCTAAGGCCACAAAATATTGGCGCTCTAGTTTTAGTCCCTCAGTAAGGTGGTTATCTTGGGCGTGGACTAAGGCTGCCTTTGCCGCACGCACGGCTAAAGGCGCATGCTCTGTAATGCGTTGTGCAAGTCGTTGAGCACGTTCGACCACTAAATCGTCAACGCAAATTTCACTGATTAAGCCCACTTGGAGTGCGTGTTTGGCACTAATCGGTTCCCCTGTCAGCACCATTTGCATCGCTAAAGATTTGCCTACAGCGCGGATCAAACGCTGTGTACCGCCCGCTCCAGGCATTAAACCGAGGGTAATTTCGGGTAACCCAAAACGGGCGGATTCCCCTGCAATCACCATGTCACTGGCGAGTAGTAGCTCGAAGCCTGCCCCGAGTGCATACCCATTGGTGGCAGCGATAATTGGCTTTGATATCATGGATAAACGACGCCATACTTGAGGGCGTTTATCCGTTATCGCGTTAGCGACAGTTTGCTGTTGTAGCTCTTTAAGATCCGCGCCAGCAGCGAAGAAACGCGGGTTGCCAGCGATGACTATCGCACCGATTTCCTCATTGTTATCAGCGGATTCAAGATGTTGTACCAGCAACTCAAGGCATTGGGTGCTAAGCGCGTTACGCACTTCGGGGCGATTCAACGTTAGAGTAAGAACACGCTGATTTTGCTGAGATAAAATCCAGGGGTTTTTCATTGCGCTTCCTATACGTCAAAGTCTAAAACAACGCCATCACCCTTTGGCCAGGCTTGGCAACTCAGGATGTAACCATCGGCAATCTGGTCTGGTTCAAGACTGTAATTGACGCCCATTTCCACTTCTCCTGAACGCAATTTGCATTTACAGGTTGCACACACGCCCCCTTTACAGGCATATGGCAGGTCAGCGCCTTGGCGTAATGCCGCATCCAAAATGCTGTCATCTTGACTGTCCATGCTGATATTCAAAGTGCGACCATCAAGGTGAATACTGACTTGGCGAGTTTCATTGGACTTGGCGGCAGTGGGTTTAAATTTTGCTCCTGATGTGTTGAAACGCTCAGTGTGTACGAATTCTTTTGGTATGCCGTAACTCACGAGGGTGTCATGCACCTCATCCATCATACTTTCAGGGCCGCAGATAAACGCGTGGTCAAATTGTTTAAAATTTAATAGTGTGTTACCTAATGCCAAAAGCTGTTGCTGGCTAATACGCCCGCTAAGGAGTTCACTGTCTTGAAGCTCTTGGCTAAACAGATAAAGCACTTGGAAACGCTCAGCAAAGCGGTTTTTTAAGTCTGAAATACTCTCTTTAAACATCACAGAACGGCTATTACGATTACCATAAATCAACACAAAATGGCTTTTAAGCTCTGTTTGCAATGTGGCTTTAATGATTGAAAGCAGTGGGGTGATCCCAGAGCCCGCAGCAACGGCAAGGTAGTGTGCATGGGTATGCGTTTCAGGCTGGTAGCCAAACTGCCCTTGTGGGATCATTACATCGAGGCTATCGCCGACATTCAGTTGTTGGTTGATAAAATTAGAAAAGCGTCCTTCATAAATGGCTTTTACGCCAATTTTTAGTGTCTCTTCGTCAGGTGAACTACAAATGGAGTAGCAGCGGCGCAAATTTTCACCATTAATTAAGGCTTTTAAGGTGAGATGCTGCCCTGGACGGTAACGATATTGTTCGCGTAAGGCATCAGGAATATCGAACGTCACCGCAACGGCGTCAGGGGTGTCGCGCTCAATGGCGGCAATACTTAAACGATGAAATACAGTCATATGAGTGCCCCTAAATACATTTAAAGTAATCAAATGGCTCTAAGCATTCGGCGCACTTATACAATGCTTTGCATGCGGTTGAACCGAATTCGCTAATTTTTTCAGTCTGTTCGCTATCACAGCGTGGACAACGAATGGCTCCCTTGTGCTCAGGGTGCTCGCAAGAAGTGCCTTGTGGCGGCGCAATACCAAATTCACGCAAGCGCCTTTTGGCATCTTGGCTCATCCAATCGGTGGTCCAAGCAGGAGCTAACATGACTTCAATATCAACCTGTTCAAAACCCGCATTGCCCAAAACCGTTTTAATTTCATTGATTAAAAATTCGGTTGCAGGGCAACCCGAATAGGTCGGTGTAAAAATGACTTTCCAACCCTGGTTATCTGGAAGCACTTTGCGGATCATGCCAAGATCAGTAATAGAGAGTGCAGGCAGCTCAGGATCGGAAATTTGGTGCAGCTGTTGCCAGATCTGATGAACTTGGGGTGATTGAAGCTCGTTGAATTGCAGTCTCTGTTCCATAGCATCACCACTGGCTATTTGGGTAAGCGCGTTGCATAAATTGCAATTGCGTTAACAGCAGGCCGAGATGTTCAGTATGGCTGCCTTGCTTACCCCCTAAACGATAAGCGTCTTTCTCAGGTACGCTAAGCGTGGCTTCATCAAAGATTTCATTGATGGTGTTTAACCATGTGTCTTTCAAAGAACGAGGATCAACGGCAAAACCCGCTTCGCTGAGGGCAATTTCAATGTTATCTGCGTGAAAAAGTTCACCAGTAAAGCGCCATAATGCATTAACAGAATCTTGCATTCGTCGATGACTTTCCTCTGTACCATCCCCTAAACGGATCATCCAATTACGGCTAAAGCGCAGGTGGTAAATTGCCTCTTTGAGGGATTTTTCTGCAATAGCCGAAAGTTGTTCATCGCGGCTATGGATCAGGGCTTGGTAGAGTGGAACGTGATAAGCGTCCATAAAAAATTGGCGTACCAGTGTGTCATCAAAGCCGTTATTTGGCTGTTCAGCGAGTAATAGATTGCTGAATTCTCGTTCATCACGTAAAAAGGCCAGCTTATCTTCATCATAATCGGTGCCTTTTAGCTGGGCGGCGTAGCTTAAAAAATTGCGTGCTTGCCCCAGTAAATCCAGGCCAATATTAGAGAGTGCGAGATCAATTTCGATTTCAGGTGCATGCCCACACCACTCACACAGACGTTGTGCAAGAATTAATGGCGAGTCACCGAGCCGTAATGTGTAATGATGGAGCTGTTCTTGATGATTCATGAGGTGCTCCTTACATGTTTTTAATGCCATCAGGGATGGTGTAAAAAGTTGGATGGCGGTAAACCTTGGTGTCCGCAGGGTCAAAGAATGTGCTTTTATCTTCAGGCTGCGATGCAATTAAATGGGCAGCTTTGACGACCCAAATCGAGCAACCTTCGCTGCGTCTAGTGTAGGCATCACGGGCGTTTTCTAGCGCCATTTGGTCGTCTGAGGCATGTAAGCTTCCGACATGGCGGTGAGCCAAACCTTGTTTACTGCGAATAAAAACTTCATATAAAGGCCAATCTTGGTTATTCATGGTATTTTCCTTTTCTGAGCATTGGTCAGTAAACTACGCTGCGGATTTTATGGACTTTTGCTTGCGACTATGTGCCATGGCACCTTCGCGTACCCATGCTCCGTCTTCCCAGCCTTTACGCTTTGCACCCAGGCGCTCATGGTTACAAATGCCGTTACCTTTAATCACTTGGTAAAACTCTGCCCAATCAATTTCCCCGAAGCGGTAGTGACCCAGCTCGTCATCCCACATGAGATCAGGATCAGGAATGGTCATACCGAGTGCTTCGACTTGGGGCACAGTGTTATCGATAAATTTTTGACGGAGTTCGTCATTACTAAAGCGTTTGATTTTCCACGCCATACTTTGTGCACTGTGCGGAGAATCGGAGTCATTCGGGCCAAACATGGTGAGAACAGGCCACCAGAAGCGATTTATTGCATCTTGTAACATCGCCTTTTGTGCTTCAGTGCCTTCTGCTAGGGCCATCACGGCTTCATAACCTTGGCGTTGGTGGAAACTTTCTTCTTTACAAATTTTCACCATTGCACGTGCATAAGGGCCGTAGGATGCACGGCATAGCGCGACTTGGTTCACAATCGCGGCTCCATCGACTAACCAGCCAACTACGCCTACATCAGCCCAATTCAACGTGGGGTAATTAAATATCGAGGAATACTTCATTTTTTCATCAAGCAGCTTTTGGTAGATATCTTGGCGAGAACAGCCAAGGGTTTCTGCTGCGCTGTATAGATAAAGGCCATGGCCAGCCTCATCTTGAATTTTGGCGAGTAAAATAGCTTTACGGCGCAGCGTCGGTGCGCGGGTGAGCCAATTGGCTTCCGGGAGCATTCCCACGACTTCGGAGTGGGCATGTTGGCCGATCTGGCGAATAAGGTTCTGCCGATAGGCATCGGGCATCCAGTCTTTGGGCTCGATGGAAATATCCGCTTCGATTTTGGCCTCGAAGTTAGCCTGATTTTTCTCGTTCATTGATTTTTCCATTAAGTGATTCGAAAAATATTTTTAATTTAAAATAATGAATCATTTATATTTAACATTGATGCTAGGAATATTTAACATAAAGATCAATGTTCATTAACTTAATTCTGCGAGGCACTTCACAAGGTTTTATTATAAATGGAATAAAATCAATAATATATATTCATTGTTTTTTGTATGGATTTGAGTGGGAACTTAGATTTATGCAAATTTGTTTTTAATTTGTTAAATTTAAATTAGCATCTATGATTATTTTTATGATACATATTTAAATATTGGTTTTGTTTATTTCCTTTATTTCTGGAGTGAGATATGCAGCATTTAACAAGTTACATTATGGGGAAGTGGGTACAGGGTAATGGTAAAGAGCGGGCGATCTATCATGCACTTACTAATCAGGCTTTATACGCGGTGACAACCGAGGGGCTTCCTTTATCTGACAGTCTGGCCTATGGGCGAGAAGTTGGAGGGGAGGCGCTATCTGCTATGTCATTCCAGCAACGGGGGCAGATGCTTAAAGCGGTGGCCAAGTATTTGTTGGAACATAAGGCGGAACTCTATGCGATTTCAGCGCAAACAGGGGCAACAAAAGCAGATAGCTGGGTGGATATTGAAGGGGGTATTGGGACGTTATTTGCCTATTCAGGTTTGGCAAGTAGAGAGCTCCCCGATGACACCATTTGGCCTGAAGGTGACACGGTTCCTTTGTCTAAGCAGGGGCAATTTATTGGCCATCATATTTTGACCTCTCGCCGTGGCGTGGCGCTGCATATCAATGCTTTTAATTTTCCTTGTTGGGGAATGCTAGAGAAACTGGCACCTACGTGGCTAGCGGGTATGCCTGCCATTATCAAGCCTGCGACAGCATCGGCTCAAGTCACCCAAGCGATGGTCAAGCTGATGGTCGACAGTGGTTTGGTACCTACGGGGGCTATTCAGCTGATTTGTGGTGGCGTCGGGGATATGTTTGATCACCTTGATTTTGAGGATGTCGTCACGTTCACAGGGTCAGCCTCCACAGGGCAAAAACTTAAATCCCATCCGCGTATCATAGAAAAATCAGTGCCTTTCACCATGGAAGCCGACTCACTGAACTGTGCGATCTTAGGGAATGATGTGCAGCCAGAACAGCCTGAATTTGCATTGTTTATTAAAGAAGTGACCAGTGAAATGACCGCAAAGGCAGGGCAAAAATGCACGGCCATTCGTCGTATTATTGTACCGAAAAATCAGTTAGACAATGTTAAACAAGCACTGCTTAAACGGTTATCGGCGACGACAGTTGGTGACCCCGCAGTTGATGGGGTACGCATGGGGGCGTTGATTAATTTAGAACAGCGCCAAGATGTGCAGACGAAAGTGGATTATCTACAAAACAATGGCTGTGAAGTACTCTGTGGTGGGCAGTTTGAACAATTAGCGGTCATCGGTGCTGATAGCCAAAACGGTGCCTTTTATCCACCGACATTATTGTACTGCGCAGAGCCATTTAAATCTTCGGCCGTTCATGAAACTGAAGCATTTGGCCCTGTTGCGACGTTAATGAGTTATGAAAGCCTTGAGCAAGCGGTGCAACTTGCTATTCTCGGGGGCGGTAGCTTGGCGGGCACATTAGTGACAGCGGATGCACAGGTCGCTCAATCAGTGATCCGAGCAAGTGCACGCGCACATGGACGCATGTTGGTATTAAATGAGGCATCGTCGGCAGAATCAACAGGACACGGCTCACCACTACCTCTACTAGTGCATGGTGGGCCTGGGCGTGCAGGTGGCGGTGAAGAACTGGGTGGATTGAGAGCGGTGAAGCATTATATGCAGCGCACAGCCATTCAGGGGAGCCCATCGATGTTAACCGCGATTAGCCAGCAGTGGATCCGTGGTGCGGAGATGGTAACTGATGTTGTTCATCCATTTCGAAAACATTTTGAAGACTTAGTGATAGGCGATACGTTGCTCACAGCAAGGCGTACGGTGACGGAGGCCGATATTGCTAATTTTGCTTGCCTCAGTGGTGATAATTTCTATGTGCACGTGGATAAAATCGGGGCGGCACAATCACTGTTTGGTGAACGTATTGCCCATGGGTATTTTGTGGTTTCAGCCGCAGCAGGTCTGTTTGTTGATGCAGGCGTTGGGCCAGTTATCGCAAATTATGGCATGGAAAATTTGCGTTTTATCGAACCCGTAAAAATTGGCGATACGATACAAGTTCGTCTAACGTGCAAGAAAAAGATAAAAAAACCACAGAAATTAGCCGAAGATAAACCAAATGGTGTTGTTGAATGGGATGTGCAAGTCTTTAACCAAGACGATACAGCCGTGGCACTTTATAGCATTTTGACGCTGGTGGAACGCCGTCATGGGGATTTTCATTAACCATGATTGTGATGAAACGGTTACAAACAAATAGGTGCTTTTTCAATCATTTTCTGTTGTGATGGGAAATCGCTAACAAAATGTCAGGAAACAGAAATGAAAACGCACCATCAAGCGGTTTATCAGCAATTTGATGAGCAAGCCAACGCCTATTTAACCAGTCAAGTTCATGCGCAAGGTGAAGATTTACTCGCCTTGCAGAGGTTGCTACAGGGTTGCCAAGCTGAGGATGTCCTTGACCTTGGCTGTGGTGCAGGGCATGCGAGTTTTTATACCGCGCCATGGGTTAAATCTGTCACAGCATATGATCTGTCTGACTCGATGCTGAGTGTTGTGGCGAAAAACGCGCAAGAGCGCCAATTAACCAATATCGCGACCTGCAAAGGCACAGCTGAACAACTGCCGTTTGCAGATAATCATTTTGATCGGGTGATTAGCCGCTATTCTGCACACCATTGGCATGATGTTGAAAAAGCGCTGCGTGAAGTCTGCCGTGTATTAAAAGTGGGTGGAAAAGGCATTTTTATTGATGTGGTTTCACCAGGTCACCCATTGTTGGACATTTATCTGCAAACCGTTGAAGTTTTAAGGGATACATCGCATATTCGCGATTATTCCGCAGGGGAATGGGCAGGGATGTTCAACAATGCAGGGCTATTTGTTAGTGGTGTTCAAAGTTTCCGTTTGCCCCTTGAATTTACCAGTTGGGTTGAACGGATGCGAACGCCACAACCTTTAGTTGAGGCAATTCGCCAATTTCAAAACACGCTCAGTGATGAAGTGAAACACCATTTTGCATTACAAGCAGATGGCTCATTTACCTCTGATGTGATGCTATTTGAATTTCATCGCCAATAAGTGCTTATTTTGCGATAAACTGCGCTTGGTTAAGTTGGCTGAGTGCGGTGTTCACGGCAAAAATTTCCCCTCGGACATCAGGCACACCAAAGGCTTTTAAACGCGCACTGTGTTTGGTTAAATATGCGTTTGCCTCTTGCTCAGAAGCAAACATGTAAACTCCACCTGCCATTTGAGTTTGTTGGTTTTCAGTCCAAATCTTCCAGATAAAACCAGGTTCTTGGTTGATTGACTGAGCTAAATCATTCATTGCTGCCGTCATTTCTTCGCCCCATGGGCCTTGGTATGGGAAGTCTACCTGTAAAATTACGCTCATCGATTGCATCTCCTTATCATTAGGCTTGCATAATAACCCTTAACACAAATAATAACTTTGCTATTTATCGTATTTAAGACTATTGCGTTTACCTGCTTCAAACGCATCCAGTGTGTTTAAACGCGCCTGTTTGTGATCAACGATAGGTTTCGGGTAATCAATGGCTATATTGTTTTCTTCTGCCCATTCATGGGGGGTATGGATATATTTATCAGGGACGCCATTTAATTCAGGGAGCCAATAGCGGATAAACGTGCCCTGAGCATCAAACTTTTTCCCTTGTGTGGTCGGGTTGAAAATACGAAACCAAGGGGAGGCATCCACACCTGTAGAGGCTGACCATTGCCAGCCGCCGTTATTCGCCGCTAAACTCCCATCAATCAGCTGGGTCATAAAGTATTTTTCCCCTTCCCGCCAATCAATGAGTAAATCTTTGACTAAGAAACTCGCCACAATCATTCGTAACCGATTATGCATCCAGCCTGTGGTATTCAGCTGCCGCATGGCTGCATCAACAATTGGGTAGCCCGTTTGTCCGATTTTCCATGCCTCAAAATCGGTAGGTGAATCATTCCAATGAATATATTGTGTCCAATGAATAAAGGGCTGGTGGCGGCACAGGCGAGGAAATGCCACTAAAAGGTGGGTATAAAATTCACGCCAAATTAATTCATTTAACCAAGTGAATGCGCCGCTATCAGGGTAGTCAAGAAATTGTGGGTTTTCAGCTTGCAAACGATTGATGCACTGGCGAGGGGATAACACTCCAATCGCGAGGTATGGCGATAGCTGGCTAGTGCCATTAATGGAGGGGAAATCTCTATCATGTTGGTAATCTGTAACTTTTTTAGCGCAAAACTGCCTGAGCTGCTTTAAGGCCGCTTGTTCACCTGCAGGGAAAGATTGCGCGATGTTTTGATCCTCATGAGGAAATAGCGGCAGGATTGTTTTAATCTCTAACGGCTTTGAGCGCTGAGCAGGGGCACGTAAGGAACGGTAGTCTGTGACAGTGAGTTGGGTTAGAAAAGCACGGCGAAATGGGGTATAAACTTGGTACATCTCACCTTTTTGATTTGTTACTGCGCCAGGTGGGAGCAACAGCGCATCATCAAAAGTATGGACATGCATTGGTGATGCGTGTTCTATCAACCACTCATCACGTTTCTTTTCATTCCATTCATACTGCCGATTGAAAAACAAGGCATCCGCCTGCTGTTCTTTGGCGTAATTTAGTACCCATTTAGCGGCATCTACAAAATTATCCACAGTATGGCAAATGAGTGGGATACCTAACTCAGCAAGGGAATGTTGTAATTCGACAAGGTTTTGATGAATAAAGGCGATTTGCCGTACAGAGACATCATGCTGTTTCCACTGTTCGGGCGTGGCGGTATAGAGGGCGATGACATTGGCCTGCGGGTCAGCGCAGGCCGAGGAAAGGGCTTTATTATCTGTGACGCGTAAATCATGACGAAACCAGATAAGATGCTTGGCTGCCACCGCTTTCCTCCTAGGCGTTAATCTAATTTAGGATGCTGGTTAATTAACGACTGGCGTTTTTTCTCAAGTTCAGCAATTTGTTGGTCAATATCTTCAACTTTTTGCTCAATATTGTCAAAATGTTCACTCAAGATTTCTTTCGCCTCGGCTTTATCCGACGCCGCTGGTGTTGCACCCCGCAACGGTTTATTGGCTGTTTCTGGCATGCGAATACCTGTGTATAAGCCAATCAATGCAATCACCATCAAGTAATAGGCTGGCATGTATAAATCTGTGGTTGATTCGACTAACCAAGCTGCAACAGTTGGGGTAGCACCTGCAATTAATACTGAGATATTAAAGGCAATGGCTAAGGCACTGTAACGAATATGCGTTGGGAAAATCGCGGGTAAAATTGATGCCATGACTCCAGTAAAACAGTTTAGCAATATCGCAAGGATCAGTAATCCTACAAAAATTAACCCAACTGAGCCGCTGTTAATTAGCATAAAAGCAGGGTAAGCCAATAGCACTAAACCTACGCTACCGATAATAACAAATGGGCGACGGCCAATTTTATCACTGGTTAAGCCAATCACGGGTTGAACAAATAGCATACCAATCATAATGGCGATAATTATTAGCACACCATGGTCAGTTGAATAATTTAGGTTATGTGATAAATAACTTGGCATGTAAGTCAGCAACATGTAATACGTGACATTAGTTGCAATCACTAAGCCAACACAAATTAATAAGCTTTTCCAATGCTTCGATGCCACTTCGCGTACTGAAACTTTGGGTGGATTTTGAATATTGGCTTTGTCTTGTTTTTCCAGTGACTCAACGTGCTGTTGGAAAGCGGGCGTTTCTTCAAGGGAATGGCGAAGATATAACCCAATGATCCCTAAAGGTAAGGCTAAGAAGAACGGAATTCTCCAGCCCCAATCATGGAAGTTTGCCTCTCCAACGATACTGGAAATTAGCACGACTACACCTGCACCTAGCACGAAACCTGCGATAGAACCAAAGTCTAACCAACTGCCCATAAAGCCACGCTTACGGTCAGGTGAATATTCGGCAACAAAAATTGCAGCCCCTGAATATTCCCCACCGACAGAGAAGCCCTGTGCTAATTTAGCAATTAATAACAAGATTGGTGCCCAAATACCGATGCTTTCATATGATGGGATCAAACCAATACAGAACGTACTTATCGCCATAATGATAATGGTCATCGACAACACTTTTTGTCGACCATACTTATCACCTAAGATACCAAATACCACTCCCCCTAATGGCCTAACTAAGAAGGGCACGGAGAATGTCGCTAGTGCAGCAATCATCTGGACGCTCGGTGATGCGTCTGGAAAGAAAACTTGACCTAATACGTAAGCTAAGAAGCCATATACACCAAAGTCAAACCATTCCATCGCATTACCCAGTGAAGCAGCGGTAATTGCTTTTTTTAATTTACCATCATCAATGATTGTAATGTCATTAATATTTAATGGTTTTTCTTTTTTCTTCTTGAATTTCATGAAACCATCCTCTTATTTGAATTTCAACAACGAGATAAATCACATTTAAGGTGTGGGTTTTCATACTTAAACAACGTGTAAAGTCCTATCATTTATAATAGTCGCTGTATGAATTTTTGTTCAGTTTTTAAAATTTAAAATTGAGCTAGATAATGGAGTAATACAGTAGAGTTAGAGAGAGAAATAGAGAGCACTTTTTTTTGTAAATAGAGCAAAATAACCACCTGAGAATAATCAAACTAGTTACCAATAATACATTAATATCGCTAGAATGTAAAATACTCGGCTTTTAATGCCGAAAAAAAAGAATTTTTAGCGTTTTATTTTAGCGGGTTAGGTTTATAACAACATGTTACTTATATCAATAATGCATTAGGCTAACAATGTTGATTATATATAATAAAAACCATAACAATCAATATGTTGTATTTTATTTTTGCTGATTTGAACTATGCTAAATACTCCATGAATATAGGGGGTAATATGAACAATTCCGTGAAAATATCAGCGATTAATGTTTATCATCCTGCAAAAATTAGGGGGAATGAATATTTTATCAAAAAGCATGGCGATATTAAAAATATTAATAATCTATTTGAATCATTAGGTAAGCGACAGCGTTATGTTTCTGACCTTGAAAGTGAAAATGTATTAACGATGGCATTTAAATCAGCAGAGCCGATAGTGGATGATAGTAATATTGATATTATTATTTTCGCATCAACGACGGTAGAGTATTTATCGCCAACTCACGCATTATTTATTCATCGAAAGTTCAATATTAAACACAATTGTATTTGTATCGATATGAATATAAATTGTTTAAGTATGCTGGCAGTTCTTGAACAAGCGGCCATGATGCTGAAATTAAAAGCGTCCTATTGCAGAGCATTGATTATCTCTACAGATCAAGTTTCTCGATATGCAAAACCACATGAGTTTTTCCCTGAGGCTTTATTTGGGGATGCGGCGGTTGCAATGATACTCGATAAAGTAAAGGACAACTCAGGCGCTGGGCTCATCGATAGTCAATATTACACTGATAGTCAGTATGCCGATACGATTGTATTTCCACACTATGGATTGTCGCATAGCCAAAATATGCAAGAAGAGAAATTTCACTGGGATAATTTTACAGGAGAGCTCTGTGTGCCCTTTGCGATAGAAGCCATTCAATTCCAGTTGGAAAAACATCATTTAAAATTGAATGATGTTTCTTGTTTTTTCTTTTCTCAATTATCAAGAAATTATATTGGAATGATTAAAAATGCATTAAATCTTTCCTGGGAGCAGATTGAATATATTGGTGATGAGTATGGTTATACAGGCGGAAATAGCCCATTAGTTGCCTATGCACATCGTTTGAAAAAAGGGTTACTTCATGAAGGTGATATTATTGTATTTTGGTCATTTGGTGCTGGGTATCAAACAGGTGTTTTACTGTGGAAAGTATAACTTAATCATTCTCAAATTGATTAGGTAATTATGCTAATCATTTTACGATATCTATATGGCAGTGATTAATATTAACAATAGTCTCTTAATTTATTCCGTTATCATCATCTTCTTTTGATAATAACGGAGGATTGTGTCGTTCTGTTTTATAATGGATTTGATAAGTAGGAATGAATAATTGACTTGGTTACAATCAAATAAATGATTTTAAATAAGTTTGATAATCAGAGAGTACAGTAAGATTTAAAATGAATTTTACCAAACTCTAAAAGAATACGCGCTGTATTTTATCAAGCGTGTATGACCTCCGACTGAGAAGAGTGCCATTATGAAAAAACAGAGTGTTGCATCCTATATTGCAAAAGTACTTGATAACGCAGGTGTTAAACGTATTTGGGGCGTTACTGGAGATTCATTGAATGGCTTAACCGACAGTTTGCGCCGACAAGGGGCAATTGAATGGTTAGGCACTCGTCACGAGGAAGTGGCGGCATTTGCTGCGGGCTCAGAGGCCCAGCTTACTGGGCAACTAGCCGTTTGTGCAGGCTCTTGTGGGCCTGGAAATATGCATCTTATCAATGGACTATATGATTGTCATCGTAACAGAGTACCTGTATTGGCGATTGCAGCACATATTCCATCAAGTGAAATTGGCAGCAATTATTTCCAAGAAACCCACCCAACAGAACTATTTCGTGAATGTAGCCACTATTGTGAGATGGTCTCTAACCCAGAACAAATCCCACAAGTGCTTGGCATTGCAATGCGTAAAGCAATTCTGAACAAAGGGGTATCCGTTGTTGTCATTCCAGGGGATATTGCATTAAAAGATGCACCAGAGACCGCCAAAGAAACATGGTATCAGCCTCAAGCCCCATTGATCATGCCACAGCGCTCTGAAATCGAACAATTAGCACAAGCTTTAAATGAAGCCAAAAATGTTACATTATTTTGTGGTAATGGTTGTGCAGGGGCACATGATGAAGTGGTCAAACTGGCAGAAACGCTAAAAGCACCTGTAGTTCATGCACTGCGCGGTAAAGAACATATTGAGTGGGATAACCCGTACAGCGTGGGAATGACAGGTTTAATCGGTTTTTCATCGGGTTACCATGCAATGATGAACGCCGATACGGTTGTTTTACTCGGAACGCAATTCCCATATCGTCCTTTCTACCCAAATGATGCAAAAATTATTCAAGTTGATATTAATGCAGGGAGCTTAGGTTCTCATTGCCATATCGATATGGGGCTGATTGGTGATATTAAAGCAACTCTGGATGCCTTGCAGCCGCATCTACAAACTAAACAAGATAAAAAACACCTTGAGAGCGCATTGAAGCATTATGAGGAAGCGCGTAAAGGGTTAGATGATCTCGCAAAACCAGGGCATGAAGGGCTCATCCATCCACAGTACTTGGCAACTAAAATTAGTGAACTGGCCGATGATGATGCAATCTTCACTTGTGATGTGGGTACGCCAACGGTCTGGGCAGCACGCTATTTGAAAATGAATGGTAAGCGCCGTTTAATTGGCTCGTTTAATCATGGTTCTATGGCGAATGCGATGCCACAAGCAATTGGTGCGCAGGCTGTTGATAAAACACGCCAAGTGGTTGCCATGTGTGGTGATGGTGGATTTAGCATGTTAATGGGGGATTTTATTTCTCTTTCACAAATGCAATTGCCAGTAAAAATCATTATTCATAATAATGGGGTATTGGGCTTTGTAGCAATGGAAATGAAAGTCGCGGGTTTCTTAACAGCAGGAACAGATTTGCATAATCCGAATTTTGCTGCAATTGCGAACGCTGCAGGTATCAAAGGTATTCGTGTGGAAAAAAGTGAAGATCTCGATAGCGCACTTAAAGAGGCTTTTGCCCATGATGGCCCTGTGGTGGTGGATGTCTTAACTGCAAAACAAGAGCTTTCAATGCCACCAGAAATTGCTGCTCAGGAAGCCAAAGGTTTTAGCTTATATATGCTAAAAGCCATTATGAGCGGGCGCGGTGATGAAGTGGTGCAATTGGTGAAAACTAACTGGCTACGTTAATACCTGTTGTTCGTTCATAAAGAAGCCTAATCAATTGATTGGGCTTTCTTTTTATTGACCATAAATTAATAGCCTGCTGCAGATTGACTACGCCACAAATGAGCAGCGACAAGTGCCCGCCATGGGGAATATTGCGCTAACCATTTCTCTGTCTCTTTCGCGGTCGGTTGTTCTTGGCTGTTTAATAAGGTTTGTAAATTACGCCTTACCGCGACATCGCCATGCAAAGAGCCATTGAGATAATTAAAGCCCCGCAAGAGTGCATAACTGACCGTCCAAGGGCCAATTCCTTTAATTTTGAGCAGTTGTTCTGTTACCACATCGGCATTGTCATGGGTCACTTGTACAGATAAATCAATCTGTTGGGTTTTAATTGCTTCACATAACGCTCTAAGAGCAACAATTTTCCCTAATGAAAACCCTGTTTGTCTGAGTGTATCATCACTGACTAAACCCACTTGTTGGATATCAGGAAAACACCAAATTCCTGATGAGTGCTGTGTGCCCACGGCTTGTATAAAGCGCCGACGGATAGCGATAGCGGCATGGACACTAATTTGTTGCCCAATAATCGCCCATACTAAAGCCTCGAAAGCATTAGAGGATTGATAAATTCTTAATCCCTTTTGTTTTTCAATGAGTTGACCAAGCACTGGGTCTGTTAGGTAGTGCATTTCAAATTCATTAACGGGTTGATGTAAACCCAATAAGTGTTTCCCAAGGGTGCTGAGTTCTGTTTCAGTTGGGGAAATATTCGAAGAATCAATATCCAAAGAAATTGTTGCATGCTGGCTTTCAATGGCTAGCTGAATGTTGGCGGGATGATTTTGCCAAATTAGGCCTTTTTGCAAACAATTGTCGACAACAATCTCTGCCACATTTTGTTGGTCTCTTAAATGGAAGGCAAAAAAATCCGCAGAGCGATAAGGTTGTGGAAGAGGTAAATTAACAGTGAATGTTTGCATTATGATGACCTGATAAGATTTTTCTTTAATCCAAATATATTGTGTATTGGTGCATTAGGTAACTCATATTTTAGTGAACAAATATGTTATCTTAGTAAGATGGATTATTTCGTCACTGACATGGTGTTTACAGCGAATAAGGAAGTGAAATGAAAACTGAAGATCGCAGTTCATCTCATAACCCTCCAGCCTCTCCTAAGCCTGAACTAACAGGGATAGGTGGTTGGCTGATTTTACCCATGTTAGGGATCGTGCTATCCGTTATTATTCTTCCATTTGCAATTTACGGGCAAAATATCCAGGTTATTGAGTATTGGGATGAGTTAACGAACTCCCAATCCGATACATTTATACCCTTATTTAAAGAACTTATCTATTTTGAGCTTTTAGGGAATGCGATTTTATATACTTTATTGCTTTTCTTGTGTTACGTCTTTTTTACGAAGAAAAAGCTTACGATCAAAATTTACATTTTCTTCCAGCTATTTGCTTTAGTGCTGACTATTTCAGATATTATATTGGCAGGAACATTATTAGATTTAGAGGTTGAAGCATCGGATATTCGCGACATTTTTCGTGCCCTGATTGGCTGCGCAATTTGGATACCGTATTTTTTGGTTTCTAAGCGGGTAAAAAATACTTTTGTGAATTAAATACCGTCATTGAGGTGAAGTGATGATTTATTGCAAAAGAGTGTATGACCCTGTGACTAAGAATGATGGCTATCGTGTCTTAGTCGATAGGCTATGGCCTCGAGGGATTAAAAAAATCGATTTACAGTGTGATGAGTGGAATAAAGAAGTGGCTCCCTCTAATGAGTTACGAAAATGGTTCCATCAACATACCGATCAATTCGAGCAATTTGTGCAGCGCTATTGCGAGGAATTGAATAACACCGAGGCTTGGCAAAGGTTAGTTGAGCAGGCTGAGCAAGGTCATGTGACATTATTGTATAGCGCAAAAAATACAGAACATAATCAAGCGACTGTACTCAAAAAATACATTGAAGAAAAAATACAGAATACAAAGGTTTGTTAAATGGAGAATTCTCAATCCACGGTTCAATTAGAGCAGGTTGTCGCTCAAGTCGTCCCGCAGGCCCCGAAAAAAATGCTTGAAGGACTCGGTGGTTGGTTGATTTGGCCAGTTATTGGGCTGTTTTATATGTTGTATAAAATGGTCATGATGTTAATGCAAGAAGTCTCTCAAGTAAAAACGGTTTGGCCGCTTGCTACACAAGTGGGCTCTGACTTTTATGTGCCAGGTTTTTCAATGGGTTATTACCTATTGCAAACGGGTTATGGGGTTATCATTGCATTACTATTGTGGACTTTTATTGCAGCAGTTAAATGGAAAAAAAGTGCGAAGTGGTTGTTTATCATAACCATGTTGCTATATACCTTGATGGTGTTTGTTGCCCGCTTTGTATTCCCTTATACATTCGGTATGGAAATTAATTACTCAAACATTATCACTGCGATTAATGGCAGCTTCTATTGTGTGTTATGGATTCCGTATTTTTTAGTTTCTAACCGCGTTAAAAACACGTTTATTCGCTAATAATTAACCACCTCTTTCGAAGGTGGTTAATTATTCTATTCGTTAGAAAGATTCAATGTATGGGTAATATTGCAGCGCTCAATAAAGGCGTTATCATGGGAAACCAATAGCAATGTACCTTGGTAATTGTTTAATACATCCTCCAGTAATTGCTTCGATTCTAAATCCAGATGGTTATCTGGCTCGTCGAGTAACAAAATCGCAGGTGGATTCGGGCTATGGGTCAGCGCTAATAATGTGGCTTTGAGCTGTTCGCCCCCACTCAGTTGTTGTAGTGGTAGCAAGGATTTATCGCCTCGAATCCGTAACATGCCTAGTTGTGTCCGCCATTGTTCAACCGTAAATATGGGCTGGTGTTGGTGGAGTGCCTCGCCAACGGGTAGCGTTTTATCGAGTAAGTTTAGGTGCTGGTCTAAATAGCAAAAACATCCACTTAGGCGGGATTCGCCCGATTGGGCTTTCAGGTGCCCTGCAAGTACTTTAAGTAAGGTGGATTTACCACAACCATTATCACCTTGAATATGCCAATGCTCCCCACTGTATACGGTGAATGATAGAGGTGATAAATGGCCATAGGGCAAGCAAAGATCGGAAGCGAAAATCGTCACTTTTTTCCCCTCACACTGGTAGGCAATGACCATTTTTTGCTGCTTGATATGGTGTATTTTCTCTTGGTGTTCTTGTTGTTGTCCTTGCAAATTATCCATCACCCGTTGATGGCGGTCGGCAACATTAGACTGCCTTTTTTCCGCACGGTTTTTCTGCATATCGAGTAGCAGTAAGGACTGAGAGCCACCATAACGGATTTTTTCTCCTTGTTTTTTCCGTTGAGCGGCTTTTTGTAACGTGGTTTGTAGTTGCTTTTTTTCTTGGTTAATACGTTTTTCTAAACGCGCAGCTTGGGCATCAATCGCCGCGATTTCGAAATTCTTCTGCGTGTCATATAACGCATAATTTCCCCCATATTCTTGTAAACCTTTCTCGGTGAGTTCAAAAATCGTTGCCATTTCACCCAGCAATGCTCTGTTATGAGAGATAACAAGGCTACCTGCTCTGTGCTCAGTCAGTTTTTGGCTTAGCCATTGACGGCTTCTGGTGTCTAAGTGGTTATCTGGTTCATCAAGCAGTAGAAAGCTATCTTGCTGTAAAAAGGCACGACATAGAGCAAGGCGCGTGCGCTCGCCACCACTGAGATGGGCGATAGGGGTTTCCATCGAAACGGGCAACCGTGCGGAATCTAGCAAATTTTGCCATTGAGACGGTAAATGCCATTTGTCGTCGACTAACTCAAAATCGGGTTGAGTTCCATTACCCGCTTCAATACGAGAAAAGGCGTGATAGAGCGAGGTAATACCTAAGGCATCGACGAGAGTTTCTCCTGTTAAGCGGGTGAGTTGATTAACATGGATAAAAGGTATATTCCAATGTACATCACCTTGTGTTGGCACGAATACTTGAGCCAGTAACTGCATGAGTACGGATTTACCTCGACCATTATGGCCAATTAAGGCATTTTTTTGACAAGATAATGTCCCGCTTAGAGGGGGGAACAGGGCCGTTTGGTTAAATTCGATATTCAGTTGTGAAAAGTGACACGCAATTGTCATAGGCACCTCCAAAAATAAAGAGTGCAGACAACGTCGTTGACTTATCAAGAAGCGTCGATGAATAGCGTTGCCTGCCAAGAACAGAAAAATGAATACCAAGGTGGTATTGGAAAATATTTTCTGGCAGTGCTTAATTCATCGTAGGGAGTACCTGCTAAGTTAAGTGATGGGATAAAAGCCGTGCATATTATAGACAAAGAAAATCAATTTAAGCAACATATAGACTTAAAATATAAAAAAGCCAGTCAATTCAAGTTGACTGGCTTTGTACTAACAACGAGATTTTTACGATTATGCAGAGGTGTGCTCTGACAACCATTGTGCAATGCGCTGTTTTTCTGAATCATTCAGCCACATGCCCAATTTAGTACGACGCCAGATAGCATCATCCAATTCTGTTACCCACTCATTTTCCACTAAGTAACGTAGTTCGGCTTCATAGACGTTGGCACCGAATGATTCGCCGAGATCACTGAGCGAGTTTGCGCCATCCAAAATCAGCTTGCTGTTACTGCCGTAAGTTCTTGCATAACGCAGCGCGATCCCTTCAGGAAGCCATTGATAATGTTGGCGTAATACGCGAGCATAGCCATCACGGTCGCAACCTTCGATATCACCACCTGGTAATTGACCATTTTTCGTCCACGGGCTACCTGCGTTCGGGTAATAAGTGGCGAGCTTATTCACAGCAGCTTCAGCTAGTTTACGATAAGTGGTTAATTTACCGCCGAATACAGACAGTAACGGTGCTTGGCCTTGCTCATCGTGAATATCTAATGTGTAGTCACGGGTAATTGCTTGCGGTGAGTCAGACTCATCATCACACAGTGGGCGAACGCCTGAGTAATCCCATACCACGTCTTCAACGGTTAACTGTTTTTTGAAGTGATCGTTGTACACTTTGAGTAAATAGCTGACTTCTTTGTCATCAATTTTGACGTCTTTTGGATCGCCTTTGTATTCCACATCTGTTGTACCGATGATTGAGAACTCATCCATCCACGGAATAACAAAGACAATACGGTTATCCTCGTTTTGCAGGATGTAAGCTTGTGGTTCATCGTGAGCGCGTGGAACAACGATATGGCTACCTTTAATTAAGCGAATGCCGTATGGCGATTTTAATTTCAAGCCATCGTCGAAGAATTCTTTCACCCATGGACCCGTTGCATTCACCAGTCCTTTCGCTTTCCAAGTGAGAGTTTCGCCTGTACGTAAGTCTTGTGCTTCAACAACCCATAAGCCATTTTCACGATAAGCACGAGTCACTTTTGTGCGAGTGCGAACTTCACCATGCTTACGTACCACTTCTTGAGCGTTTAGAACAACCAAACGCGCATCATCAACCCAACAATCTGAGTACTCAAACCCTTTGGTTAATTCAGGTTTCAGCACAGAGTTTTGGCCGAATTTTAAGCTTTTACTGCTTGGTAGGCTCACACGTTTACCTAAATGGTCATAAAGGAACAGACCGATACGGATCATCCACGCAGGGCGTAAATGAGGTTGGTGAGGTAAACGAAAGCGCATTGGAAACGCAATGTGCGGTGCCAGTCGTAATAAGACTTCGCGCTCAGCCAGTGCTTCACTGACTAATCTGAATTCATAATGTTCTAGGTAGCGTAATCCACCATGGATCAGCTTTGAACTCGCTGATGAGGTTGCACTCGCTAAGTCTTGAGCTTCGAGCAGCAATACCGATAATCCACGACCTGCAGCGTCAGCTGCAATACCAGCGCCGTTGATCCCGCCGCCGATGACAATCAAGTCTTTAGTTTCCATGCATCCCCCTGAGATGTTCGAAACACTTTCAATAATGTTCGTTTTCGCTCATTTGATTGTAGTCAAAATGAATAGTGATGCCAACTATTATTAATAAGAAAAATAACAACTGCGTGATATTGGTAACAATTTTTTTTCAATAACCACAAATAAAATAATGGTATATAGGCAGGAAAAAACATTTTTGAGCGAAAAAGAAAAAGGAAATAACAGTTAGAAAGTTAAAGTAGAAAAGGGATATCATTAAGAGTGGTGGTAGTTAGCACTACCACCATGAGAATAACGTATTGATTAACAAAGCTCTAATTGAACGTTATGTTGCTCAATCACTTTGAGAATGCTGTCTGGCGGCTGTTTGTCGGTAAATAAATAGTCGATTAAGTTCATATTACCGAGATTGACCATTGCATTACGGCCGAACTTAGAGTGATCGGTGACTAACATCACGCAACGTGAATTTTCAATAATGGCGCGTTTTGTACGCACTTCATGATAATCGAACTCCAGTAGCGAGCCGTCCATATCAATGCCGCTAATGCCCAAAATGCCGTAATCTAACCTGAATTGAGAGATAAAATCGAGGGTCGCTTCACCCACAATACCACCATCACGCGAGCGTACTTCACCCCCCGCTAAAATTAAGCGGAAGTCTTCTTTTGGCATGAGTAACGTGGCGACGTTTAGGTTATTGGTAACAACACGCAGGTTTTTATGGTTAACCAACGCATGGGCCACAGCTTCAGGCGTGGTTCCGATATCAATAAATAGCGTCGCACCATCAGGAATTTGGCTCGCGACATGCTGCGCAATACGGGCTTTTTCATCTGACCACATGATTTTGCGGTCATGATATGCCGCGTTTACGGAGCTTGAAGGCAGTGCTGCGCCACCGTGGTGCCGCTGAATTTTATTTTGTTCAGCGAGGTCATTGAGGTCTCGTCGGATGGTTTGAGGGCTAACCTCAAAATGCTCGACAAGTTCTTCAGTACTGACATATCCCTGAAGACGCACAAGTTCAACGATTGCATCATGTCTCTGGGTTTGTTTCACAGCGTTAGCCTCTAATTATTAAAATGTATTATCTGGAACTCTGGTGTTTAATAAAGCTGTGCCTATTATCCCACACTCCCATCAATAAGCCGATAATTAACCCTGAAGTGTGTGCGGCATTCGCAATATGCATCCCTAAAATATCGAAGTAACCAAAAAAGAGCCAGATAATTGAGAAAATCATTAACCCTCGGGGAACATTCACGCCGCTTTCTGGGTTGCGCTCACCTGTTAGCCAAACGTAGCTAACTAGGGCATAAACGACACCCGATAAGCCCCCAAAGTTGTTTTCGCTAAACAGCGATTGTCCCCAGTTACTAAACAGGGCGGAGACTAATAAAATAGTAAAGAGCTTTCCTGTTCCCAGCTTGCGTTCAACTTGGCCAGCTAAAAACCACCATAGCGCAAGGTTAAACCCAATATGTGACAGTGAAAAATGCACAAAGGCGGGGCTTATCCAACGCCAAAGTTCTGATTGTTGGTCTCCAATTGGCCACGCTAAGTAACGTAATACTTCACGAGCATCGGTCATTTCTACCCAAAGATATACAATAATCGATAGCAGAATAACAGCAATTGTGAGTGGCCCTGATTGTTCTTTCAGGTAACCCCAAGTGAGAAAATTGCGGTATTGAAATTGCGCATCGGTATTACCTGTTTGCCAGCTAGCAGCAAGGTAGCGCGGGTCATTTGGGTTTTGCAGGAAAGTATCAAGCTCTTGACGGACTTGATTAAGAAATTGGTCATCTTCCAACCAAAGTTCATACAGCGCTTGTTCTTGGGATGGTTTAAGGCTTAAATGGATATTTTGCCCTGCCATATAGTCAACAAATGCTTGCGCCATTCTTGGGTTAGCAAAGGAAGTGATGTGGATCATGAATGCGTTTTCTCGTCTAGAGCGCCGTGACGGCTTGTGGATATTCCCTTAACCAGGCTTCAAACCCGCCATTAATGCTGTAAACAGATTCATAGCCGATGTTTATCAGGTATTGTGCTGCGCCTTGGCTGCTGTGCCCGTGGTAGCACATTACCATGACGGGTTGTTCATAATCTGTTTGTTCTAAAAATTGACTCAGCGACTCATTGGTGAGGTGATAAGCACCGCTAGCATGACCTGCGCGGAAGCTTTGTGGATCACGTACATCAACAAGTACGGCAGAGCTTTCCAACCAATGTTGATAAGCTTGCTCTGGTGTTAGTGTCTCAAAATGGTCCATAAAATACCGAATATAGCGGGGAAAACCCCATAAAAAACGAATACGGCACCTGTAAGCAGAAAAACAGGTGCCAGATATCAGTGGCAATTAGTAGAAAGAGTGCTCGCCACGTTGGTGTTCAGTCAGGTCTTTAACGCCTTTTAACTCACCATCAAACATTTTCAGTAATTCTTTTTCGATACCTTCTTTTAAGGTGACATCGACCATAGAACAACCGTTACAACCACCACCAAATTGCAGGATAGCAAAGCCTTCATCGGTAATTTCCATTAGGGAAACACGGCCGCCGTGGCTGGCTAATTGTGGGTTAATTTGTGACTGTAAAACGTACTCAACGCGCTCGATTAATGGTGCATCATCAGAGACTTTGCGCATTTTTGCGTTTGGTGCTTTAAGCGTCAGTTGTGAACCCAGTTGGTCGGTAACGAAATCAATTTCGGCTTCTTCTAAGAAAGGCGCGCTAATTTCATCAACATAAGCAGATAATTTTTCGAACTTCAGTTCCTTATCTGTTGCTTCAACGGCACCTGGCGGGCAGTATGAAACGCCACACTCAGCTGTTGGTGTACCTGGGTTGATGACAAATACACGGATTTGGGTTCCTGGCTCTTGATTTTCCAACAACTTGGCAAAATGAGCCTGTGCTGCTTCAGTAATATTAATCATAATCATTTGCTCAATAATAGTTGACTGCTTTAGTTGGTTATAATACGCCCATTTACCCCTTTCCTACAAGGTGCGACAGAGTGACCACGCATCAACAGTGCGCGCTCCCGCACAAATCAACAATTGTGCGGCTGTATTCATTGTCGAACCTGTCGTAATAACATCATCGAGAATGGCGACATGTAGGCCAGAAACCGTAGTTTCTAAGGTAAATGCTCCCTTTAGGTTTTTTCGGCGATGTTCACGTTTTAATGTAATCTGCGCCAGTGTATCACGACTACGCAGTAATGAATTTTGCGAATAGGGGATATTTAACCATCTGGATAAATTTTCGCCTATTAATGCCATGTGGTCAAATCCTCGCCACCATAATCGATGACGATGCAAGGGAATGGTCATAATGAGGTCGGGTTTTTGCCATGTATTTTCGCGGTAACCCTGTAGCCAAAATAAAACAAAAATGCGCGCTAAAGCAAAAGCGAGCTGCGATTGTTGATTAAACTTAAAGTGATGAATAAGCTTACGTAATGGAGCTTGATAGGGTGCGGCGGTAATTAAACGTTGCCAAGCAGGGGGCTGTTTTAAGCAACGACCGCATTGCAGTGTTTCGAGTTCACTGGGCAGTGCACAGCGTGGGCAGCACTTCGGCATAGTCGGTAAGCTTTTCAGGCAAAAACTGCAAATACCTTGGCAGCTTAAATTGAGTGATTGATGGCATAGCCAACATGCCCCTTCCATTGATAGCATGATGATATTCCGTTAAAAAACGTTGATTGAATAAAGAGAGTGTAACCATGGCAAAGCTATATTGGCAGACCGTCGGCGAAGGAAAACAAGATCTTGTGTTGCTGCACGGGTGGGGGTTGAATGCGCAAGTTTGGCAAACAATTATTGTGCGAATCGCGCCGCATTTTCGTGTTCATCTCGTTGACTTGCCAGGTTATGGGCGGAGCCAAGATTTTGCACCAATGAACATTCAATCCATGGCAGATATTTTGTGGGAACACGCCCCGAAAAACGCCATTTGGTTAGGGTGGTCGCTGGGTGGACTAGTTGCCAGTCGAATTGCACTGGATCACCCTCATGAAGTTCAAGGGCTGATTACCGTTGCATCCTCCCCTTGCTTTAGAGCTAATGAGGATTGGGCGGGTATTCGGCCTGAAGTATTATTGGGCTTTGAACAACAGCTTGCCGCGGATTTTCATCGAACCGTTGAGCGCTTTTTAGCGTTGCAAACTTTAGGTACCGAAAGCGCCCGCACCGATGCGCGCACTTTAAAATCAGTGGTGCTTGAACAACCTATTCCAACGGTGGAAACGTTAAATGCGGGGCTTGAATCATTGCGAACAGAAGATTTACGTGAAGAATTGAAGAGCTTACCTGTGCCGTTCTTACGGATTTATGGTTACCTTGATGGTTTAGTGCCGCGAAAAATAGTGCCTATGTTGGATGCGCTTTATCCAAACTCTCCATCCGTGATTATGCGCAATAGTGCTCATGCACCGTTTATTTCGCACCCCGATGAGTTTTGTGAATATTTACTGGATTTTCAAAGCCGATTGGAAGAGTAAAGCGAGTAAGCCGCTGAGGTTGTGGCTTATTTCATCTTATAAACAAAATGGGCGCAGTCGGTGCTTTCTGGGCAGCCTTTGCAGCTGGAGCCCGTTAAGCAGGCGCTTATATCCACCTGCTCAATTTTTCCTAAGCTTTCCAACTTTTCCACCATCGCTTTTATCATTGGCGTTGGGGTGTTGAGTTGCTCGCTAAGTAACGCGATGTCAGCTTGCCCGTATAAAGCAATCAAATCTCTCACTTGTAGCAAGCTGATCATCGTTTAGTCCTTAGTGGCAGGTATTGCTAGAGCAGCCAGAGCACTGCTGTGCGGTTTTGCTTTTAATATTCAACGTCACGCGGCTACGCATGCGACGTAGGAACATGAACAGGGCAATATTAAACACCACAACAGCCACAATAGTCATTAAGCTACTTTGTGGGTGCTCACTGAAAGTTGCGGTTTGGTAAAACAGTGCTGACAGGCTATAGGCCACATTCAGTCCCCAGAAGATGGAGAAACTCATCCAGCTTTTGTTCGTTTCGCGAGCAATTGCCCCCATGACCGACACACAAGGCACATACAGTAAGACAAAAATCAGGTAGCTATAGGCGGCGATACCTGAGCCAAATTTCGCAGCCATAGTGCCCATTGAGCCTGATTCCATTTCGCCATCCCCTTTGCTAGCTTCGATTGGGTTCGATAACGCGCTTAGGGTAAAGGTTTCTTTTAAGCTATCCCATGTTTCAGATACTGCATCTTCCAGCTCATTCCATAAGTTGAAGGACTCTGCATCGAACGGTTCCGAGGTAATCGCTTCGGCGGTGTAGAGGGTATTCAACGTCCCAACGACCACTTCTTTTGCCATCGCTCCCGTAATCAAGCCCACGGTTGCTTGCCAGTTGTCGGCGTGAACACCGATTGGCTGCAATGCAGGGGTGATCACTTTACTGACTGAAGCTAGAGCTGAGTCATTAATGTTATCAACAGGTTTACCTGAGAACGAGAAACTATTGAGTGCGCCGATAAAGATACTCGCCACAACAATGACTTTACCTGCACGCACCACGAAGCCTTTTAAGCGCTGCCACGTTTGAATTAACAACGTTTTGACGTGCGGTACGTGGTACACGGGTAGTTCCATCACGAATGGTGATGCTTCACCACGCATGAGGGTATGTTTGAGTAAAAGCCCCGTGAGGATAGCGACCACAATCCCTAAAATATACAGGGAGAACACGACACTCGCGCCATTTTTACCAAAGAAAGCTGCGGCAAATACCGCGAAGATCGCCAGCCTTGCGCCGCAAGACATAAACGGCGCCATCAGAACGGTAATCAGCCTTTCACGTGGGGCATCAAGGGTACGAGCGCCCATAATCGATGGGACGTTGCAACCAAAGCCGACGATTAATGGAACAAACGATTTGCCCGGTAGGCCCAGCGCCTGCATCAATCTGTCCATCACGAAAGCGGCTCGTGCCATATAGCCTGAGTCTTCAAGGATGGAAAGGAACAGGTACATCATCCCGATTTGCGGTACCAATGGCAAAACGGTATTAATACCGCCACCAACACCTTGAGCCAAGAAGATAGTGAGCCAATCAGGGAAACTAAAGTAGGCACCAACCCACTGAATACCATGGATAAATATTGCCTCAGAGGCACCTTCAAAGAACGGCTGAAGTGCCCCACCAATATTGATGGCAAGGACGAACATCAGGTACATCACAAACAAGAAAATGGGGACGCCTAGCCAACGGTTGAGGATAAATTTATCCAGTGATTGCGTCAGTCGGTTAGGTTCAGCGGCACTATTGTTGATCGCCGCTTGGCAAATGGTCGCAATAGATTGATAACGCGCATCAGCAATCAGAAGTTCAGGTTCTTCATTTAATGTTTCAGTGAGTTGCTGGCGAGTGGCGTGTAATTGCGTTTCTGAAATTTCAGCACGTTGGCGACTATAAATATCCCCTTCTAGAATTTGCAGGGCTAACCAGCGGCGTTGTTGGTGGCTAAATTGTTGAGCTGAAATTTGTTCAGACAATGAATCAACAGCTTGTAATAGCTGTGGTGGATATTCAACAAGGGCTTTTTGGTTATTTTTTGGATGAGTATCAATGGTTTTTTTCAGTTTATCGATACCTGTTGCACGGGTTGAAACCATTGGGATCACAGGGCAGCCCAGCTGTTTTTCCAGTTTAGCAATATCGATATCAATATGTTGGCTTTGGGCGATGTCCAACATATTCAAGGCGACAATACAGGGGACGCCTAACTCAACGAGTTGTAATGTGAGATAGAGATTGCGTTCTAGGTTCGACGCATCGACGACGTTAATCAACATGTCAGCTTCGCCACTTAAAATAAAGTAGCAGGCGATTTGTTCGTCGAGGGAGGTTTGTTCCGAAATGGTCGTGAGCGAGTAGGTGCCAGGGAGGTCGACAAGCTCAATTTTGTGGTCATCCGTGTGAAAGCGGCCAACCTTGCGCTCAACGGTGACGCCAGCCCAGTTACCGACGCGCTGTCTTGACCCTGTTAGCTGGTTAAAAAGGGTTGTTTTACCTGCATTGGGGTTACCAATTAAGCCGATAGTCAATCGTTTCATAGTGTTTGCCAATAATCAAAAAAGAAGACTTAAGCGGTAGGCGCTTCATCAAGGTTTAGTAGGGCGAGGTCCTTTTTGCGTAGCACTAAGCTGACGCGGTGAGTTTCGATTTGTACAGGATCGCCAAAAGGCGCTAAACGCACCACTTTAAAAACGGAGCCCGGTAATAAACCGAGAGACAATAATTTTTGTCGGTATGCAGGGCTTATTTTGGGGGAGAAGCCCAGAATTTTGTAACTGCATTGAGGAAGTATAGCCATAGTGTCTTCCTATTATCTTCCTAACGATTCAATTCATAATGATACGGATAATTATTGTTAGAAAAGTTTGTGTCCACAAGCAAAACGCAGAGTAAAACAAAAATAAATCTAATTAACAATGAGAATCATAATCATCCACCTTTTGTTATATTTAGCCTCTTTTTTCGTCAATTTGACTTGATGTGGATCAACGAAGCATGGAGTTAGCGGTGTTTTTTAGATAGCGATGGAATAAGGCGAAAAGAATTGGCTGGGTTGATTTTCGAACAATATATTGGATTTGTTTATTAATTTAGTAGTGAAGATATTTCTAGAAAATACTAAATACCCCAATGAATTTATTGGGGTATTTAGCTTAATCAGACTACTTTTTTTTGCCAAACGCAGCGGCAAGTGCATCGCTCATAGCACTGTTACCTGATGAATTCACGTTTTGGCGTGAGTTGCCACGAGGTGCAGGGGCTTTACGTGCGTTTTTATCTTGTGCTGGTGCCGCTTTGCGAGGTGCGCTGTGAGAATCCCCTGCTTGTTCGTCCAAACGCATGGTGAGGGCAATACGCTTGCGGGCAATATCCACATCTAACACTTTCACTTTCACAATATCGCCCGCTTTCACCACTTTGTGTGGGTCTTCGACGTAACTATTGGAGAGTGAAGAGATATGCACTAAGCCGTCTTGGTGTACGCCGATATCCACAAACGCACCAAAGTTGGTCACGTTGGTCACCGCACCTTCTAAAATCATGCCAGAAACGAGGTCATTCATTGTTTCCACACCTTCTGCAAAGGTAGCGGTTTTAAATTCAGGGCGTGGGTCACGACCTGGTTTTTCTAACTCTTTGATGATATCTGTAACGGTGGGTACACCAAATTGTTCTGTGGTGAAATCACGCGGACTCAGTGTGTTGAGCACTTGTGAATTACCCATAATGTCTTTCAATGGCTGGCGGACGGTTTGCAGAATTTTTTCAACAATAGGGTAAGCTTCAGGGTGAACTGTTGACGCATCCAGCGGGTTCTCACCATTGGTGATACGCAGGAACCCTGCACATTGTTCAAAGGCTTTAGGCCCAAGGCGAGCTACTTTCAACAACTGTTTTCGGTCATTGAATTGGCCATTTTCATCGCGCCAATCAACCACGTTCTGCGCGATCATTTTGCTCAAGCCTGCAACACGGGTAAGCAAAGCGACTGACGCGGTATTTAAGTCTACACCTACGGAGTTTACGCAGTCTTCGACAACGGCATCCAGTTTACGGGCGAGTTGGGTTTGGCTAACATCATGTTGATATTGACCCACGCCAATAGATTTCGGGTCGATTTTAACCAGTTCAGCCAGCGGGTCTTGTAGACGGCGAGCAATCGATACGGCACCACGCAAAGACACATCCAAGGTTGGGAATTCTAGCGCGGCTAGCTCAGAGGCGGAGTACACTGATGCACCCGCTTCACTGACAATCACTTTTTGCGCAGTGACTTCAGGGTATTGTTTTTGCACCTCCGCAAAGAAACGTTCAGTTTCGCGAGACGCGGTACCGTTACCAATCGCCACTAATTCAACGTTATGTTTTTGGCACAATGCCGCCACAATGGTTGCTGCTTTCGCTGCTTGCCCAGTGTGCGGGTAGATAGTATCGGTCGCGATCAGTTTTCCTGTCGCATCCACAACCGCAACTTTCACCCCAGTACGTAGACCAGGATCGAGGCCCATCGTTGCACGCATACCTGCGGGCGCAGCCATCAGTAAGTCGCTGAGGTTACGGGCAAAAACATTAATCGCTTCTTCTTCGGCTTTTTCACGTAAAGCGCTCATCACTTCTGTTTCTAAGTGCAGAAGCACTTTGACACGCCATGTCCAGCTAATGACCGCTTTACGCCATTGGTCGGCAGGGGCGTTATTCAAACGCACATCTAAGTGGCGAGTAATAATCTCTTCGCAATAACTTTCTTTGGGTGGCTCATCGAATTGAGGGTCACAATTTAACGAAAGCTGTAAAATGCCTTCGTTGCGACCTCGGAACATTGCCAGTGCGCGGTGTGAAGGCACTTGGGAAACGGGTTCTTGGTGTTCGAAGTAATCGCTAAATTTGACGCCTTCTGCTTGTTTGCCTTCTGCAACGACGGAAACGAGGTGCGCATTTTTCCAAATATAGTCACGAACTTTCGCCAATAAAGTTGCATCTTCGGCGAAACGCTCCATCAGGATGTAACGAGCACCATCTAAAGCTGCTTTCACATCCGCCACGCCTTTATCTGCGTCGATATAAGTTTGAGCAAGGGCTTCAGGGGATTGGCTTGGGTCTGTCCACAGCGTATCCGCTAATGGCTCAAGTCCTGCTTCAATGGCGATTTGCCCACGAGTGCGACGTTTTGGTTTGTAGGGTAAGTAAAGGTCTTCAAGTTCGGTTTTATTGAGCGTGCTGTTGATAGCAGCGGCGAGTTCAGGGGATAACTTCCCTTGTTCTTCAATCGACTTGAGAATGGTTTGCTTACGATCGTTGAGTTCGCGTAAGTACCCTAAGCGGCTTTCTAGCTGGCGAAGCTGAGTATCGTCCAACCCTCCGGTAACCTCTTTACGGTAACGCGCGATAAACGGGACAGTATTGCCTTCATCCAACAATGTGATGGCAGAAAAAACCTGTTTCGGTTGGGCTTGCAGTTCTGCTGCAATAATTTGGCTTAGAGTTTCATTCATGTCGTGTTTAAATACCTACTGAAAGAACAGTTAAAAAATTTACTGCACTGTTATACTTGGTGGTAGCGAGAATTTCCAGACTGAATTTCGGTCTATTGGTAGGAAAGTCTCAGATTATGTTCTATAAAATATTATCATTTTTGTACTTATTGACTAATATTCTAAGGTTATGGCGAAAAGTCTATTAATAACGCGTGAAGGTTGGGATACGCTCGACAAAGAGCTTAAGTATCTGTGGAAAGAGGAACGGCCTAGAGTGACCCAATCGGTCTCAGAGGCTGCGGCACAAGGCGATCGCTCAGAAAACGCTGAATATATTTATGGTAAAAAAAGGCTGCGTGAGATAGACCGACGCATTCGTTTTTTATCTAAAAGATTGGATCAACTCAGGATTATCGAGCCAGATCCTCGCCAAGAAGGCCGTGTCTTTTTTGGTGCATGGGTTAAACTTGAAGATGATAATGAAAATATCAGAATATTCCGCATAGTTGGCGCGGATGAGTTTAATCCTGCAAAACAATGGATTTCAATTGACTCTCCTGTTGCACGCGCTCTGATTGGTAAGCAGGTTGATGATGAAATTACGGTGAACACGCCTGGTGGGGATGTCACCTATTTTGTTTTAGAAATAAGCTATAAACCACTAACCGCCTGAAGTGTAAAATGATTCATTAAATCTATGGTTAATGGTAAATTAGTGAACATTAAACGTGTTTTTGTTTACTTTTAGAACAATAATTTGAAAGATGCACATCTTGAGGGCTACAAAATGCAGGAAAGTTATAAAGTTCTTGTCGTCGATGATGATATGCGTTTACGTGCACTGCTGGAGCGTTACCTCACTGAACAAGGCTTTCAGGTCAGGAGTGCTGCAAACGCCGAACAAATGGACAGGATCCTGACGAGGGAATCTATTCATCTGATCGTGTTAGATTTAATGCTTCCAGGTGAAGATGGCCTATCAATCTGCCGTCGTTTACGTAGCCAAAATAACCCAATCCCGATCATTATGGTTACGGCAAAGGGTGAAGAAGTTGACCGTATTGTTGGTTTAGAAATCGGGGCGGATGACTATATTCCTAAACCGTTCAACCCACGTGAGCTGCTGGCTCGTATTCGCGCCGTATTACGCCGCCAAGCAAATGAATTGCCAGGTGCGCCATCTCAGGATGACGCAGTCATTACCTTTGGTAAATTTAAGCTAAATCTTGGAACGCGTGAAATGTTCCAAGGTGATGAAAATATGCCACTGACCAGTGGCGAGTTTGCGGTATTAAAAGTGTTGGTTTCTTATCCAAGGGAGCCGCTATCTCGTGACAAGCTCATGAGCCTAGCAAGAGGCCGCGAGTACAGTGCGATGGAACGTTCAATTGACGTTCAAATTTCGCGTCTGCGCCGCATGGTTGAAGAAGACCCAGCGCACCCACGCTATATTCAAACGGTTTGGGGCTTGGGCTATGTGTTTGTTCCGGATGGAAGTAAAGCATGAAGCGACTGAGGTTCTCACGACGTAGTACATTTTCTCGTTCGTTGTTTTTATTTGTTGCGCTGCTGTTCGCGAGCTTAGTGACCAGCTATATGGTGGTATTGAATTTTGTTGTGATGCCTAGCTTACAACAATTCAATAAAGTCCTTGCGTACGAAGTTAGAACATTGATGACCGAGAAAATGGTTCTACAAGATGGGACCTCAGTGCGGGTTTCCCCCGCTTTGCGTAAGAAAATCTACAATGAATTAGGTATTACGTTCTATGCCCATTCTGCTGCCATGGAGGAAGGGCTGAATTGGGCTAAAGAGTATGATTTTCTGAGCGAACACATGTCGCAATACTTAGGCGGTAAGGCAAATGTTCATCTTGAGCTTGGCCGTGAGTATCCGATTTTGTGGTTAACGTCTTATCTCGCCCCAGATATTTGGGTGCGAGTACCTCTGACTGAAATTGGTCAAAACCAGTTTTCCCTTGTTTTCAGGTATACCTTAACCATTTTCCTCACGATCTTTGCAGGGGTATGGCTGTATATTCGCTACCAAAACAAGCCATTACTTGAATTGGAGTACCATGCAGGGGAGGTCGGAAAGGGCTTTGTATTGCCCCCGATGCAAGAAAAGGGGGCAACGGAAGTTAGGGCAGCAATTCGGTCTTTTAACCACATGGCTGCTGGGATTAAAACCCTTGAAAATGACCGAACTGTCTTGATGGCAGGGGTTAGCCATGACTTAAGAACACCATTAACTCGTATCCGCTTAGCGACAGAAATGATGAGCCCAGAAGACAGCTATCTGGCAGAGTCTATCAACAAAGATATTGAAGAGTGTGATGCGATTATTGGCCAATTCATGTCTTACCTGAAAACAGGTCAAGAGATGGATATGGAATTCTGCGATCTCAACGCGATTCTGATGGAAGCAGTCAATTCAGAAAGCAGTGTGGTTGGCGAAATCGAAACGGCGTTAGAACCTGGATCCATGATTGTGAACGGTAACCCGTTGGCCATCAAACGTGCAATCACTAATATGATTGTAAATGCGTACCGCTATGGAAATGGCTGGATCAAAGTCAGCAGTGGAAAAAACGAAGATTTTGTCTGGTTCCAAGTGGAAGATGACGGCGCGGGTATCAAAGACGAAGATATCCACCGCTTATTCCAACCGTTCGTGCAAGGCGAAAAAGCACGAAGTAATACAGGGACAGGCCTGGGGCTAGCGATTATACGCCGTATAGTGGACGCCCATGAAGGGAGCATTGAGATCCACAAAAGTGAGCGCGGCGGGTTTGCAATACGGGCTTTACTTCCTCTTAAAGAGAAAGAAGACTGATATGCCTACAACTTGCACTATTTAGAGCTATCTTTCTAAAATAATGCCATTAATTGGGCTCCAATTGTTTTGGGCCTTTCCCTGAATTTTCATATCTGCACGGTTGCGTCCAGCTGCTCGGTGCTGGATTCTTAATACCACCCGCTTAATAAATTTCCTTCTTATCTGTTCATTTATCAATGTCAGAATCGTTATATAAAAGACGCAATAGGTACCTTGTTTGGATAATCAGTGCAAATAAAATCATTATGGTAAATATTATGTCAGTTCATATTAGTGCAACTAAAATCATTCATAGTTTATCCAAAAGCTTAAAAACATGCTCAAATTTTTTATTTAATAAAAATAAAGGGAGTGTTTCGGGGCAGATGAAAAATGTAATGAATACGAATATTACAAATGTTTTACAAAAGGAAAAGAAAATAACACTGAAGGAACCGGTAGTTGGCAACTCGATTACAAAAGTTGCTGTACAACCATCAGAAAAACAAGCTGAACCAAAGCTATCCACCGCTTTACCAATGTCGATATCTCAGCCAGTATCACCACCACCACCACCACCACCAATGCTTGATACTCTTCCAATACAACGATTACCAACAACTGAATTACCTAAACATGAAGTGTCAGTTAGGACAGAGGCAAACCATACGGTATTAAATCGACAGTTGACAGATAAAGTCGCCTCAGGTTTATTTGAAGAAATGGCAACCTTGCAAAGGTTTAAGGATGCGGGAAAGGAATGCAATAAGCCAGAATATGCCGCAAAGGAACTGACTGAAAGTGAAGCAGCAGTGCTAAAATTGAAAAATTCAGTTATTAAAAAGAATCAAAAAGTAGCAGGTTTTTCTGCTGCTAGTCTTGAAGAAAGTTCACTATTTAGGAAATTACAGGCAAAAGCGAAAATGGAAGACGATATTAGTCCTAAAAAACCTTCTTTAGAATCAACTTGTTCTCCTGCTATTAACAAATATATTGAACATGAAAGACAGTCGAAAAAAGATCTAGAAGCAAAAAAAGAAAGTATGAAAGCTGAGCTGATTGCTAGAGTCGCTAATCCAATGCTACGTAAAACAGGGATTAAGCTATCGTAATGTTATTTTGTTTTTTCTTTCGATAAACTCGCGAATGCGGGTTTATTTTTTTATAGATAAAATAATTTAAGACTTTTTTATGACAATACATCATTTCGTTATTATGGATGTTTTTTTTCTGACTTATTGATTTTATTTGAAATTAAACATATTCCTTTTTGTTTTTTTCCTAAGCTAGGTGTGAATACAGTCAATTGTCATAAAACTGTCATAAAAACGACATGTTGTCGTAACTAAATTGTCCTATTTTTCCTACCGTGACATACACCCAACAATTTTATACTTGATTGTTTCTATACATCCCCGGAGGGATTATGAAAATGACGCGTACCACCTTAGCAAGCGTAATGGCAGCAACTTTGTCTCTGACTGCAATGTCTTCTTTTGCTGCTACCAGCCTGACCGGAGCTGGCGCGACCTTCCCTGCTCCTGTTTATGCGAAGTGGGCAGACTCTTATCAGAAAGAAACAGGTAATAAAGTGAACTATCAGGGGATTGGCTCTTCTGGTGGTGTAAAACAGATTAATGCAAAAACAGTTGATTTCGGTGCGTCTGATGCGCCATTGACTGATGAAAAACTAAAAGAAGATGGTTTGTTCCAATTCCCTACCGTTATTGGTGGTGTGGTATTGGCGGTTAACGTAAAAGGCATCGAATCAGGTCAACTGACTTTAGATGGCAACACATTAGGTGATATCTATTTAGGTAAAATCACCAAATGGAATGACCCAGCTATTGCAAAATTAAATCCGAAAGTGAGCTTACCAGACCAAGCTATTGCGGTGGTTAGACGTTCTGATGGTTCAGGTACTACATTTGTTTTCACCAGCTACTTAGCAAAAGTAAGTGCGAATTGGAAAGATGAAATTGGTGCGGGCTCAACCGTTAACTGGCCGAAAAACAGCGTAGGCGGTAAAGGTAACGATGGTGTTGCCGCATTCGTACAACGTCTGCCAGGCTCTATCGGCTATGTGGAATATGCTTACGCAAAACAAAATAATCTTGCGTATACTAAGTTAGTTTCTGCGGATGGCGAAGCGGTATCACCAACAGGCGAAAGTTTCAGCGCAGCAGCGAAAAAAGTTGACTGGTCGAAGTCGTTTGCTCAAGACCTGACTAACCGTGATGGTGCAAACGCATGGCCAATCACGTCAACAACGTTCATCTTAGTACACAAAGAACAAGCCAATGCTGAAAAAGGCAAAGCCGTTCTCGACTTCTACAACTGGGCGTACGATAAAGGCGGTAAACAAGCAGAAGCGCTGGATTACGCCGTTTTACCTCAAGAGGTTGTAACAGCTGTTCGTGCAGCATGGAAAACAGAAATTAAAGATAGCCAAGGTAAAGCATTGTTCTAATGCACCTCGGGTTGGAAATGGCGGGTAAGTACTGAGGAACAGGGCTTACCCGCTCATTGTTGTAACACAATCCTACAGTACAAGTAGGAATGGAAAGAGAACAAAGCGCATGGCCGAAAAAACAACGGCATTTAGAGCTCCCAGCAAATCAGGTGATGTAATTTTTGGTGCACTGGTAAAGATTGCCGCGCTAATCACTTTGTTAATGCTAGGTGGCATCATTATTTCCCTTATTTTTGCGTCTTGGCCAAGTATGCAGAAGTTTGGGTTTTCGTTTTTATGGACCAAAGAGTGGGATGCGCCTGCAGAACAGTTCGGTGCCCTTGTGCCAATCTATGGCACCATTGTAACCTCGTTAATCGCCCTGATTATCGCCGTCCCCGTCAGTTTCGGTATCGCGTTGTTCTTAACGGAGCTTGCGCCAAACTGGCTAAAACGTCCATTAGGGATTGCTATTGAATTGCTTGCCGCCATTCCCAGTATCGTTTACGGGATGTGGGGCTTATTCGTTTTCGCACCACTATTTGCAGAATATTTCCAAGAGCCAGTTGGCAACGTGATGTCGAGTATTCCAATTGTCGGTGAATTATTTTCAGGCCCTGCATTCGGGATAGGTATTTTAGCGGCGGGGATTATCCTCGCGATTATGATTATTCCATACATTGCGTCTGTTATGCGTGATGTGTTTGAACAAACCCCTGTGATGATGAAAGAGTCAGCCTACGGGATTGGCTGTACCACTTGGGAAGTGATTTGGAACATCGTATTGCCGTATACCCGTAACGGGGTAATAGGCGGGGTGATGTTAGGGTTAGGCCGTGCATTGGGTGAAACCATGGCGGTAACCTTCGTGATTGGTAATACCTACCAGCTCGATAGTGCATCCCTCTTCATGCCAGGAAACAGTATTACTTCCGCACTAGCGAATGAATTTGCGGAAGCAGAAAGTGGCTTACATACCTCAGCGCTGATGGAACTTGGGCTTATCCTGTTTGTTATCACGTTTATTGTGTTGGCGATTTCCAAGTTGATGGTAATGCGTCTTGCGAAGAATGAGGGGCGTTAATATGTCAGAATATCAACCTTTTATCGTCAATGAGAAAGAACGCGCACGCCGTCAAGCATGGCGCCGCCAAGTTAACAGAATGGCACTGCTTGTCTCAATGTTGACCATGGCATTCGGGCTGTTCTGGTTAGTGTGGATTTTATTTTCGACGGTGACCAAAGGGATTGACGGTATGTCCCTTAACCTGTTTACCGAGATGACGCCACCACCAAATACAGAAGGTGGTGGTTTAGCGAATGCGATCGTCGGAAGTGGTTTATTAATCCTGTGGGCTACCGTGATTGGAACACCTTTAGGGATTTTAGCGGGGATTTACTTGGCAGAATACGGTCGTAAATCATGGCTAGCATCTGTGACCCGCTTTATTAATGACATTCTGTTATCAGCACCATCTATTGTTGTTGGTCTGTTTGTGTACACCATCGTGGTTGCGCAAATGCAGCACTTCTCTGGATGGGCAGGGGTGATTGCGCTGGCATTGCTGCAAATCCCTATTGTTATTCGTACCACTGAAAACATGCTGAAACTGGTACCAGATAGCTTGCGTGAAGCGGCTTATGCTCTTGGAACGCCGAAATGGAAAATGATTTTATCCATTACATTAAAGGCATCTGTATCTGGGATTATTACAGGGATCTTACTGGCAATTGCGCGTATTGCGGGAGAAACCGCACCGCTCCTGTTTACTTCACTGTCGAACCAGTTCTGGAGTACAGATATGAGCGAACCCATTGCTAACTTACCTGTAACGATTTTCAAATTCGCAATGAGCCCATTCTCCGAATGGCAAGAGCTCGCATGGGCTGGGGTGCTGTTAATTACCCTGTGTGTCCTGCTGATTAACATCATTGCCCGCGTTGTGTTTGCACAGAAAAAACACTAAGCGCCCAGATAAATAAAGATTTAGAGAGAAAGTAACCATGATTAATGCAAATGAAATTGCAAACAGTAAAATTAAAGTCCGTGACCTCAACTTCTTTTATGGCAAGTTTCACGCACTGAAAAATATCTCTTTAGACATTGAAAAAAATAAAGTTACAGCGTTTATCGGCCCATCAGGTTGTGGTAAATCGACGTTATTGCGTACGTTTAATAAAATGTATGAACTGTACGGTGAACAACGCGCTGAAGGTGAAATTTTACTGGATGGTCAAAATATCCTGACGGACAAACAAGATATCGCATTATTACGTGCAAAAGTGGGGATGGTGTTCCAGAAACCAACGCCATTCCCAATGTCCATCTATGACAACATTGCATTTGGTGTGCGTTTATTTGAAAAGCTATCTCGCGTGGAAATGGATGAGCGCGTGCAGTGGGCACTTACCAAAGCAGCGCTGTGGAATGAAACCAAAGACAAATTGCACCAAAGTGGTTACAGCTTGTCGGGTGGGCAGCAACAACGTCTGTGTATTGCGCGAGGTATTGCAATTCGCCCAGAAGTGTTATTGCTGGATGAGCCTTGTTCAGCATTGGACCCTATTTCCACAGGGCGTATTGAAGAGTTAATCAGTGAGTTAAAATCAGAGTATACGGTCGTGATTGTTACCCACAACATGCAACAAGCGGCACGTTGTTCTGATTACACAGCATTTATGTATTTAGGTGAACTGATTGAGTTTAATCATACCGATAAGATGTTCACCACCCCAGAAATGAAACAAACTGAAGATTATATTACTGGCCGCTACGGTTGATATGGAGCCGACGATGGATACGCTGAATCACAATAAACATATATCTGGGCAGTTCAATGCGGAACTGGAACATATCCATACTGAATTAATGACAATGGGAGGGCTGGTCGAAGAACAGCTCACCAAAGCCATTACGGCAATGCATAACCAGGATGAAGCCCTAGCGCGCGAAGTTATCGAAAATGACCACAAAGTCAATATGATGGAAGTGGCCATTGATGAAGAGTGCGTCAAAATTATTGCCAAGCGCCAGCCAACGGCGAGTGACTTGCGACTGATTATGTCAATTTCAAAAACGATTGCGGAGTTGGAAAGGATCGGCGACGTTGCCGATAAAATCTGCCAAACCGCATTGGAGAAATTTTCGCAGCAACATCAGCCGCTTCTCGTGAGTTTAGAATCGCTAGGCCGCCACACAGTGCAAATGTTGCATGATGTGCTAGATGCGTTTGCGCGAATGGATCTCGAAGAGGCGATTCGTATTTACCGCGAAGATGAAAAAGTTGACCAAGAGTACGAAGGCATTGTCCGTCAGCTTATGACCTATATGATGGAAGACCCGAGAACAATTCCAAGCGTATTGACGGCGTTGTTCTGCGCACGCTCAATCGAGCGTATCGGCGACCGCTGCCAAAATATCTGTGAGTTTATTTTCTACTATGTGAAGGGGCAAGATTTCCGGCATGTAGGTGGTGATAATTTAGAAAAAATGCTCACCAAATAAATTTTCGTCATCCTTCGTGCTGTGGCGGTGTTGGCTGTACTCGGCTACTCGGGTCACATACTTGTGTATGCTCCCCGAGATATCCTCGCTTGCCGCCTAGCCACAACGCGAATGATTTAGAAAATTAAATACTAGCTATGCTTTGTGCTGTGACGGTGTTGACTGCACTCACTTACCCAAGTCACATACTTGTGTATGCTCCTAATTTTCGTCACCCTTCGTGCTGTGGCGGTGTTGGCTTCATTCGGCTACTTGGGTCACATACTTATGTATGCTCCCCAAGCTATCCTCATTTTGCCGCCTAGCCACAACACGAATGATTTAGAAAATTAAGTACTAGCTATGTTTTGTGCAGTGGCAGTGTTGGCTGTATTCAGCTACTCGGGTCACATACTTTAGGGGGAACTGTGTTTGCCGCCTTGCTACAGCACGAACTATTTAGAGCATTGATGCTGGTTATGGGCGATTGCAGGCATGAGGTTAATGCATTCGATAGCCTATCTATTTCGATGAATACACTAAAACGTTTTTATACAGACTTTCTTCTTGCTCAATAAGAGTCTATTGATGGTGTAAGCCATATTCGGGGGCCTTTGTTACAAAGTTTGCCCCTTTTTTGTACTTCTTTATATTCCATTTGGTTATAAATATATTATTTAATATTATTTCAGGTGCTAAGAGATAGTTGATAGCTTGTGATGGTCGATTTACATAAATTTACCACTAGGGGTATTCAATGAAAGCTCGTATTCTGACGACTGTTTTACTTACAGGTTTGGCGCTGACAGCGAATGTCGCTAGCGCAGATAAATTAGATGATATTAAACAAGCGGGTGTGATCCGTATTTCCGTATTTGATAGTAACCCACCGTTTGGTTTTATTGACCCACAAACAAAAAAATTAGCGGGTTATGACGTTGATATCGCACAAGAAATTGCAGATGGTTTAGGTGTAAAACTTGAACTGCGTCCAACGAACCCTGCAAACCGCATCCCACTGCTGACATCGGGTAAAGTAGACTTGATTGGTGCGAACTTTACGATTACCGATGAGCGTGCAAAACAGGTTGATTTCTCAATCCCTGATTTCGCCACGGGCCAAAAATTTATTGCCCGTAAAGGTGTATTAAAAACCCCTGATGATATCAAACCACTGCGTATTGGTGCAGATAAAGGAACGGTGCAGGAAGTGACGCTGCGTGAACGTTTCCCTGACACTAAAGTGATTTCTTATGATGATACTCCGCAAGCATTCGCAGCGCTGCGTAATGGTAACGTGCAAGCTATCACGCAGGATGATGCAAAACTAGTGGGATTACTAGGTAACTTACCTGAGAAAGTCAAAGCGGACTTTGAAATTTCCCCCTTTAGCTTAACCAAAGAGTATCAAGCTCTGGCAGCTAGCAAAGGCGAAACGCGCTTAGTGGAAAACGTGAATGAAACGCTGCTGAAATTGGAAAAAGACGGTAAAGCTGAAGTCATTTATAACCGTTGGTTTGGTCCAGACACGAAAGCGGCACAACCACGCGGTGACTTCAAATTTGCCCCATTGAGTGAGCAACAACCACAGTCGTAATCGACAATAGCAAGTACTGAGTGATTTGAAACCCTGCACTGTGTGCGGGGTTCTTGGTTATACGGGGTGAGGTTTTTCGTCACAGGGTGTGAAAGAAATAGGTCGTGAACTATGTTTGAGAAATTTGTCAGTGGTGATTTTTGGTCTGCACATCTTCTAGCGCCTCAGTACCTTGAATGGTTCGGTTATGGCTTTGTTTTAACAGTCTGGATTTCGATTTGCACCATTATTGCCGCCACCTTTTTAGGGTTTTTAGTTGCATCAGCAAAGGATAGCCAGATTGCTCTTTTGCGTTGGGCAGTCAGTATCTATATTTCTATTTTTAGAAACACGCCTTTGTTGGTGCAGTTATTTTTTTGGTATTTTGCCTCGGGGGAAATACTGCCTTCAGCCGCAATGGAATGGCTAAATACTCCCCATGAAATCAACATATTTGGGCTTACCGTGGGTTGGCCGTCCTTTGAGTTTTTAGCAGGTTTTATTGGGTTAACGTTATATACCGTCCCTTTTATTGCGGAAGAAATTCGTGCAGGGATCCGTGGGGTACGCCAAGGGCAAAAATATGCCGCGTTCGCACTGGGGCTCACTTCATGGCAAGCAATGAAATTAGTGGTCTTGCCTCAAGCAGTCAAAATCGCAATGCCGCCGTTGTTGGGGCAATATATGAATGTCGTGAAAAATTCCTCATTAACCATGGCAATTGGCGTCGCGGAGCTCTCTTATGTGTCTCGTCAAGTTGATAGCCAAACGTTACAAACCTTCACCGCATTTGGTGTGGCCACCGTGTTGTATATCGCCATTATTGCCCTGATGGAAGGCTGGGGACAATGGCGCTTGCAACGAAACTTGGCTCAGGGGGTATAATATGGACTTTTCAGTGATCGAGCAAAATTGGCAATATTTACTGTTTGGTACTTTCCCTGATGGCCCGTTAGAAGGGGCAGCGTTGACACTCGTGATTAGCCTGCTAGCAGGGGCGGCATCGATTGTCTTAGGGACACTAGGTGGTATTGCTTTGGCAATGTTACGTGGTTTTTGGGTTAATTTATTCGCGGCAGTTTTAGGCTTTTTCCGTGCAATTCCAGTCATCATGTTAATATTTTGGACTTACTTCTTGTTGCCCATTTTGTTAGGTACGGAAATTCCTGGGATCACCACGGTGGTTTGTGCACTCGCCTTAATCACTTCTGCTTATTTAGCACATGCTGTGAAAGCAGGGATCTTAGCGATAGGTGCAGGGCAATGGCAGGCAGGGTTGTCCCTTGGTTTTAACCGTTGGCAGGTATTGTGGAATATCGTTTTACCTCAAGCATTGCGAATGATGGTGCCGTCATTTATCAACCAATGGGTGGCGCTGATTAAAGATACCTCATTAGCCTATGTCGTTGGTGTGGCTGAGTTATCTTTCTTAGCAACTCAAGTGAATAACCGCGAAATGGTTTACCCGTTGGAAGTTTTCTTATTCGTGGCATTTATCTATTTTGTGATGTGTTTTACGGTAGAAATTGTTGCCAATGTGGTGGCGAAAAAACTCAGTGCACAAAACGGCCCGCACAAGTCTGTGGTAAAACGCAGTTTATTGTTTTGGCGTAGACAAAAATTACTGGCGCTATCCTAAATTTTAATGGCGGTTTTTATACCGCCATTCTCCAAATTCTATTTTTATTCTTTTTCTTGATTCATCGCGTTGTATCAGTTAGTTAGGACATTTTGCCTGTTGATTTTTACGCAATCGTTTTCTTTTTCGATTTTTAATTGTAGTATAGGGCGAAAAAAACTTTTTTTGGGCGCGATATCTAATGAGTAATCAATCTTCTAGCTCGGCACAATCGCAGAGCTTGTTTCAGCGTGTTTTTAAATTGCAAGAACACGGCACAACCGCACGAACTGAAGTTGTTGCTGGCTTCACGACCTTCCTGACGATGGTGTATATCGTCTTTGTTAACCCACAAATTTTATCAATTGCAGGCATGGATATTAAAGCTGTGTTTGTTACCACCTGCTTGATTGCCGCTATAGGCAGTATTTTGATGGGCTTATTGGCTAATTTACCGATTGCGGTCGCACCAGCGATGGGGCTGAATGCCTTTTTTGCGTTTGTGGTAGTTGGCGCGATGGGGTATTCATGGCAAGTCGCAATGGGTGCTGTTTTCTGGGGCGCAGTTGGCTTGTTTATCCTGACATTATTCCGCATTCGTTATTGGATTATTGCCAATATTCCCTTGAGTCTACGTGTGGGGATCACCAGCGGTATCGGTCTGTTTATTGCGATGATGGGGCTGAAAAACTCGGGTATTATCGTGGCAAACCCAGACACTTTGGTATCTATTGGTAACTTAACACATCATAACGTATGGTTAGGGGCGTTGGGCTTCTTTATTATCGCCATCTTAGCGGCGCGTAATATTCATGCGGCGGTGTTAGTGTCGATTGCGGTGACCACCTTAATTGGTCTGGCGCTGGGCGATGTAAAATACACAGGCATTTTCTCTATTCCACCAAGTGTTACCAGCGTCGTTGGGCAAGTGGACTTCGCTGGCTCATTAGATTTAGCGTTATCTGGCGTGATTTTTGCTTTCATGTTAGTCAACTTGTTTGACTCATCGGGCACCATGATTGGTGTGACTGACAAAGCGGGGATCACCAATGAACGTGGGACTTTCCCTCGTATGAAGCAAGCCCTATATGTTGATAGCTTAAGCTCTGTAGCGGGTTCGGCGATGGGAACCTCATCAGTCACCGCGTATATTGAAAGTTCTTCAGGGGTATCAGTTGGTGGGCGTACGGGGTTAACGGCAGTTGTTGTGGGTATCTTATTCCTATTAACCATGTTTATCTCTCCACTTGCGGGTATGGTTCCTGCTTATGCAACTGCAGGTGCATTGATTTACGTGGGTGTGTTGATGACTTCAAGTCTGACTCGCGTGAAATGGGATGACTTAACTGAATCAGTACCTGCGTTTATTACCGCAGTTATGATGCCGTTTAGCTTCTCGATCACAGAAGGGATCGCGCTAGGGTTTATCGCATACTGTGCGATGAAAATTGGGACAGGGCGCTGGCGTGACTTGGGTCTGTGTGTGATTTTAGTCGCGGTTATGTTTCTGCTTAAAATGGTTTTAGTCGACGCCTAATACTCGTCATACTTCAAGCTGTGGTGTTGTTGTCTTCTCTCGGTTACTCGGGTCACATACTTATGTATGCTCCCCGAGATAACCTCGATTGACGCCTAGCCACAACTTGAATTATTTAGAATATTATTCAGTCTAATTTGTTTAGTGGCACAAATTTTTTAACATTATTTAATGAACTCATCATTTCTCTTTCTTCTATTCGAATCCCTCTACATGCAACACAAATTATTTAAGGTATAATCTATAAAGTACTATTGCGAAGGCAGGGTGGAATAAAAAATCCGCTGAAATTGCAAACTAGTGCTTTCCCCCTTTATGGGATCCTGCTAGATTTCGCAGCAGAAACTGACTTTATCAAGGTATCAGACCATGAATGCACCAAAAAAACCGACAGCTAAGCCAAAGAAAAAATACCGTAAAACCAAAGAAGAATTGAACGCGGAAGGCCGTGAACGTAAACGCGAGAAAAAACATCGTGGTCATAAAGCTGGCAGCCGTTATGAAGAACAAGCATCCAACAAGCAAAATGGTGGGCAAAACGCCTCTGCTGACCCGCGTTTAGGCAGCAAAAAACCAGTCCCTTTAATTGTGGATGAAAAACACATTACCAAACCTGTTGTTGAGAAAAAACAGCCAGTCGTTAAAGAAAAACTGACGCCTGAAAAAGAGTTAGAACTGTTAGAAAGCGATGATCGCTTAGATAGCTTACTTGCGCGCCTAGAAGATGGCGAAACGGTTAACGCTGAAGAGCAAAAATACATCAATACTTGTTTAGACCGTATTGATGAACTAATGAGTATTTTAGGCATTGAATATGCTGACGAAGAAGAAGAGGAAGAAGACGAAGATAAACTCGATGACATCATGCGCATCTTAAAAAGCAAATAACTTCGTTTAATCATCCCTCGCGCTAGCGGGGGATGCGTCTGTTTTTTCTACAAACACACTTTTCTTTGATGTTGCATCAAGTCTCTTTTTTCTAACATCTTTATAATACTAGTCATATTTAAAGCTGCAGCGTTGTTGGCTACGTTCATTCGCACGAGTCTCATACTTATGTATACTCCTAGCGACTCATTCACTTGCCGCCTAGCTGCAACTTGAAATATTCAGAATCTATAACGTTATGTATGCTATAAAATTTTTATACCACCGAATAACAAATTAAATAAGGTGCAACCCGTTGTCATGGTTTGAGCTTTTGGTCAATTGAGGAATGTTATGTCAGAGCAAAATATTGTTTGGGATCTTTCTCTCATTCAAAAATACAATTATTCAGGGCCACGTTATACGTCGTATCCCACCGCTTTGGAATTTAATCAAGACTATGATGAAAAAGCGTTTATTAGTGCGACAACGCGTTTTCCAGACCGCCCGTTATCGCTCTATGTCCATATTCCTTTTTGCCATAAGCTGTGTTACTTCTGTGGTTGCAATAAATTAGTGACACGCCAAAAGCATAAGGCGGATGAATATTTAAAAGTTATTGAAAAAGAAATTATTCAACGTGCATCTTTACTAAAAAACCGCACTGTCACACAAATGCATTGGGGCGGAGGTACACCAACTTATCTTGATAAAGCCCAAGTTAGTCATTTGGTCGGTTTATTGAAAAAACATTTTCATTTTGCAGATGATGTGGAAATGTCCATTGAAGTTGACCCGCGTGAAATTGAGCTTGATATGATTGATCACCTACGCCATGAAGGATTTAATCGCCTAAGCATGGGGGTACAAGACTTCAATAAAGAAGTTCAGGTGTTGGTAAATCGAGAACAAGACGAAGACTTCATCTTTGCCTTGATTAAACGCGCTAAAGAGACAGGCTTTACATCAACCAGTATTGACCTAATTTATGGTTTACCAAAACAGACGCCAGAAAGCTTTGCTTTTACACTGAAAAAAGTCGCTGAGTTATCACCCGACCGTTTAAGCGTGTTTAATTATGCTCACTTGCCAAATTTATTTGCCGCGCAGCGCAAAATTAAGGATGCGGATTTACCAAGTGCAGAACAAAAACTCGATATTCTACAAGACACGATTGCGACGTTAACCAAAGGCGGCTATCAGTTTATTGGGATGGATCACTTTGCCCGCCCTGAAGATGAACTTGCTGTAGCGCAGCGTGAGGGGATATTGCACCGTAACTTCCAAGGCTATACTACCCAAGGTGATTGCGATCTCTTAGGGTTAGGCGTTTCGGCGATCAGTATGTTAGGGGATAACTACGCGCAGAATCAGAAAGACTTAAAAACTTATTATGCACAAGTTGAAGAGCAGGGACATGCCCTGTGGCGAGGTTTAGTCCTAACTGATGATGATTGCTTGCGCCGTGATGTGATTAAAACGTTAATTTGTAACTTCCAACTAGATTTTGCACAAATAGAAGCTCTTTACCCGATTGATTTTAAATCTTATTTTAAAGAAGATTTGGAATTGCTAAAGCCAATGGCAGAAGATGGGCTGGTGGAAATAACCGAAACAGGTATTAAGGTGACACCGCAAGGGCGCTTGCTGATCCGCAATGTTTGCATGTGTTTTGATGTGTATTTGCGGGGGCAGATGAGGCAACGGCAGTTTTCCCGTGTCATCTAAATACTCTTCATATTTCGCCCTGTCGCGTTGTTGGCTGCGTTCGCTAACCCTAGTCACATACTTTATGTATGCTCCTAGGGCTTAGCTTCTCTTGCCGCCTAGCGATAGAACGAACTATTTTGAGTATTGAATATTCGTCATATTTCGCGCAATAGCGGCGTTGGCTTTATTCGGCTACTCGGGTCACATACTTTTGTATGCTCCCCGAGATATCCGAATTTTGCCGCCTTGCTCTAGCACGAACTATTTTGAGTATTACATTGTGATATCAATTCTGGTTATCAATCTTTTCAATTAGCTGATAAGCGGCATTAATGCGGTCGGGGATCGGATACCATTTATTGGCAAGGATCACCACGGCGACTTGTTCTTCTGGAAGAAACACGGCATAAGTGGCAAAGCCATTGGTTGACCCTGTTTTATTATAAAATGCACGGGTTTCTGGTGGCATTGCGGGTTTAATTGCTTCGACTTTTTGTGGCTGTAATGCCATTTCATCACGGTTACCTTGCTGTAATTGTGATAAAGAGACTGGCCACGGGTAACTTTCCCACATCATATCTTGCACAAATGAATCGGTTAGATATAACCCCGTGTGGGTATCTTCAACGGCTTCTTGCCACGATTTTGCGACTTTTACCGTTTGCATATTAATTTCAAGAAAACGAATTAAATCTTTCGCGTTCGATTTTAAACCATAAGCCTCAGCATCTAGAATTTGCGGGGTGACTCGTACAGGTTGGTCTTTTTTATTGTAGCCCTGTGCATAATTTTTTTGTTGATTCTTAGGCACATGAATATAAGTATGCTTGAGTCCAAGGGAAGGCAGCATCAATTTTTCCATGGCTTGTTCAAAAGGCATTTTTAACTGTTTGGCTGCCACAATACCTAATAATCCCACCCCTAAATTAGAGTATGAACGAAACTGACCAATCGCTTTTTCAGGGATCCAGTTTTGGTAATAACGCGTTAATTCCATTGAATTTGTTATTGTTTCAGGTACAAACAAAGGTAAGCCCGATGTATGGGTTGCAAGATTCATAACGCTAATGTGGTCAAAGGCAGAACCTTTTAATTCAGGCAGATAATGACTCACTGTTTGTGAAAAATCTAATTTTCCCTGCACTTGTGCATAGGCAGCCAAAGTTGCTGTGAAAGTTTTAGACAGCGATCCAATTTCAAACAGCGTATTGTTATTGACAGGCTCTTGGGTTTGTTTGGATTGCACGCCATAGTGGTAAATATAGCGTTTGCCTTCCATGGAAATGGCGACAGACATCCCTGGAATACCTTGCTTTTTCATCAACGGTTTAATGATGTTATCAACATCCTGTTGGCTTAACGCGTTGGCTGAAAGGGTCGTAAAAGCCAAACTAAGAGCGACAAAAATCCGCCCCTGACGAAAAAGATTTCTCATAGAGTTGTCCAATTAAATAAAAGTTTAAGTTATTGATAGCTGATTTTGAAAAGTACTTCAGTATGACAAATAAGTGCCGTAATATAGCATTTATTCGGTTAAAGTAGCCGTTGAGCAAGAGTATGCGTGTTTTAAGCTATTTTTTAAAACGATATAAAATTCGATGAGCCAAAAGAAAATCTTATGTCAGGAAATTACCGTCATCGCCTCCCACTTAATGCACTTCGTGCATTTGAGGCATCTGCCCGGCATTTAAGTTTTACGCGAGCGGGGCTTGAATTGAATGTCACTCAGGCTGCAGTAAGCCAGCAAGTTCGGTTGCTGGAAGAACAGCTAGGCTTGGAATTATTCATTCGGTTATCAAGAGGGTTAGCATTAACAGATGAAGGCTTGGCTCTGTTACCTGTGTTGAGTCGTTCTTTTGATCAAATCGAATCGTTATTGTTGCAATTTGAAGATGGTCATTATCATGAAGTGTTAAGTATCTCAGTCGTGGGAACCTTTGCAGTAGGTTGGCTATTACCGCGTTTAAGCAAATTTTCTGATTTATACCCCTATATTGATTTACGTATTATGACCCACAATAACGTGGTCAATTTAGCGGCGGAAGGGGTTGATTTCGCCATCCGCTTTGGGGAGGGCTTATGGCCATTAGTGGAAAATACACCTTTATTTTCGACTTCCCATACAGTGCTATGCACAGAAAAAGTCGCTGCTAATTTAATATCACCACTGGATTTAAAAGATCACAATTTACTACGCTCTTATCGTAAAGATGAGTGGGAAAAGTGGTTTCTTGCTGCACAAGTCGAGCCATGGCGAGTGAAAGGGCCTGTGTTTGACTCCTCTCGCTTAATGGTTGAGGCCGCAATATTAACGGATAGTGTTGCATTAGTGCCAAGCTGTATGTTTGAGCACGAAATTAGCGCTGGAGCACTCGTTCAGCCTTTCGATATTGGTGTGACATTAGGGGGATACTGGCTAAGTCGTTTAAAGTCGAAGCCGATGACATCGGCAATGATGATTTTTCAGCAGTGGATATTAGAAGAGGCACAATTAAGTTAAGCCAGCACAACAATGTGACTGGCTTAGGTAACGTTAATTTGCAGTTTATCTGAGGGCCATGCTTTAAAACACAAGCGTTTCGGCCTCATATAAACTTTTTTTGTCATGAATAAAGTTATTTGCATGATTTAATGGATTATAGTCGGTGAAAAAATAGGCGGGGTCGATATCGAATATTTGGCAAAGTTGGAATAACGTATCAACATGGATATTTACCTCTCCATTTTCATAGCGAGATTGATGTTGTTGGCTAATTCCTAACAAGGCACTGAGTTCCTTGCCACTCATGCCGTAACTTTCCCTTAATGACCTAATTTTTACACCTACTGATGTGGATATTTTTTTGCTCATAATGTGCCTTAATAAATAGTTAATTAATATTTAATTGGGTATTTTTACTTATTCTAATTTGGTTAATTCTTTTATATCTTTATTAGAAATTAAATCATAAAAGTTAATTTCAAAGTAATTAACATATTGTGCTAAACGGTCTAAATTAATACGATTGATTCCCCGTTCGTATCTTGATTGTTGTTGTTCACTAATTCCAAAATCATTAGCCATTTTAGATAATGGAATACCTTTCATTTTTCGATAATAAGTTATTTTACGACCGACTAATTTTGATGCAGGATAATTTTTCTGCATAGTAAACTCCTTTTATATCGGAACAACTATTTAAAAATGACTACTTTGACATAAAAAAGAATTTTAAATTAAAATTAGTTTTTTATATTGAAAGACTACTCTAACAGAGTGTAATTAATATAAAAATAGATATTGATCATTAAAATAAAAAATTTTAAAGAAAGTTAAATTATAAATACTGAATTTATTTCATATTGAAACATGAGCTTCTTATTATGAAGATATTTAAATGAACTGTTTCTAATCTATTATATCTAAACTGATGTACAATATATAAATTATTAATATTATTTGTTGTTATTCATATGAAATATTTATTATGACAGTACTATTTGCTGCGCCAGCTGTGATGTTATTGGCTGTTTTAATGTAACGAGCTTTCCAATTAAACAGATATTCATTGGTTTGGATATTATTTTGTAGGCTGGTTTTGACCTTTAGCTTAATGGGTGTATTGTTTTTGTCCAGTAACTGGATTGCGATACCTGTCGCAGAATTTGCCCCCGTTAGTTTTATTTTTCCTGTTGTCTCATCAACATACCCAGCACTGCTGGTGACAGTAGCTTTAATATTGGTGCCCTTATCACAGGTTAATATCACGGGGATATTAACCATCTCACTGGTATCACCGATATTCTTAAACTGAGTATCAAACCAATCTCCAAGCTGTACGGAATAGTTAGCTGAAGTTGCTGTACACTTTACAACATTTATTCTGATACCATTTGTGGGCATATAGAGCGTGGATAAAATAAACGTTGAATTTGTCTTGGTATTTTCTTGTGAAAATTGGGCGAGCTGACCCCCTCGGATATAATTACTTGTAGTAACTCGACCTGTTTTCACGATTTCAGTTTTCCATCCTAGGTTTTCAAATCCCCATGACTGATCCGTATAGGCAATTCGGAAGGGAAACCAGATATTGCTGCTGTTAATTCCCACGCGAACACCAATCCCAGGGATATTAGTTGGGGCAATATTATTGGTTGAACTCCAGCCGTTTAAAAAACGCCCAACTTGCCATGCACCACAATCACTATTTGTCCCCGAGTGCGAACTACGCCACCCACTAAACATTGAGGTATTGATTGTTGCAAGCACAACATTGGTTCGCATATCATCATATTGTAGTGTGATAGTTTGATTTTGTAATGTACGTTGTAAATTATTAAAATTTGGGTTTTGATAGCAAGCTGCATTTGTATAAGCAGAAATGGATGATAAAAATCCAATAATAAATAAATGATAAACCTTCACTCATTTTCCTTTATGATTAATTTTAACTTATTTAAAATTTCTTGATTCTCTTTTTCATTTAAAATAAAAAAATGTGCTAGCTCAACGCCAAATATATTAGCATACTCATTTAACCTATCTAAATTAATTCTATTGATCCCCCGCTCATATCGAGATTGTTGTTGTTCGCTAACACCAACGATAATTGCAAGTTCATGAAGGGACATGCCCTTCATTTTTCGATAATAAGTTATTTTATTTCCAATAATTCTAGATACTGGATAATACTCAGGCATTTAACCACCTCTAATTAGAAATAGAACAAGACACTATTTATTAATGATAAACAAAATTGAATTCTAGATGGCTACGAAATGAACCTGGCTCCATACCACTGCCATAACCGGCTACGCGAGCAGAAAATGGAAACTCCACACTGCGTGTTTGGCTGTTCACGGGAATAGTGATTTTTGCACCATTTTTAAGGGTGGTTTTGCTGGTGCCATCGGCCAAATTCAAGGCGACATTTTTTGCTGTGCCATTATTAATAAAATAGTCGGGAGTGATGGTATCAGGTGTACCAGATAAGGTCATAATGGCTTCTTGAGTCGCCACTGGGCAATTTTTCAATTTTACTGAAAAATCCACCCAAGGGGATTTTTGAGTATCTTTAATATTCCAAATATTGATTTTTTTCAGGTCAATCACATAGTTTGTGGTATCTAATTCACACGGCATAGCCGTAACATAGCCATGAACATTGATATTAATTTGCTGGTCGGCGGCAAACAGTGAGCCAGATACCAGCAATAATGAAAGTGCAAATTTTTTCATTATTTCATTCCTTTTCTTATAAATAGGTAATGGTGGCGGTAATATTGGCAGAAATAGACCCTGGTACCACATTACCCACGGCACTGTAAGCACGGGTACGTAATGGAATGGCAATATCTGACTGTCCATTCAATGGCACCTGTAAGACTTTTAAATTACCTAGGGGAGTAGCTCCGTCATCACTTTGTAATTGCACGGCGACATTTTTTGCGGTGCCTAAGTTTTTATATAAGCTATTGGTGGTATCCCCTGTTTCAGCGGTACCTGTAAAGGTCAATTTGATTTGGTTCACAAATGACGAGCAGTTATTTAAGTTAATATTAAACGTATTCCAAGTAGAACCTGTTTGTGCGCCATTAAAAATATCAATTGGCAAACGTTTCAAATCAATATCGATATTATTACCGCCAGAAATATTACAGGTGGCGGCTTTAATATTACCGGTGAAATTAACAGTAATATTTGTACCTGCAAAAGAGGATAAATGCACAGCGAATAAATTTATCGACAAAATAGCGAGTAATATTTTTTTCATACAATTATTCCTACTCATAGCGAATATTAATAGTGGCAGTGCCATTTGCAGGGCCTGGGGTAATTTTATCGGCAGTTTTAATATAGCGCGCTTTCCAACCGAAAATATAATCGCCTGCGGCGACATTATCTTTTATGGTTCGTTTACTGTTTAAAGGGATATGGTTTTTATTAGCATCAATAATTTGTATCGCAACCCCAGTAGCTTTATCGGCTCCCCCTGACAAGGCTAATTGGCCTTGTGCTGCATTAACAGTGCCACTGGTTGCTGTGACGGTTGCTTTAATATTGGTGCCAGCCATACAGGTTAATGTAATGGGGATATCGACTTCTGTGCTGGTACTACCAACTGAAGGGAATTGAGTATCATACCAATCACCTAAATTAATCGTTGGTACGGGGCTTTTTAATGAGCAGCTTAATACGTTTATACGAATGGCATTAGCAGGCATGTTTAGAGTTGTTAAATACCATGTACCTGATACTCCACTATTAGTTTGGGTTAGCTGTGCAACGCTTCCTGAGCGAATCACACCCGAGCTAGTCACTTGCCCAGTTTTTTTGATTGTAATATGCCAAACAGTATCATAGACAATCCAACCTAACTGCCCTGAGCCTTGGGGACCAAACCGGCGATTAAAATTTCCACCAATACCCCCTGTTGCAACTGTAATGCCAATTCCGGGTATATTTGAAGGTGCGATATAATTATTAGGCGTCCAACTATTGATAAAATTTCCTTGTAAATAGGAATTACCACAACTGGTATTTTCACCATAAGTCTTTGTTGATGAAGCGGATAAGTAACGTACATTAAACGAACCAAGATCTCTCGCTGCGGTATCATCATATTGAAGGTTATAGGTAGCAGATGGAATATTAGCCTGTATATTTCTGAAATTAGGATTTTGCGTACAAGCCGCAGTCGCATATCCTGAATATAAATATACACAACTAGCCGCGAATATTGATTGATAGATTAATTTTCTCATTTTCTATTTCCTTATTATCGGCAAACCGCAGTGGTTTTATATAAGCCCATATAATCCGAAATACCTGCTAAGTTATAATTTACTTGGCATTGTTGTTTCTCGTTATATTGAATAATAAACTGCCCACTTTCTGCTAAGCCGGATAAATACACTTCACCGTCATTACCGACAAGGCTATTTAATTGGTTGTTATCGTTAAAGATGGCCTGTGCCCCAAATGGTACTGGTTTACCGTCAGCAAAGGTCAGCGCCATAATCGCACGGTAACCAACGTTTGCCGCAAAGCTGGCTTTCACTAAGGCGCCACGGCTTGGTGCGACGGTTTGGCTGGTTAACTCCATTTCGGTATTGTCGGGTAACGCGGAAGTATCGATATCCACGGTATTTTTACGGTAAGCCGTCATGTACGGCACTAACGCATAACCTTGGTTATTGGTTACCACGCCAGCTTGATTCATAATCGGTACATCCCCTGCATTCGGGATTTCCACAAGGGCGGCGGTCTCACCCAACTGTTGCCCTAACACTAGCCCGTTTGAGTGTGCGACTAAGCTGCCGTTCACCCCGTAATAGAGGTTATAGTTGTCTTTGCTGTAACCCGAACCACCAGACACTTCACCATATTGCCCTTTATAGGAGGCATTTAAGTTACCTGTTGTTCCCGTTTCTTGATTGGTAAAGCCTTGTTGCATACTCCAATTTAAACGGTTATTAAGCTGGGATGCAGACACCCCCATGCTACCTGTGCTGGAGTCACGGCTGCTATGGTTGCTAACAAAGTTGATGTACGCCGTGTCATCAAACAAGCTAAACGGAATATTGACCGAGAACGTGAATAAGTGGTCTTCATCACTCTGGTTTTTCGTTCCCGTAGTGTATGAATAGCTGCTGGTGTTCTTGTTATAGGTATAATTCAGCCCATAGCTGATCCCTTGCCAGCTATTGTTATAACCCAGCGTAGCAGACTGTGTTTTGCGGTCGCTGTTCCAATAATCTTCGTTGACGTAACCCGCTGAAATCGAACCGTAAGTATCCCCCAGATTTTGACTCAAGGTAATTTCCCCGCGATTACGGCGGCGTTCAATTTCAGGCACATAGTTGGTATCACGGAAGGTATCTAACACTTCCGATAAGCTGTAAAATCCTTCTGTGGAATAACGATAACCCGCTAAGGCGATATTGGTGCCGATATCATTCAGGTTTTTGTTATAGCGAAAACGGTAGGATTGCCCGCGCTCTTTGATGTCGCTACGCAACTTAGCGTAGGACTGGGTGACGTCAATAGATACCGCCCCAAATCGACCTAAGTTTTGCCCCGCACCCACTGAATAAGATTGATAATCTTCACTTAACTGGCTACCACCGTAGGCGGTCACGCCATGGGGTAAGCCATAAATCAAGGTAAACTGGCCAAATTTGGTTTTATCTACGTTGCTATCGTAAGAGCGATATTCACCCGCAGTGGCGCTATAGGCTAAATACCCTTCGCGTTGTAATACAGGGAGTGACGCAAACGGCACAATTTGTACTTGTTCGCTGCCATTCGACTCTTTTATCGTCACATGTAAGTCACCGCTGCTCCCTGTCGGGTAAAGATCGCTGATCTCAAACGGGCCTGCGGCCACGTCCGTTTGGTAAATGGTATAGCCATTTTGGCGAATGGTGATTTGTGCATTGCTGCGTGCTATTCCACGTACCACAGGGGCATAACCGCGTAAGCTTTCGGGGTACATATCGTCATCGGTAGCGAGTTGTGCCCCACGAAACGGCACGCTGTCAAACACTTGAGATGGCGATGTGCTATCTCCCAGTATTAACTGGCTTTTTAGGCTGTTGATACCACGGGATGCATAGGTGTAAATGGTATCCCATTTATTGGATTGCCCGCTGCTATTTGACCATGTGGTGTAGTTACGCAGGCGCCATGCCCCGATATTAATCCCTGGGCGCAGGTTCACGTAGTTTGACGTGGTATCTTCGCCGCCTTTACGGTCAGTATTTTTCGACCCACTGTAGCTGTAATTGAGCAGCAGGGCGGTGATGCCATTATCGATATCCGCTAAGTCCACGTAACCCCGCGGGTTTTTCGCCAGTGCGATTTGTGGAATGCTCAAATATAAACGTTGAGAATCAAAATCAAAGTCACTTTTGGCATCAGGAATAGCGGACAAATTGACACAGTTATTTTGGCTATTATTTAATTCAGGGTAATCCGCAATTTTAATATCAAAACTTTTTAAATCATCGAGTGTTAAACATGGTGCTAATTTATTATCACTATTTTTATCAAACTTTAAACTTTTCGCGCCAATTAAATTGGTATTCACATAAATATCGACATAATAGCTGCCAGCTAATTGTTGGTTATTTTCAAATTGGCTTAAGTCCACCGCTACTTTATTTGGCAATTCTAAAAAGTCAGGGTCAAAATACGTTTTTCCCTCAGCCGTATTATTGTTGGTCGGGTTTTCGGCGTATAAAGGTACCGTATAGCCTAAATAAATGAATAGGCTAAGGCATATTTTATTTATTTTCATGTTCACAACCTACAAAGATATTGGGCTATATTTTTGCTTCAGACGCCTCAGCGGCAGAGCCATAATCATTAATCACTTCCCATTTCACGGTGCCGTGGGCTGCGTTGTCATTGACGTCAAAGGTGGCGCTAGAAAAGGGTGCTGCATAGGAGACATCACTCACTTTTTTGCCATTAAAGGTAATGCTTTGGAAATTCATAAAATAGGGTGTCGGGTTTTTTACGGTTAATTGATTACCCGATTTCGACCATGTCAGTTTTTTTTGTTGTTCTTCAAAGTTCACGTCTTTAATCGCTGAAGGGCGGTAAATCAATTTCATTTGTGTTTTAAAGGCAATTTGCAACGAATTTTCCGTGCGCTCGGTGGCAGGAATGGTTTTAATATTGAGCCAAAATAACGATTCTTTATCTTTGGGTAAGGTGTTCGCCGTTAAAAAGATACGCAGTGCATTGGTTTTATCGGCATTTAATCGGAATAATGGTGGTGTAATAGTAAAATCCGATTGTTTTTTTTCGTCGATGCCATCAATCCACGATTGAATTAAGTAAGGGATTTTATCGGGGTTTTCGACACTGATACTGACATCTTTATTCCCTTCATTATAAATCACGCGGGTGCCGCCAATAATTACACCAGCGTTAGCGGTTTGCATAAATAAGAATAAAGATATAAAAAAACAAATTAAGCGTTTCATATTATCACCTAGTAATACAGGAATAAGGTTTAAGTCCGTTTAAACCTTAAAGTCCAATTAGTTATAATTGATTGTGAACGTTGCGGTGCCGTTAGCTGGACCCGTTGTTACCGTGTCAGACTTCGCAATATAACGCGCTCTAAAATCTAAGTTATTTTCCACATTTTGCTGTAATGGGTAGTTTTTAGATGCCGTAAACAGCGGAACAACGGTATTTATATCATCAGTAATTTGGATCCCTACACCTGTAGCCACACCCGCTTCTTCTTTTAGCTTGATAACCGTGTCATCTCCTAAATACGAGTCAGCATCGAATTTTACGGATGCCGTGGTGACGGTGGCTGGGCAGTTAATTAATTTAATGGTGAATTTAGTGGCAGCGGCAGTGCTTCCAGCGCTAGGTAATGCGGTTTTAGAAACTTTCCCTAAATTTACTTTTAACGCATCAGAGCCTGCGGCTAATTCACAGGCTTGGTCGGTAATTTCACCCGTGAAATCGATAGTCCCGTCAGCAGCGAATGCATTATTAATAGCAAAAATAGACGACGTCGCAATTAACGTTGCGATGATATTCTTTTTCATTTATGACTCTCCAAGGAAGATATTTTATTTGATGGTATTGAGAGCGAGCTAAATATTCGCTTACTCAATTGGAGAGTATTTTGTGGTTATTTTTTCAAATAAACAAGTCAACTAAAAAATAGCATTAAATAATAATTTAATTTTATTTTTGGTTGTTTTAAAATAGAAAACACATTATGTGTTAGAGAATGGGCTTATGTTTTAAAATAAAAGAATTTTCATTTTTTATTCATGAATCACTAAAGTTAAATAAAAATAAAAACCCAGTAATAATTTTAGCGTGATTTTTAAATTTTATTCCTCTCGCATAATGTGATTTTTGGGTTTTTAATCTTAAGTCAAATTTTATTTTTGTTTGAAAAGAGAGCGAAATAACGAAAAACAATGATTGATATCGTAATATCTGAAAAGGTTGCTCAAAATAGTATACTCGAATTTCATTGTTTTTATAAAAAACATCTTCCTTATTACTAAAAATGCTTACAGTTATAGAATAAAAAATTTACGATATAGAAGATGTTTATTTTAGTCGTTATTTTTTAGGTTTTAATCATAAAGTGAAAATTTTGTGTTACTGAGAGGGTTTAAATATTGCCTTTCACAATTGGCATATTTCCTGTAGTTTTTTTGATTTTTTAGGTCGTAATAAAATAATGTGTTCATAGGGTGTTTAATAATTTCACTGGGCTAAATAAGATATGTGATTTTCTTAAAGAGAATCATTAATGTACTGCATTAAATAGAATATCGTATTTTAATGGTCATTATAAGGAGTGGGATAGGGGTTAGTTTGTCTAAAATAGAGAGTGCTTATTTGTTTTAATATGAAACGTTAATAAAACTATTTTATAATTAATATAAAGGAGTAGAGTTCTCCTCTACTCCTTTTTGAATAATTGCCAAAATTAAATGAAGTTACTTAATTTTATTGTGGTTTATTCAATGCTTAATTCTTTTAATTTACGGGTTAGGGTATTGCGCCCCCAGCCTAATAAGCGAGCAGCTTCCTGTTTATGTCCATCGGTGTGTTTCAGTGCGCAGTTAAGTAGAGTGCGTTCTAATAGTGGCACTGTTTGTGCTAATAAATCATCTTTTCCGGCGGATAACGCATGGTCAGCCCACTTTTCCAATAATTCAAACCATTGTGCATCTGAGGTGAATTGATGCACGGGTAAAGGAGCCTTTGCAGGTTCATTGGCCTTTGGTTTATTGGTTTCAGTGTTTTGTATTGAGTGCTCTTCCAGTAAATCATCTGGCAAATCTTGCGGTAAAATTTCTTGGCTTGCCGCCATAACGGTCAGCCAGCGACAGACATTTTCCAATTGGCGAACATTTCCTGACCAATAATAGCGCTGCAGAATTTTTTCACTGTTAGGGTGCAGTACTTTACTTTCTACACCTAACTCCTTTGCGGTATTTTGTAAAAAATAGTGTGCAAGGCGTGGAATATCTTCCGTTCGTTCTCGCAAAGGAGGAAGTTGTACTCGAATCACATTTAATCGGTGAAATAAATCTTCACGGAATAAACCTTCTTTAACCCGTTTTTCAAGATCTTGGTGGGTGGCGGCAATAATTCGCACATCCACTTTCACAGGAGTATAGCCACCAATACGGTAAAATTGCCCTTCAGCAAGAACACGTAATAACCGTGTTTGTACATCAAGGGGCATATCCCCAATTTCATCTAAAAATAATGAACCGCGGTTGGCTTGTTCAAAACGCCCTTGACGAACTTGGGTTGCTCCTGTGAATGCGCCTTTTTCATGACCAAAAAGCTCCGACTCGATGAGATCTTTTGGAATAGCGGCCATATTCAGGGCAATAAATGGCTCACTAACTCGTGGACTATGTTGGTGCAACGCGTGGGCAACAAGCTCTTTCCCTGTCCCTGACTCACCGTTAATCAGTACGCTAATTGATGAGCGCGATAAGCGGCCGATAATGCGGTACACCTCCTGCATTGCAGGCGCTTCACCGATCATGGTGGATGAAACAATCGGCGCTTTTTGTTTTGTTTCACGCCCCGTGTGGTTCTGTTCACGGCTATGATTTAACGCACGTTCAACCAATGCCACAGTTTCATCGATATCAAACGGTTTAGGCAGATAATCAAAGGCACCAGATTGATAGGCATTAACGGCAGCATCGAGGTCTGAGTGAGCTGTCATAATGATGATCGGCAAAAGGGGGTGTGATTGTTTAATGGTATTGAGTAGCTCAATACCATTGGTTCCAGGCATGCGAATATCGGATAACAAAACATCAGGGAGTGCGTTTTCCAATGCAGCAAGTACCGCATCAGCACTGTCAAAGCAGGTGCAGACAAATTCTGCACTGTTGAGTGCTCGCTCTAAAACCCAGCGAATGGAACTGTCGTCATCCACGACCCAAATTTTTCCCTGTGACATGGTTATCCCCTATTTTTTGATGGGTAGATAAATAGAAAACTCAGTGTGCCCTGGCCAACTGGTAAACTCGATTTTCCCTGCATGTTGATCCACTAAACTTCGCGCAATTGACAGCCCAAGCCCTGTCCCATCAGGTCGGCCACTCACCATTGGGTAGAAAAGCGTATCTTGGATGGCCAATGGAATGCCAGGGCCGTTGTCTTCGATATCAATCCTCGCAGCTAACCGATAACGCTCACCTTGTAGCATGACTTGAAATGCAGTGCGCGTGCGTAGTGTGATATGACCGCCCGTATCAGCGACGGCTTGTAGAGCGTTGCGGGTGACGTTCAGTAAAACTTGTTCGATTTGATCGGGGTAATAGTCTAAATCGGGCAAACTTGGATCATAGTCGCGAGTTAATGTGACATTAGCAGGTTTTTCGAGGGAAACTAAGCGCACCACGTTTTCCATAATATGGTGAATACTTTGCTGAGTTTTTGGTCCTGGATACTGTGGCCCAAGCAATCTATCGACCAAGGCTCTTAAGCGGTCGGCTTGTTCGATAATGACTTGAGTATATTCATTTAATTGTGGGGAGGGCAGCGCCTTAGATAACAACTGCGCTGCCCCCCGCAACCCACCCAGTGGGTTTTTTATTTCGTGAGCCAGACCGCGGATCAGTTCACGCGCGGCAAGTTGCTGTGCATTTTGCGCCAATTCTTGGCTAAGGCGTCGCTGGCTATCGAGTTGTGACAGCTCAACTAAAATAAATTGTTCTGAAAAAGGTTGTGCGCTGAATGACATTACGTGGGAATGGTTATTAAACACCAACGTGACCTCATTTTCAGTAAAACTGTGGCCTTCTTTTAAACTATTGAGCATTAATTCATCATTGAGTGAGCAATAGCTAAATAAGAGTGGAAGGGGAGTCCCATAGAGTTTGCGCTGACTTTGGGTTAGGATTTGCAATGCGGCATGATTGGCGTAATGGATAACCAAATCGTAATCCAAAATAAGCACGCTATTAATAAGGGAGTCGAGGATTTGTTCGGGTGCTGGCAAATGTTCGGTTTTCATGTCATGTCACTCCTGCACTATTTTGGTGCATTATACCTGATAGACCAAACAACCGATATTTGATTTTTGTTTCTTTGGTGCAGTTTTAGAGAGAAAAGGCCCCATCAAAAGATGGGGCAAGTGCTTCACGGCAACAAAGACTATCAGTGGAACGGCGTGTTACACACTGTAGTACATTTCAAATTCGAGCGGGTGTGGTGCCATACGGACACGTTGAATGTCAGCACGGGTTAATTCAATGTACGCATCGATAGCGTCATTTGTGAATACACCACCACGAGTTAAGAACTCGCGATCTTTATCCAGTTCCGCTAGTGCTTCATCTAAAGAACCTGAAACAGTTGGGATTTCTTTTGCTTCTTCTGGTGGTAAGTCATACAGATTTTTATCCATTGCATCACCTGGGTGGATCTTATTGATAATGCCATCAAGACCCGCCATTAACTGCGCTGCAAACGCTAAGTATGGGTTAGCTGCTGGGTCTGGGAAACGCACTTCAATACGACGTGCTTTGGTACTTGCAACCACAGGAATACGGATAGATGCAGAACGGTTACGTGCAGAGTAAGCTAGCATTACAGGAGCTTCAAAGCCTGGAACTAAACGTTTGTATGAGTTTGTTGTTGGGTTTGTAAATGCGTTCAGCGCACGAGCATGTTTAATGATACCGCCGATGTAGTACAGCGCCATTTCAGATAAACCGCCGTATTTGTCACCCGCAAACAGGTTCACGCCGTCTTTTGATAAAGACATGTGGCAGTGCATACCTGAACCGTTATCACCGACTAATGGCTTAGGCATAAAGGTAGCTGTTTTGCCGTATGCATGGGCAACATTGTGCACAACATATTTATAAATCTGGGTTTCATCCGCTTTTTTGGTCATCGTATTAAAGCGGGTGGCGACTTCGTTTTGGCCTGCAGTTGCCACTTCATGGTGGTGAGCTTCAACAACTAAGCCCATCTCTTCCATTGTGGTACACATTGCAGAACGCAGGTCTTGTGATGAGTCTACAGGTGGTACTGGGAAGTAACCACCTTTAACGGCTGGACGGTGGCCTTTATTGCCGCCTTCATATTTTGTGCCAGTGTTCCATGCCGCTTCGATATCATCGATATGGTAGTAGCTGCCGTGCATGTTGTTGCCGAAACGAATATCGTCAAAAACGAAGAATTCAGGTTCTGGACCAAATAACACGATGTCAGCGATACCGCTTGAACGCAGGAAATCTTCTGCACGTTTAGAAATGGAGCGTGGGTCTCTGTCGTAACCTTGCATGGTACCCGGCTCTAAAATATCGCAACGGATAATTAAGGTCACATCAGCAAAGAATGGGTCTAACATTGCAGTAGATGCATCTGGCATCAGTACCATGTCAGATTCGTTGATGCCTTTCCAGCCACCAATTGATGAACCGTCGAACATCTGGCCTTCTTCAAAGAAGTCTTCGTCAACTTGGTGAGCAGGGATAGTGATATGTTGCTCTTTACCTTTTGTGTCGGTAAAACGCAGATCAATAAATCTTACATTGTGCTCTTTAATTAACGATAAAACATGTTCAGCGGACATTCTCGGCTCTCCTGGTCGGGTCTAATCAACAAACCGCATCATATTTTGCGTTTGTTGGTTTGTCTGGCATGGCGGCGGTGATTAATCACATTAATGCACGTTGCTCGCTCACTATAAATACTATAAGCGAAAATCGTGCCAACTTTTAAAAGAAGAGTAAATACGGATTGTTACGAGAGAATGTCAATCGATTGAGTTAAAAATAGTCACAGTTTGCACTTGGTTGGTGCATTTTTGATGATGGACTGCACTGTTTTGGTGCAAAAAGAAAAGGATAGAGAAAAAAGCCAGCTTTGTGCTTAATAATAAGCCCAAAGCTGAATTGGCAAACATTATTTAATGAGTGAGGAGGTGTTATTCATCATCACTGTTCGTTAATAAGGTATTCACTTCTTCAATCTGTTTTACGGCATCATTGATAATGGAAGCAATTTGACGCGTTTGTTCTTCATTCAATTGTTTCAGAACCATTTTGTGGCGCAGTAGGGCTTTAAAGCGGCTGACTGCCATTTCAATGTCTTCTGCTAAATTGCTGCCTTGTTGCATATCACGTGCTTTAGCCAGCTTACGAGCAATAACCGCTTCTGTTTCTTTATTCTGTGCTAAGTGCGCAGCGCCTTCTGGCGTAATAGTAAAACTTTTGCGATTGCGCTCAACAATTTGAGACTCTAAAAAGCCTTGTTCTTCTAACAGTGTTAATGTTGGATAAATAACACCTGGGCTTGGCACATAAAGACCGTTCGAAGCTTCTTGAATATCTTTGATAATTTCATAACCGTAGCTCGGTTTTTTCGCCACTAATGAAAGCACCATGATATGAAGATCACCGTGGTCGAATAAACGGCGCAGGCCTTTGCCTCTTCCGCGGCCTCTTTGGCGCTCATCACTGTGACCATGACGGCCTTCACCGTGGCAACATTCACCATGCCCATGGCGGCGTTCACCGTGCCCGTGACGACCTTCGCCATGGCAACAGCCATCGTGGTGGCCGCGCTGATTTTCGTCATGGCGCGCATAATATACATGACGACAAGATTTAATTAGCATATAGTTACTCCTTAGTTTGTAACTTTAGATATATCGAATTCATTTTATGGCTTTACTATATTTAGATATATCTAATTAGTCAATTTAGATATATCTAAATAACACAAAAAGACATTAAAAATAGCGATTAAGAAAGAAAGTCTATTTTTTGTTCTTTTTTTGGGCTGCTAATATTAAGTTTTTAGCGTATTATTCTGCCACTTCGTGGTTTCGCAGAGATGATGCTCATTATTTTATGAGGGAATCTGGTACTGTTACGCAACTGAATGTTTTTTCGTTAAAAACTTTTTATACAGTGATGGGTTTCACATTTATTCCACTTGTGCGGAAAAACGTGTAAAATAACAGCAAATTAACGTAGAAAGTATGTTTGGGTAATTAGAATACCGCAAAAAGCATATTCCTTTCCTGTCAATTAAACGGTAAAAATCCTTGTCAATTCAAAACTTAAGAAACATCGCCATCATCGCTCACGTTGACCATGGCAAGACCACACTGGTGGGTAAATTATTGCAACAATCAGGCACGTTCGGTGAACGTGAAACGGTTGATGAGCGTGTTATGGACTCCAATGACTTGGAGAAAGAGCGTGGTATTACTATCCTTGCTAAAAATACCGCTATCCAATGGAATGGTTATCATATCAATATCGTAGACACCCCAGGTCACGCCGATTTCGGTGGTGAGGTTGAGCGCGTTATGTCTATGGTTGACTGTGTGCTGCTGGTTGTTGATGCGATGGATGGCCCAATGCCACAAACTCGCTTTGTAACGCAAAAAGCGTTCGACCACGGTTTACGTCCTATTGTTGTTATCAATAAAGTTGACCGCCCAGGCGCACGTCCTGATTGGGTTGTTGACCAAGTATTCGACTTATTCGTGAACTTAGGTGCAACGGATGAGCAACTCGATTTCCCTATCGTTTACGCATCTGCATTAAACGGTATTGCTGGTCTTGAGCACGAAAACATGGCTGAAGACATGACTCCGCTGTACGAAGCTATCGTAGAGCATGTTGCGCCACCTGCAGTCGATGTCGATGGTCCTTTCCAAATGCAAGTTTCGCAGTTGGATTACAACAGCTACTTAGGTGTTATCGGTATCGGCCGTATCAAACGTGGTGTGGTTAAACCTAACCAACAAGTGACTGTTATCGACAGCGAAGGTAACACTCGCAACGGTAAAATTGGTAAAGTTCTGACTCACTTAGGTTTAGAGCGTATCGATTCACAACAAGCTGAAGCGGGCGATATCGTTGCGCTGACAGGTTTAGGCGAACTGAATATCTCTGACACTATCTGCCAAGTGGGTAGCGTTGAAGCACTGCCTGCGTTAGCGGTTGATGAGCCAACAGTTAGCATGTTCTACTGTGTTAACACCTCACCTTTCTGCGGTAAAGAAGGTAAATTCGTGACTTCACGTCAGATCCTTGACCGCCTGAATAAAGAACTGGTTCACAACGTTGCACTGCGTGTTGAAGAAACTCAAGACCCTGATGCATTCCGTGTATCTGGTCGTGGTGAGCTGCATTTATCTGTTCTGATCGAAAACATGCGTCGTGAAGGCTTCGAGTTAGCGGTATCTCGTCCAAAAGTTATCATTCGCGAAATCGATGGTCGTAAACAAGAACCATTCGAACAAGTCACTTTAGACGTTGAAGAACAAAACCAAGGTGATGTCATGAAAGCGTTAGGTGAGCGTAAAGGCGACCTGCGTGACATGATGCCAGATGGTAAAGGCCGTGTGCGTCTTGACTACATCATCCCAAGCCGTGGCCTGATTGGCTTCCGTACCGAGTTCATGACAATGACTTCAGGTACTGGCTTACTGTACTCAACATTCAGCCATTACGATGATGTTCGCCCAGGTGAAATCGGTGGTCGTCAAAACGGCGTGCTGATCTCTAACGGTCAAGGTAAAGCGGTTGCTTACGCGCTGTACAGCCTGCAAGATCGCGGTAAATTATTCTTAGGTCACGGTGCTGAAGTGTATGAAGGCCAAATCATTGGTATTCACTCACGTTCTAATGACTTAACAGTTAACTGCTTAACTGGTAAAAAACTGACTAACATGCGTGCGTCAGGTACCGATGAAGCAACAACTCTGTCACCACCAATTAAAATGACTTTGGAACAAGCGCTTGAGTTTATTGATGATGACGAATTAGTTGAAGTGACTCCGCAGTCTATCCGTCTGCGTAAACGTCATCTGACTGAGAACGATCGCCGTCGTGCAAACCGTTCTAAAGAAGACTAATTTTTAGTTAAAATAAGTAGTAAAAAGGCGCCATTTAGGCGCCTTTTTTTATGGGGTAAGTTGTGGGTAAACTCCGGGCCCGATAGGTAAGCCTGCAAAGTACCAGCCTACTAGCAATAACATCCAAACAATAAAGAATACAATTGGATACGGCAATATTAAGGTATAGTAGGTCCCTAGCTGCGCATTTTTATAGTAGCGTTGTAAAAAGCCTAAAAAGAGCGGAAGGAACGGTGACATCGGCGCAAGGGGTAACACAGCGGAGTCAGCGATACGAAACACAATCTGTGCGAAAGCAGGGTGAAAGCCAAGTAACACAAACATCGGCACAAATATCGGTGCCAGTATTGACCAAATAGCAGAACCACTGGCGATAAACATACACAGAAACGCAGATAAAAACATTAACCCAATAAACGCGGGCACACCCGTCATCCCTAAGTTTTCTAGCAAGTCAGTTAAACCAATCGCCATGAATTTCCCCATATTGCTCCAGTTAAAGAATGCAACGAACTGAGAAAGTGGGAAAACCATCACAATGAAACCTGCCATGCTTTTCATTGGGTCAACTAATAAGTCTGGGATATCATTCGGCTTTTTGATTTGTTTGGTTGATACACCATAGGTAATGGAAACGACGAAAAAGAAAATAATAATGACAGGAACGATACCCTTGATAAACGGCGAAGGGATCACTGTATCAGTTACTGGATCACGCAGTGGTGCGCCTTCTGGGGCAACCATGAGCGCAACTAAACCGATAAAGATTAGTGCAGACAAGCCACTCATCAATAAACCACGGTTTTGAATTGGCGTTAACTCTTCGAGTCGGTCATGTGACGTGCCTTCCCACACGGGGAGACGGGGTTCAATAAATTTGTCTGTCAGTAGTGCACCTGCGATGGTTAACACAATCACCGATGTGGCCATAAAGTACCAGTTATCGATAACGCTGACATGTAGATTTGGGTCAATCATCATTGCTGCTTCTGTACTGATTCCCGATAACAATACATCGGTGGTGACAATCAATAAGTTTGCGGTAAAACCCGAAGCGACCCCAGCAATTGCAGCTAATAGGCCAGCGACAGGATGGCGACCTACCGCGATAAAGATCAAGGCACCTAGTGGTGGCATGACAACTAACGCCGCATCTGAAGAAATATGGCTGAAAAAGGCGATAAACAGTACCATATAACTGGCATAGCGCTTATTAATACCCGATGCCATTTTGTACATTAAAGCTTGAAGTAAGCCTACTTTCTCAGCTAAACCCGCCCCAATGACTAACGCGAGAATGGCGCCTAGGGGGGCAAAGCTGCTAAAATTCTTAACGATATTAGGTAAAATCCACTGTAACCCTTCCACGCTTAATAAATTTTTAACGCTGACCATCTCATCATTGGCGGGGTTTTTAACAGATAAATCAAACCAAGATAATACAGCCGTCGCAATCATCAGCACGGCAATTAAATAAACGAACAAAATGAATGGGTTTGGGATTTTGTTTCCCACTCGTTCTATCCAGCGAAAAATTGCCCCGGGGCTTTTGTGCACAGTTGTTGAGTCGCTCATAGGGTTTCCTTGTGTCTATCTTCATTGTTATTGTTATGACTTATGGGCGGGTAAACCCCGCCTGTATTAAGGAACTACTTATTTTAATTTTGAAGGCTTAATATCTTTGGGAATAGGGCACTGATAAGGGGTAACTTGCCTTTTCTGCGTAAATTCAGCTTTTGCTTGTGCTAATAAATCGGGCTTCAAGAACAACTCAATGGCGCTAGAGGCCATGATTTTCCCTGCGAGCAGCATCCCTTTATGGGCAATAGAGGTGCGCCCTTGTGCTACTAATTGCCAAGTATGCAGTGCGGTACCAAAGGCAAAGCATGGGCTAAAACATTGAACGGTAGGGGCAACCCAGCTGACATCACCAACATCGGTTGAGCCGTACATCAACTCTTTGGACTCAACGTAAGGCAGTACTTCATTCGTGAGTACTTTATTGCCCTGCCTTTCACACCAACGTTCGCCTTCTTCTCCTCCACTGCGGGCAGCATTTAGCTTGGCATTGCGTAAATCATCTTTTGTCAATGTATTGTGAATTTGCTCAGCGAATTGACGTTCTTTATCGGTATATTCAGGGATGCCAAATTCAGTAATGTGGTTAAACATGGCGTGTTCTAGCGTCCGATTAGGCACATAGTTTGAGCATGCTTTATCAAAACGGACTTCTAGTTGCGTCCCTGTCATCAGGGCAGCTCCTTGTGCAATATTAATCACACGCTGGTAAATATCTTGTGCTTCATCAAGTTGCGGGGCGCGGACAAGGTAGAGGGCTTCTGCATCAGGTTGCACGACATTTGGGGATGCGCCCCCCGTGTTGGTGACGGCATAGTGTATCCGAGCGTCTTGAATAATGTGCTCGCGTAAAAATTGCACGCCAACATTCATCAAGGTGACGGCATCAAGTGCACTTCTGCCTAGGTGTGGGGAGTTTGCTGCGTGAGAAGCAATACCTTTAAAGCGAAAAGCCGTTTGAATGTTAGCAAGGGATTGCACATTAAAGACACCACTAAATGATTCTGGGTGCCATGTAATGGCAGCATCAATATCATCGAATAAGCCCTCTCTGACCATGAATGTTTTACCTGATCCGCCTTCTTCCCCAGGGCAGCCATAAAACCGCACAGTACCAGGTAAATTATTGTCATGCAGCCAGGCTTTGACAGCAAAAGCGGCAGATAACGCGGCGGTGCCTAGTAAGTTATGCCCACACCCGTGACCATTACCATTTTCCACTAAGGGATTTGGCTCGCTGCAAGCAGAATGTTGGCTTAACCCTGCGAGAGCGTCATATTCGCCCAATAATGCAATGACAGGTGACCCCTCACCATAGCTGGCGATAAACGCCGTTTCAATATCACCAACCCCTCTTTCAACGTGGAAGCCTTCTTGCTCTAATGCGTCAGCCAGTAAATTAGCAGAATAGGTTTCTTCAAAGCGGGTTTCAGGGTGATCCCAAATATTGTCGCTTAGCGCGGTAAACTGGGCGCGATGATTTTCAATATAATCACCAATAAATGATGTGAATTGTTTATCCATTTTTCGCTCCGAATTCAGGGAGGTGCAGGGCAATTGTCGACAGCGTTTTTACTGCTGTTATCATCACATTTTCATCAAAATCAAAGCGCTCATTGTGGTGACCTGCACTGAGATCTGTACCAAAAATCATGTAAGTGGCTTGGCCTCCACGCTCTTTTACGCGTTCCATAAAATAGGTTGCATCCTCCGAACCTGCGGCTTGATAGCGGTTTTTAACGATAGAGGTTAATTCAGGAAGCTGTTTTTTTGTTAAATCGCAAATAAAATCAACCCACTGATTGCTTGGGTGGCTACTTTGTGCGGCTCCCATCAGTTTGATATCAAAGGCGACATCTTGCATTTTGGCGGCGCCTTCAATAATGTGCATTGCTTTTTCGTAGACAAACTTGTTGATTTCATTGGTTTCCCCGCGCGTTTCAACTTTGAGCAGTGCGGTATCGGGAATGACATTGCGGCCAATACCTGCTTGCAATACACCAACATTAATGCGTGAGCTTCCTTCACTGTGACGCGGGATACCATATAGGCCTAGGGTTGCATGGGCTGCGGCAATTAATGCATTTTTGCCATCTTCAGGTTTTGCACCTGAATGTGCCGCAACACCTTGATAGGTCACATCAAACTTTGTAGTAGCTAAAAAGTTTTTACTGCCGCAGACGACTTCGCCTTTTGGCACACCTGTACCGATATGGATAGCCACAAAGAAATCGACATCATCAACCACACCTGCTTCCATCATGGATTTGGCACCTCGGGTGCCTTCTTCCGCAGGTTGAAAGATAACCTTGATGCGACCAGACAGCTTCGCTTCATATTGCTTGAGAATACGAGCAAGCCCAAGGCCGATGGCGGTGTGCCCATCGTGGCCGCACGCGTGCATCATGTGCGGATTACAGGAAGCAAAACCTTCATTATGTGGACGGTGTTGGCACGAATGTTCTTCATTTAAATCAAGGGCATCCATATCGACACGAAAAGCAAGTGTTGGGCCTGGACGGCCAGTATCGAGTGTGGCAACGATACCAGTGAACCCCCCTGAAAAGTGAGGTAGCCATTGAGTTAAAGCGCCTTGTTCAATCGCTCTTTTTTCTTGTTCTGCCAATTTTTCTTCGGTAGGAAGGCCCATTCGAGCATCCGCTTTAACGACTTCTTTGCCCAGTTGCAGTTGGTAACCAAGTTGATGCAATTCTTCGGTAACAAGCGTTGCTGTACGAAATTCAAACCAACCTGATTCTGCATACTGATGAAAATCACGCCGCCATGCTTGTAATTGTTGTGCCATCTGCTGGATGGTGCTATCTAAGTCAGTATTCATTTTGTATCTCTTTTAGTTATCACAAGAAAAATCAGTACAGGGATATTGAAATAGGGATGTGTATGGGTTTTAAAATTAAAATTCGTTTAATTTTAAAAAGTAGTATATTAATTTGCTTTGGTTATTTTAATTTATAAAAAATTATTTAACTTGCTAAATGTTAATTTTTTGTTTCTCTATTTTCTGACTGTACACAATCAAATTAGAGTAAAAAAGATACAATTATCTTTAGATATATAACTAAAAGTTATCGGGGTATTGATATGGCACCACCCATAAAATTAAATCAGCTCAGGGCGTTCGTCGAAATTAGCCGGCATGGCAGTATTCGAGCCGCCAGCCGTTTTCTACAGCTTTCTCAGCCTGCATTGACGAAATCTATTCGTGAATTAGAGAGTAGCTTGGGGGCTAAATTGTTTATTCGCAGTAACCAAGGGATTTATTTAACGGAATGTGGGGAGGGTTTTTTACGCCGTGCAAGTTTAATTCTTGAAGAATTACGGGTCGGGCAAGAAGAGATTTCACAACGTATTGGATTGATTGGTGGAACGGTGAACATTGGTGTTGCAGGTAGTATTGCTCGTTCATTAATGCCAAAAGTCGTCACTCAATTTCACCGCGATTATCCCAATATCAAATTGCGCATTATGGAAGGGCAATTATTAACCATGCTAACTCAATTGAGGCAAGGGGAACTGGACTTCACGATTAACACTTATTACCCAGGAAGCTTGGATGCGGAGTTTACTTTTGAGCGGTTGATGCAAAAAGAATACAAAGTGATTATGCGTAAAGATCACCCCTTACGGCATGCGAAATCGCTTACTGAGTTAGTGGACTGCGATTGGACGATGCCAACCCCAAAGGGCACATATTACAAGCAACTCGCCGATGTGTTCTCCATGATGGAGCGCCCCATGGATTTCAGTGTGACCTGTGAAACCTTAATTGGTTGTTTAAGTTTAGTCGCGCAAAGTGATTTTTTAACCATTGTGTCGATAGACACGATAGATGAGCCTCTCTTTGAACAACGGTATATCGCATTGGATTTAATCGAAAAACTACCTTATGCCACGTTTGCTCTCGTGCAGCGCCGGGACGCAACATTAACGCCAGCAGGGGAACATTTAGCTCGGTTATTCCGTATTTATTGTCGTAGTAAAGAGCCAGCGTAAAAGTGATTAATAGCCCTGTTATTGTATCTGCAGTAAAAAGGGTTAGGTCGGCAGCAATTTTCTGGTTTAGTGCTCAACCGATGAATTGACAAAATAACGTGAATTATCACCAATTAGGGCTGTTCAGTTGGACGAATAATGATTAAAGTAAATTTAGTGAATAACAAAGAGGAAAATTTATGCTGTATATCTTCGATATGGGTAATGTGATTATTGATATCGACTTTAATCGTGTGTTTGATAAATGGTCTGAACTGAGCGGCACACCAAGTGAAGAAATCAAATCACGGTTTACTTTTGGCAATATCTTTCAATTACATGAGTGTGGAAAAATTTCAGATATAGAGTTTGCAGAGCTACTTTGTGAAGAAATGGGGATCACTCTGAGCTTTGAAGACTTTGCTGAAGGCTGGCACGCTATTTTTATTTCGTTAAGACCAGAAGTGATTGACATTATGGAGCGCCTGCGTGAACAAGGGCACCGTGTTGTCGTCTTATCGAATACTAACCGTCTACATTTGGACTACTGGCCAGAACACTACCCAGAGATTGCAGCTTCCTCCGATTTTCTCTATTTATCCCAAGATTTAGGTATGCGTAAGCCTGATCCTGAAATCTTCAAATACGTTCTGCAATCCGAAGAATTTGAAGCAGCAGATGCCGTTTTCTTCGATGATGTAGAGGAAAATGTTAAAGCCGCGCAAGCTCTTGGTATCCATAGTATTCATGTTGTGGATAAAGATACCGTTCCTGAATATTTCCGTACTTACGATTTTAGTGCTGAAGTTGAATAATATTTGATATTGAAGATGGAGCAACGGCTAACGTTGCTCCATCTTTTTGTGCAGAGTAATCATGATTGCATTAATCCAGAGAGTCACTCATGCGAGTGTGGTTGTTGATGAACAAACGGTTGGGCAAATAAACTCAGGTTTGTTGGTTCTGCTTGGCGTTGAAAAAGACGATGACGAGCAAAAAGCAAAACGCTTATGTGAAAAGGTGCTGGGCTACCGTATTTTTAGTGATGAACAAGGGAAAATGAACCTGAATGTTCAGCAAGCGGGAGGCAGCTTATTGGTTGTCTCACAATTTACGTTAGCGGCAGACACCAAAAAAGGCATGAGACCTAGTTTTTCTGGGGGGGCAGAGCCTGAAAAAGCCGATAAACTGTACCAGTATTTTGTGGAACAAAGCCGTCAGCATGGCGTCACGACTGAAACTGGGCAATTTGCTGCTGATATGCAAGTGAGCTTAACTAATGACGGCCCTGTGACCTTTTGGCTGCAAGTGTGATTCCATTTTTAAAGGGGGAAACGATGTACCATTTACGTACACCGAAAGATGAAATTGAATTTGCAACTTACTACCACTTTCGTTGGGAAATGTTGCGAAAACCCTTCAATCAACCCCTCGGTTCTGAAAAAGACGGTTATGATTTAACGGCTCACCATCAAATGGTGGTGGATGATAAAAACCGTATTTTGGCGATTGGCCGTCTATATATTAATGCCGATAACGAAGGTGCAATTCGCTTCCTCGCTGTTAATCCCGTCATGCAAGGTAAAGGGCTGGGGAAGTTGATTATTATGGCTCTGGAGTCAGTTGCACGGCAAGAAGGTGTAAAACGTATTGTTTCCAGTGTGCGTGAAGAAGCCGTTCCTTTCTTTAATAAGATGGGGTTTGAAAATAGGGGGCAAGTTGCAGGGCAGCTTAAAACACCTGTGCGTCATTATTTAATGATCAAGCCAATTGAAACCCTAGACCAAATCTTACATCGTCCTGATTGGTGTGGTGAATTACAGCAAGCATGGCATAAATACATTCCGTTAAGTGAAAAAATGGGTGTTCGCATCGAACAATATACAGGGACCCGTTTTATTACGACAATGCCAGAAGCGGGCAACCAAAACCCCCATGAAACTATTTTTGCAGGTAGCCAATTTTCACTCGCGACATTAACCGGTTGGGGGCTTATTTGGCTGCTAATGCAAGAGCATCAACTTGGTGGTGATATTGTGTTAGTGGATGCCAACATCCGCTACGGCAAGCCAGTGAGTGGCAGGCCAACGGCAATTGCGGATTTAGCGAATATGAGTGGTGACCTTGACCGCTTAGCGCGAGGCAGCAAAGCGCGAGTTAAACTGAAAGTGGAAGTAAGTAACCCAAATAACCAAGTTGGTGCAGTTTTTAGTGGTGTGTACATGGTGTTACCCGTTGATAAAACACAGTAAAATAGATTATTGGGCGTAAATGATAAAGGGGGCATACAAGCTCGGAGAAAGCGTAATTGCTCCCAGTTATACCGCACATTGCCCTATTTTTGAGTACGACTCGTTCCATTAGAGATGTTTTGGCATGGTTTTAATGGAACGAGAAAATGGACTCACATTTTTTTTAAATTTATCTTCAAACTTATTGCATCTATTTCTCTCTCTCAATATAATTGAGTGATTAGTCAGTCATTGAAGTTAATGAGAGACGCAATATTTTATTTGGAGATACTCTATGGCTCGTCCCTTGAGCTCACAAAAATACACTGCATTGATTAATGCAACAATAAGTACTCTTGCTGAAAATGGTTTATCAGCAACGACGGCAAATATTGCAAAACGTGCAAAAGTAGCCGTAGGCACTCTTTTTACCTATTTTCCAACCAAAGAACAATTATTTAATGATGTTTATTTGCTACTCAAAAGCGATATGGCTGAACGCCTAGTCACTGGTTACCCTAAAAATGCTGATGTGCATACACAAATAAAGCATGTGTGGTCAGGGTATACTGAGTGGGCATTAAAAAATCCTAATGGAAAACGAGTGCTTAGATTGCTTTCTGTCTCTGAGCTACTGACGCCTGAAACCCTTGCTAAAACACCTGAGCCTCTTGTTTTAATCGACCAAATGTTTACTCAAGCGATTAAAGATAATCTTTTAGTTTCTGATGAAAAAGATTTTATTTATAACATTTTTCAGAATATATCAGATGCAACAAGTGAACAAATTGAAAAGCAACCAGAACGTAAAGATGCATTATTACAACTTGGTTTTGAAATAATGTGGAAAGCGATTTCAGCATAAGCATTATATTTAATATTTATTAATGAATAGCAATTTAATTGGCAATGAATCATTGCCAATTCTTTTGCTCGCCCTTTTTTTGTCTTAAATTAGGAATAGGATCATGAAAATCAAAACATCGTTTGGCTTCCATAGCCTCGCAGACGAAGTGATTAACGGTATAGATTTAACGGGTAAGAATGCCATTATAATGGGGGCGGCTTCAGGTATTGGGTTTGAAACAGCTCGCTCTCTTGCAAATAATGGCGCCAGTGTAACTCTGGCGGTCAGAAATATTGAGGCTGGCCAACAAGCCGCATTAGAAATAATAAAATCGACAGGCAATCAGCAGGTTGATGTTGCTTACCTTGATCTAACGAATAAAAGCTCAATTCGTGAATTTACCTCAACATGGTCAAAACCGCTGCATATACTTATTAATAATGCAGGTGTTATGGCAATGCCAGAAACACGAACAAATGAAGGATGGGAAGCCCAATTTGCGACTAATTATATAGGGCATTTTTTACTCACAAATGGGTTATATGAGGCTCTAAAAAAAGCAAATGGCTCGAGAGTCGTGGTTGTTAGTTCGTCGGCTCATCATTTTAGTCCCATTGTGTTTGATGATATTCATTATCATATCCGACCTTATGACCCTTGGAGTGCTTATGGGCAATCTAAAACGGCGCTTATTTTATTTGCGGTAGAGGCTACGCGCCGTTGGGAAAAAGATAAAATATGGACTAATGCGGTTATGCCAGGGGCGATTAAATCTAATTTACAACGCTACTCAGGTGAATTACCTGTGCCTGAGCACCTTTGGAAAACACCACAACAAGGTGCAGCAACATCAATATTTGTCGCGACTTCACCTATTATTGAGAATATTGGTGGCCGTTATTTTGCTGACTGTAATGAAGCGGAAATGATAACCCACACTTGTGGCGATAGAATGAAGGAGTTTTCCGTTGTAGCGGGTTGGGCATTAGATAAAAATAATGCAATACGTTTATGGGAAATGACAGAAGAGTTATTATCTTTACCGATTCGATAAAATTAATACTCATTCAATTTATATAACCCTTATCTGAAAATTATGTATATTGTATTTAAACAGTAATAGGTTATCGTTTTTTAATATCAGATATATAAATTTAGTAACTGATAATTAAATGATATGGTGATTAATTACTTTACCCTAGGCCAATAAAATTAGCATACATAATGTTAATGCATATTACTATGCTAATTTTAACTATTTTATAAATACAGTTTAATTTAACCATATGATATTGAAGAAAAAGATAATGCTCATATTCTTTTTAGGTTTATTCATTTTGCTTGTTATTGGGTGTGCTGTTTTTTCGCGTACATTCCCCCAATACCTAACGAGCGCTAACTATAGTCAGGAAAAAAAAGCATTTGTTAATCCTCAACTATTACGCAGTGTGACTTTGAGTGATGGTGCAACAGGGTTATTTAAAATGTTAGGGGGTGAAAGCCAATATAAGCCTAAAATAAAATTCCCAATGCAAAAACCAGATTGGTCATTATTTCTAAAGGATGATGGGATTAATCGGTTTATTTGGTTCGGTCATTCCACATTATTAATGCGAGTTAATCAACAAACTATCGCAGTTGACCCTGTTCTTGGGCCATCGGTTTCTCCGTTGGTTATTAATATGCGCCGTTTTCAAGAACCCGCGGCTTCCATTGATGAATGGCCACAAACCGATATTGTTTTAATCTCCCATAACCATTATGACCATTTTGAAGAAGAGACATTACGGCAACTTGGGCAACAAAATGCACGATTTATTGTTCCTCTGGGTTTAAGTGAATATCTCAAACCGCTCGGAATTGATGCAAAAAATATTGAAGAGCTGGATTGGTGGCAAACGGCTGTGGTTGGTGAAAACCGCTACACTTTAGTCCCTGCGTTGCACAATTCTGGACGTAGCTTGACTGACAGTAATAAAAGCTTTTGGGGAGGATATGTTATTCAGGATATGAATGAAACACTGTATTACAGTGGGGATACTGCTTATGGCCCTCATTTCGCTGAAATTGCTAAAAAATTTCCTAATATCGATATTGCATTTATTGAAAATGGGCAATATGACAAACGTTGGCCAGACGACCATATGTTTCCAAGTTTAACCGCGCAAGCTGCGTTCGATATCAACCCACAACGCATTGTTCCTGTGCACTGGGGCGCCTATGCGATGGCATTTCATCCATGGAATGAATCGGTGCGTGAGAGTATCCCGATGATGCGAGATAAAGGCCTTACACCACTCACACCATATCAGGGCCAAGTTTTTGATATTAATACACAAACATCGGAGTGGTATTTGGATGATGAATAAATAATATTATATGAATAGCAAATAACACATTTAGCTAGCCTATTGGATAGCTAAATGTGTGTGTATTACAAAAACGTCCTTTGCTGAGGTATTAACAGGTTTTTACACTGTATCCATTCATATTTAGCTTATGCGTAGAATTTAGCAAACATAATAGTAATTAGTTGAAATATATAACCTGTAGCCGTAATAACTATCTGCTCTAATCTATTCAAATTTAATACTTCTTTTATTTCCTCCAAATCCATTACCCTACTAGCAAGTTATCATCAACAATATAAATAAAACTTAAAATTAATTTAACGTCACATAACACGTTTAATAATAAATCTTAATTATTGCGTGGAAGTGGTCGTTTTGAATAAAAATTTTATTGAGAGCTTAACCTGTGAATATTCAATCACCATTAGGGAAATACGCCGCAGCAGCGTTAGATAACGATGCTGCTAATGAAATCGTTGTTGAGTTTCGTGATGTCACAAAAACCTACTCATCAAAGTTGAAAAATGAGCAAAAACTGGCTGTAAACCACATTAACTTACAAGTCTATCGCGGCGAAGTTGTTTGCTTGATGGGGACATCCGGCAGTGGAAAATCAACATTGTTACGTCACGTTAACCGGTTAATTGATTCAAGTAGTGGTCACGTTTTTATTGAAGGTCAAGATATCAGTCAACTAAACCCGAAATTATTGCGTGAATTACGTGCAAAGCGTATTGGCATGGTTTTTCAACATTTTGGGTTGTTGCCTCACCGAACGGTTATTGAAAACGTCGCTTTTCCGCTTGAATTGGACGGAGTGCCCGAAGTTGCCCGCTTCGCTGCTGCTAGGGAGCAACTGAAAGCCGTAGGATTAGAAGGATGGGATAACCATTATCCACATGAGCTCTCTGGTGGCATGCAACAGCGAGTGGGTTTTGCTCGCGCATTAATCACTCAACCGGATATTTTATTAATGGATGAGCCGTTTAGTGCTCTCGACCCGACTATCCGCCGTAGCTTACAGTATCATTTTCTAAAATTAGTTCGTGAACGTGGGATCACTACCTTATTTGTCACCCACGATCCTAGTGAAGCGCTACGCCTCGCAGACAGAATAGCCGTAATGCGTCATGGTCAACTCGTGCAAGTTGCAAGCCCAAATGAACTTCTTGCTACCCCTGCTGATGCAGAAATTTCCGAGTTTTTTCAAGACTATTCATCTTCTCCTGTTCGTATTGCTGCTTTAGTCACCAGCACAGATCCTGCAGTAACGGATATTCCTTCACCGGGCGCCCACGATGCCCTTGCACGTTGGAAAACATTACTGTTAGGCCCCGCTGCACTAGCTGAATATGGTAAAGGTGGGTTGTTTTGGCTAACAATGGCGATTGAATTAGCGGCAATTAGCCTAATAGTACAAGGCTTATTATCGGACATTGATTTATGGTTATCAGGCTTACTTTTAGTCATTGCGAGCCGTTTTTTCACCTTATCTGTGATTCGGCGTTCTCGACAAAACCCGCATTCAGGTTGGAAGTTGCCATTATCAGTTTTGCTTTTTAGCCAAATATTTGTTATTTGGCGAGCGTTGACTTCTGAAATTGAAACGCTTTTTTTTACCTTTCCTGTTGATCGACTGCTTTTTTCTGAAACAGCTCAACAGATTGATAATATTATTGATTGGTCACAAAATACATTTGAAAGTGCTTTTGTTGGCATTATCGTATTAGTCCGAACCGTTATTGAAAGTATTGAAGCGATATTTGGCTGGCTACCTTGGCCTGTTAGTGCAGTGGCATTGATTTTCTTATCGTGGCGTGCTGCGGGTTTTGGTCTGAGCTTATTAAGCACCTTATCCATTATTTATATTGGCTTATTTGGTTTTTGGGAAAGAACGATTTCGACCCTCGCACTCGTCGGTTCCTCGGTCATTATTGTTTTAATTCTGGGTATTCCACTTGGCATTTTAGTCGCTAAAAAATCCCTAGCTCGCAAAATATTGACGCCGATACTCGATATAATGCAAACCTTACCAACCTTTGTGTATTTAATCCCCGCCGTGGCCTTTTTTTCTATCGGGAAAACACCTGCAGTAATTGCCACCGTTGTTTTTTCTCTTGCGCCAATGATCCGTTTGACGGCTTTAGGGTTACAAGAAGTTTCAAAAGAATCTGTCGAGGCTGCAATTGCCCATGGTGCAAACCCTTGGCAAGTTTTAACCAAAGTCCAACTGCCCTTAGCCAGACATTCGCTCCTGTTAGGTATTAACCAAACCATCGTGATGAGTCTTTCTATGGTTGTTGTTGCTGCCCTTATCGGTGCAGGCGGCTTGGGTTATGACGTTATGGCTGCATTACGTAACATTAAAGGAGGGGAAGGTGTTCTTGCTGGGATAGCTATCGTACTTTGTGCGCTCATTCCTGACCGTATCATTCAATCAAAACTACACAAGCAACAATAATAACCACCTGTTTTAAGGCTAAATTATGAAAAAATCAGTATTTCAGCAAGTTGGTGCTGCTTTATTATTTGCAGCCCTTTCATTTCCAACACTAGCAAAAGATAAAATTGTTATTGGCGAGCAAAATTGGACGGGTGCCATCGCTATCCAACATATTTTAGGCGAAGTTATTAAAAGTCGGTTAGATGGCGATGTAACCTATCTTGCGGGGGATTTGCCCGTGTTATTCGCTGCAGCAGGAAAAGACGATGGAACCGTGGATGTTCTGACGGATGTTTGGCTGCCAAACCAATCGGCAGCATGGGCAAAATACGTCACCGGCAGCAAAACATTGATACCAACTAAAAACCCTTATATTGGTGAGCAAGGGTTTTACATCCCAGGGTATTTACAAGATAAATACAACATTAAATCAGTTTATGACTTACAAAAACCTGAAATTGCGGCACTGTTTTCACCTTTAGGTGGCGGAAAGCCTGAGTTATTGGTCGGCCCTGCGGGGTGGGAGTCAACTTATATTGGCGAAATTAAAGCGAAAGACTATGGTTTTGGCGATAAATTTGCGCCAGTGTCAACTGAAGCTTCTGTTACATATGCAAAACTCGCAGCCGCTTATAAAGCTAAACGTGGCGTGATTTTCTATGCCTATACGCCTGATTGGATATTCGCAGCCTATGACTTACGCCGCCTAGAAGAGCCCACTTTTGATGGTTATGCGCAAGATAACAAAAAAGATGACCCAGCTTATAAGGCTGATGGATGTTGGAAATTTATCAGCCCAACAGTCGACTCTGATTGGTTAAATAAAAGCCATATTACATGTGCTTATCCTGATGCAAAAGTTTATGTGCTGTCTGCTGCGAGTATAGAAAAACGTTCTTCAAAAATTGCTGCCTTCTTGCGTAATGTGGCAATCGAACCTGCTGAGTTAAATCAACTTATTCTGCAAATTGAAAAGGAAAATGTACCACCTGCTATTGCGGCTAAAAATTGGGTTAAAAATAATTCAGCCACCGTTGATAAATGGTTGGCGGGTCAATAAGTAAATATTGATATCGATGACGAGGTCACTATGAGTCAGGAAGCGCTACAACAAGCCACTTTTGGCGCAGGTTGTTTCTGGGGAGCTGAAGCCGCGTTTCAAACGCAAAATGGGGTATTAAATAGCCGTGTAGGTTATGCACGTTCTGCCGATGAAACCTCTCCATGGATAGAAGTGGTACAGGTCGATTTTGACCCTCTGCAAACGAGTTATGATGAACTTTTATCGCTATTTTGGAAGATTCATAACCCACAATCTATTGATAAACAAGGTAATAATGTCGGTGAGAAATACCGTTCAGCGGTGTTTACGCATTCAATTGCTCAAGCCAATCAGGCAATCGCATCAAAAAAATTACTGGAGCAGCAGCATTATCAAGGTAAACCTGTCGCCACAGTAATCGTCACATTCGCAGAGTTTCAATTAGCGGATGAGAAAGATCAGCATTATGTGCAAAAGCATGGCGCTGGCGCTTGTTCAATTTGACCAATAAAAGGTAAACCATACTCAGCAGCCTCTCGTGGACTCATTATTGAGTGATAAGAGCAGGGGAGGGCTCTTCCTGAGGCATTTCAGAAGGTTGCTGAGTAGCATCAGATTCCACCGAAGAGGTCACAACCCCTTTTACGACCGTACGATATAAGCGCTTACCTTGAAGAGGCATCGCCATCAGCTCGCCATTTACGCTTTTAGCAACTGAAGGGGCGAGGAAGTCTCCCTGTAGTGTTGCATCAAAGTCACCGATAACTTGTGCTGGGAAACCTGACCATCCCCATTGATTTAAATCGATTAAATCAATGTTAGTCCCTGAAGCTCGCAACAAAAATGGCACTTTTTTCGGTTCTTGTTTCACTAATACACCAATCTTGCTGATACCTCTTTCCGTACTGACTGTTAAACTCGCTGCTGCGGAGGATTTCCCACTCTGACGTACTTCTAAGAACGGACGACGAACTAAAACTTGGTTAATTGTGCCGCTATCGGCATTGAATGTCGCCTTACCGCTCCAAACTCCCCACTGTTTTAGCTTAATGAGGTCAACATCTTCAATGTTGGCGCTTAACGCTGTGAATTCGAACGGGAATTCTGGCTGGATATTCATCAGCAACGATTGGGAGACAGTGAATTTTTTGATGGATAGGCCTGATAACCAAGAGGGTGCGGGTTCAGCAAAAAAAGCGAGCCAAGTTTCTGGTAGGGTATATAAAATGCCGCCTAGCTTACCTTCATTAATGGTAAGAACTTGATCATTACGTTGCCAAGCACCACTTAAATTAAATACGCCTTTGTTATAGTAGCCTGATAACTTGTTGATGTTTAGGTTGTCTCCATCAATATTCAAGTCACCGATTAGTGTACTTAGCTGTTGATCTTTCATGACTAATTGGTCAACATTAAAGCTAATTTTACTTTTAGGGTTTGTCCAGCTACCTCTGACCAAACTTAGCTGATCGATTTCTGTACTCAGCCCTGAAAGCGCCCAGTCTTTTCCTTGAATATCAATGTTAGTTAATTCAAGATTTTTGATTTGAATGGTTCTATCACTACTAATTGCATCAAATAATGTATCGAAATCAATACTGTTTTCCCAGCCAACCTTATTCATTGCTAATGAATCAATCGTAATTGCACCATCAGTAAATACTTTACCTTCACCTGCAATATAACCGTTATTTAGGTATGCACTCGCTTTGTTGATTTCAGTGACTTGCTCTTGCAACTTTCCAGTCAGTGCCACATTTTTAAATGGTAATTCATTGATTTTTAATTGGCTGGAGGTGAAACGAAAATCGCCATAGCCAAACGGATGATTCACTGTCGGCCTCCACGGCGTGATCCCCCCAGTAAACCCTGTAGCGAAAATGGTGTCATCACCTTGTTTAAGGGTTAGCTGACTATTTTCAAATTGCAGAATATCCGCCGAAATAGGCAGTGGTGTTGATTCAGGGGATAGGGTGGTAGAAAGCTCACCTTGTGTGATGATGAAGCGACGGATCGCTGTACCACTGAAAATATTGCGCCAATTTACATCAACCACGATTTGACGTGCATCTAGGGACAAGTCTTTGTTTTGTGAGGTTAATTGTACATCTTGGAAGATGAATTCGCCAGGGTTGGAAAATTCATGTCCCATAATCCCTACATGAATATCGTAGTCAGTAAATTTGCTAAGGAATTGACTCGAATAGGATGCTCCCCAGCGCGTTTGTAACCCAATGTAGGCGGCGATAAACAATAGCAGCAGTAGCAAGAATGCATAGGTAACAAATTTAATTAACCATTTCACAGCTAGCTGCTCCTCAAATTTGTGGGGGAATGCGTTTAATATCGCGATAATTTAAGGATAGCATACAGAAGAACCGCCAGAATATTCAACTCTAGCGGTTTAGATGAACGATTATTTTTCGAGTGGGAAAACTAAATTCAGTACAATTGCTGTTAATCCGCCTGCGGCAATACCAGAAGAAAACAAGGTTTTCAGCCAGTCTGGGGCAAATTGCAGAATTAACGGCTGCTGTGAAACTCCCATTCCAACAGCGAGTGACAGCGCGATAATCATAATCGCTCGGCGATTAAGTGGCTCGCGGGAAACAATACGCACACCAGATGCCGCAATCGTCCCAAACATCACAATGGTTGCACCGCCAAGAACGGGTTCAGGGATTTGCTGTACAAAACCCGCAACAGCAGGGAACAACCCCAGTAAAACAAGCATCAATGCGACGATATAACCCACATAGCGGCTAGCAACACCAGTTAATTGAATAACCCCGTTGTTCTGACCAAAACAGGAATTCGGGAAGGTATTAAATACGGCGGAAACCATTGAATTTAAGCCGTTTGCTAATACGCCACCCTTAATGCGTTTCATGTAAAGTGGGCCTCGAACGGGTTGTTCAGAAACGTCAGAGGTTGCGGTGATATCACCAATGGTTTCCAAAGAAGTTACCATAAAGATTAAGATCAGGGGGATCAACAAGTTCCAATCAAATGATAAACCATAATAGAAAGGTTCAGGTACAGTGATAATAGACTGATTTGGCTCAGTTGGCTGCGCATTTGGTAGCATATCCATCCACCAAGCAGCAAGGTAGCCTACTGCCATTGCTATGACTAAAGAGGCGACTCGTAGATAGGGATTTTTTTGGCGGTTGAGCAGAATAATGACTGCGAGAACAATGCCTGCCAAAATTAAATAATCAGGGGAGCCAAAGGTATTATCGCTAATTGCCCCATAACCGCCCCCAATAGAGGTGAGACCGACTTGGATCAGTGATAGTCCAATAATCATTACAACAACACCAGAGACCAATGGCGTAATGACGCGACGCGCTAAATGTAAGAAGCGAGACAAAATAACTTCAGTGAGCGCAGCAACTAATAACGTACCAAATAGTGCCGCCATCATGGATGGAATATCTGCCCCACCTTGCTTGAGTGCAACACCTCCCATAATTAAAGGTGCAACAAAGTTGAAACTGGTTCCTTGGATAGATAATAACCCTGAACCAATAGGCCCCCATGCTCTAATCTGAATTAAAGAGGCAATACCAGAAGCAAATAGAGACATGCTAATAATACGTTGGGTATCATGTGCAGGTAACCCGAGGGCTTGGCAGATCAGCATTGCGGGGGTGATAACAGCAACAAACATCGCGAGAAGGTGCTGCCCAGCCGCGAATAGGGCTTGGGGAAGCGGTGGCCTATCTTCTAATTTATAGATGAGCTCACTTTGGGTGTTTATCGTTGATTCCGTATTTTGTTTTTCAGACGTTGCTGTATTCATTGCCTTCATTTCCCACCAACAAAAAACGCATTGTAAAGCGACTAAATTAAAAAGCAATCGTTTGCGCAAAATAAATATTGTAAATAGTTAAACTAAGTTCATCACATTTTTATATCTTTTGACTTGTATTTATAACAGTTTTTTTTTCTAATCTGTTCACCTGTTTTTGGCGTTTTAAGGAAGAAATTAACGTCTTACTAATATTTAATAATTTTAACAACAGACGAGGTACGTAAATGTATCATCTCGATGTCTACGGGACTTTGGTAGCAGCTACATTAGTATTACTGCTTGGACGGAAACTCGTTAAAACCGTTCCTTTTTTAGAAAAATACACGATTCCAGAGCCTGTTGCAGGCGGATTGTTAGTCGCTTTTAGTCTACTTTTGCTGAAGCAAATGTTTGATTGGAGCTTGTCTTTCGACTTATCACTTCAAGAACCGATGATGTTGGCATTCTTCGCCACCATTGGTCTAAATGCCAACCTAGCGAGTTTAAAAGCAGGTGGTAAAGCGTTGTTTATCTTTATTTTTGTGGTTGTCGGTTTATTGCTTGTCCAGAATACTGTGGGGATTGCCCTTGCAAAACTACTGGGACTAGACCCATTAATGGGGCTACTTGCTGGTTCAATCACACTTTCTGGCGGTCATGGTACTGGCGCGGCATGGGGGAAAATATTCTCTGAAAGCTATGGTTTTAAAAGTGCAACCGAAGTTGCAATGGCATGTGCAACATTTGGGTTGGTCTTAGGGGGATTAATAGGAGGCCCTGTTGCACGATTCCTAACGCGAAATATTCCGACGCCAGGTACACTAGAAGACGATAAAGACGTTCCAACAGCGTTTGAAAAACCACAGTCAGGCCGTATGATAAGTTCAATGGTGCTGATTGAAACCATTGCCTTAATCGCTATCTGCTTATTGGTCGGTAGCTACCTTTCGGGTTTATTAGCGGAAACGGTGTTTGCTTTACCGAAATTTGTGTGTGTTCTTTTTGTCGGTGTGATCCTCAGTAATGGCTTATCCATACTGGGCTTTTACCGGGTGTTTGACCGTGCGGTTTCTGTATTAGGTAACGTTAGCTTATCATTGTTCTTAGCGATGGCATTAATGAGCTTAAAACTATGGGAGTTGGCATCATTAGCTATTCCAATGATTGTTATTCTTGCCGTGCAAGCATGTGTAATGGCGGGATACGCGATTTTTGTTACTTTCCGTGTGATGGGCAAAAACTACGATGCGGCTATTTTAGCGGCAGGTCACTGCGGTTTTGGCCTTGGTGCAACACCAACAGCGATTGCAAACATGCAAGCGGTTACAGATAGATTAGGACCATCTCACTTAGCATTCTTAGTTGTACCAATGGTTGGTGCATTCTTTATTGATATTGTGAATGCTATAGTCATTAAATTGTATCTGATGTTACCCGTTTTCCCGACTATTGCGGGATAATTAATATTCTAATCATCGATAGTAAAACAGGTATTGCCGTGAATAAGTTCACGGCAATTTTCGTTTAAAGAAGTGTATTTAGAACGTGGATTATGGATTATGCATGCCCATATTGCTCGCGCTCAGGTAGCCAGCGTTCAATAATTTGTTGTGCATTTTCAGGGTATTGTTGTTGAATATGGCGAGCAATGCGCTGCACTTCTGGCAACATATATTGATCACGGAGTAAGTCAGCCACTTTAAATTCAGCATTGCCTGTTTGCCTCGTGCCTAATAATTCTCCTGGCCCGCGAATTTCTAAGTCTTTTTGGGCGATGACGAAACCGTCGTTACTATCACGTAAGACTTGTAGGCGTTGCTTGGCGATATGGGTGAGCGGCGTTTTATATAAAAGTACACAGTGAGAAGCAATCGCCCCACGACCTACACGGCCTCTTAATTGATGCAGTTGAGCAAGGCCTAAACGCTCAGGATTATCAATAATCATTAAACTGGCATTGGGGACATCAACACCAACCTCAATTACAGTTGTCGCGACAAGTAGCTGAATTTCATTATTTTTGAATGCCGCCATAATGCTTTGTTTTTCAGCTGGCTTCATTCGTCCGTGAACGAGGCCCACTTTGAGTTCAGGGAGTGCTAGTGCCAGTTCTTCACTTGTCACTTCAGCTGCTTGGGCTTCTAATAGCTCAGAATCTTCGATGAGTGTACATACCCAATAGGCTTGGCGACCTTCGTCAATACAAGCTTGGCGTACACGTTCGATAATATCACTACGTCGTGTATCAGGGATGGCGACGGTAGTCACGGGTGTTCTCCCAGGAGGGAGTTCATCAATAACGGAAGTATCTAAGTCCGCATAGGCGGTCATCGCTAGCGTGCGTGGAATTGGTGTAGCGGTCATAATAAGTTGATGAGGGTGAAACCCTTGCTGCTCTCCTTTTTCACGCAGAGCGAGGCGCTGGTGAACGCCAAAACGATGCTGCTCATCAATGATCACTAAACCTAAGCGATTAAACTTCACTTGCTCTTGGAAAATAGCATGCGTTCCAACTACCATTGAAACTTCACCGCTTGCAATAGCTTCCTGTTGTAGTTCCCTCGCTTTCCCTTTTTGTTTACCAGCAAGCCAACCGACCTTGATGCCCAATGGTTCGAGCCATTGTTTGAAAGTATTTGCGTGTTGTTCAGCTAAAATTTCAGTCGGTGCCATTAAGGCAACTTGCTTACCATTTTCGATAGCACATACAGCGGCTAATGCAGCAACAAGGGTTTTTCCTGAGCCCACATCTCCTTGAATTAAACGCATCATTGGTGAGTCTTTCGCGAGATCAGCTTCAATTTCACCCACAACACGGTTTTGTGCATTGGTTGGTGAAAAAGGTAACTGTGCGAGCAGTTGTGCCTTTAGCTTGCCATTAGAGGTTAACCGTTGTGCATACAAACGTTCGTTACCAGCTCGAATTGCTAACATACTTAAGTGGTGAGCTAACAATTCTTCAAGTATCAAACGTTTTTGTGCAGGATGGTGACCTTTTTCTAATTCACTGAGTGCAACATTGGGGGGCGGGTTATGCAGTAATCGTATTGCATCTGGCAGGCTTATCATGCCACGGCTCAGTTCTTCAGGAAGTAACTCTTTAATTTTATTGTTATCAAGCATGACCAGAGCTTGATCCATGACTTTGCGTAACGTGGCTTGGCGAACCCCTTCTGTAGTGGGATAAACAGGCGTCAGATTTTCCTGCAGCGTAATACTGCCTGTATCTTGAGAAACTTTATATTCAGGGTGAATAATCTCAGGGCCTGTATTACCTCTGCGAATTTCGCCATAGGCGGTAACTTGTCGGCCTTCTGCTAAGTTGTTTTTCATCGCAGCAGAGAAATTAAAAAAGCGCAGTGTTAAGTTGCCTGTTCCATCAGTAATGAGGCTGGTCATCATTCGCTTTCGACCAAAAACCACTTTTGTTTGGATCACTTCACCTGTGATAGTCGCCGTTGTTCCAGGTAAAAGGTCTTTGATTTGGTACAAACGGGTATGGTCTTCGTAGCGAAGTGGAAAATGAAGAAGTAGGTCTTGAACGGTGTTCAAACCGATTTTACGCATTTTTTCTGACTGGCTTGCACCAATTCCATGCAGCGAAGTCAGTGAAATGGTATCAAGTAGCCCACTATTCATGTTCTTTCCTTTTCCTTAACCAAATTGTTGTCTTTTCATTTTTTCGGTTAGTTGCATTTGCACCCACCAATCATCAGTGGCTTCAATTTGCCCTTGTTCATTGATATATGGACGCGGCAAGCCTTTGCGTTTAGCCACTTCAGCAAGTACAGGATAACCCCCTTCAAATAGCCACTCTTGCTGCTCTTGCGCTGACAGCGTGCTGTGTTGGCGGTCATACATGCCGGCTAATTGCCGCTGCCTTTGCGCTTCATAGAGTATTAAGGCAGAGGCGACAGAAACATTCAATGATTGCACCATACCCGCCATTGGAATAATGATGTGCTTATCTGCCAGTGCGAGCGCTTGCTTTGAAATACCTTTTTTCTCTTGTCCCACCATAATACAAGTTGGGCGGGTATAATCAATTTCGCGAAAATCAACAGCGTGCTCAGATAAGTTTGTCACTAATACCTGCATATTTTGTGATTTTATTTGTGAAATAGCATCTTCAGTTGATTGATGAGAGATAACCTTTACCCAACTGTTACTACCTGCGGCGGAAGAGACGGATAATTTAACCTGTTGGTCTGGCCAAATAGCATGAATTTGGTGAATACCCACAGCATCAGCGCTGCGGACTATCGCAGAAACATTATGGGGTTTATGAATTTCTTCAAGGCAAATCGTGAGGTCTGGCTGCCGCATCGCCATCATTTGGCAAATGCGGCGATAGCGGCGTTCATTCATATTCGTTAGTTACGGTTTCGGCTTACTCGTAGAACATCTGGCATGATACGTATCTTACGCATAACATTTGCCAGCTGAACACGGTTTTTAGTGGTCAGGCGGATAAAGGCACAGTATACACGACCATCTTTCTCCTCAGTATTCATACTCTGAATGCTTGAGTTGGCATCATTAATTGCAGCCGTGAGGTTTGCAAGCGCACCTTGATGGTTAATCATGTCTACTTTGATTTCAGCGATGAAATCGGTATCAGTTTCGTTATCCCATTCAACGGCCATAAATTTATCGGGCTCTTTTTGGTAGCCACGGATATTACGGCAAGATTCATGGTGAATAACTAGGCCTTTTCCAGGGCTAATATGTGCCACGATAGGGTCACCAGGAATTGGGCGGCAACATTTTGCAAAGGTGATTAAAACACCGTCAGCACCTTTGATAGACAGTTTATTACGGCTTTCAATGACAGCTTGATCTTCTAGTGTGCCCTGTGGATTATTTTGTAAGTTACGCGCGACAACAACACTCATTGCGTTGCCTAAGCCTATTTCGGCAAGCAAATCATCAATAGAATTGAGCTTCATGCGGGCCAGTTCAGCATCGATATGATTTTGAGGAATATCGGCGAGTTTATTTCCTGCCCCTAAAGCATGATTAAGTAACCGTCGACCAAGATTAATTGAGTCTTCGCGTTTTAAATTTTTCAGTAACTGGCGAATTTTGGCGCGAGCTTTTGAGCTGACAACAAAATTAAGCCAAGCGGCATTTGGACGTGCACCTGGCGCTGTTATGATTTCAACGGTTTGACCACTACTCAATGACTGGGATAACGGGTATGGTTGTCGGTCAACACGAGCACCAACACAAGCGTGTCCAATATCTGTATGCACCGCATAAGCAAAATCAACAGGGGTTGCGCCTGTTGGTAACTCAACAATACGACCTTCGGGGGTGAAAACGTAGATTTCATCAGGGAATAAGTCTGATTTCACGCTTTCGATAAATTCAAATGAGCTACCTGCACTTTGCTGTAATTCAAGCAGGCTCTGCATCCAACGCTGTGCTCTGACTTGCGCTGTAGTGCCTTGTTCACCTTGCTCTTTATAGGCCCAGTGAGCAGCAACGCCCATCTCTGCCATTTGGTCCATATCCTCGGTGCGAATTTGGACTTCAACTGGCACGCCATGTGGCCCAATTAAAGAGGTGTGCAGGGATTGATAGCCGTTAGCTTTAGGGATAGCAATATAGTCTTTAATACGCCCTGGACGTGGTTTGTATAAGCTATGCATCTGACCTAAAACACGGTAGCAGGTATCTACATCTTTGACGATGACCCTAAAAGCATAGATATCCATGATGGAATGGAAACGTTGCTCTTTTTGGTGCATCTTACGGTAGATAGAATATAAGTGTTTTTCTCGACCACTGACACGACAAGGAACACCAGCTTCAGTGAGTCGACCGTCAATTTCAGAGAGAATTTTTTGGATCATCTCTTTTCGGTTACCACGAGCCGCTTTAACGACTTCTTTGATAACTCTGTAACGGTTAGGATAGAGTGCTTCAAAACCAAGCTCTTCGAGCTCTGTTTTTATATGGTGTATACCCAGCCGATGTGCTAGCGGGCTATAAATCTCTAGGGTCTCACGAGCAATACGGCGACGTTTATCAGGCCTTAATGAGCCTAATGTGCGCATGTTGTGAGTGCGGTCTGCCAGTTTAATCAAAATGACGCGAATGTCTTTGACCATCGCCATAATCATTTTGCGGAAGTTTTCTGCTTGAGCTTCTTTTTTGTCGCGAAAGTTTAGCTTATCAAGTTTGGAAACACCTTCAACAAGACCTGCGACGGTTGTTCCAAACAATTCTTCTATGTCCTGAAATGTTGCTGGAGTATCCTCAATCACATCATGAAGTAGCGCAGCCATAAGTGTTTCATGATCCAGACGCATTTGGGCAAGAATACAAGCAACAGCAACAGGGTGAGTAATATAAGGCTCACCACTTGAACGGGTCTGTCCTTCATGGGCATCCCGTGCGACAACATAGGCTTGTTTTAGTAATTCAATTTGCTCCTTAGGGAGGTATTTTTGAATAACTAAATTAAGGCTTTCAAACAGATACAAGGCAGACCCACCTTAGTAATTAGCGACGACCTTCAGCGATTGCCGAAACTGCCTGCATTTCAGCCGCTTCTTGCTCTTGCTGTTCTTGGCGTTCACGCACATCCAAAATGTGACCGTTAATTAAACCTTCTTCTACTTCACGTAGCGCGATAACTGTGTATTTATCGTTTTCTTCAGGAACTAAAGGGTCTTTTCCACCAGTTTGTAACTGGCGAGCTCTGCGTGCTGCGACCAATACGAGGTCAAAGCGGTTACCAATTTTCTCTACTGCGTCTTGAACAGTTACGCGTGCCATAAGTGTGCTACTCCAAAAGAAATAAAAAAATGACCTGATATGATACTGAAACTATTCTCAGTCTGCTAGTAATTTGCTGATTAAAGCATCATGTCTCTGAACTTGGCGCCCTAATTTTAAGCGTTCAGTGCGGATAATGGATTGTAAATCGCCTAATGCGGTATTGAAATCATCATTAACGATAAGGTAATCATACTCGTTGAAGTGTTCGATTTCACCTACTGCTTGTGACATTCGTTTTTCAATGACTTCATCACTATCCTGGCCACGGCCACGTAGCCTGCGATAAAGTTCGTCTTTGGATGGTGGGAGAATAAAAATACTGCGCGCTTCTGGCATTCTAGCCCTAATTTGTTGCGCTCCCTGCCAATCTATATCAAGAAAAACATCCACTCCACTTTTTAAAACGTCTTCAATAATAGGTTTAGACGTTCCATAGTAATTTCCAAAGACACAAGCGTGCTCTAAAAAGTCACCATTTTCGACCATTTGTAAGAAATCAGTTTCTGATACAAAGAAATAGTGCTCACCATGAACTTCACCAGGGCGTGCAGCTCGAGTTGTATGAGAAACAGAAACTTGCGTGTCATACAACGGTTGTGTTTTCAATAGAGCCTGAATAAGGCTTGATTTACCCGCACCACTAGGCGCAGAAACAATATATAACGTACCTTGTATCATGATGATTTCTTGAATAGTCGAGGGTTAAACATAAAAGACGGAGATAAACCCCACATAGTATACACACACTTCCATCAACATGCAGCGATATCAATAAAACATAAATAGTAGAGAAGAGAAATTTGATCTATGAGTAATCTGCGAGCAGCTTCCAGAAATTAATTGAGTATTCTTGAAAATCACATCTGTCTTGCGAAGCTTTTCGCAAAAAAACACATTTTAGCGTGAGCGTTAAGAAAAATACTTTCATGCTTAAAAAGATAAAGCGTATTGAGTATAGGGGAAGTTAATTATTTAAAAGGAATTGTTATGGCATGTTTTATGGATAAATTTAGGAGTAACTTAGCGTTTATTATTGGTATGTTGATGGTTGGTTTTTGGGGAATTGGTAGTTTAGCCTTTGGTTCCAGTCATGTTGAATTAAATGAGCATTGCGAATTAGGGAACATGAGTGAGATTGAGCGAGAAAGCCATCGGTTAGGCGCTCAGTTACAGGAATGGAATCAGGTCTATCGGTTATCTGGTCATAGCCAAATTAGTGATGAAGCTTATGACCAATTACTTCATCAATGGCAATCTTTACGCCGTTGCCAGCAACTTTCTGAAGAACTTCCCGAAGTTGTGCTACCTAAAAAAGTACAACTTATTAAACATCCTATTCCCCATACAGGATTGAAAAAGCTAGCCGAATCTGAGGTATATAAATGGGTTGATTCTCGCCGTGAAATCTGGTTACAACCGAAAGTGGATGGCGTGGCAGTAACCCTTGTCTATCAAAATGGTCATCTTATTTCTATGATCAGCCGTGGTAATGGCATTGAAGGCTTAGAATGGCGCGATAAAGCTGACTTTATACCTGCAATTCCAAAGCAGATTGATATACATAAAAGTGTCATTTTACAAGGTGAACTTTTCTGGCGGTTGAACCAGCACATCCAAGCAAAAAGTGGGGGAGTAAACGCCCGAAATAAAATAGCGGGTTGGTTAATGCGTAAGGCACAGCCAAAAGTTCTTGAGCCTGATATCGGAATATTTATTTGGGCTTGGCCAAACGGTGAATCAGAACCAATGAAACAGCTTCAGGATCTTGCTCAATTAGGGTTTCCCTTAGCAAAAAAATATAGTCACAAAATTGAAAATAAAACACAAGTAAAGCAATGGCGTGAGCACTATTATCAAAATGAACTTCCTTTCGCCACGGATGGTATCGTACTAAAAAGTTATCCATTTCCAGATGCGTTTGCGTGGAAACCAAATCAAAATAGTTGGGCGGTTGCTTGGAAATATCCACTGCGTAGAGTGGCTTCAGTGGTCAAGTATTTACAATTCAAAGTTGGCCGAACAGGACGAGTGAGCGTTGTTGCGACGATTAACCCCATCAATCTTGAAGGAAAAACTATCTCTAGAGTCAGTATTGGCTCATTGGCATCTTGGAGAAAAAAAGATTTACTTGAAGGAGATAAAGTCTTGGTTACTCTTTCGGGTCTTGGAACACCTAAAATAGAAGACGTTATTTGGCGGCTTGAAAAGCGTACATATCCAGATCTTTCTACTTTTGATAGTTTTAATTCACTTAGTTGCTTAGCATATACAAATGCTTGCTTACAACAGTTTGTTGCTCGTTTAATTTGGTTAGGTAAAAGCTTAAAAATTAAAGGGGTGAATGAGGCCACATGGCGTGACTGGGTTGAAAATCATCAGCTAACTGAGTTAACGACATGGCTACGACAAGATTGGCAAAACGGGCTACCGAAAAACAAAAAAAATACCTCTTCAATCGAACAGTTTCAATCAGTTAAATTTCAATCAATCCCATTATGGCTAAAAGGTTTAGGTATCCCCTTACCGAAAATGAAAATTGAGCAAATTATAGCGCTAGAGGGCCTTTATAACAGTTCTGAAATTGAACGCTTAAAGCTAACCCAAAAGCAAAATGAAAAGTTAGAAAAATGGTTAGCTGAGCCTGAAGTTCAATCTGCGTTACAAGCCATACAGAAATTTAAAGCAAATGAGCCATTAACTGAATAAATTAATGGCTCAATAGAATAGAGGTTAATCTTGGTTTTCGTAGTTAAATATCGGTAATCCAAGTCGGTAGCGAATTGCGATTAAGCGTGCACTTAACCCGACAACAAGGGTAATAATAACGACGATATCTTGGGGGAGTGGGGTTTGTAACAAACCGATATAAATCCATGCGGCTGCGAAAGAGACCCCAGCATAGACTTCTTTTTGGAAAACCAAAGGAATGGTATTACACAGCATATCCCTGAGAACGCCACCAAATACACCAGTGATAACGGCAGCAATTGCGGCAATAATAGGGCTATAATTCATATCGAGCGCAATTTGAGCACCGAGAATAGAGAAAACGATTAGCCCAATGGCATCCAAAATAAGAAATAGGCGGCGCAAGTGTTTCATCATTGGCGCTATCCAAATGGTGACAACAGCTGCGCCAGCAACAGTTAGGATATATTCTGGGTGTGCGACCCAGCCTAATGGGTAGTGTCCAAGTAAGATATCACGCACAGAACCACCGCCTATAGCGGTTGCAGAGGCAATAATAATGACACCGAAGACATCCATTTTACGTCTACCAGCTGCCAGAGCGCCTGTCATTGCTTCAGCGGTGATACCTATAATATAAAGCACACTTAATAACATAATGGTTTTATTCAATATTAAAGTTATTGCTAAAGGGTAATATTACTTTTGAAATTTCTCGACTGAGATTTTCTAGTACCATGCAAATTAGATTAGTTAAAGTAATCCGATAGCTATATTAAATGATGTGAAAGGATAACAGATTGAATAGTAAATTGCCTTATAAAGAAACACGTTTAACAAACGATAATCGGAGCCACCAACTTACGAACATTAATGTATGGACACCTGATAGCTTGTGGATAGCTTATGACATTCGACCAAATGGCAGTTCATTTACGGGTTTATCGATAGAAAAAATTCATGTAAATACATTGGAAGAAGTCGAAATTTATCGAGCTAACTATGGGGCGCATGTTGGTGTCGTGACAGTAAGTTCACAACACCCCCCTCAATATGCATTCATTCATGGCCCAGAATACCCTGATGAGCAATGGTATTATGACTTTCATCATCGCCGTGGTGTATATGTCCATGACATTCAACTGAATGTGGCTTGTCCTATTGATGCGATGTGTATTTCACCGCCTTATATTGCAGGTGCACTGAGAGGGGGGACTCATGTCCATGTGTATAGTCCTGATGGTAAATGGTTAAGTTTTACGTATAACGACCATGTGATGCATGAGTTAGATGTGACGTTGGATCAACGGAATGTGGCTATTGCTGTACCCGCAGGGGCTGTTAATGTTGAGCCAAAAAAACATAAACGTGAGTATAATGGGGACTACTTTTGTTGTGTTGTGAGCCAGACGATTGCAGAACCTAAGCCTGATAGTGATGAAATTAGCCGTGCCTATGAAGAAGGTTGGGTTGGGCAACGAGGTTACCAAAAGCAAGATGGTCAATGGCAAGAAAGGGCACTTGTTTTTATTGGGGATACACATACTCAGGATGGTGAGGTCATTCCTGAAATTTTCATTGTGGATTTACCTTCACAGCCTCAATGTTGTATGGTTGCAGGGGAAAAACCACTTCAGGGGACGGAGTTGAGTCTGCCTGCACCACCAAAAGGTGTACATCAAAAGCGGCTTACTTATACGCATCAGCGTAAGTATCCAGGTTTAGCAAAACAGCCGAGGCATTGGCTTCGTACTTCACCAGATGGTAAATCAATAGCTTGTTTGATGCATGATGATTTTGGCAACGTGCAGTTATGGTTAGTTAATAGTGTAACGGGGGAGCTAAATCAAATCACTCATGGTGATTCTTCAATACAATCTGCATTTAATTGGGATAGTAAAGGTGAGCATATTTGCTTCGTGTACGACAACAGTGTGACCATTTGCCATGTTGCGACACAAACGTTAATTAGATTAACTGAGCGTACTGAACAAGCGCCTAGCGCTGATGCGGTCGTTTTTTCTCCGAATGATAAACTTATCGCATTCATGCGAGACATAGAAGGTTTTAGACAACTTTATATCGTAGAAACGGGTTTACATTGTTAGAATAATATCAGTAGGTCACTATAATTATGAATAAAAGAGAAGTAGTAAGCTATTTTATTCATAAATGACTTTATTTTATTCTGAATTATGCTCTAATTATTTTATATTTTAATAAGGTAATTTTTTAAGTTGGATATTCAACACGAAAATATTTCAGATAAGTGTCGTTAAATATTGCATTTTCGAAAATATAACAAGAAAAATTGGTGTCACTAATAAATAGAAAATAACGCACTATATATCCCATTTTTAATTAGGGATTAAGATAGATTTCCAACCTGAATGAGTATTATTCTTTATTTTCTTTATTATTCAGACCTTCTAATCGCTTCTTAGGTGAGTCCTCTTTTCCATCATCGCCTGATCTTGCATAGTCTAAAGGGATTAGAAGTGTATCCATAACAATAGAAAATGGGAGGTCAATCGCAAGTAGAGGCCTAACTACCCAGCCAGTTTCATCATCGTTCATCATTTTAATGCTATTTTTAGAGCCTGGGTAGTAACCATCAGAGGGACCTGCATGAGTCATAATACTTGAGCAGCCGCTTAAAAACAGCGGTGTGATAAGAGCAATTAATCGTGCTGCATGTAAACTCGGCATATGGTGGTTAACCTATATTTTGCTGATTATTCCTGATTTTCATTCATCATATCGAAAAACAAAAAATTCACAATCGCAGTGTTGTATTATTATTTAATTAAATGGCATACATTTTCTTAATTAATATTTAATTATATCTTATTGATGAAGATTGTTTCTTTTTTGTATTTATTTTATGAATTGTGAAGAACTTAGAAAAAGAAAGAATGATTATTTTGATATTTGTTATCAATCTGAAAATTCAAAGACATAGAGATTTTAATTCATTCTAAAGTGTGCTCTATGACACATCTTACTCTTTTTCTATTTGGCATAATCGATTCAGTAGTATGTTTTATCGCCGATATAGGCTTGGTTTCTGGGTAACTTGTCGTCAAAAGGATGCGGTCTATGAGTGAACTAGCTCTTACTGTAAGTTTGTTGGCGTTGGCTGCCGCTCTAGGGTTATGGATAGGAAACTGGAAAATCCGTAATGTTGGATTGGGAATTGGTGGTGTCCTTTTTGGCGGGATCATTGTCGGGCACTTCGCCCAAAGCTATGGCCTACAACTTAATAAGGACATGCTGCACTTTATTCAAGAATTCGGTTTAATCTTGTTCGTTTATACTATCGGTATTCAAGTTGGTCCTGGTTTTTTCTCTTCATTACGTGTTTCAGGTTTGAAGCTTAATGGTTTTGCATTAATGATTGTGGCTTTAGGCGCAATAGTTACAGCCATTATTTACAAAGTTGCCAATATTCCACTCCCCATTATTCTGGGTATTTTTTCAGGGGCAGTGACAAACACCCCATCTCTTGGGGCTGGCCAGCAAATTCTGACAGATTTAGGATCAGACCCAAACCTTGTAGGCCAAATGGGAATGGGTTATGCAATGGCCTATCCCATGGGGATCTGTGGAATATTACTGGTGATGTGGCTAGTGCGGATTATTTTCAGAATTTCAATCGATAAAGAAGACACTGCCTTTAATAGTACCAATATCCAACAGCGCGATACATTGCAAACCATGAATATTGCGATCCGTAATGCCAACCTTGATGGCTTAATGATGCAAGATATTCCATTGCTCGGTAGTGAAGCGATTGTGTGTTCAAGGCTAAAACGTGGCGATATGCTGGTTGTTCCCCAGCCAACAACAGAAATTCATTTAGGTGATTTACTGCATGTTGTTGGGCAAAAAGATGACCTAAACAAAGTACGCTTAATATTAGGAGAGGAAGTTGATGCCTCTTTATCTACATCAAGTTCCATTTTGCATTCTGTTCGCGTGGTGATTACTAATGATGCTGTATTGAGTAAAAGGCTTAAAGACCTGAACTTAAAACAAAAATATGATGTTGTTGTCACACGATTAAACCGAACAGGGATTGATTTAGTTGCGAATAATAATTCAGTACTGCAATTCGGCGACATTTTAAATATTGTTGGGCGGCCAGAGTCCATTGAAGCTGTCACAGCGTTGCTAGGAAATGCCAAACAAAAATTACAGCAGGTGCAAATGTTACCTGTCTTTCTAGGTATAGGACTTGGTGTGGTTCTTGGTTCAATTCCTGTTTTTGTGCCTGGTTTCCCAGCCGCATTAAAATTGGGGCTCGCTGGTGGACCGCTAGTTGTTGCACTGATTCTAGGTCGAATTGGTACTATTGGACGCCTGTATTGGTTTATGCCTCCAAGTGCTAATCTTGCATTAAGAGAGCTTGGCATTGTGATGTTCCTTGCTGTTGTTGGGCTAAATTCAGGTGGTGATTTTATTGAAACGCTGATCAGAGGCGATGGATTAACCTGGATTGGTTATGGGTTACTCATTACGTTTGTTCCCTTATTTATTACCGGTATTGTTGCCAGAGTGTTTGGTAAAATGAACTATTTGAGCTTATGTGGTGTATTAGCGGGCTCAATGACTGATCCTCCGGCGCTTGCATTTGCTAATAACATTCACCCAACGAGTGGTGCACCTGCGCTGTCTTACGCCACGGTATATCCATTAGCGATGTTTTTGCGGATTATTTCTCCACAATTAATTGCGATTCTATTTTGGACTCTTTAATGTTTACGATGATATGCGGAGTTTTTTCAATTGAAAGGTTAAAAATATTTAATATTTCAATTGGATAGTTAATCTGATGTAAGGTAGGGAGCACGACAGTGAAATGAGGTATCCGAACATATAGCAGCTAAAAGTGCTTTTGTTCAAGCTATAACCAAACAAAAAAGGTGTTCTAATAGATTTGAATGATATTCGTATTGAAAAAGTTATTTGATTTCAATTACGGAGTTCTCGCTAATTTTTCGCCCTCTCAATTTGAAAGGGCTTTTTTTTCTTAAAATTAGCGAGTCAGACGCAGTTAAAACAAGATTTCTATCTCGTCTAGCAAGTCACTTCTTGATATGCTTTTTCTAACTCTTCCGCTAATATTTTGATCCCTTGCTCTATTTTTTCTGGCTCAGGAACGTAATTCATTCGCATGCATTGGTGTGCATGTGGCCAGTCTTGTTCAATACCAGGGAAGAAATAGTGCCCAGGTACCATCAGGACACCACGCTTTTTCAAACGTTGGTATAACTCTAAGCTATTAATTGGTAAGTCTTTAAACCATAGCCATAAGAAAATAGCGCCTTCTGGTTTGTGAATGAGGCATTTATCTTCGGGTATATAACGGCGAATGATCTTAATAGCTTCTTCAACACGTTGCTGGTAGAAAGGGCCAATAACATTCTTAGATAATGAGATTAAATCATCCCTTTTCAGCATTTCCAGTGCTAATGCAGGGCCTACACCACCAGGGGCGAGGCTAATAATACCGTTCATATTACTAACGGCTTCAATGATTTCTTCATTGGCAATTATGATACCGCAGCGAGTACCTGGTAAACCAAGCTTAGATAAGCTCATACAAAGAATGACATTTTCATTCCAAAATGGTGTAGCTTCACTAAAAATAATACCTGGAAAAGGTACACCATAAGCATTATCTATCAGCAATGGGATGTTGTGTTGTTTTGCTAATTGATCTAAGTGCTCAACTTCTTCATCTGTGATCACGTTCCCTGTTGGATTTGTAGGGCGAGATACACAAATAACACCAATATCATCAGTGACTTCTAAAGTATTAAAGTCAACACGATATTTAAATTGGCCATTAGGTAAATATTCAATTTGTGGTTTGTTCGCAACAAACAGGTCGTCATCAAGGCCTGAGTCCGCATACCCGACATATTCTGGGGCAAGAGGAAAGAGGACTTTACGAGTGATACCATCTTCAAAGCGACCGGCTAGCAGGTTAAATAGGTAGAAAAAAGCACTTTGGCTGCCATTTGCTAGCGCGATATTTTTCGCACTGATGTTCCAGCCTAGTTTTGCTTTTAGCGTTGCTGCAAGCGCTTTCAACATGGCATCTTTGCCTTGAGGACCATCATAGTTGCATAAAGTGTCCGTCAATTGGCCATTTGCACACATTTCAGTTAATAATTCTTGGAAGTATTTATCCATCTCAGGGATATGGGCGGGATTACCACCACCAAGCATGATGGAGCCAGGGGTTCTGATACCCTCATTCAAGTCTTTCATTAATAATGAAATCCCTGAATTTTGAGCGAACTTATTACCAAATTTAGAAAATATCATTGCATTAATTCACATATGTCTATTAGGTTGTTAATGGAATTTAAAACATACTCTGCCCAATCCTAGAGTTCAACCGCTTATTTTTATTTAATTTCAATTTAAAATGTTGCAAATAAAGAAATAAATAGACATATAGTTTTTGATGTTGATGTTTTGATAGTTTATTTTTCTTTCCCAGCAGGGTGGTCCATCTATAAATTCTGAATCATTTAAATTGGTAACAGCTAATTAAGTGGTCATTTATCATGCCAGTGGCTTGCATGAAGGCATAACAGGTGATTGAGCCAACAAATTTAAATCCCCGTTTTTTGAGTGCGTTGGAGAGTTTTTTGGAAAGTTCTGTTTCCGCGGGGACTTGGGACGAGCTTTCCCAGCGGTTGATTATTGGCTGTCCGTCGACAAATTCCCATAGAAAAGTTGAGAAGTCTTCTCCATTTTTTTGCATTGCTAAATAAGCGTTTGCATTTGCAATTATCGCATTGATCTTTAAGCGGTTACGAATAATTCGTGGGTCTTGCATTAATCGCTCAACATCGTCTTCATTCATCAATGCAATACGTTGGGGATCAAATTGGTGGAACAATTCCCGATAGTTTTTGCGTTTTTTTAAAATTGTGTACCAAGATAACCCTGCTTGCTGCCCTTCTAAACAAAGCATTTCAAATAAATGCTGATTATCATGGTTTGGTTTGCCCCATTCATCATCATGGTAGGCAATATATTCAGGATCTTGATTGACCCAATGACAACGTGTCGGTGATGTATCCATTTTTCATCCTTTTTCCAATCACAATCAACTTGCCTCAAAAACACAATATTTATACTGTATAAATAACCAGTTTAAAAGGGATGAAAGGATATTTTTTTATTTTTAGAATAAATACAGACATATTCAATGCTGTATATCTGTCGGTCAAAGGGTATACTGGCGTACTTTCATTAAATTTAACGTATCGCGTGCGGATCTAACATGCAAAAGTTTGATACCAAAACCTTCCAAGGTCTTATCCTGACATTACAGGATTATTGGGCGCGTCAAGGCTGTACCATTGTTCAACCACTGGACATGGAAGTCGGCGCAGGAACCTCCCATCCAATGACGTGTTTGCGTGCATTAGGCCCTGAGCCTATTGCTGCGGCTTATGTTCAACCCTCTCGTAGGCCAACTGATGGTCGCTATGGTGAGAACCCAAACCGTCTGCAACATTATTATCAGTTTCAGGTGATCATCAAACCATCACCAGACAACATCCAAGAACTGTACCTCGGCTCGTTGAAAGAGCTAGGGGTAGACCCAACTATTCATGATATCCGCTTTGTTGAAGATAACTGGGAAAACCCAACACTAGGTGCTTGGGGACTAGGTTGGGAAGTGTGGTTAAACGGGATGGAAGTCACTCAGTTTACCTACTTCCAACAAGTTGGTGGGCTTGAATGTAAACCTGTAACGGGTGAAATCACTTATGGTTTAGAACGTTTGGCAATGTACATCCAAGGTGTCGACAGTGTGTACGACCTTGTGTGGTGTGATGGCCCGTTAGGCAAAACCACTTACGGTGATATTTATCACCAAAATGAAGTTGAGCAATCCACCTATAACTTCGAATATGCAAATGTTGATTTTCTCTTCAAATGCTTCGAAGAATATGAGAAAGAAGCACAACATTTGTTAGCATTGGAAACTCCTCTTCCATTGCCTGCTTATGAACGCATCTTAAAAGCCGCTCATACTTTCAACTTACTGGATGCGCGTAAAGCCATTTCTGTTACTGAACGCCAACGCTATATTTTACGAATTCGTACCCTCACTAAAGGGGTCGCAGAAGCGTATTATGCTTCACGTGAAGCGCTTGGATTCCCTATGTGTCATAAGAACTAAGAGGCTGTCATGACTCAACAGACTTTCCTTGTGGAAATCGGTACCGAAGAGTTACCGCCGAAGGCTCTTCGTTCATTAGCTGAATCATTCGCTGTAAACTTTACCGCAGAGCTTGATGGAGCTGACATTGCTCACGGCGCAGTAACTTGGTTTGCTGCTCCGCGTCGTTTAGCGCTTAAAATCGCCGATTTAGCGGCATCACAACCTGATCGTGAAGTTGAAAAACGCGGCCCTGCTATTGCCCAAGCATTTGGTGCAGACGGACAGCCGACTAAAGCGGCGGAAGGCTGGGCGCGTGGTTGTGGTATTACTGTTGATCAAGCAGAGCGTTTGACGACAGATAAAGGCGAATGGTTACTGTATCGTGCGCAAATGAAAGGCCAAGCTGTCAGCGAATTGTTGGTGGATATGGTCAGCCGTTCATTAGCGAAACTACCTATCCCTAAATTGATGCGTTGGGCAGATAAAGACACACAATTTGTGCGTCCTGTTCATACTGTTACACTGCTACTGGGTAGCGATGTTATTGACGGTGAAATTTTAGGCATTAAGAGCGCGAGAACGATTCGTGGTCACCGCTTTATGGGCGAACCTGAGTTTACGATTGATAATGCTGAGCAATATCCGGCTATTTTACGCGAACGCGGTAAAGTCATGGCGGATTACGAAGAGCGTAAAGCGGTTATCAAAGCCGACGCAGAAAAAGCGGCCCAAGCGTTGGGTGGAAAAGCAGACTTAACCGAAAGCTTATTAGAAGAAGTTGCTTCGTTGGTTGAATGGCCAGTGGTATTAACTGCTAAATTTGAAGAGAAATTCTTAGAAGTTCCTTCAGAGGCGCTGGTTTATACTATGAAAGGCGACCAAAAATATTTCCCTGTTTATGATAACGCTGGCAATTTAATGCCAAATTTCATTTTCGTGGCGAATATTGAATCTTCCGATCCACAGCAGATTATTTCTGGTAACGAAAAAGTCGTTCGTCCTCGTCTAGCCGATGCGGAGTTTTTCTTTAAAACTGACCGTAAGCAACGTTTAGAAGATAATTTACCACGCTTAGAAACAGTCTTGTTCCAAAAACAATTAGGGACATTGCGTGATAAAACGGATCGTTTAGAAGCTTTAGCGGGTTGGATTGCAGGTAAAATTGGTGCGGATGTTAACCATGCAACTCGTGCAGGGTTATTAGCGAAATGTGATTTAATGACCAACATGGTCTTCGAATTTACTGATACACAAGGTGTCATGGGAATGCATTATGCACGCCATGATGGTGAATCAGAAGACGTTGCATTAGCAATTAAAGAGCAGTATCAACCACGTTTTGCTGGTGATGAGCTGCCTTCTACTGATGTTTCTGCTGCATTAGCACTTGCAGAGAAGATGGACACATTAGCGGGTATCTTCGGAATCGGCCAGCACCCTAAAGGGGATAAAGACCCATTTGCTTTGCGTCGTGCTGCATTAGGTGTTCTGCGTATTATCGTTGAAAAAGGTTACCAGCTTGATTTAGTGGAAATGACTGAAGAGGCTGCACGTTTATACGGTGATAAATTAACCAACAAAGATGTAGTCAATGATGTGGTTGAATTTATGCTTGGCCGTTTCCGTTCTTGGTATCAAGAGCTAGGTTATAGCATTGATACCATTCAAGCGGTATTAGCGCGTCGTCCAACGCAGCCTGCTGACTTTGATGCACGCGTGAAAGCAGTTACGCATTTCCGTACATTGGAAGAAGCACAGGCCCTTGCGGCGGCAAATAAGCGAGTTTCAAATATTCTGAGTAAATCAGATGAGAAATTATCTGATACTGTTTTAGCCTCCGTGCTGAAAACGCCAGAAGAAGTGAAACTGGCGACACACGTTGTTGTTCTGCAAGATAAGCTAGCACCAATGTTTGCAGAAAGAAACTATCAAGATGCACTTGCTGAGCTCGCTTCTTTACGTGATGTCGTTGATGAATTCTTTGAAAATGTCATGGTAATGGATGAAGATCAAGCTGTTCGAGTGAACCGTTTAACACTTTTAAGCCAGTTACGTGAGCTATTTTTAAAGGTGGCAGATATTTCTTTACTACAATAAGGCCAAGTTGCACATTTAATGTGCAACTGAGTGTCTTTTTATAAAAGTTAATCTGTTTGATAAATAAGCGCTAAATTGTATTTAGCGCTTATTTTTGTAGTGAGTTTGGTAAAAAAACAAAGAAACCTTACATTTTTGGCGGTTTTATCAGCAAATGAACGAGATTCGATAAAAATGGGTTGACGCCCCCCATTCTTGGCAGTATTATTCACACCGTTTTCGGCGAGTAGCGCAGCTTGGTAGCGCAACTGGTTTGGGACCAGTGGGTCGGAGGTTCGAATCCTCTCTCGCCGACCAAATTCCAAAACCCACCTCATAGAGGTGGGTTTTCTCGTTTTAGCTCCTCGCAATTTTAAACCTTTCGATTATTATTTTTTCAGATTAACTTTGATTGCAACCTATTGCTATATTTGGTGTTATACACACCTACGGTTTGAGTTTTCCTCATGAATTACGTACTGGCTACAATAAAGCTTATTTATTAGCTCAAGTTGTTTATGGCGCTGATAAAGGTATTTTTCATGACAAGGACTCGTTAATGAAAACCAAACATGTTACCCCCTCTATTTTTCTTATCCTTTACTTTGTTGCCCTAATAGCGGTGATACCAAAAGGTTTTGCAGCGCCAAATAGGCAAAATGCGGATGTGAGCCAGCTTACGCCCCTATCTTGTATCATTATTAACGTTCTTAATTTAATGGGTATGGAGCGGTTACCCAAGATTAAACCTAAGCAGATAAAAATCTGGCGTGGGATGATTGAAGGTCGATGTATGACTCCGTCTGAGTTACTTACCTATGCGGATTATATAAATACAGAGCTGATTAAAGCAGGTTATTTAACGTCTTATCTGTCTTACCCTGAACAACCCTTGTTTTTGGACATTTTACAGGCCGAGGTTATTACAGGGGCTATTTCGAATATTCATTATCAGGGGGGAGCCAATATTTTTCCTTTTGAAACGGGCGATGTTCTAAATTTACGACATATTGAACAGGGTTTGTATAATCTACAAAATGCAGCTTTAGTTCCTTACCATATTAATTTAGCGCCTGATGAGATGAATCCTCAGGCAACTGAGATTATTGTTGTTGGTGGGAATCAACGTGCTCAAAGAGGAACATTGTCTATTGAATATCGTCCTTTTGATAGCCAGCCTAAAGCCGTCATCTCTCATGATGTTATTTTTGCTAATCCGTTACGGATAAATGATTCGCTGTATTTAAATGCAAATCATTCTTTAGGTTCTTCGAATGGAAATAAGCTACAAGCTATCGCGCTTGGTTATTCGCTACCATACCGTTATTGGTTGTTTTCTCTTTATAGTCATTACCAAAATAGCCAAACAAAGATACCAATTAATGACATCGCATTGAAGATGCAGCAACGTAATCGGGCATTATTACTGACCGCACAATATATTTTTAATCGCACTGAAAATAGCGTTACTTTATTTAATGTTAGTTCGCAAATTCAAACTATTGATACCTTTTTAGCAGGGCAACGCCTGGTAACGCAAAGGCGGCTAGCGAGCTATTTGTCTGGTGAACTGATTTACCAGCACACTTTTTCACGAGGCCAAGCGACGGTATCTCTGAAATACAAACAAGGGAACCGTTTGTTTGGCGCCAATGCGACACAAATTACAGGGTTAGAACGGCCTCAAATTTACCAGCTATCATTTTCATCAGCTTGGGGAAGCACACCTATTTATTATCAGAATAGTTTAGATATCCAATTGAGCCGCTCTAAACTCGATGGATTATTAGAGCGAGAGGTTTTTTTTGGAAGAAACGGCGTGCAGGGTTTTCCAAATACAGATGGTATTGAGTTGGGGGACAATAGCTTAAAGCTACACAATGAAGTGAGTTGGGATATACCGAGGGAACAAACTCAGTTGTATAGTTCTATTGGAATGGGGGTAACGGCAAATGATAGAACAACATTTTGGCGAAAAAATGCCTTATTAGGCTGCAAGGCTGGAGTGAGGGGTTCAATAGGGGCAATCAATTATCATGTTTTCCTTGAAGCGCCTATTTGGCAAGTTAATCAGGTTGTTGCTAATAGCCTCCATTCAGGTATCCAAGCGAGTATGCGTTATTAGCCAATAATTTAACAACAGCATGAGAGGGAGGGGAGCGCCTTAGCCAATTGTAGCTTTTATCAACAATATCATAGAATTTTATGTATACAGCTTGAATGATTAAAAGGAACGCATAAAAATTATTTTATTCTTTAAGTTATCAATTGGTTAAAATTATGTTTAGCATGAACAGGCGAATGTTTTTAATATGGATAAAAAATAAACTAAATAATAACATGCTAAAATAATTTCAATCCTCATTTCCTTCAGTGTTTTATTTCAGCAGCTATTGGGTAAAGCGCTATATTCGTTCAGTAATTCAGCACTTAATCACAAATATAAAAATAAATAACCCCAACACAAAACACTAATCATTACTAATAATATGGTTATAATACCTGCTTATTGGCTTCGTTATTGCTATTTTAGCCTAAATTAGCATGCTAATTGTTTCTAATATGTTACGAGTTTTGTGTGTAGTGAGTCAATGCAGCTATTGACGAAGTGAGTGACAGTTGATTAATTGCTCAATGAATAACAAAAATACAGATACTACTTCTGTCATTTTAATGGCGGGGTTAGTCATCGAGCAAAAACAACATGAACACCACAGGAGCATACAGATGCGCTCTATTAAAAAAACAGGTCTACTTTCAGTAGGATTAACACTAGCAGCATTAGCAGTGTCGGCATCAGTACAAGCTAAAACATTAGTGTACTGTTCAGAAGGTTCGCCAGAAGGCTTTAACCCTCAGTTATTTACGTCTGGTACAACATACGATGCAAGTTCAATTCCGCTGTATAATCGTTTAGTTGAGTTTAAATTAGGTACTACAGAGATTGAGCCAGGCTTAGCAGAGAGCTGGGAAGTGAGTGATGATGGAAAAGTGTATACCTTCCACCTACGCAAAGGCGTGAAATGGCACTCAAACAAAGAATTCAAACCAACTCGTGACCTCAATGCGGATGATGTTATCTATACATTCATGCGTCAAAAAGATGCAAACCACCCATATCATAAAGTTTCTGGCGGTAGCTATGAGTACTTCATGGGAATGGATATGGATAAAATTATCGATAAAGTTGAAAAAGTCGATGATAACACAGTAAAAATTACACTAACTCGCCCTGAAGCACCATTCTTAGCGGATATGGCAATGGACTTCGCTTCCATTTTGTCTGCGGAATATGCTGACCAAATGTTGAAAGCAGGAACCCCTGAAAAAGTTGACTTAAACCCTATCGGAACGGGCCCTTTTGTTTTACAACAGTATCAAAAAGACTCCCGCATTTTATATAAAGCGAATGACCAATATTGGGGAACAAAACCAAAACTTGACCGCTTAGTGTTTTCAATCACGCCTGATGCTTCAGTACGTTATGCGAAACTGCAAAAAAATGAATGCCAAGTTATGCCATATCCAAATCCAGCTGACTTAGAGCGCATGAAACAAGACAAAGATATTACCTTGTTAGAGCAACCAGGTCTGAACGTGGGGTACCTCTCTTATAACGTAGAGAAAAAACCACTGGATAATCAAAAGGTTCGTCAAGCATTGTCAATGGCAGTGAATAAAGATGCGATCATCGAAGCGGTTTACCAAGGTGCAGGCCAAAAAGCGAAAAACCTGATCCCACCAACCATGTGGAGCTATAACGATGCCGTGAAGGATTATGAATATAATCCAGAAAAAGCCAAAGCACTGTTAGCAGAAGCAGGTTTCCCGAATGGGTTTGAAATTGATTTGTGGGCGATGCCAGTTCAGCGCCCATATAACCCAAATGCACGCCGCATGGCCGAAATGATCCAAGCAGACTGGGCGAAAGTTGGCGTGAAATCAAAAGTTGTTAGCTATGAGTGGGGTGAATACCTCAAGCGTGCTAAAGACGGTGAGCCACAAACGGTCATGATGGGTTGGACGGGTGACAATGGGGATCCAGACAACTTCTTTGCCACATTATTTAGCTGTGCTGCGAAAAAACAAGGCTCTAACTACTCCAAATGGTGTAACGAAAGCTTTGAAAACCTGATCCAGCCTGCTCGTATGACGGCAGATCATAACAAACGTGTTGAACTGTACAAACAAGCACAAGTCGTCATGCATGACCAAGCGCCAGCGCTGATCATTGCTCACTCAACTGTGTTTGAACCAGTGCGTAAAGAAGTGAAAGGCTATGTGGTTGATCCACTAGGTAAGCACCACTTCGAAAACGTCGACATCGAGAAGTAATCGTATCTAATCTGTCTATGCCCTTCGTTGCTGGTTTGGAACGAAGGGCGTTTTCTTCTTTAAAAGAAGCAGAGAAGTTCAGTTGTTTGTGAGCACCCAGAAAAGTGATTTTCTGAGTAGCCAAACGGACTAAGAGCCGTCAACGGCATTATTAAAGAGATTCAGGATATGCTGCAATTTATCCTCCGACGATTGGGGCTTGTGATCCCCACGTTTATCGGTATTACATTACTCACATTTGCTTTTGTCCATATGATCCCTGGGGATCCAGTCATGATCATGGCGGGCGAAAGAGGGTTATCCCCCGAAAGACACGCCTATCTAATGGCTGAATTAGGGCTCGATCAGCCACTTTGGAAACAATACCTGCATTATATCAATGGCATATTTCATGGCGATTTAGGGATTTCCCTAAAAAGTCGCATTGGCGTATGGGAAGAATTTGTTCCACGCTTTTTAGCAACTGTCGAATTAGCCACCTGTGCCATGATTTTCGCGATTTCTGTTGGCATCCCTGTTGGGGTATTAGCCGCAGTTAAACGCGGGTCGATTTTTGACCACACCGCGATTGGACTTTCCTTAACAGGTTATTCAATGCCGATTTTCTGGTGGGGGATCATGCTCATCATGTTAGTGTCGGTACAGCTTGACTTGACGCCTGTTGCAGGGCGGGTAAGTGACACTGTTTTCCTTGATGATTCACAACCACTCACGGGTTTTATGCTTATTGATACCCTAATTTGGGGGGAAAGTGGTGATTTTGTTGATGCGTTAGAACACCTTATCTTGCCATCCATTGTATTGGGGACGATCCCATTAGCCGTTATTGTGCGAATGACACGTTCTTCCATGTTGGAAGTATTGGGTGAAGACTACATCCGTACCGCACGAGCGAAAGGCTTAGGCCGTGCAAGGGTTATCCTTATTCATGCTTTACGTAATGCTTTGTTGCCAGTGGTCACCGTGATTGGCTTACAGGTTGGGGTTATGCTAGCGGGGGCTATTTTGACCGAAACCATTTTCTCATGGCCAGGGCTAGGCCGTTGGTTAATCGAAGGGCTACAACGCCGTGATTACCCTGTTGTTCAAGGTGGTGTGTTGCTTGTTGCCACATTGATTATCTTCGTTAACTTAGTGGTCGACGTGCTGTACGGCATTGTAAACCCAAGAATTCGTCATAAGAAATAAGGAGCGCTAAATGTCTCAATCTACTGAGCCAACCGTTGTCAGCGCCCCACAGCCGATGACACCGTTACAAGAATTTTGGCACTATTTTAAACGCAACAAAGGGGCAGTTGTTGGGATGTTTTACATCATCCTGATGGTGCTAATCGCGATTTTTGCAGGAGTACTCGCCCCTCATGCTCCAGATGAACAATTCCGTGACTTTTTGCTTGCCCCACCAGTTTGGCAAGAGGGCGGAACGTGGCAATTTATTTTAGGCACCGATGACGTTGGGCGCGATTTATTATCTCGCTTGATGTATGGCGCCCGTTTATCACTGCTAGTTGGTTGCCTTGTGGTTGTGCTTTCACTGATCATGGGGGTAACAATTGGTGTGATTGCGGGTTACTTTGGTGGTGTCGTTGATGCGCTGATTATGCGTGTTGTCGATATCATGTTGGCGTTGCCAAGCCTGTTATTGGCCTTAGTGCTAGTGGCTATTTTTGGCCCTTCTATTGTGAATGCTTCTATTGCATTGACATTCGTGGCATTGCCTCACTATATCCGTTTGACGCGTGCAGCCGTTTTGGTCGAAGTAAACCGTGATTATGTGACCGCTTCACGTGTTGCTGGTGCAGGGGCTATTCGTCAGATGTTTGTCAATATTTTACCTAACTGCCTCGCGCCCTTGATTGTTCAGGCATCGTTAGGGTTTTCGAATGCTATTTTAGATATGGCTGCTTTGGGTTTCCTTGGTATGGGGGCTCAACCTCCAACGCCAGAGTGGGGAACAATGCTGTCTGATGTGTTGCAGTTTGCACAGAGCGCATGGTGGGTCGTGACGTTCCCAGGATTAGCAATTTTATTGACTGTATTAGCGTTTAACCTGATGGGCGATGGTTTGCGTGATGCATTTGATCCAAAACTCAAGCAGTGATGAGGTAATTTAATGGCACTGTTAAATGTAGAACAACTTTCGGTACATTTCGGCGACGACAAAGCTCCGTTTCGCGCCGTTGATCGGATCAGCTATAGCGTTGAAAAAGGCCAAGTCGTCGGGATTGTTGGCGAGTCAGGTTCAGGAAAATCGGTTAGCTCTTTAGCCATTATGGGGTTAATTGACTATCCTGGAAAAGTGATGGCGGACTCATTAAAGTTTGATGGCCGTGATTTATTGTCTATCCCTGAGAAAGAGCGCCGACAAATTGTCGGTGCCGATGTTGCGATGATTTTCCAAGATCCGATGACCAGCTTGAACCCGTGCTTTACAGTGGGTTATCAAATCATGGAAGCATTAAAAGTTCATCAAGGTGGTAATAAAGGTACTCGTAAGCAACGAGCGATTGATCTACTTGATATGGTGGGGATCCCTGATCCTGAATCACGCTTGGATGTGTATCCGCACCAGTTATCGGGTGGGATGAGCCAACGAGTGATGATTGCGATGGCGATTGCCTGTCGTCCTAAGTTATTGATTGCAGATGAGCCAACAACCGCACTGGATGTGACGATTCAAGCACAGATTATTGAATTACTGTTGGAATTACAACAGCAAGAAAATATGGCTCTGGTGCTGATTACTCACGACCTTGCATTGGTTGCTGAAGCCGCTCACCACATTATCGTGATGTATGCAGGGCAAGTTGTCGAGTCAGCAAAAGCGAGTGATATCTTTAAACATCCTCGTCACCCTTATACACAGGCGTTATTACGTGCGCTCCCTGAATTTGCGACGAATAAATCACGTTTAGCTTCACTCCCAGGCGTAGTTCCTGGTAAATATGACAGGCCAACGGGTTGCTTGCTCAATCCGCGTTGCCCGTATGCCACAGAGAAATGCCGCCAAGAAGAGCCAATGTTACAAACCGTTGGTGATCGCCAAGTTAAATGCCATATGCCGCTTGATGATATGGGGAGGCCAACACTATGAGTGACAAACATGCAGCACCACTGCTAAAAGCCGTGGACTTGAAAAAGTATTATTCCGTCAAAAAAGGTGTGTTTGGTGCAGAAAAAACGCTAAAAGCACTGGATGGCGTTTCATTTGAGCTCGAAAGGGGCAAAACATTAGCCGTTGTAGGTGAGTCGGGTTGTGGTAAATCCACATTAGGCCGCTTGCTGACGATGATTGAGCAACCTTCAGATGGCGAGTTGTATTACCAAGATCAAAACCTGTTAGTTAAAGATAAATCAGCTGAAAAATTACGTCGTCAAAAAATTCAAATCGTCTTCCAAAACCCGTATGGGTCTTTGAATCCACGTAAAAAAGTGGGACAAATATTGGAAGAGCCATTAGTGATTAATACATCGCTTTCGAAAGAAGAGCGGAAAGAAAAAGTATTATCGATGATGGCTAAAGTCGGTTTGAAAACAGAGCATTATAGCCGTTATCCGCATATGTTTTCAGGTGGTCAGCGTCAACGGATTGCAATTGCACGCGGTTTGATGCTTGACCCTGATATTGTGGTGGCTGATGAGCCTGTCTCTGCGCTAGATGTGTCTGTACGTGCTCAAGTGTTAAATTTAATGATGGATCTTCAACAGGATTTAGGCTTGTCTTATGTGTTTATTTCCCATGATTTATCCGTGGTGGAACACATTGCCGATGAGGTGATGGTGATGTATTTGGGGCGTTGTGTGGAAAAAGGGACGAAAGAGCAGATTTTTAACAATCCTCTGCACCCTTATACACAAGCGTTACTTTCGGCAACCCCAAGGCTGAACCCAGATTCACGTCGTGAACGCATTAAATTAACGGGAGAATTGCCAAGTCCGTTGAACCCACCTCCTGGCTGTGCTTTTGCTGCACGTTGCCGCCGTGCATTTAGCCAATGTACACAATTTCAACCGACACTGAAAGAATATGACCAGCAGCTTGTCGCATGTTTTGCTGTCGATGAAGACGAAAAACACACGATTGTTGTAAGTTAAATTTTTGAATGGCAGAAAGTCCCTCTTTCTGCCATTTTATTTGTGGAGTTAGTGCATAATTCTCTTCGAGCTGTATCTTATCTTAAATATCCAATCTTTCTTTTTAAATTACTCTTTTGCAGATAAAATCAAGTATACTGACAGATGTTTTTCGTTCTTCTTTAAAAAGCGACTTGATTAGGAAGGTTGTGGCCAAATGAATACGCAAGTCCAACGCTCACTAACATTAAAAAGTATGGTTGCATTTTTTGCGATTACATTACTCTCACTTGCGCTTTTTTTAGCTATTCAATTCAGTTACTTACTAGAGCAGCGCAAGCAGGATTACTTGGGTCAGCTCAGTAATGCTGTTGTGCAAATTCAAAAACCATTAACAGATTCTCTGCTAAGCTCAGATCTTAACGAAGCGAAAAAGTTGCTTGTGAGCTTAAAAACCTCTGGCATTATGGGAAAAGCGATAGTTACTGTTGATGATGCTACCGTCATGAATTTAAGTTTTGCGACGCCAAAGCCGATACCTGAATGGGTAGAGTATATTGTGGGCATTCCTGTGGAAATGACAGTGCCATTATATGCTTATGGCAATGTTGTGCTACAAGCCAAGCCTCAAGGCTATTTGACCTTACAGGTAGATTCGAACCGAGTTTATCGATTTGCACTAAATACGCTTGCTTTAATGACGACCACTTATTTGTTGTTGGTATTGATTATCGCAATTGCGATGACCTGGTGTGTTAGTCGTATGATTGTTAGGCCATTACGTAAAATAGCGATTGAATTGCAAACTAATGAATCGGTAAATCAAGTCACCGTATCTAGCTATCATCACGATGATGAGCTTGGTTTATTGGCAAAAGGTTATAATCGTCAAAGAAAACAACAAAATTCAGACTAAGCCATGAACATGCTTTCAGCTTTATGGTCTAATATCGTTAGAGTGGTGGCAATGAAAGATTGGATAAAGCCATACGATATCGTTTAACCCAGTAAGTTCGCGTTTTTCGTTAACTTATTCGTTGTAATTTGCGGTTAAATATAAAGATATAAAACACATAGGGGTTTACATGCAGGGCTTGAAAGTTCGGTATATTATCAGTGTTGTATTACTGTCAGTTGCGCAATTTGCGCAGGCTGAACCGTTACAACCCGATCCAGCATGGCAGCAAGGAAAGCTAGAAAATGGCTTTAGCTGGCAATTATTACAAACACCACAGCGCCCGAATGACCGTATTCAGCTCAGGTTAGCCATTAAAGCAGGTTCATTATCAGAAAAAGCGAGTGAAAAAGGTTATAGCTATTTAATCCCTAAAATGGCGCTACTTCACCAAACAGAAGCATTTCCGACGGCGACTTTACAAGAGTTTTGGCGACAGGCGACCGATCCAGATATGCCAATTCCTCCTGCCGTGGTTTCTTATGACTACACGATTTACAGCTTAAGTTTACCGAACAACCGTCCTGATTTAATTAAACAGGCGCTGAGTTGGCTGTCAACATCAGTAGCAGGTGCAACATACACAGAAGCAGCATTGCACAATGGGCTAGAAGCTCAAAATGTGCCTGTTGCAACGCTACCATTAAATGCGAATGATCCCGTTTGGCGTGCGCGTTTGAAGGGTTCAGCCATGATGGGATATGACCCAGGCCAGAAACCTAGTGGGAATGTTGATCTCGCAGGTGTGAATGATTTTTACCAAAAATGGTACACGCCAGATGTGATGACACTCTATGTGGCGGGGCATGTGGATTCACGGATGTTGTCCGATACAATCTCACAAACTTTCTCTGGGCTGCAAGGAAGACGTTCAGAACCTGTTTCTGTGGCGGTATTATCCACCGTTAAGCCGCAGTCTATTGATATCCTGCAGGATCAACCAGCACAAGATACCCTGTCTTTAATTTGGGATATTGATTGGTTACCAATTAATGATTCAAACATTTTATTGCGTTATTGGGCGAGTGATTTAGCGCGTGAAGCAGTTTACCGTACGTTACAAAAATCATTTAACCAAAAATTCAATCAAGATGAAGTTGTCCCTGGTTTAGATTGCCGAGTGCAATATCAAAAAGCGACTTGTACGCTTACCGTTACAGCAGCGCCAGAAAAAATGGCTGCAGTAACAGACCTTGTAGCGAGTGAACTGGCAGCAATTAATCAAAACGGGATTTCACCTGAGTTGTTCGATGAGATGATCAAAGAAAAACAGGTGCAGTTGTCTCAGTTGTTTGCTGCGTATGCACGCACCAGTACGGATGTCCTGATTAGCCAGCGTTTGATTTCCCAGCAAAATGGTGTTGTGGATATCGCACCAGAGCAATATCAACGCTTAAGGCAGGCTTTTTTAGCTGCACAAAGCCTTGAGCAAGTGAATATGGAAGCGAGACGTTTGCTGTCCCAAGAGGCTGCTTTTGTTTTAGCACAGCCTAAAGATAAGCAAACCATGGATGCAGAACAAATTCGCCAGAAATTCAATAAAGTTCTTTGGCCGAAAATTCCTACAACTCCAGAGCCAACTCCAGTTGCGCCAGCAACTCCAGCTGCCCAATAATCGATAAAAAGATAGCCTGCGTAAATACACAGGCTATATTTCTTCCCAATAATTATTGTTCAGTTAATAATGTTTCAATCACGCTAATCAGTGTGTCTCTTGATTCTTTGTCATCCACAAAGCCCGCAGCACTGGTTTTTGTTGCTGGTGAATAGTAGGCCACAGACCCCCAAAAACCTAAATGCGAATAAAGGGTTATACCGTTAACTTCACTCGCCATAATACCCAAGCGATAGCTTTCGGCATCTTTATGGGAACCGACACTTAACATAGTTTTTAGCGTTTCGTGTGAAGCAAAAACTTGCCCTTCAAATAAGGCTTCTAAAAATTGGGCCATTTGTTTGGCTGACATAATCAACCCGCCGCCGCCATAGACATCCATAGAGGCATGAATATGCGTCCCTTCAAACTTACCAAGGTATTGTTTTGCCCTTGGCGATGCACTTTGTGGTGGTTGTTCTAAATATTCCCAGTAAGCACTTTCTAGGCCGATTTTATCAAACTTGAGTAATTCTCGAACAGCTTGACCAAGGGATTGTCCTGTTATTCGCTCGATAATATCGCCGAGTAGAATGTATCCAGTATCTGAATAAATAAAAGACTCTGAGGGGGCGATAAAGGGGAACTGCTTACGTACATACATCTCAACTTGTTCAAGGCGGCTCCATTGGTAATCTGGGCGCTTTATAACCTCTTTAAGGTAATCTGCATCAGCGTGGTCGAGTAACCCGCTACTGTGGTTGAGTAAATGGCGAACGGTGATTTGTTGGGTGTTGTATTGAGTACTCAGTAATGAATCATATTGTGGGTCAATCAGCTTGGAAATAGCATCATCAATATTAATTTTTCCCATTTCAGCTAAACGTAAAATTGCCGCAGCGGTAAAGGTTTTCGTATTACTCGCTATGCGTAATGGGGTATCGACGGTAAGCGGGGCGTTATCCAGTGATGCACCTCTGGCACAAAATGTACCAACGCTTTTTTTAAGTTGGTTATGGTAGTAGAGAGCTACCCCGCAGGATAAGTTTTCCAGTTGTGGGATTACGTTTGTCATCAAAAGTCCTTATCAGGCCGTCAATTGGGAATTTCCCATATTACCCATTACGCGAAGACGTGATGCACGCTTTAAATGCGCTAAATGCGGGTACGTGGTAATTCTCACGATAAATCAACAGAGTGTTACAGGTGGTGATTGGAATACGGCCTAATCGCAATGGCGAAATTGGCATCGACTCGATAAGGTGTTTGGGCAATAGTGCGACACAGCTTCCCGCAGTGACGCAAGCAATCATGGCGTGGTAAGAATTCATCTCCTGAATATTCCAGTCTAAATTAGCGGGGATCCCCAACCACTGCTCGGCAATATTGCGATAACTGCATCCTTGGGTAAATGCGGCGAGTGAACGAGTCTTAATATCAGCATTATGGCGAGCACTGTGGTCGTGTTCAGGGAGTAACAATTGCAATTCTTCCTGCCAAATAGCCTCTGTTTTAATACCCATTTGTGAAAACTGACTAGGCTCATAGAGTGAAGAAGGTAGGGCAACAAAAGCACAATCCAGTTTTCCTGTATGCACTTGCTCAAGGAGCGATAGAGAAGACCCCGTGCGTAATAATAATCGCGTGGTTGGGTTTTGTTGGTGAAATTGCGCTAGTGGTAAAGGTAACCGACAAGCCGCTGTACTTTCCATACTCCCAATTCGTAATTGTCCACCATCTTGGCCACCGCTTATCACATGGCGAGCTTCTTCTTCTAATGCGAGCAGGCGCTGCGCATAATCAAGAAATTGCCTACCTGCTTCGGAAAGCTCAAGGCGTTTATTTTGACGGATAAAAAGTGACTCGCCCAAATCCGCTTCCAATTGTTGGATTCGGGTGGTGATATTTGATGGCACGCGGCCTAACCGAGTCGCCGCACGCGTAATGCTGAGCTCGACGGCAACAGTGCAAAATATTTTTAGAGATTCAGAGTTCATTTTCTTTTTATGTGAATATTATGCTATGTTTATTCTTTAAATAAGAACATAAAGTGTACCCTGACATTGAGACAAAGGAAAGATAATGAATAACTCAAATGCATTTCTACAGCGCTTAGGTTTACGCTATCCCATCATTCAAGCACCGATGGCGGTTGTTTCAACACCTGCATTGGCTGCTGCGGTTTCAGAAGCAGGTGGTTTGGGGTCATTAGCGTTAGGGGCCAGTTCTGTTGAACAAGCTCGGCAATTGATTACACAAACGAAAGCCCTAACAGACAAAGCGTTTAATGTGAATGTATTTTGCCATCTAACGCCCAAACGCAGCCAAGCAAATGAACAAGAATGGGTTGATTATTTATCACCACAATTCTCGCAATTTAATGCGCAGCCGCCTGAACAATTGGGTGAAATTTACCTCTCATTTCTCGACAATCCCGACATGTTGGCTTTGTTCCTTGAAATGAAGCCACCAGTAGTCAGTTTTCACTTCAATGTGCCATCAGCCGAGGTTGTTAGTCAGTTAAAAGCCCAGGGGATTTATACCATGGCTGCGGCAACCAATCTGCAAGAAGCTCAGGCGATTGAAAAAGTAGGTATTGATGCGATAGTTGCACAGGGGATTGAAGCAGGTGGTCATCGTGGGATGTTTGATGTAAAAGCGCCTGATGATGAACTTACTACGCAAGCGCTGGTGAAATTATTGTCACAGCATACCCATCTGCCAATTATCGCTACGGGTGGGATTATGAATGGCCAAGATATCAAAGCCGCATTAGGCAATGGTGCGGCAGCCGCACAGCTTGGCACCGCATTTTTGTTATGTCCTGAGTCTGCGACGAATGCGGGCTATCGTGCAAAATTAAAACAGCAAACAACAGATAATACCGCGTTAACATCGGCGATTTCTGGACGTCCAGCTCGTGGAATTATAAATTCGTTTATGGAAGCAGGAAAAAAATATGAACCGAGTAAATTGCCAGATTACCCAATCGCCTATGATGTGGGTAAGCAGCTGAATGCTGCCGCGACAAAAGCAGGGAGTGACGAATTTGCGGCTCACTGGGCAGGCCAAAATGTGGCGAAGGTACGTGAATTGCCCGCCGCTGAACTAGTCGAGATACTGGCTAAAGAGTTACAAACATCGTTTGATTAGGCAAATCAGGGGGATAGTTCCCCCTAATTAAATGATTAGAGTGTGGCTTCTTGTTGTGAGCCTTTGGGTTCGTCCGTCGCAATCCATGCGGCACAAAATAAGGTTAAGCGAGCAAAGAAGTAGAAGAACGCCATTAGACCCAGCACAGAACCAAATGCGGCACCTGAAGGTGATGACGCCAAATTTGGTAAAATCCACGTCATTACTGATTTAATAATTTCAAAGCCAATCGCGGCTAATAGTGTGCCTTTGAACAAGGAACGGCGGCGGTGTTGCATGCGTGGTAGGATCCAAAATATCCATAAAAACAACAGGAAGTTTGCTGTGATGGATATTCCTAAACCGATTAACGTCCACGCTGGTTTTAGCCACTCAATACCATCTAAGCCCAGTGTGCTGACGATGGTGGCTTGAGCTGAACCTGCAACGGATGTCAGGGTAATGGTGACAATCAGCGCAATTAATAGGCCAATTAAAGCAAAAAAATCACGAATGTAGCGGAAAACGATATTTTCTTGTTCATCTTCATTTCGTTCCCAAACAGGCCTTGATTGCGCCAAAATCGCTAACCGTAAGTTATTCACCCAGTTAACGCCTGAATACACGGCTAGTGCCAAACCTGTTAAACCAACTGTTGTCCGCTGGCGAATTGCGGTATCAATTGTTCTTTCTAATGTATTGGCGAGAGTAGGGTCAGTAATATTGGCAGAGATGCTGCGAACCAGTTTTTCAAGGAGTTCAGGATTACTGGCTAACACAAAACCTGCGGCAGCAAAGGAGAACATCAATACAGGAATTAATGAGAGAAAAGAGAAGTAAGTAATAGCAGCGCCAAACTGGTTGCCCATGCGGTCAGTAAAACGCTGTGCGGTACGAATTAAGTGCGCAATAAAAGGGATCGCGGTAATAAAATTCACCACACGCATTGAGAAAGTGAGGGCTTTTTTACTGCCATCAAGGCTTTTTGTCAGTGTCGCTTTCAGTTTGTTGGTTTCTTTTTGTTCGTCTTCCTGCATATCTGACATTGATGTCCCTCTTATTTTTACTGCTAAATTGATGCAGTATTTCGAGCAATTTGCTGTTTATTAACGATAACCTGCCATTACTATAGCGTAAATTTGGGGATAACTTTACTCCAACGCCTATTTTTCAATGAAAACAGGCATTGAAGCGCGGTTAATAATGAAATGAGAAAGACTAAAGAGCGTCTTTGTAGGTTTGTAATTCTGCTTGTGCTTGTTTCAGTTCTTCTTGCGCTTCGGCTAATTTACGTTCACGTTTTTCGATTTTACTGCGGTCGTTGCCTTTGATTTTTTCTTCTTGTAATTCCGCTTCGCGTTCTTGGACTTTTTCAGTTTTCTCAGCAACATTTTTTTGGCTATCACGGTATAAAGACTCTGGTGTGCAATAACGATTTACATTATCTAACGCCTGTTCTAAGCCATTAACACGATATTGGTTACCATGTTGTTTGGCGTATTTAATTTGTTCTTCAATATTTTGTTTTTTTATTTCGCAGCCATTTTGGCCTTTAGCCGCCATTGCTGAAGTGCTAGTAAAAAAAACAGCAGAAATTGCGGTGATGATGAGTAACTTTTTCATTTTTTTTCCCTTAAATGTGTCAAAATTTGTGTTTAGGATAGCGTTTTATCGCATTTAGGTCATGCGGATTTTACTGATTTTATGACTGTGACAATTATGACCAAATTTCGCTATAATGGCGCACAAGAATCAATACGGCCTATTTTTTATTCAAAAAGGCGCTCTTTTACGCATTTATTTAATAGTAACCACAATGGTGGTTAGTGTTGAATTTCCTCAGGAAATAAACGTTACATGTTAAGTTATCGTCATAGCTTTCACGCAGGCAACCATGCTGATGTGTTAAAACACACAGTACAGAGCTTGATCATCGAATCTTTGAAAGAGAAAGAAAAACCGTTTTTATATTTAGATACGCACTCAGGGGCGGGTCGTTATCAATTAACGGGTGAACATGCAGAAAAAACCGGTGAATACCTCGACGGGATTGCACGTATTTGGGAGCAGCCGGATTTACCTGAAGAATTACTGCCGTATATGAATATAGTGCGTCGCCTTAATGACGGCGGGCGTTTACGTTATTATCCGGGTTCGCCGTTATTAGCCAAATTTTTATTACGCGAACACGATAAACTGGTATTAACTGAATTACACACCAGCGACTATCCTTTATTACGTGGTGAGTTTTTGAAAGATAGGCGTGCGCAAGTTTCACGGGAAGATGGCTATCAACAGTTGAAATCAAAATTACCTCCGCACAGCCGCCGTGGTTTTGCTTTGATGGATCCGCCCTATGAGATGAAATCAGATTATGAAGCGGTCGTGAAAGCGGTTGCGGAAGGGTATAAACGCTTCGCAACAGGCACTTATGCAATTTGGTACCCAGTGGTATTGCGCCAGCAAATTAAGCGCATGGTCAACCAATTAGAAGCGACAGGCATTCGTAAAATTCTACAAATTGAGTTAGCTGTGCGTCCTGATAGCGACCAGCGCGGTATGACGGCATCAGGAATGATTGTTATTAATCCACCTTGGAAACTTGAACAGCAAATGAAAAATGTGCTGCCGTGGTTGCATAAAACGCTGGTTCCAGAAGGTACAGGACACACGTTAGTTGAGTGGATTGTGCCTGAGTAATTCACCTAATTAATAGGCCATACCAATTGAAATAACAGGCATGGACTATCGTAAATCGCTATTTATCTCATGACAATGAATAGCGACCTGCGAGAAAATGAATTAATAAGTCATTCAATAAATGGGAATAACCAAATTATGAGCAAACATTACGACTATATTGCAATTGGTGGCGGAAGCGGTGGTATTGCATCGATGAACCGTGCGGCGATGTATGGACAAAAATGTGCCTTAATTGAGGCGAAAGCATTAGGCGGAACATGCGTTAACGTCGGCTGTGTACCGAAAAAAGTGATGTGGCATGCTGCGCAAATTTCAGAAGCCATTCGCAACTATGGCCCTGATTATGGTTTCGACACAACCATTAACCATTTTGATTGGAAAACCTTAATTGAGAGTCGTACTGCTTATATTGATCGTATTCACCAATCCTATGACCGTGTATTAGGGAATAATAAAGTGGATGTGATCAGCGGTTTTGCGCGTTTTGTGGATGCGCATACTGTTGAAGTGGATGGTGAAACCTATACTGCCGATCATATTTTGATTGCAACAGGTGGTCGTCCTGTGATCCCTGCGATCCCAGGTGCAGAGTACGGCATGACTTCCGATGGTTTCTTCGAACTGGCGGATTTACCAAAACGCGTGGCGGTTGTTGGCGCGGGTTATATTGCCGTTGAACTGGCGGGTGTATTAAATGGTTTAGGGGCTGAAGCGCATTTATTTGTCCGTAAACATGCGCCATTGCGTTCATTTGACCCACTGATTGTCGAAACGCTGGTGGAAGTGATGAACACCGAAGGGCCAAAACTGCACACTGAATCAATTCCAAAAGAAGTGGTGAAAAATGCCGATGGTTCATTGACGTTGAAATTGGAAAACGGCCATCAACAGACTGTCGATGCATTAATTTGGGCTATTGGTCGTGAGCCAATGACAGATAACCTGAATATTGAAGCAACAGGTGTCGCGTTAAATGAAAAAGGCTACATCAAGGTCGATAAATACCAAAACACTAACGTTGCAGGTGTTTATGCGGTTGGTGATAACACGGGTGCAGTGGAATTAACACCAGTGGCGGTAGCCGCAGGGCGTCGTTTATCTGAGCGCTTGTTTAATAACAAGCCAGATGAGCACTTAGATTACAGTAATATCCCGACTGTTGTATTCTCGCATCCGCCAATTGGTACTGTCGGTTTAACCGAGCCAGAAGCCGTTGAAAAATACGGTGCAGACAATGTGAAAAGCTATAAATCATCGTTTACGGCGATGTATACCGCAGTGACTTCCCATCGCCAACCTTGCCGCATGAAGTTAGTTTGTGTTGGTGAAGATGAAAAGATTGTCGGAATTCATGGTATTGGTTTCGGTATGGATGAAATTCTTCAAGGTTTTGCGGTCGCATTAAAAATGGGCGCAACCAAGAAAGATTTCGATAATACCGTGGCTATCCATCCAACCGCAGCGGAAGAGTTTGTGACGATGCGTTAAGCATTGCCATCTAAATTTAAAAGCTTAACTTTGATGATCTTAGCTTGAGGTTGTTGACAAAGCAGGATAAAAGCGTCGTTTTTCCTGCTTTGTGTTATCAGCCGAAAATCAATAAATTGATTTTCCTAATTTGTTTTCAAAACCTATCCAACCTGCAGTCAAACCTAATCGGTTTGTCAGCAGTCAGAAGCTAAGCTTTGATGAGCTTAGCTTTTTTTGAAATTATTTTTCCAGTAGCTCTGCAATTGCAGGGATGGTTGCTAAGCTATCAAGGTATTTTTTCATTGCAGGAGTGGCTTCCATAATTTGGTATTTGACTAAAAACATCACAAATGCCCCGACATATACATCGACAGCGGTAAATTGTTCGCCACAAATAAATGGGTTAGCACTGTTTAAACCCACCTCTAAGCAGGCCATTGTGCGTTCAACAGAGCCAAAGCCAGACGACTTTTGCTGCTCTTCGTTTAATTGAATACCTAAGTCACTGACCGTAAAGGCTGATTCAATTGGCCCTGCGGTAAAGAAAAACCAACGATAATAAGCAGCGCGTTTTGGGTCATCCAGTGCAGGTGCTAAGCCTTTTTCAATGAACTTATCTGCTAAATAAGTACAAATCGCTGCAGTTTCAGTGACGATAGCATCTCCATCAACTAATGCAGGCACTTTAGCCATCGGGTTAATCGCGAGGTATTCAGCGGTGTGCATGTCTGCGCCATAGCCTAGCTCAATGCGTTTGTAAGGAACATCTAGGATTTTTAATAATAAATCGACGGTATTGCCGCGTGACATTGAGTTAGTAAAAAGGACGAGTTCGCTCATGGTTATTCCCTTATATGAAGTTGAGTACTTACTATAAGGGAGGGGAGTGTCAGAAATTGTCAGGAGAGACACACAACACGTCTTTTTGCCATCGTGCTAATAAATATTCCTTTGGATACGGTAGTTTATCGGAAAGTGCAAAATACGACTGAATACGATCCAAGCGAAAGTGACGGTAGCTTTCTCGTAATTCACACCATGCTGCTAAGACTTGGGACTCTTTCATATAACCAATGGCAATTGGCCAAATAACGCGTTCGGTTGATTGGTTTTGGCCATCAAGGTAAGTCATTCGGGCTTTGCACTCTTTTCGCAAACTTAAGCGTAAGTCCTTAGCAATTTTATCATTGATGTCATAATAATGGGTTGTAGGGGCAAATAAGGTATTTTGATTGAGGATCTTTTGGGCATTCCCCGCGACCACCGCATTGATTTTACTGATTGCACGTATGGCTGAATTTTTAAGTTCAGTATCTGCATTACTTTTTACCCAACGCAAACCTAAAATCAATGCTTCTAATTCATTTTCATCAAAGGTTAATGGCGGTAATAACAACCCTGTTTTGAGTTGGTAACCGATACCTGCTTCCCCAACAATTTCAGCCCCTTGATTTCGGAGAGATTCTATATCGCGGTAGACGGAGCGAATACTTACTTCCAGCTGGGAGGCAAGGGCTTCTGCCGTAATTGGATAACGGTTTTCTTTTAAGATTTGTAATAAGGTCAGCAAGCGTTGAGTACGAGTCATAAGTCTTGTTTATTTTCATTTAATACGTATTGCGCCTATTTATGCAACTAATAGGCGCAATGTGCGCAGTTATTGGCTTTTTTGCCACCAAGACACAATGTAATCAGCCACTTGTTCTGGGTTATTGATGTCAAGCTGTGGCACTTGAGTATCAATGATTTCATTACTGGCGACAGCGACTACATAGTTATCGATCAGGCCATTCAGTGGTTTTCCAACCTCAGATCGAAATAAAGCGATTTTATCGATCGTCTCATGTTTAAATCCTTCGACGAGAATCAAGTCTAAAGACGCAGGATCAAAACGGCTTGCTAAATAATACAGATCCATTTCTTTGGATTCTGGGGTTTCTGTCATAAGCGCCCAGCGCTTTTCGCTGGCGACAAGGGTTTGGTCAGCACCTGCTTTGCGTAATTCAAAGCTGTCTTTACCAGGTTTATCCACCTCCATATCATGATGGGTGTGCTTGATTAAACCGACACGGACGTTACGTTGCCTAAGCAGTGGAATGACTTTTTTTAATAATGTTGTTTTACCTGTGCCGCTGTAGGCGGTAATTCCGAGTAGAGGTAGCGTATTTTGTTTCATGGCTATTTTTGTTGTAACTCCCAGTTACGGCTATCTTCTGGCGTATTCAAGTTAGCGAATGAACCAGATTCTGATGAGAACGTGATGCCTTTTGCATTGATTTTCTGCATAAACAGCATCAATTTGCGATCACCTCTGGCGAGATAATCATCGAGTTGGGATTGGAGACTGCGGTGTAACAGGGCGAAAGTGGGGTGTTCGCGCTCGGTATCTTGAGCGTAACAGGCCAAATGCTGATCTTTTTCCATGAACATTTTTTCCGCTAAATTCAATGGGAAAGAAGGAACATCGCAAGGGACAAATAGCAGCCAATCGGTTTTGGCGCAACGAAGAGCTGCTTGCATACCTGCTAAAGGGCCTGAAAAATCCGCATTTAAATCCGTGATAACCGTCAATTGGCTTTGACGATATTCATCTTGATTGCGATTGGCATTAATCATCACTTGGTGAACTTGGGGGGATAAGCGTGCGAGGATATATTGGTACAAAGGCTTGCCTAACAAAGGCACTAAGCCTTTATCTTGCCCGCCCATACGTGTTCCTCGGCCACCTGCCAGTATGACCCCTGTAATTGACTGTCGAAATGACATATTCAATATCCTTGAATATCTTCAAGAAAATGTTTCAACTTACCTGCAAACACTTTCGCGTATAGTAATTGCTAAAATTTATTCTATTTTGCTATAAAATCAATGAATATTCGTACGTATTGGCGCTAAACTTTACGTAGATTGACAACAGTTCGCTTTTTCTCTTGTATGATTATTGATAACTTGTATCGAATATTCGTGATAAAGGAATAAACATGAAATGCCATCGCTTAAATGAAGTTATTGAGCTTCTGCACCCTGTTTGGAAAGATAACTCAGATTTAAACCTTGTTGAATTATTGCAGAAACTTGCTGATGAAGCGGGCTTTAAAGGCAGCTTATCTGAATTAACGGATGATGTATTGATTTATCATCTGAAAATGCGTGGCACTGACAGTAACGATGTGATCCCTGGGCTAAAAAAAGACTATGAAGATGACTTTAAAACGGCCATTTTGCGTGCTCGTGGGATCATAAAAGACTAAATCATGAATGAGATAGAACCTTCGAATTTCCATTTTAGTGGGATTTCACCTGACTTGATTTTAGACGCGCTAATGGAAGCGGGGATTTACCTAGAATCAGGGCTGACTGAATTAAACAGCTATGAAAACCGCGTTTTTCAGTTTCAAGATGAAAATCGTCAACGTTATGTGGTGAAGTTTTATCGGCCTGAACGTTGGAATCGGTCGCAAATTCAAGAAGAACATGATTTTACGCTAGAATTACATGATGAAGGACTTCCTGTTGCAGCCCCTCTTGAGTTTGCTGGGCAAACGGTGCTGGAGTTTGGTGGCTTTATGTTTGCTGTTTTTCCGAGTATCGGTGGGCGGCAATATGAAACAGACAACTTATTTCAGCTCGAAAGCGTAGGGCATTTATTAGGGCGCATTCATCAAATTGGTCAGCGTAAAAACTTTGTATTTCGTCCGACAATAGGCGTGGATGAATACCTTGATAAACCGCGCGATATTATTGTTTCAAGTTCATTGTTAAAAGAACGCGATAAAGAGCCATTTGTAACATCGTTGGATAAGCTGGTTGCGCAGGTCAAACTGCAATGGCCAACAAGCTTATCTACCCTAAGGCTGCAAGGGGATTGCCATCCAGGCAATATCTTGTGGCGTGATGAGGCTTGGATGGTGGATTTCGATGATGCGCGCAATGGCCCTGCGATTCAAGATTTATGGATGCTGCTCAATGGCTCACGCCAAGAGCAACTCATTCAATTAGATACGTTATTAGAAACTTATAATGAGTTTTCTGATTTTGATGTAAAACAGCTGAAGCTGATTGAGCCGCTTAGGGCGATGCGTATGGTTCACTATCTCGGGTGGATTATTCGCCGTTGGCAAGACCCTGCATTTCCTCGGGCGTTTTCGTGGCTACAGGCTGATGATTTTTGGCAAAAGCAATCTATTGAGTTTGCGCAGCAAATTGAACGGTTGCAGGATGCTCCTTTGCAATTAACCCCGCAGTTTTAACATTTAAGTCTTTGTTTTTGGAGAATGTAGTCTATGAAAAAAATTATGTTGGCTTTGCTTGGTATTGCCATGTCTTTTGGTGCTGCAGCGGCAAATTACACGGAAGGTAAAGAGTATACCGATGTTAAACCTGTGCAAAACCTGCCACAAGTTTTAGAGTTTTTCTCTTTTTACTGCCCACACTGTTACCAGTTTGAAAGTGTGTATAAAGTGCCACAAACGGTAGAAGCAAATTTACCGGAAGGCGTAAAAATGGAACGTTATCACGTTGATTTCTTAGGGCCTTTAGGCGCTGATTTAACGCAAGCGTGGGCAGTTGCTATTGTATTGAAAGCAGAAGATAAAGTGACGCCAATTCTGTTTGAAGGCATCCAAAAAACACAAACTATCAACAGCAAAGCTGATATCCGTAATGCTTTCATCAAAGCAGGTATCTCTGGTGATGAGTATGATGCAGCACTGAATAGCTTCGTGGTCAAATCTGTGGTGGCAAAACAGCAAAATGCTGCCCAAGATTTAAAACTGCGTGGTGTGCCAGCATTATTTGTTGATGGTAAATATCAAGTCCGCAACAACGGTATTTCAGCTGATAAAGCGGAAGACTATGGCAAAGAGTTCTCCAATGTGGTGAATTTCTTAGTGAATAAAAAGTAAGCCTTCTTGATGGTGGCAAATCATGCCGCCATCAAGCTATTTCCCCTCACTGCTGAATCAATATCCACAATTCGACGACTCTCTTCATCTTGTGTTAAATCAAAACATGTATTAGCTAACCCATTGATTTTTATTTCTTGTTTTTATATACAAACAACCTCTTTCTTATTGAATTCAATCAATAACATAAATATATACACACGGTTATCCACAGGATATTCCATTACGTAGTGTGATTAGCCATGGGGTAAATAATCACTTCGTTGGCTTGAATTAGCGATCATTTGTTTGAAATTGGTCGCGATTTCAACAGAATTTCGGCAGAGGGTTGGCGTAATGTAAAACTTGGGATGTATCCTAAGCCACATTATGGCATCCTATGGCTCTTCATTCCCGATTAACAAGATGATGACAGACTATGGCTCAGATTGCAGAAAACCCCCTTATTTTGGTTGATGGTTCTTCCTACCTATACCGTGCTTATCATGCATTCCCTCCGCTTACAAACAGCGCAGGTGAGCCTACAGGTGCCATGTATGGTGTGCTCAATATGTTGCGCAGTTTAATGCTGCAATATAAGCCTAGCCATGTCGCGGTTGTCTTCGATGCGAAGGGAAAAACGTTTCGCGATGAATTATTCGAAAGTTATAAATCACACCGCCCACCGATGCCTGATGACTTGCGGGCACAAATAGCGCCATTACATGAAATGGTTGAGGCGATGGGGTTACCGTTGCTGGTTGTTTCAGGCGTAGAGGCTGATGATGTTATCGGGACGTTAGCCCGTGAGGCGAGCCGTAAAGGTATACCTGTTTTGATTAGTACGGGTGATAAAGATATGGCGCAATTGGTTGAGCCAAATATCACTCTTATTAATACCATGAACAACACTATTTTAGGTCCCGATGAAGTTAAGGATAAGTACGGCGTGCCTCCTGAGCTTATTATTGATTTCCTCGCATTGATGGGTGACTCGTCAGATAACATTCCGGGTGTACCGGGTGTTGGCGAAAAAACGGCATTAGCACTGTTACAAGGTATTGGTAGTTTAGACGCCATTTACAACGACCTTGATGCTATCGCGCCATTAGGTTTTAGAGGTTCAAAAACCTTAGCCCCTAAAATGGCGGAAAACCGTGAACTTGCGTTTTTATCTTACCAACTGGCGACGATCAAAACCGATGTAGAGCTAGATAAAAAATGTGAAGAATTACAAGTGACTGAAATTGATGCAGATAAGCTTCATCAGTTATTTAGCCGCTATGAATTTAAACGTTGGTTAGCGGATGTTGAAAATGGCTCTTGGATGGATGGCAAAGGTGCCAGTACTAAAGCTGCTCCAACGCCAGCAATGGCAACGGTGAAAGCCGCGGCGCCTGCGACACCAACACTCAGCGCTGAAAACTACCAAACTATTTTAGAAAAAGCCGATTTAGACCGCTGGATTGAAAAACTGAGCGCCGCCTCTTTATTTGCTTTTGATACCGAAACTGACAGCTTAGACACGCAAGAAGCGCGTTTGGTCGGCATGTCATTTGCGATTGAAGCGGGTCATGCGGCCTATTTGCCTTTAGGCCACGATTACCTTGATGCACCCGCTCAGTTACCGCTTGATGAAGTCCTTCAAGCGATGAAACCGATTCTTGAGAGCGAAAAAATTCTCAAAATTGGTCAAAACCTGAAATATGACGCGGAAGTTTTAGAAAACTATGGCATTGAATTAAAAGGTATTGGCTATGATACCATGCTGGAATCCTATGTATTAAATAGTGTGGCAGGTATGGGACGTCATGATATGGACAGCCTTGCAGAACGCCACCTTAACCATAAAACGGTCAGTTTTGAAGAGATTGCAGGTAAAGGTAAAAAGCAGCTGACGTTTAATCAGATTGCGCTAGAAGAAGCCGCGAATTATGCAGCTGAAGACGCTGATGTTACCTTGTTGCTGCATCAAGCACTTTATCCGCAAGTAGAAGCGGAGCCAAAACTGAAGCACATTTTTGAAAATATCGAAATGCCGCTGGTGCCTGTGTTAGTTCGCATGGAGCGCAAAGGGGTATTAATTAATGCAGCGACACTGGCAGCACAATCCAAAGTGATCACGGCGCGTTTAGCTGAATTGGAAAAAGAAGCGTTTGAACTGGCGGGCGAAGAGTTTAATCTTGCATCACCAAAACAGTTGCAGACTATTTTATTTGAAAAACTGCAATTACCCGTGATTAAGAAAACGCCAAGTGGTGCAGCATCAACGAATGAAGAGGTATTGGAAGAGCTAGCGCTTAACCATGCGTTACCTAAATTGCTTTTGGAGCACAGAAGCTTAGCCAAACTGAAGTCGACCTACACAGATAAGCTGCCACTCATGATTAACCCGCGTACTGGCCGCGTTCATACTTCTTATCATCAAGCGGTTACGGCAACAGGGCGTTTATCTTCACGAGATCCTAACTTACAAAATATTCCTGTAAGAACAGAAGAAGGGCGGCGAATTCGCCAAGCGTTTGTGGCGCGTGATGGTTATAAAGTCATGGCGGCTGACTATTCACAAATTGAATTACGTATTATGGCGCATTTATCTCAGGATAAAGGCTTACTTACCGCGTTCGCAGAAGGGAAAGATATTCATAAAGCAACGGCAGCAGAGGTGTTTGGTATTCCTCTTGATGAAGTGACTAGCGATCAACGTCGCAGTGCAAAAGCAATTAACTTTGGCTTGATTTACGGTATGAGTGCTTTTGGTTTAGCGCGTCAGTTAGGCATCCCGCGGGGTGAAGCTCAGCGTTATATGGATTTATATTTTGAACGTTATCCAGGTGTTCTACGTTATATGGAAAATACGCGTTTACAGGCATCTGAACAGGGTTATGTTGAAACCTTAGAAGGGCGTCGATTATATTTAGCAGATATAAAATCCAGCAACGGTATGCGCCGTAAGGCCGCAGAGCGTGAAGCGATCAATGCCCCAATGCAAGGCACTGCAGCTGACATCATCAAAAAAGCGATGATTGCTGTCGATAACTGGCTACAAACGGAAAAACCACAAGCAGATATGTTAATGCAAGTACACGATGAATTGGTTTTTGAGGTCAAAGAGTCTGAGTTAGAGCGTGTTCAAGCTCAGGTACAAGCCCTGATGGAGCAAAGCTTGAAGCTTGATGTACCGCTCAAAGTGGAAGTTGGTATCGGGAATAACTGGGATGAAGCCCACTAGTTTTTGATGAGCTTAAAGTTGAGAAGCGCCTAATGAAATTTTATTAGGCGCTTTTTTTATGAATACGTTTCGGGTAGTTATGCGTTTGGTATTATTGACTGCAAATTGAACATAATTACTCGATAATTCACTGAATTTTAACTTGAAAAATTAAAAATAAATGACATATTTATGCGATGTAGCTCTCATAAATATGTAATAAAAATACGATTTTTTATCTTGATTTGAATATATGGGTAGCTGAATCGTAGTAAGCTTTGAAAAAAAACTACAAAAAGACTTTTTTTCGAGCGAAAAATAAAGTACATTAATAGGCGTAGGGTACAGAGGTAAGATGTTCTATCTTTCAGACCTTTTACTTCACGTAATCGGATTTAGCTGAATATTAGCTGCTCCAGTCAAAGTTTTTGACTGGAGCATTTTTTTATCTAAAATTCAGGCAATTAGATTTGAGGCAGGTTAGTGAGCCATCAGTGACTCACTTGTTTGGTCGGTTACGCTGGCGTGTTATACCAGCTATCTAGCTTAATTCGCAGTTTATCAACACCAATCTTTTTCAGTGCAGAGAAATATTCAACCTCAATATCCCCTTCTAATGGTGCCAGAGCTTCACGCACTTCTGTAAGCTGTTTCTTTCTTGCGCCTGATGCCAGCTTATCGGCTTTTGTCAGCAAGACTAAGACTGGCACATTCATCGCGACAGACCATTCAATCATCTGCATATCGAGATCTTTTAGCGGATGACGGATATCCATTAAAACGACGAGGCCTTTAATGCACTCTCTTTTTTGCAGATATTCGCCAAGTGCTTGTTGCCATTTGCGTTTCATTTCTTCGGGAACTTCGGCATAACCATAGCCTGGAAGATCAACAAGACGTACACCTTCTTCAACTTCAAATAGGTTGATGAGCTGAGTTCTTCCAGGTGTTTTACTGGTACGTGCTAAGCTTTTTTGCTGTGTTAATGCGTTTAACGCACTGGATTTACCTGCATTTGAGCGGCCAGCAAAAGCCACTTCAATACCCGTATCTTTGGGTAGATGACGAATATCGGGTGCACTGATGACAAATTTTGCCATCTGATAGTTATGATTCTTAATTGCCATTTGTCGTTCTCCCTGAGTTAGCCTCAAAAGGCGAGGGGATTATAGCTTTGCTTGGCCTCTTCCGACAACTCGAAATATTACCCGCGCTTGGGTAATCCTATAATGAATGACCAGATAAGAGTAGAAAAAGTAGGCAATGGATAAATAGTCACAATTATCGACGTTTTTTATCGAAATTGGTCTACAATCTAACGCAATTAGTGATTTTCAAGCTTTTGGAGTAAATATAGGTAAATCTTTAGCAATCTTGATGGCTTCGCTCTAGAATTGCCTAATTGCAGTTGTAATATGTCATAACGAAAGGGATCTTACATGTTAAAACGAATTTTTGTGCCACTTTTGGCCGTCTGCGCAATGAGCGCCTCCTCTTTTGCATTATCGGCGGGTGAGACTTACATCAAATTAGTCACGTCTGCGGGTAATATTGAACTAGAATTGAACAGTAAGAAAGCACCAGTGACGACAGAAAACTTTGTCCAATATGTTAATGAAGGTTATTACAACGGAACAACCTTCCACCGTGTTATTCCTGGTTTTATGATCCAAGGTGGCGGTTTCGATAAAGATTTACAGCAAAAACAAACTCGCGCACCTATCAAAAATGAAGCGGATAATGGCTTGCGTAACTTACGCGGTACCATTTCAATGGCCCGTACAGCAAATAAAGACAGCGCAACAAGCCAGTTCTTTATTAATGTTGCAGATAATGCATTTTTAGACCACGGTCAACGTGACTTTGGTTACGCCGTGTTTGGTAAAGTGGTTAAAGGCATGGATGTTGCAGATAAAATCTCTAAAGTGAAAACGGAGAATGTCGGCCCATACCAAAATGTTCCCGTAGAACCAATTACAATCATTTCAGCTGAAGTGATTAAAAAGCCTTAATGCTGTTTGGTGGGTAAGCGGATGAGTTTACCCACTTTTACTACTCAAAAAGCCGTTTTTTAAGTTCGCTATACATTTCATCACGCCTATCTACCGCAATAATGGTTACGGTGACATTAATATCACTGGAATTATCACTTTTCACTGTATAAGCAAGACGATATGCATCATTCTTAAGCTTAATTTTATAGCAATTATGCTGTAGTGAAATCCGGTTCTTTCATCACCGCTGCAGGATTTTTTTTAAATTTGCTTTTAGCTCTATTTTTAGTGCTAATTTTGGCTCTAATTTAATTTTTGTCTATTAAATCCACGAAAAGTTTGTCTGAATTTCATCGTTTTAGTCAATACTTTTACTCCCTTGTATTTAAAGTAATTCTTAATCTCATTATGAAATTGTTATGTGGGTGTAAATATAATTCCATGATTTTTATATGGAAATTTTTATGGATAAAAAGCATTCCTTGACTTAAATAGGCTATTTTCTTGCTTAGGCTGTGCTATGATAGCCGCCCTTTGTTATTTTTCGTGGTGTTTTAATCATCGTTCTGATTGTCAATATCCGAAAAATATGCATGGGATATAATATATAATGATAAAAATCAGTCGGATAGGCTACTATGCTTCTACTTATTGATAATTACGATTCATTTACTTACAACCTTTACCAGTACTTTTGTGAGTTAGGTGCTGAGGTTGTTGTAAAACGTAATGACGAAATTACCATCGAAGAAATTGAACAGCTTTCGCCTACGCATCTGGTGATTTCACCTGGGCCATGTACACCAGATGAAGCTGGGATCTCCCTTGAGGCGATAAAGTATTTTGCGGGGAAATTGCCTATTTTGGGGATTTGCCTTGGCCACCAAGCTATAGGGCAAGCTTTTGGCGCATCAGTCGTCAAAGCCCGTGAAGTGATGCACGGAAAAACATCCGCAATTCATCATAACCATCAAGGTGTGTTTAAAGGTTTGAACCGCCCGTTGACGGTCACTCGTTATCATTCTCTCGTTATTGCAGCAGAGACACTTCCTGTTTCTTTTGATGTATCAGCATGGTCACTGAATAACGGTGATGTAGATGAAATCATGGGAATACGGCACAAAACCTTACCAATCGAAGGCGTTCAGTTTCACCCTGAAAGCATTTTGAGTGAACAAGGCCATGAGTTATTGAACAACTTTTTAAAGTATTAGTCTGGCAATATTACTAATAATAAATTAATTATGCATATTTCCCCCTTGCCTATTGCTCTTTTGTGATTTTTTATTCATATTTGATGCTTATATTTTCACTTAAGCATCCAGTTAGAGCAGGTGAGGGGTATGACAGAACAACAATCAGTAAATCGGCAGACTTTTGACCAGGTCATGTTGCCTATATTTTCGCCCGCTGAGTTTATTCCAGTAAAAGGCGAAGGAAGCCGAGTTTGGGATCAGCAGAGCAAAGAATACATTGATTTTGCAGGCGGAATTGCCGTTTTAGCGTTAGGGCATTGCCATCCAAGTTTAGTCGCAGCAGTCCGCGAGCAAAGTGAAAAACTCTGGCATGTCAGTAATATCTTTACCAATGAACAAGCACTTAAACTCGCGCAAAAGATCACTCAAGCGACATTTGCCGATCGCGCATTTTTTGTGAACTCAGGTTCAGAAGCCAATGAAGCGGCTTTTAAGCTAGCGCGTCGTTATGCCATCACAAAATACAGTCCTTATAAAACCAAAATCATTGCATTCAAGCAGGGGTTCCATGGCCGCACACTATTTACCGTTTCGGTTGGTGGGCAAGCTAAATACGCAGACGGTTTTGGGCCAAAGCCTGCGGACATTATCCATGTACCTTTTAACGACCTTGATGCAGTTAAAGCGGTGATTGATGAAAATACCTGTGCCGTGGTGTTAGAGCCCGTACAAGGCGAAGGTGGCGTCACTGCCGCTACGTCAGAATTTCTGCAAGGTGTTCGTAAGCTGTGTGATGAAAATAACGCCTTATTAATTTTCGATGAAGTACAAAGTGGAATGGGGCGTACTGGTAAGCTATTTTCTTATATGCATTACAATGTGACGCCTGATATTTTAACCACGGCAAAAGCACTGGGTGGTGGTTTCCCTATCAGCGCCATGATCACTACAGAAGAAATTGCTAAAACGATGGAAGTGGGGTCACATGGCACCACATATGGTGGTAATCCATTAGCTTGTGCGGTGGGTAATGCGGCATTTGATATTATTAATACCGAAGAAGTGTTAAACGGTGTCGAAAAACGTCGCGAGTTATTTGTTGCACATTTAAATAAGCTGAATGATAAATATAACATTTTTTCTGAAATCAGAGGAATGGGGCTTTTAATTGGTGCAGAGCTTGACGGCAGGTTATTCAACCGTTCGAAAGATATCTTACAAGCCAGTGCAGTAGAAGGGCTAATGATGTTAAACGCTGGCACTAACGTACTGCGCTTTACGCCTTCGCTGATTATTTCGGAAGAAGAAATCAACAGTGGTATGGAGAAATTAGAGAAGGCGATTGGGAAGTTGTTGGGCTAATAGCTAATTGAAAGTTGCAGAGGGGAGAGCCCTCTGCAACTTATTTTAACCATATCATTTTTTATTATGGTTTCTGGCTTTTATTTTATTATTTCTTTCGGACAGTCTCGCTTGTAATTGTTCAGGTGTACTGAGTGTTGATATTCCCGCAGATAGGCAATTATCTTTGTGACGAGCTAGGGGTCCATTAATTTTCTTCTTATTGGATGTTGAACGTTGTTTGCTCGATCTTACAAGTTCTACCTTTTTGTTTACGTTACGAGATGAAGTGTCGCTCACTAAGCTATCATTTTCAGAATAGTAATCTGAAGTAGAATTTAGGCTAACATTACTTGCATATTTTTTTTCTGCGTTAGTTGGTTGGCTTTCATGATCACTATCTATTAACTTTAAGGCATCATCAATTAACTTATCAATATTGTGTGATTTTTCTGAGCTTTTAAGTTGTAATTTTGAATCAATACGTTGACTCAAATTACAGGTGATACTTTTCTTATGAGGTCGCTCATCTTTTTGCATGTTTTCTCTGCGTTTTAATAGCTTGGTGTTATTGTTTTTATTATTACTAGGTTGTTGTTTTTCTTTTTCGAGGTGTTCAACTAATCTAGCCAATATCTCTTTTTCTTTTATCAATTGAAGTTTTGAAAAATTTAACAGTTTATTATCATGTTGAAGTCTTATGTTAAATTCAATTAATTTTTCTTTTTCTTTCATAAGTCTATTTTTATCAATGTTTAATTTTTTGACTAAATTTTCTTTCTGATAATCGGAGGTTATGTTGTAAACTTTACCTTTGAGGTTTTTTAATTCTATTTTTAATAAATTTTTAATAGAGTTTTGTATTTTGATTAGATTTTCTAGTTTTTCATTTTTATCTTCTATATCAATCGTGTCTAATATTTCATCGTGTGATGATTTCAAGAATGAGTGTTTTTTCTCTAAATAGTTAAGACCTTTGATTTTTGACTCATATTTTATAGCTGACTTTAACTCTATAATGTCATCTTTAATTTTTTTGGATTTTCGTGTCAAAATTTCATTTTTATTTAACTCCTTTAGGCTATATGTATAATACTCTATTATATCTTTTTGTTTGTTCAGGGTTTCATTTGTAGCATAGTTTTTATCATGAATACTTTCAGATTTTAAAATGTTATTTATTTGTTTTTCTATGTCTTTTTTTAAATTTTTTACGGTTGATGTAATGTCGAATTTTTTTTGAATTAATATGTTTTCTAGTGAGTTTATTTTTTCTATATTAGAATTGAAAATATTTTTTTCTTCTGTAAGTGAATTTTTATTACTTAGTTTAGCCTGATTAGGCGAATTTTTTAGCTGTGTATTTTTAATTCCATTAATATGGCTTAAGGCAATTCTATTTTTTGTGTGTTGAGTGATTGGTGAGATTGGGGTGGTGATTTCTTCTCTTTTAGCTTTAATCATAGAGACTCCTGAATGAGAGATTAAATAAAAAATATTTTTACTGAATTTTAATGTATTAAAAAACGATTTTTGCTAATTTAATATGTTTTAGGCAATTACTACGATTCATTGGAAATGAAAATGTTTTACTGTTGATGTTACAGCAGTTGATTTTTAGTGGACTTTAAATTCTGTAGTAGCCGGTTATTGGTATCTATTTGAGATTGTATTTCTTCAATTTTTTTAATGTATCCACTCAGTTCTTGGGTCAGTTTTTTTTCTTTCTTTATATTTTTTTCTAAAAAAGTTAAATCAAGGTTCTCAATTGATGGTTTGCTTTTTTTCTGAATTTTTTTTTGTAAATTATATGTTGAGTTGGCCGATTGGCTGGATGAATAATAATTTTCTTTGATATGTTTTGCCCTCAATAATGAGGAGTTTGTCTGCGGTATATTTCCATTGAACGCAAAAGTGCTTTTTGGCAAAGGCGTTACTCTTTGATTAGGGGGATTCTTCTCGCAAGTTTTATAATGTATATAAACTAATTGTTTATTGAATTTGGTGTTTTTTTTGTATTTAATGCCCTCTGATGGTCGCGTGATTTGACGAATCGGTTCTTGAATGAACGCGTTTTTTAAAGGGAGCATTGAGCCCTTTTTATTAGTTAGGGGTTTAGGTAATGCAAAGTTTTTTATAATTTCACGTTTTTCTTTTTGGCTTTTATTATTAATACCAGGGATTTTAATATCGCGATATAAAAAATTAGCATATCCAGTTTTTTCGCTAGATAAATGTTTATATTGGTCAAGCGTAACTCTATTTTCTTTTATTAACGAGTCAGTATCTTGTTCCGTAAGGAAAATAGGTGAATATTTCTCGTATAGGCTAATTTTCAATTGATTGACTTTTTCGTAAAATTCACGACTGCTTAAACATTTAATGCTATAGACTTCTCCTGAGTCGCTCTCATAGGCCGAATCAATACTCTCTAAACTACAGGAACGTGTTGGTTTTGGCTGGTTATCAGCGCCAAGTGGGTTTTTTCCCAGTGAAGAGGTGACCGTAAAAATTTTTTTGATGAAATCATCAGAGTTAATAATTTTTTTGAATAATGTCGGATTATCCGATAAACCGCTTAGTGTGATACCCATAAATATTTCCCTAATTAATAAGATAATAATTATTATTTTATAGGGGCAATCGGTAGGAAGAATATAAAGAAGCGATTTTACTAGAATTTAATATGATAAATAATAGCCCAGCCAAAGGTGGCCAGGCTGAAAGGTTAATTAACGAGTACCGTAAACAACAATGGTTTTACCATGCGCGGAGATTAAGTTTTGATCTTCCAGCATTTTCAAAATACGGCCGACAGTTTCACGGGAACAACCAACGATTTGGCCAATCTCTTGACGGGTGATTTTGATTTGCATCCCATCTGGATGTGTCATGGCATCAGGTTGTTTGGCTAAATTCAGTAGCGTTTGTGCAATACGGCCTGTTACGTCTAAGAAGGCGAGGTTGCCCACTTTTTCTGACGTTGTTTGCAGGCGGCTTGCCATTTGCGCGGAAAGGCGCATTAAGATATCAGGATTAACCTGAATCAATTGACGGAATTTTTTGTAAGAAATTTCAGCAACTTCGCAGGCGATTTTTGCTCTAACCCACGCAGTACGTTCTTGCCCTTCTTCAAATAATCCAAGCTCACCAATGAAATCCCCCTGATTCAGGTAGGAGAGGATCATTTCTTTGCCTTCTTCATCTTTGATTAAAACAGCCACTGAACCTTTAACTATGTAGTAAAGGGTTTCTGCTTTCTCACCCTGATGGATCAGTGTGCTCTTGGATGGATACTTATGAATATGGCAGTGTGACAAAAACCATTCAAGAGTAGGGTCTGTTTGTGGCTTGCCGAGAACCATTAGCGTTATCCTCTGTATGTTATTGCAGCCATCCGGAAAAAGCGTACCAGAAAGGCTGGCTTTAAAGTCACTAGCTTAGCATATTAACTTGTCTTATATACCCTAAATAACAGGAAGAGCAACATTGCATCAATCGCTTTTCATGGTTAGGGTAAACAAATTGATATCAACACTATAATATAATCAAATAAAACGTTGAGTTTTGATCTTAATCCTATCAACTAAGTATTGTTTGTAGCATATCCGATACAGAAAGTCTTCCCTGTATCGCTTCAGCAGAATAAAGCTGATATAACATTCTTTATATCTATGGAACAATGTAGCCTTTAAATCGATTTCATTTCAAGGGGAATAAAATGGAAGCAAGAGTTAAATGGGTGGAGGGGCTCTCTTTTTTAGGTGAGTCAGCGTCAGGCCACCAAGTGATGATGGACGGCAATGCAGGCGATAAAGCACCAAGCCCAATGGAAATGGTGTTAATGGCTGCAGGTGGTTGCAGTGCAATTGATGTGGTATCCATCTTACAAAAAGGCCGTAATGATATTACCGACTGTGAAGTGAAATTAACCTCTCAGCGCCGTGAAGAAGCGCCTCGTTATTTCGTTAAAATCCATTTGCATTTTATTGTAACAGGGAATGAATTAACGGATAAAGCGGTTGAACGTGCAGTTCAGCTTTCTGCTGAAAAATATTGTTCAGTCGCGTTGATGTTAGAAAAGACCGTCGAAGTGACACATAGCTTTGAAATTAAAAATTAAAAATAAATTTAATAGTTATTGATATATTTTAAAAATAAGATGCTTATTCTAATTAATGGTAAGCATCTTATTTAATAATCAAAAAAACAATTTAGTCATGTTTCTGAGTAATTAGCTTTTCGACTATTGGCATCATAATTAATTCCATTGCTAAGCCTAATTTCCCCCCTGGCACGACAATCGTATTCATCGCGGAGATAAACGAGCCAGATATCATTGACAGTAGATAGGGAAAATCAATCTGTTCAAGTCCACGAAAGCGAATAACAATAAAACTTTCATCTTGTGAAGGAATAGCTTTCGCTGAAAATGGGTTTGAGGTATCTACAGTAGGTACGCGTTGGAAGTTAATATGGGTACGGGAAAATTGTGGTGTGATGTAGTTAATATAATCCCCCATTGAACGTACCACCGAATCCATGACTGCTTCTCTAGAGTGCCCACGTTCAGTGGTGTCACGGATGAGTTTTTGTATCCACTCTAAGTTCACAATAGGCACAACACCTACCAGTAAATCAACATGTTGCGCGACATTGTGCTCAGGTGTCACAATCCCACCGTGTAAGCCTTCATAAAACAGCACATCCGTTTTTTCAGGTAACGATTCCCAAGGAGTGAACGTACCTGGTTGTAAGCCATAAGGTACTGCTTCATCATAGGTATGTAGGTATTTACGCGATTTCCCACAGCCCGTTTTGGCGTAATCCACCAGTGTTTGCTCAAGTAGCGCAAAGTCATTGGCTTCTGGACCAAAATAACTAATATGGCGGCCTTGCTCTCTGGCTTTGCGAATCGCCATATCCATTTCAGGGCGCGTGTAACGGTGGAAGCTGTCCCCCTCTAGTGTGGCTGATTGGATATTTAATTGGTGGAATATTTTACGAAAGGCTTGGCTAGTTGACGTTGTGCCAGCACCGCTTGAACCAGTGATGGCAATAATCGGGTGTTTTTTGGACATAGCGGACTCCCTGTGTTGCGCTTATGGCCACTATTTCAGAAACAGCGAACGAAGCGGGTTAGCGGGCTTTAGGCATGAAATTAACGGATTCATGCAATTCTGACCAGACTAGCACAATTTCGCCAGAAACTAACTGCCGTTTCACATCGTTCACTTTATCTTGCAGGCTTTTTTCTTGGGCACCATAGTCAGTGCCTTCGCGTAACACATAGCTTTCAATTAGATTTTCCAGTGTTTCAGGCGTAAGTTCTTGCCAAGGAATAATCATTTTTTTTCCTTATTTAGATAAGGGATTAGCCATTGTGGAATGCGGGTTTCTAGCCACATTTTGGGCTTTCTTAATGTGCCACTCACAAAGCCCACATGACCACCGTGTTCCGTCATCTGGTACTCCACATTTTTAGGTAAATGTGATAGATCAGGAACTACTTCTGGCGCCATAAACGGATCATCTTTGGCATGAATAATTAACGTTGGTTTGGTGATATAGGCAAGCTTAGGGAGCGCGCTACATTTTTGATAGTAATCCGTCGCATCATCAAAGCCATGAATACGAGCGGTGATCACATCATCAAATTCACGGATCCGTTTAAGTTGCTTTAGCTGTAACAGATTTAATGGTAATGAACCTGGATAGCGAACGAGTTTGCGAGTCGCATTGCGTTTTAAGCCATTGAGTAAATAGCGTTGATAAAATTGGGAAATCCCTTTTTCCATCCGCAATGAACAGGCTTCCAACATGAGCGGTGCAGAGACCACGACACCTGCATCCACATCTGCATTTTGACCACTTTCGGCTAAATAACACGCTAACATATTGCCACCAAGGGAATAACCCACCGCTGCTGTTGGCGCATCACCAAAGGTGTGCTTTAGCCAACGTAAAAAATAACGTGCATCACTGGTTTCACCTGAATGATAGATACGCTGCTGGCGATTCGGTTCGCCGCTGCAACCCCGAAAATGCATGATGACACCTAACCAACCTTGGTTTTGTGCGCTTTCTAGCATGCCGTGGGCATAAGGGCTTTTAAAATTGCCTTCTAACCCATGAAAAATAACTAAACGCGGCTTATGTGCAGCGAGCTCAGGTTTTTCGCTCCAAGCAAGATCGATAAAATCGCCATCAGGCAATTCAAGTCTCTGCCAAAGAGGTTTAATTTTCGGTGTCCTGCGAAAAATTCTTGGCAACAAAGTTTGGAGGTGTGGATTCTTAGCCCAACTTATCGGACGAAAGTTTTCTGACATAGCCTTATTTTATTTAATGGGGACTCTTGTGAGTCACATAACATACTGTTATTTTTTTGTGATGCAAGTAAACAAATTTGAGTTTGAGGATTAAAGTATAAATGACACTGGGGCTGATTTTTTCACTTTTTACATTTCTATTCATTGCCGCAGTCACACCTGGCCCTAACAACATGTTGTTGACCTCAAGTGCAGCAAACTATGGTTTTCGTCGTACTATCACATTATGCCTTGGGATCATGCTAGGTATGCAGCTCATACTTTACCTCTCTGCATTTGGGATTGCTGCGCTTTTACTGCTATATCCTGCGATCCATATCGTGTTAAAAATTGCGGGCAGTATTTACTTATTGTGGCTTGCATGGAAAACCGCCACGGCAAATTATGCACCACTTAAAGCAAATAGCGAAGTGGCAAAAAGCGTCACTTGGTATCAAGGCGGTTTATTGCAATTTTTAAACCCAAAAGCATGGATGATGGGTTTAGGTGCCGTTGGTGGGTTTAGTCTACCTGGTGAGTTATTCACTCAGTCAATTATTATGATGAGTATCGCTTTTGTGGTTGTGAATTTGGCGGCAGGGCTTATTTGGATGGGGTTTGGCTCGTTAATTAGCCTGTTTCTTCGTAGCCGGCGTGCATGGTTTATCTTTAACTGGACAATGGGATTGCTGACCGCACTGTGCGTACCATTGATTTGGTTAGAGTAATGCCTATAGCCAAGAAGCTAATCATATTTAGCTTCTTGGCATCTCTATATATGAAAAGTACGGTCGTGATCCGTTAGTAATTCGATGGTTAGGCTAAGTTTTCCCTCGCATCGCACCTACATGCGGCTTTTGCTTAGGGAGTGATTAACTTAAATCGACGCCTTTACTGCCAAATAGGTAAGTAAAGAGGAAACCGCAGACATACGAAACCAGTATGCCGCCCGCATACACTGCCATCCCTGCGAGTACGCCTTGCCCTGAGGTCATTAAGGGGATCGCGATTAATCCAGATGGGCCAAACACAGTATTTAAACCTACGGGCAAACCCATCCATGCTACCGCACCGATAAAGAACCCTCCTGCTGCGCCACCTAAACATGCTGTCACAAACGGTTTGACGCGAGGGAGTGTGACACCGTAAATCAACGGCTCGCCAATCCCTAAGAACCCAGGGAATAGCGCCCCACCAATTTGTCCGCGGGTTACAGAGCCTTTTTTGGCTTTCACGTATAAGGCAAGCGCCGCACCGACTTGGCCTGCACCCGCCATCGCCAGTATTGGGAATAGCGAGTTAAACCCTTGTGCATCCACTAAGGCAACATAAACAGGGATAAACCCTTGATGAACCCCAAACATGACCGCAATTAAGAACAACCCAGCTAAGACCGCGGTACCAATCGGGTTACCGTTTAAGTGCATAAATAACCAAGACATTCCATCGAACAGCCAAACACCAATCGGCATGATAAAGATAAAGGTTGCTGCACCGACAATTAACAGAGTAATAGTTGAGGTCAGAATAATATCAAGGCTGGATGGAATAATTTTGCGGACTTGTTTTTCAACCCATGCACCAAAGATACAAGCAATTAAAATCCCAATAATGTTGCCGCGGGGGTCGATGTGCCAACCAAAGAAGTTAGACATCCCCGAATAGAAGCCTTTTGTTGCTTCTGGGTCGTAACCTAAAATAAATAAGGCGGCAATAATTGCGCCATTAACGCCACTTCCACCAAAGGCTTTTTGGGCGTTGTAGCCAATTAATAACCCCATAAAGGTAAATAAACCTTTACCAAATATGGCTAGGTAAGCAATGGCACTTTTTAACCAAGCCAGCTGCTGGGAGTCTGGTGGGAACACGTTTTCATTGGTGACTAATAACCCAAGTAATGATGCGATCCCCATCAACAGACCTGCACCAATAAACCCTGGAATTAGGGGAGTAAAGATGGTGGCAAACTTTGATAGAAAGCGGTGTACCGCGCTAGTTTGTTTCTTTTTCAACTGCTGCTTATTGGCAGAGGCAATTTCGTTCAGATCTTGAGTTTGATGAGGTGATTCATCGTGCTCATCTTCTTCATCCTCTAGCATTTTGTTCATTAAGTCCGCGGCGGTTTGGGCTTTACCTGGGCCTAGGACAATTTGTAGCTGCTCGTCACTTTCGATAACACCAAGCACGCCTGGGATTTGTTTCAGTGCGGCTTTATCGACGAGTTGGTCACTGTTGAGTGTCAGTCGTAAGCGAGTCATGCAGTTACCCGCTAGTTTTATATTGCGACGACCCCCTACTTGTTGCAGGATCTGCTGCATCATTTCTATTGTTATTTTAGCCATACTATTTTTCTCATTAAAATCCGCATATTAGGCGGAAGATGCCATATTGAGTGCTGTACGAATAAAACCGTTATTGTTGGTGAGCAGCTGACGAGCCTCATCGGCATTCAAGCCTGATAACACCATCAAAATTGCCGTCTTACAGTGCCTGTCACATTGTTGAAGTGCGTTTTCAGCTGTGGTTCGGTCACAGTCAGTTGCCTCCATAACAATTTTAGTTTGTCTTTCAATTAACTTGGCATTCGTGGCTTCAACATCCACCATCAAGTTGCCAAATACCTTACCGATACGGATCATCGCGCCCGTGGTGATCATATTCAGCACTAATTTTTGGGCCGTTCCCGCTTTCATTCGTGAAGAACCAGTGACCACTTCTGGACCAACAATAGGGGTAATTGCGATATCTGCTGCATTGGCGATGGGGCTATTTGGGTTACAGCTAATGGCTGCTGTCGTGGCGCCGACAGAGCCTGCATAAGCTAAAGCGCCTAACACATACGGAGTACGTCCACTTGCTGCGATACCAACGAGTACATCTTTTTCATTAAATTGGATATTTTTCAGGTCTTGTTCACCTAACTCAGGTTTATCTTCTGCGTTTTCGACGGCACGAAAAATGGCTTGGTGACCGCCTGCAATGAGGCCGATGACTTGCTCATGAGGAGTTCCATAAGTTGGTGGGCACTCACTGGCATCAAGTATGCCTAAACGCCCAGAGGTACCAGCGCCCGAGTAAACTAATCGACCACCGTTTAGAAATGCGTCTGCGACTTTATCAACTAACTGTGCAATTTCAGGCAAGACTTTTTCGACAGCTAAAGGGACTTGTTTGTCTTCGTTGTTAATCACTTGCAGCATTTGCAAGGTAGGAAGTTGGTCGATATGTGTACTTGCGGAATTGCGGCTTTCCGTTACCATTTTGCTTAAGTCGATAGTCATGAAAATAGCTCCTAAATCAGATATTGTGCCAATATTATGGAATTATTTATTCCTTTGGTGTGATTGAAATCACGGTGTTATCTATTCTAACTTGCGAATATAAAGGAATATTTTGTCATTTATTTCAAATTAAAGGGTCGCTTTTCATTGAATTTATTCGATTATTTTTAACGTATCGATTAAGTTTTATTGGAATAATTTATTATTATTATTTTTTTGATGGCTTGAAATTTACACCTTTTGGGGGCTCACTATGACATTATTGGATGTCATCACGTATTCACTACCGCGATTAGCAGAAAATCAGCGGAAAATTGCGCAATTTATCCTGGAAAATCCAGAAAATATATTGAGTTTGTCTTCATCTCAACTGGCTGAGAAGCTAAATGTCAGCCAGTCCGCTATTGTGAAGTTTAGCCAAAAAGTGGGCGTTAAGGGGTACCCTGCGCTGAAATTGGCGCTAAGTGAAATTATTGGGCGCCAGAAACTTAATGAAGGGACGGCTCATACTGCATTGCATAATCGAATTGCACCGAATGATAATTTGATGGTGGTGGCGCAAAAGCTTGCGATGGAGAAAAACCATTCGATAACAGAGACAACAAAGCATATTGATTTCAAGCAGTTTGAAAAGGTCGTTGCGTTAATCGATAAATCTCAGCGGGTGCAGATAGTCGGCATTGGCGGCTCAGGGCTCACGGCAAAGGATTTAAGTTATAAGCTGCAAAAAATTGGGATTACTACCTTGGTCGAATTTGATCATCATGTGCAAATTGCAGCGGCATTAACGTTAAATTCCAATGATGTACAGATTGTTATCTCGTTTACGGGCAAGCGAAAAGACATGCTGAGTGCAGCGAATATCGCTCGTAAGCAAGGAGCATCGGTTATCGCGATAACGCGTGACCGACATTCACCACTGGCGCAACTCTCTGATTACGTTATTGAAAGTATTGCGGAAGAAGATGAGTGGCGTAGTTCGTCTATTTCATCTCGAACAGCTCAAAACACTATAACCGACCTCATTTTTATGGCATTGCTACAAAAACGTGAGGCTAAAGCCAAGTCTTTAGTTATGAATGCGAGAATGGCAATTAATAATTTAGATGAATAGCCTTTAGTCTTATAACTCATCGATAACTTTGCAATACATACCTATTTGCGTTAAGACTAAAGTTATAAGTATTTAAATTTGAAATATTCAAAGGGGAATTATTGATGAGAGCACTCATTGTTTATACTGAGTTAACTGACGAAGATTCCGTTATTAGCCACGCAGTAGCAAGACTGGCAAGCGAATTGAACGATGAACATGTTGAAACCGTGATTATTCGGGATTTTGAAGATGGGATGGCTTACATCCGTTCAAATACGAGCATCGATTGCTTGCTATACGGCCGCGATATGTCAGATAAGCAAGAACAAACCCAAGCTCATCAATTAATTACTCAGCTTCACCGTCGACAAGAAGATGTCCCTGTTTTTTTACTGAGCGATCGTGAAGAAGCGCTAACCGCTTTTGACCGAAAAATGATGGAGCAAGTCGATGAATTTGCTTGGATTTTAGAAGATTCAGCCGACTTTATTGCAGGGCGTGTACTTGCGGCGATTATTCGCTATCGTGCACAATTGTTGCCGCCATTAATGAAAAGCTTAATTAAATACAGTGACATACATGAATATTCGTGGGCGGCCCCAGGGCACCAAGGTGGGGTTGGTTTTACCAAAACACCTGCGGGGCGTATTTATCACGATTTTTTTGGTGAGAATTTATTTCGTACAGATATTGGGATTGAGCGAGTTGCAGTGGGCTCATTGCTAGACCATACAGGGGCATTTGGTGAATGTGAAAAAAATGCCGCGCGTATCTTTGGTGCTGACCAATCTTATTCGGTGGTTGTCGGGACATCGGGTTCCAATCGAACGATTATGCAAGCTTGCATGACTGATGATGATGTCGTCGTCATCGACCGAAATTGTCATAAATCGATTGAGCAGGGGTTGATCCTGACAGGGGCTAAACCTGTGTATATGACACCTAGCCGTAACCGCTATGGTATTATCGGTCCAATTTATCCGAAAGAGATGACACCCGAAGCCATTGCTGAAAAGATCGCTAAGAATCCATTAACATTGGACAAAATCGGTAAACGCCCTACCTATAGTGTTGTCACTAACTGTACCTACGATGGTGTCTGCTACCATGCACGCAAAGTTCAAGATTTACTGGATAAATCATTGGATAGAATTCATTTTGATGAGGCATGGTATGGGTATGCACGTTTTAATCCGATTTATCATAACCACTTTGCTATGCGAGATGAGCCGAGAAATGGCGATGAGCCGACGATTTTTGCCACTCACTCCACACATAAGTTGTTGAATGCGTTATCCCAAGCATCATTCATTCACATCCGAAATGGTCGTAACTCGATTGATTTCAATCGCTTTAATCAGGCTTATCATATGCACGCCACCACCTCGCCGCTGTATGCCATTTGTGCCTCAAACGATATCGCGGCGGATATGATGGATGGTAATAGTGGGCGTTCACTCACCGACGAAGTTATTCGTGAATCTATCGATTTCCGCCAATCATTGGGTTATTTGTATAAAGAGTTTCTCAATGATGACGAATGGTTCTTTAAGCCATGGAATCAGGAAATGGTGAAGGACCCTGCGACAGGGAAACGCTATGCTTTTGAAGATGCCCCTGTTGAGTTGCTGATGAAAGAGCAGAGCTGCTGGGTAATGAACCCTGAGGATAAATGGCACGGTTTTAAAGATATCCCTGAAAACTGGGCAATGCTAGACCCAATTAAGGTCAGTATTTTATCACCAGGAATGGGGGACGATGGCAAACTGCAAGACACTGGCGTACCCGCAGCACTGGTGACTGCATGGTTGAACCATTATGGGATTGTGCCAACACGGACAACGGATTTCCAGATTATGTTCTTGTTTTCCATGGGGATCACTAAAGGGAAGTGGGGGACTTTAGTTAATGCGCTACTCTCCTTTAAACGCCACTATGACAATAACACCAGTTTGAAAAAGGTGTTACCTGAAGTGGTGGAAAGTGCCCCTGAAATATATGGCCACATGGGGTTACGTGACTTAGGCGATAAAATGTTTATCTATCTACAGAAAAATAACCCTGCTGGGCAGCTGAATCAAGCGTATGAACAATTGCCTGAAGTGGTGATGAGCCCACGAGATGCGTACCAAGAAATTGTCGCTAACCGCGTGGAAGCAGTTCCGCTCGATAAACTCGCCGGGCGTATCGCTGCCAATTCGATTATTCCGTATCCACCAGGTATCCCGATGTTGCTATCAGGGGAAAGTTTTGGGGATAAAAACAGCCCACATATCGGTTACTTACACAGCCTGCAGGCGTGGGATAGTGAGTTCCCTGGCTTTGAACATGAAACCGAAGGAACCGAAATTATCGATGGGCAGTATTATGTGATGTGTGTGAAACACTAATGACATCAAGCTAGAAAACGAAAAAGGCGCTTGATTTTAATAAGTCAGGCGCCTTTTTGCGTGTTAATTAATGGCAGAATAACTAGTTGGCCTCAAACTCACTGGTCATCACTTCCAGTTTTTCTTGTAGCTCCATCCATTCCATTTCAACCGCTTCAAGGGCGGATTTTTGCTCCGTTTGTTTTTTCAAACATTCAGTCAGCTCTGCTTTTTTATCTTGCTCATAAATTGCTGCGTCAGAAAGCTTCGATTCTAACTCGCCCAGTGACCTAGAGTATTTCTCCATCTGCTTTTCCAACTCCGTGATTTTTTTACGGATTGGTTGAGTTAGCTGGCGGAACTCCGCTTCACGACGTTTTTGATCTTTCCTATCTTGCGCGGTGACTGTTGCCGCAGCGGCGGGTTTGTCTTTCTCTTGCTGGTCACGCACTTGCTGCAATTCGAGCTTGTTTTGCTCGGCAAGCCATTGTTGGTAATCTTCTAAATCACCATCAAATTGTTCTACTGCACCGCCGTGAACTAAATACAGCTCATCAGTGGTGGTTCTTAGCAAGTGCCTATCATGGGAAACCACGACTAATGCGCCTTCGAATGCCATCAAGGCTTCGGTGAGGGCTTGGCGCATGTCCAAATCCAAGTGGTTGGTTGGCTCATCGAGTAACAACAGATTTGGGCGTTGCCAGACGATGAGTGCTAGCACCAAACGTGCTTTCTCTCCACCAGAGAAACGGCCGCTAGGGTCTGTCACTTGGTCGCCTTTAAAACCAAAGCCACCTAAATAGTCGCGCAGCTGTTGCTCCGTTTGCTCTGGGGCAAGGCGTGCAAGGTGTTGTAATGGAGATTCTTCAGGGTGCAGGTATTCCAACTGGTGCTGGGCGAAATAACCCAGTTTGATGCCTTTAGCGAGGGAAATTTCACCCTGTAATGGCGGTAAATCACCTGCTAGCATCTTAATTAACGTGGATTTACCCGCGCCATTACGCCCCAGTAACCCAATGCGTGAACCTGGCACTAAGTTCAGCTTAATTGATTGCAAAACGATTTTTTCACCGTAGCCCGCGCTGACTTTTTCCATCTTTAATAATGGATTTGGCAAACTTTCAGGTTTACGGAATGAAAAATGGAATGGGTTATCCACGTGTGCAGGTGCCACCATTTCCATTCTTTCCAACATCTTAATACGGCTTTGTGCTTGCTTTGCTTTGGTTGCTTGCACTCTAAAGCGGTCGATATAGCTTTGTAGGTGTGCGGCCTTAGCCTGTTGACTTTCATACAGCGCTTGTTGTTGGGCCAGTTTTGTTGCGCGCTGGCGTTCAAATGAAGAGTAGTTGCCCGTGTATTCGAACATAGTTTCTTGTTCAATATGCAACACTTTATCAATAATTGGGTCGAGGAAATCCCTATCATGGGAAATCAAGATTAACGTGCCTTGGTAGCTTTTCAGCCATTTTTCCAGCCAAATCACCGCATCTAAATCAAGGTGGTTAGTTGGTTCATCAAGTAGCAACAAATCAGAGCGGCAAAGTAGCGCTTGCGCGAGGTTCAAACGCATCCGCCATCCACCCGAAAATGATTTTACGGGAGAGTCTAATTGCGCTTGGCTGAAACCTAAACCATGAAGCAAACTTGATGCACGCGAACGGATTGTCCACGCATCGATAGCATCTAATTGCCCATGGACGACCGCAATGGCATTACCATCATTTTTTTCATTAGCTTGGGCAAGTTTTTGTTCAAGGGCGCGAAACTCACGGTCACCGTCAATGACATATTCGAGAGCGGGCACATCTAATGCAGGGGTTTCTTGGTTGACCCATGCCATAGACCAGTTGCTTGGAAACGTTGCAGAGCCTGCTTCAGCTTGTAATTCGCCTTTCAATAGCGCAAGCAGCGTCGATTTACCGCAGCCATTTTTACCCACTAAACCAACTTTTTGGCCAGGGTTAATCGTTGCCGTGGCATTGTCCAAAAGAACACGAACGCCTCGACGAATTTGGAGTGAAGAGAAAACAATCATAGCAACCGTCTATTAAAAATATGTTAAATTATCAACGTATATACTCTAAATAATTCACAGTGCAGTTAGGCGACAAGCAAATGAGTCGCGAGGAGCCTACTTAAGTAGGTGACTAGTGCGAATGCGCGTAGTCAACAACACTGCAACGTGAAGTAAGACGAGTATAGCAGGCTGCATGGTAACGGAAAATGTTCCGTCTGACACGCCTTTGAGGAGGGAAAGATGTCAAATATACCAAAAGTGCTGGTGGTCTATGCCCATCCAGACCCTGATGAATCTATCGCCAACAAGGCATTGCTTGATGCGGTGCGTGATTTTGAACATGTCACGGTACATGATTTATACGCGACATACCCCGACTATTTTATTGATGTGACCGCGGAGCAAAAGCTGTTGTGCTTGTATGATGTGATTGTTTTTCAGCACCCGCTCTATACTTATAGTTGCCCCGCATTGTTGAAAGAGTGGTTTGACCGCGTATTAACTCGCCGTTTCGCCACCGATATGGGGTATCAAAAATTAAAAGGCAAATATTGGCGCTCGGTGATTACAACAGGGGAACCTATCCATGCCTACCAACACGATGGGTACAACCGTTACCCTTTAACAGAAATACTTCGTCCATTTGAATTGACCGCATTAATGTGTGATATGCAATGGCTGGAGCCGACTATTATTTATGCGGCACGTCGGCAGCCTAAAGCCCATTTTCAACAGCTTATTGATGACTACCGTCAATGGATACAACAACCGCTGAGTGCGGGAGGGCTTTCCTAATGTCAGATATGGGGCTATTTGAATCTGTTATCATTTTCCTCTGCGCGGGTGTCATCATGGTACCCATTGCCCAGAAAATTCGTTTGGGCGCGGTACTTGGGTATCTATTGGCAGGGATTATGATTGGGCCATTTGTACTTGGCTTTATCCATAATGTTGATGATATTTTGCATTTCTCTGAAATGGGCGTCGTGTTTTTAATGTTCTTAATTGGCTTAGAGTTAAAACCCTCTAAGTTATGGGAGCTGCGGCGTTCGATTTTTGGTGTGGGCACCGTTCAAGTTGTGGTCACCGCAGCAATCATGGCATCACTACTGTTTCTTGCCAAATTTTCATGGCAAGCCGCCATTGTGGGTGGGCTGGGGATGGCAATGTCATCAACAGCGATGGCACTGCAACTGATGAACGAAAAGGGCATGTCCAATAAAGAGAGCGGTCAGCTTGGTTTTTCTGTTTTGCTATTCCAAGATATGGCGGTGATCCCGATTATGGCATTGATCCCCTTATTGGCAGGGGATACGGCAACCAGCGACTGGCAAAAAATTGGCTTAAAAGTTGTTGCTTTTTTTGGGTTATGGGTGGTTGGTCGCTACTTATTACGTCCGATGTTTAGGCTAGCTGCAAAATCGGGTGTGCATGAAATTTTTACCGCCGCTGCACTCTTAGTGGTATTAGGTTCTGCGTTGATTATGGAAAGCCTCGGTTTTTCGATGGCGTTAGGTACCTTTATGGCAGGAGTCATGTTAGCGGAAACAGAATTCCGCCATGAATTGGAAATCAACATTGAGCCATTTAAAGGCTTATTGCTGGGGCTGTTTTTTATCTCTGTAGGGATGTCGCTTAACTTACAAGTATTGTGGACTTATTTACCTCAGGTATTGATCGCCGTGGTGGTCTTAGTGGCAGTAAAAGCGTTGGTGCTGTATTTGCTTGGTTTTGCTGCACGGTTGCGTAATGGCGCTCGAGCCCAATTTTCTGGTGTCTTAAGCCAAGGCGGTGAATTTGCCTTCGTTATTTATGCGACGGCTTTTGGGGCAAGTGTCATTGATGAACGCCAAATGGATCTTTTGCTGGTGGTGGTCACACTTTCGATGATGACAACGCCACTTGTGATGCAGCTGATAGATGCTTATTTGAACTACCGATATAATCAGCAACCTGCATCCAGTGAAAAGCCATTTGTGGAAGATAACGACCCACATGTTATTTTGGTGGGCTTTGGCCGTATGGGGCAAGTGGTTGGGCGTTTATTAATGGCCAATAAAGTCAAAATCACGGTACTTGAACAAGATGTGACTGCGATTGGCACAATGCGTCGCTACGGTTATACCGTGTATTACGGTGATGCGCGAGAGCTGCAATTACTGCGTTCAGCGGGGGCTGATAAAGCCAAAGCCATTGTGATCACCAGTGATGTGCCTGAGGAAGTGATGGAAATTGTGCGAATTTGCCAAGAAAACTTTCCTAACTTGCATATTATTGCTCGAGCAAAAGGCCGTCTGGAGGCACATGAATTATTGCACAGTGGCGTGACCGACTTTAGCCGTGAAACATTTTCTAGTGCTTTGGAGCTCGGTAGCAAGGCATTAATTAGTACCGGTATGCATCCACACAAAGCCTACCGGGCAAAACAGCATTTCCGTCGCTTAGATATGCGCATGTTACGGGATGTCTATCCCGAAAGCGAAAATAGCGATAGCGGGCAAATTTCACGTGTAAAAGAAGCGCGTCGTGAGCTCAATGAGCTATTTGAAAAAGAGATGCAAAGAGAACACCGGCAGCCACATAGCTGGAACAATGAACAATAAGGGTAAGAAATGGCTTCAACACGTAAGCGTTTTATTGCAGGCGCGACCTGCCCGAAATGCCAATCACAAGATACGTTGATGATGTGGCGTGAAGATAAAATTGATGTGGTGGAGTGCGTCAACTGTGGCGACCAACAACGCCAAGCGGGGGAGGTTGCCACCGAGCACGTAAGGCAAAAAGAGCAGGTGATTGGTATTTTTACACCTGAATAAGAGAAATTTGTCAATTCTCAATACATCATCATTGTTTTTCGGTACAATTGGCAAAAAATTTTCCCCTTACGGGTAGTAGGAGATGTCATGAAAGTAGCAAAAGACTTGGTGGTCAGCTTGGCTTATCAAGTAAGAACAGAAGACGGTGTTTTAGTTGATGAGTCCCCGGCAAGCGCGCCACTGGACTATTTGCACGGCCGTGGTTCTTTAATTTCTGGTCTAGAAAAAGCGTTAGAAGGCCGTTCTGTTGGTGAAAACTTCGATGTTGAAGTGGCTTCTGACGATGCATACGGTCAATACGATGACAACTTAGTTCAACGCGTTCCTAAAGATGTCTTTATGGGTGTTGATGAGCTGGAAGTTGGCATGCGTTTCTTAGCTGACACTGACATGGGCCCAGTTCCTGTCGAAATCACAGGGATTGAAGGCGACGAAGTTATCGTTGACGGTAACCACATGTTAGCAGGTCAAAACCTGAAATTTAATGTTGAAGTCATGGGCATCCGTGAAGCAACAGAAGAAGAAATCGCACATGGTCACGTTCATGGCGCAGATGGTCACGACCATGACCATGACCACGACCACGAAGGTGGTTGCTGTGGCGGTGGCGGTCATAGCCACGGTTCAGAAGGCGGTTGTTGTGGTGGTGGCGAAGGCCACGGCCATGGTCACAAACAAGGTGGCTGCGGTTGCCACTAATACGCTGTATTAGTGTTTGTTTTAGAATAAAAAAAGGAAGCGAAAGCTTCCTTTTTTGTCGCTATCAATAATGTGGCGGCGGTGTTTCTTCTTCTGGTCGCGCCAAATGGGAATCTTGCGACGATTTCAGCCTTTCCGTGACGATGCGTAAATGTTCCTGCATCCGCGTCAACTGCATTTGCTGGTCAGTAATCACTTGATTTAGCTGTTCGATAGCTAATTCTTGGAAAGCCACTTTGCTTTCTAAAAGTTCTAAACGTTGTTCGAATGAATGAGATGAGTCCATTTTCGACTCTCCTTAGGCGTTTTCATCATAATCAAACCATCATAATAACCGAACATTACAAATCAACAGATAAGTTTTAGTTAAACATATAGGCGATGAAACCTCTTTTTGTTAATGTTGTCTGAAGAAATGATTATACTGTTTCTATCACAAATAAATAATGAGACCCAAAGCACTAGGGGCATTATCATAAAATGAATGGTTAACATTGGGTTTACTATTCAAATAGGTTCGCATTAAAATCATCGGAGATTAGGATGAAATCACTGTTTAAGGCAAGTCTTCTGGCAACAACGTTGGCACTTACTTTCACTGCTCCGCAAGTTATGGCAGCGGAAGCCAAAGCACAAAGTAGCGCATTTAAAAATGCTGAAGAGCGTAATGCTTATGCACTGGGCGCTTCTTTAGGTCGCTACATGCAGAATTCATTAGAAGAACAAAAAACTATTGGTATTAACTTGGATAACGCACAACTGTTGGCGGGTGTTCAAGATGCATTCAATGGTAAAAGCAAAATGACCGATGCAGAAGTTGAAGAAACCCTGCGTCAGTTCGAAGGGCAAGTTAAAGCAGCTGCCGATAAAAAAATGAAAGACGAATCAGCCAGTAATGAGAAAAAAGGCGCTGAATTCCGTGAAAAATACGCTAAAGAAAAAGGCGTAGTGAAAACCAAATCTGGCTTACTGTACAAAATTGAAAAAGACGGTACAGGCGCTAAACCTAAAGCAGATGAAACCGTTGTCGTTCATTACAAAGGCTCTCTGATTGATGGTACTGAATTTGATAGCTCTTACTCACGTAACGAGCCACTGACTATCCCATTAAACTCAGTCATTAAAGGCTGGACTGAAGGTTTAGTCAACCTGAAAAAAGGCGGCAAAATGCAGTTAGTGATCCCAGCTGATTTAGCGTATGGCGAAAACGGCGTTCCGGGTATCCCAGCTAACTCAACTTTAGTTTTTGATGTTGAATTATTAGATATCAAACCAGCGGCTAAATAAAATAGATTTTAGTTGTCATCAAGCCCGAGGCATTTGTCTTGGGCTTTTTTGTTTATATGTATTCTTCATCAATTAGGTACAGTTACGACAATCGTTGAACCAAGAGGTGCATATCCTCTTAACCGAATATAATCACTCCCAGCGCCATCGCCTTCAATTGTGTGGTTTCCTGGGCCTAGTGTTTGCACTGTGGAGGTATTAGGGCCATTCATAAACTTAATTTGCACATCAAAAGGCCCCATTGTTAAAGGATCTCTAAAATCATATGAGACAGTGTATTTATATTTGCCAATGTAAGATTGAATCGGGTACCAATTAGATCATTTGCCAAATTGAGCGAAAATTAAGATATCTTTGTTTCCTGCCATGAAAGCTCCTTATTTAAAAATAAAGAAAATGCAGTGTATAATACGGTTAAAAATATAAACGTTTTAGGTGAATTTCTAATGATATGGAAAGGCGTAAAATATGAAATATCAATATTTGATAAATAGAAAACAAAAAGGTTAATCACATCAACGATTAATGTTAATGAAATGGCTAACACAAAAATACGTTTAAATATGGATTTAATATGTAATGAATAATTTAGCACAGAGGTAAGTAGCAGTGAGCGCATTACCATAATCAGTAAGGTAAAGACGATTGAATAGATAGTCAGCTTATCAACATGTATTGTGACAACACCAGTGATGAGCAGTAATAAGTCGTATATTTCACTAAATGAAACTATTAGGAAGTAAATAATTAGCATGTAGATTTTTCGTTTAATCAAAATAAACCTCATTAATTAATTTGGCATGTGGATAGAATTACATCATTATTAAGTTTGAATAATTGAATATAATATTTTAATACTATTCTGGCCAAATAAAATGGTAAGGAATTATAATTTTATAGTTTTAATTATGGTTTCGATTTAAATGTATTATTAATGAAAACTCATTAAAGAGAATGGAAAATTTATATTTACCGGCAAGTAAGTTGTTTTTTTCGTTATAAATTATGCGGAATCAAGGCTTATGATCCAGTTTTAGATAAGTCACTGCCTGGCGTGGCAACAACGTCTAACCGTGGTGAATTTTTGGCAAAAAAATCCCCAAATTGTTTAAAACTTGTGATAAAACAGACTGTCTTGCATTCATTCGCTTGACGGCGACGTCTTGGAGTTTTAACTTCAGAAGACTCTATTTTATTATTTATCATCACAATTGTTGATTATACGCGGTGCAATAAAGGCAAATTAGTCGAATAATGAATGCCTTATTAGTCAACTGGATGAAATGTTTACATTAGAAGGATGATGTTGAAAATGTCAGATTCTTTACAGTCACACGACCTCAGCGATATTAATATACTGGATAACCAGCCTTTTGCTGAAACCGACCACGAAATCTTAAAATCATATGAAGCGGCGGTTGATGGCTTAGCAATGCTAATTGGTGGGCACTGTGAAATCGTTCTTCACTCATTGGAAGACCTGAATTGTTCTGCGGTGAGGATTGCTAACGGCCAGCACACAGGGCGTAAAATTGGCTCTCCAATTACTGACCTTGCGCTGCGTATGCTGCACGATATGGCAGATGAAGAATCTAGCGTCTCTAAAGCTTACTTTACTAAAGCGAAAAGCGGCGACTTAATGAAATCAGTGACGATTGCGATTCGCAACCGTAAGCAGCGTGTCATTGGTTTGTTGTGCATCAATATGAACTTAGATGTACCTTTCTCCGAAATTATTCAATCGTTTGTTCCAGAAACAAAACAAGAAGTGACTTCAGATGTAAACTTTGCTTCATCCGTTGATGATTTAGTTGCTCAAACATTAGAATACACCATTGAAGAAGTGGGCGCAGACCGTAACGTATCGAATAATGCGAAGAACAAACAAGTGGTTCTGAATTTGTATGAAAAAGGTATTTTCGATATCAAAGATGCGATTAACCAAGTTGCAGATCGCTTAAATATCTCAAAACACACCGTTTATTTGTACATTCGTCAGTTTAAGAGTGGTGAATGAGTCACGCTAATCCATTAACGTACTGCATCTTGGTGACGGGCCCAGCATATGGGACGCAACAAGCTGCAAGTGCGTATCAATTTGCCAAAGCCCTTCTCGAAGAAGGGCACACGTTAAAAACCATATTTTTTTATCGTGAAGGCGTGCTGAACGCAAACTTACTCACATCCCCCGCAACGGACGAGTTCGATTTACTCACGGCTTGGCAGCAATTGGCAAAAGACGCTGGTTGTGAGATGCATATTTGTGTTTCTGCGGCGTTACGGCGTGGTGTAGTTGATCAAGAACAGGCTCAAAACTTATCATTACCAGTCAATAATTTAGCGAGTGGGTTTATGATGAGTGGGTTAGGTAGCTTAGCGGAAGCCATGATGACAGCAGATAGAACCCTTCAATTTTAAGAAAGTAAGGTATCCCGTGAAAAAAATTGCCTTCGTTTTTACGACAATGCCCCATGGAAATGCAAGTGGGCGAGAAGGGTTGGATGCCTTGCTGGCAACATCTGCATTAACGGATGAAATTGAGGTGTTTTTTATTGCTGATGGCGTCTTTCAACTGCGAGTAAACCAACAACCTAAAGCCATTCTTGCGCGGGACTATATCGCAACATTTAAAATATTACCGCTATATGACATTGAAAATATTTATCTTTGTCGGGAATCCCTTCGGGAACGTGGGTTACCTGAAAACGGTGAGTATGTTGTTACGCCTAAAATCCTCAACCCATGTGAAATTCAGCTAAAATTAGCCGCTTGCGATGTGGTGTTGAAATTTTAATCGATTGTTCGTATTTTAAGCTTGGGTTGCGTTTTGATCTATAGTAGGATCGTTTCTATGCTTTATACATTAGCAACATCTCCGTTTAACTGTGATTTTTCGGCTATACTTCGCCTAATGACAGATAAAGACGCGGTTTTATTGATGCAAGATGGCGTGGCTACTGCAATATCACAGTCACCTTTCCTTGATGCATTACAAAAAACGGGGGCACAATTATATGCCTTGGATGTCGATATTAACGCTCGAGGGTTGCAAAATACCCTATCACCCGCCGTTTCTGTGATCACATATCAAGGTTTTGTGAAGCTAACAGAAGTCCAAAAACAACATTTTGCCCTATAAAGGCACTAAAAGTTGTATATTTCTTGACACCTGACTCAGTCGGCAATAAAATTTCGCGTCCTCGTGTATCGTCATGTTGGCGAACGAGGTCAAAATCCGTGTTTACGAAGCAAAAAAACCAGGAGCTTTTTTAATAATGGCAACTATTAATCAGCTGGTACGCAAATCTCGTAGCTCGAAAGTTGTGAAAAGCAACGTTCCAGCACTGGAAGCTTGCCCGCAAAAACGTGGCGTATGTACTCGTGTATATACTACCACTCCTAAAAAACCAAACTCAGCATTACGTAAAGTATGCCGTGTTCGTTTAACTAATGGTTTCGAAGTATCTTCCTACATCGGTGGTGAAGGCCACAACTTGCAGGAACACTCCGTAATCCTTATCCGTGGCGGTCGTGTTAAAGACTTGCCAGGTGTGCGTTATCACACCGTTCGCGGCGCACTGGACTGTTCTGGTGTTAAAGACCGTAAGCAAGCTCGTTCTAAATACGGCGCGAAAAAACCTAAGGCTTAATGGATTACCGTTAAGTAAGGCCAAACATTTTAATCTTAATGTCAAAATACTCTCGTAGAGTTTTGGACAAACCTGAATTAACAACGGAGTCATATCCATGCCACGTCGTCGCGTAATAGGTCAACGTAAAATTCTTCCAGATCCTAAGTTCGGATCAGAATTACTGGCCAAGTTTGTAAATATCCTGATGGTAGACGGGAAAAAATCTACTGCTGAAGCAATCGTATATAACGCACTTGAAACCCTTGCTCAGCGTTCTGGTAAAACTGAACTTGATGCATTCGAATTAGCACTGGATAACGTGCGTCCGACTGTGGAAGTTAAATCCCGCCGTGTTGGTGGTTCAACTTACCAAGTTCCAGTTGAAGTTCGCCCGGTTCGTCGTAATGCCCTGGCAATGCGTTGGATCGTTGATGCTGCTCGTAAACGCGGTGATAAATCTATGGCACTTCGCCTGGCAAATGAATTATCAGACGCTGCTGAGAACAAAGGTTCCGCTGTTAAGAAACGTGAAGACGTTCACCGTATGGCAGAAGCTAACAAGGCGTTCGCACACTACCGTTGGTAATAATTTCTTACCTACATTAGTGATGTATCTCAGGGTAGCCATTTGCTACCCTTTATATGAAGCATTGAACGCCCACGAGAGAGGAAAAAATGGCCCGTCAAACGCCCATAGCACGTTATCGTAATATCGGTATCAGTGCACACATCGACGCCGGTAAAACCACAACTTCTGAACGTATTCTGTTCTATACTGGTGTAAACCATAAAATTGGTGAAACTCACGAAGGTTCTGCAACAATGGACTGGATGGAGCAGGAGCAAGAGCGTGGTATTACTATCACATCTGCAGCGACTACTGCATTCTGGTCTGGTATGGCAAAACAGTATGAGCCACACCGTATCAACATCATCGACACCCCGGGACACGTTGACTTCACAATCGAAGTAGAACGTTCTATGCGTGTTCTTGATGGCGCAGTAATGGTTTACTGTGCAGTTGGTGGTGTTCAGCCACAGTCTGAAACTGTATGGCGTCAGGCTAACAAATATAAAGTTCCACGTATCGCGTTCGTTAACAAAATGGACCGTATGGGTGCGAACTTCTTACGTGTTGTTGAGCAATTAAAAACACGTTTAGCAGCTAACGCAGTTCCACTGCAATTACCAGTCGGCGCAGAAGAAGCGTTCACAGGTGTTGTTGACTTGCTGAAAATGAAAGCAATTAAGTGGAGCGATGAAGACCAGGGCGTTACCTTCGAATACGAAGATATCCCTGCGAGCATGCAAGAAGCAGCTGAAGAGTGGCACAACAACCTGATCGAAACCGCAGCAGAAGCATCAGAAGAACTGATGGAAAAATATCTGGGCGGTGAAGAACTGACTGAAGCAGAAATTAAAGCTGCATTACGTCAACGTGTTCTTGCAAGCGAAATTATCCTGGTTACCTGTGGTTCTGCATTTAAGAACAAAGGTGTTCAGGCGATGCTGGATGCAGTGGTTGATTACTTACCTGCGCCAACAGATGTACCTGCAATCAATGGTATTCTGGATGACGGTAAAGACACACCTGCAGAGCGTCACGCAAGTGATGATGAGCCATTCTCATCATTAGCATTTAAAATTGCAACTGACCCATTCGTTGGTAACTTAACGTTCTTCCGTGTTTACTCTGGTGTTGTTAACTCAGGTGACACAGTTCTGAACGCAGTGAAATCGAAAAAAGAACGTTTTGGCCGTATCGTTCAGATGCACGCTAACAAACGTGAAGAGATCAAAGAAGTTCGCGCTGGTGACATCGCGGCGGCAATCGGTCTGAAAGACGTAACTACAGGTGATACTTTATGTGCAGTTGATGCGCCAATCATCCTGGAGCGTATGGAATTCCCAGAGCCAGTAATCTCTGTTGCAATCGAACCAAAAACTAAAGCTGACCAAGAAAAAATGGGTATCGCATTAGGCCGTCTGGCTCAAGAAGACCCATCATTCCGCGTATCAAGTGATGAAGAGACTAATCAGACTATCATCGCTGGTATGGGTGAATTGCACTTGGACGTTCTGGTTGACCGTATGCGTCGTGAATTTAAAGTTGAAGCGAACGTTGGTAAACCTCAAGTTGCTTACCGTGAAGCAATCACTGCTAAAGTGACTGACATCGAAGGTAAACACGCGAAACAGTCTGGTGGTCGTGGTCAGTACGGTCATGTCGTTATCGATATGTTCCCACTGAACAAAAACGATAAAGACGGTCTGCCAATGGACTACGAATTTGTCAACGAAATCAAGGGTGGTGTAATTCCAACTGAATACATCCCTGCGGTTGATAAAGGTATCCAAGAGCAGCTGAAATCTGGCCCATTAGCTGGCTACCCTGTTGTTAACATGGGTGTTCGTCTGCATTTCGGTTCTTACCATGATGTTGACTCCTCTGAACTGGCGTTTAAACTTGCGGCTTCAATCGCGTTTAAAGATGGCTTCAAAAAAGCTAAACCTGTTCTGCTTGAGCCAATCATGAAAGTCGAAGTGGAAACACCAGAAGACTACATGGGTGATGTTATTGGTGACCTGAACCGTCGTCGTGGTATGATTGAAGGTATGGATGACCTGCCTACTGGTAAAGTCGTTCGTGCACAAGTACCATTGTCCGAAATGTTCGGTTATGCTACTGACCTGCGTTCTCAGACACAAGGTCGTGCTTCATACTCTATGGAGTTCCTGAAGTACAATGAAGCACCAAACAACGTTGCACAGGCTGTTATCGAAGCTCGTAACGCTAAATAATCGATTTTAAATCGGTTAACTACTTTAATTTAAGTTCCTTCTTTATCGTGAAGAGGGAACTCCATAAGGAATAGAGTC
>NZ_JBBPXM010000008.1:0-218095 GCF_050446505.1 Providencia sp. SP181
CCTGTTACCGCTCGACTTGCATGTGTTAGGCCTGCCGCCAGCGTTCAATCTGAGCCATGATCAAACTCTTCAATTAAAAGTAGCTTGATGCTCAAAGAATGTCTTACTGACCGTAACGTTCTTTTGTTCGGCTAACTTTGTCGGCTTCGCATCGCTTCCCCTTGCCGTACCTAAGTACTGTCTCGGGTTATCTCTGCTTGCCTTCGCGTTACCCTTCCAAAATAAGCGTTACTACCTTATTTCATATATATGAATTAACGTGTTAGTCACTCTTCAAGACTTAAAATCAAATATTTTTTTGATAGTGTCCTGTGAGTGCCCACACAGATTGTCTGATAAATTGTTAAAGAGCGTTGCAGCATTTCGTCGTGAAATTTGACCTTTTGGGTCGTTGCTGCGAGGTGACGTATATTACGTTTTTCTTTTAGAAAGTCAAGTGTTTATTTTCAACTTTTTCTTTCTTCACCTCTGTTATCACTGGGTTTCCCCTTTTCGCCGAATCGGTTTGTCGTGACAACGGATGCGCATTATAGGGAGTCAGAAAAATCTGGCAACCCCTTTTTTGCATTTTTTTTTCGTTCGCTCAGCTTTTCAGCAAATTTAAGTTAAAGCGCTAGTTTTTCCAGCGAAATAAACCCTTCAGTTTCAAGTACAGGCCTTAAATCTTGCACAGCATCATTCATTAAGAGGCAATAAGCGAAGTCTTCTTCGTTAGAATCATGAATTTCTGCCTGATTGTTTATCAGCCAAACGGCTCTTCTAGCGATAGCAGAACCTGAATCTATAAACCTTGTTCCATCTGGTAAGACTTTTTCGAGTTCTTCTATTAATAGAGGGAAATGGGTACAGCCTAAAATAACCGTGTCTGGCGGTTCAGGCATTCTGATCCACGACCTTACCGTTTGAGCCACTTCATCTAACGGTAAAGTTTCCCCATGTAACTTTCTTTCTGCCAATTGGACTAATTCAGCAGAGCCCAGCGAAACCACTTTGCAGTCCGTAGCGAAACGGTCAATTAATTCTTTCGTGTACTCGCGATTCACAGTGCCTTTCGTGGCTAATAAACCGACCACGCCATTACGCGTGAGTTTAGTAGCAGGCTTGATTGCAGGAACCACACCGACTACAGGGAAAGTAAAGTGCGCTCTTAGATTAGGCAAACTGACTGTACTTGCAGTATTACATGCAATGATCGCAATTGTTAAAGGATGCTTTGCTGCTATTGCATTAACAATTTGATAGACCCTATCAATAATAAACTCTTCACTTTTTTCACCATACGGAAAAGCTTCGTTATCGAATGCATATATATAGTGCGCATTCGGAATCAGTTTTTTAACTTCGCGATAGACAGATAACCCGCCCACTCCTGAGTCAAACACAAGAATGGTCGGGCGAACAGATAAGGTGTTATCAGAAGTTGTAGCTTCCGGTAAGGAAATATTCTCTTCCAGCGGTGCGATAACCATACGCGGTCTCATAGTCTTTATCGAACATATTAGCTATTTTACCACGAATTGTGAGATGTGAAGTGATTGGATATGCAGCTGTGAGATCCCAAAGGCTAACGCCGCCTACTTTTGTGCGTTGCCCATTCCCCATTTTGTCATACCGAGAGCCTATATACTGGTAAGTGACCCCCATATCAACGTCATAAATATCCCAATCAAGTTGATATTTGACTTGTTGCTTAGCCCTTCTCAGTAAAACCTCATTTGTTTCTTTATCTCTAGGATCGATATATTGATAAGTAACTTGATGATGGAAAATTCCCGTATCTAGTTCACCAACCCATTCAAGTCCTTTAATTTCAGCCTTTCCAATATTTTCATAACTAGCGATTGGATAACCATTGTCATATGAAATCAAGTTATTAATATCATTATGATATGTGTTTAACTGCCAAAATAATGGGCCAGTTTTACCTTCAACACCGATTTCCCATTGCTTGCTCTCTTCTGGTTTTAAATTTGGATTACCAATAGTAGACCAGCTAGGAGAAACCACATGTGCATACAATTGGCTCAGATTTGGTGCTTTATAGGCTGTTGCATATGAACCAACCAGTTTATAGCCTTCGTAGAATTCCCAGCTTAATCCTGATTGCCAAGTTGTATGCCAATTAAATTCTGAATGGTGATCTGAACGAACCGCAGCTTCAGCTACAACAGAGTTGACTAGTGCGTATTGACCCGTTAAATAAACTCCAGTGTTATTTAACGTTTGTTTCTCGCTGATCATTGTATAGCTACTTGGTTCAACACTCTGACGTTGATAGTCAATACCAGCACTGATATTACCTTTCTCTAGATGGTAGCTGTTGCCCCATTGGAGATTATATTGCTTCGATTCATCTAAATTCGAAAATTTCCCATACTGCCCATATTTTGGATCATAGTTATAATCTTTTGTTGTACCGTAGCTGCCCATCAGTATGGTTGAATATTTATCATTATGATATTTCAAGCCTGTTTCATAGGTGCGGCTATATAATTTTCGAGTATCAACTTGAGAGTTTGTATGTTTATCATAATAAGCTTCATAATCAGTTCTATTGTCATACCCATATGCTCTCGCATAAGCGGTGATATCTGATGAAAACTGATGTTCAACACCTAACCATAATGCCTTACTCAAAAAACCATCTTTGTCTGGCTGCTTCCTATCACCACTAAACCCTTTCGCCTCTATATCAAACCCCTTTGTATACGTATAAGCGCCCGCCGCGGTTACTGTGGTATTTTCACCAATTTTTTGCTGGGTCGAGCCGTTATAGTTTTGATAGCCATGCGAACCAATACCCGCATTTAATGTTGTTCCATCGTTATCACTGCGAGTAATAATATTCACTACGCCACCAATAGCATCAGAACCATAAACAGCGGAACGCGCACCACGGATATATTCGATACGTTGAACTAATGAGATTGGAATTTGGCTCATATCTGATGAACCCGAAATACCTGCTTGATTTAAACGGACACCATCAATTAGCACTAGAACATGGCGAGACTCTGTTCCCCTAATAAAAAGGGAACTTTGCTGCCCCATTCCCCCATTTTGCGCAATATCCACTCCTGGTAAACGCCTTAACACATCAATCACGGTATTTGACTGCCAATGATCAATATCTTCACGAGTGACCACTGTCACGGGCGCTAATATAGAAGAAATTGGTTGTTCGAAACGATTGGCTGATACGACAACTTCGTCAGCTTTATTATTTGCACTTGCCAGAGAAGAAACACCGCATAACACTGCCACAGCAGCGGCCGATAACGGCAGCAACTTGTTATTATTCATTATGATTACACTCGGAAAATCAATTAAATTAAAATTCCGCGAAGTTGAATAAAAGGTTCGCGCTGATATTCAACAAAGCGATAAGACGTGTGGCAGGTATCGGACTCATAAGTTCCAAAGCGTTATTTCTATAATAAAAGCAACAGAAAAATGCTTGTATATATCCTAAATAATTCAAGTTACATGTAGGCGGCAAGCGAAGATATCCCTAGGCGCATACTGAAGTATGTGACTAGGGTAGCTGAGCGATGCTAACACCCATGTAGCTTGAAGAATAACGGGGATACCTTAATTACCGTTGCGCGTCAGTCTTGGATTTCAACCAAATTCCCTCAACCACACACTGTTATCGTAAGTTGAATAGTTATGAGTGTCTACGGATCGATAATGAAAACTGGACATCTTCGCCGCATTCCCTACAATTTCGCCCCTGATATGAATTTTTTACTGTTTTATGGGGCCAAGTATGCCAAACACGTTGCACACCAAAGACTACGAACTGCAACTCGCAGAGAAAACTGACCGTTTAAAGGCTATGATGGCCCCGTTTAACGCACCTGAACCTGAAATTTTTTCATCTCCAACCTCGCATTACCGGATGCGGGCAGAGTTCAGAGTTTGGCATGATAATGATGATTTGTTTCATATCATGTTTGATAAAGAGACCAAAGAACGTATCCGTGTTGACCAATTCCCAGTGGCGAGTCAATTAATTAATGACATGATGGCTGCATTGCTACCATTAATTAAACAGAATGAATTACTACGCCATAAGTTATTCCAAATCGACTATTTGTCGACACTGAGCAACAAACTGATCGTTTCACTGCTTTACCATAAAAAATTAGGTGATGAATGGACCGCTGAGGCGAAAAGTTTAAAAGCCACATTGGTGGAAAAAGGCTTTGACCTGCAGTTAATCGGCCGCGCCTCAAAAACTAAAATCATGCTTGATAATGATTATGTAGATGAAGTGCTACCTGTAAATGGTAAGGATATGGTTTATCGCCAAGTTGAAAATAGCTTCACGCAGCCGAATGCACAGGTCAATATTAAAATGCTGGAATGGGCAATTGCCGCGACGCAAAATTCAACGGGTGACTTATTAGAATTGTATTGCGGAAATGGAAACTTTTCCTTGGCATTAGCACAAAACTTTGAACGTGTTTTAGCCACTGAAATTGCTAAACCTTCCGTTGCTGCAGCGCAATATAATATAGAAGCAAACAACATTAATAATGTGCAAATTATCCGAATGTCTGCTGAAGATTTTACCCAAGCAATGCAAGGGGCACGTGAATTTAGACGTTTGGAAGGTATTACACTAACGGATTACCAATGTAATACGATTTTTGTTGACCCACCACGTAGTGGTTTAGATGATAAAACCGTAGAACTTGTCCAGGGGTACGACCATATTTTGTATATTTCCTGTAACCCAGAAACCCTTTGCGATAATTTAGTTGAGCTGACAAAAACGCATAAAATTGAGAAGCTAGCCTTGTTCGACCAATTCCCTTATACCCATCATATGGAAAGTGGTGTTTTATTAACGCGTCGCTAATTTTTAAATATATTCATAATCCATATAAGAACGCCGCAATATCCTGCGGCGTTTTAGTCTAAATACGTTTTTTAAACTTCGTTTTCAGTTTCTTGTTCAAGTGCTAGCTCAGCTTTTTCTTTCTTACGCGCTTTCCAGCTTGCATACATCCATAACGCTAGAATCACGATAAACGTCGCTGGAATAAAGTTAGAACCAATTTCAGGGTTCTGAACGCGTAAAATCGCGGCATAACCAAAGATCCCAATGAAAAAGCTGCCTGCAACAAATTTAGGGAGTCCGATTGGCATCGCTTGGTGTAAGTAGCGTTGGTGTAAACAATACGCAGCCAATACTAAGGTCAAAATTGGAAAAAATGAAAAGTCGACTAGCGAGTTGAACAACGTTGAAAAGGTTCCATGGGTTGCAAGTCCGATAACAAAGGCGAGCAATAGTGTACTTCTTTCATAACTTTTTTGATCCGTCATTGATTCTCCTTATTATTTAGTAAGGTCTGGGTCAGTTTGATTTTGTTTTTCCTGTTCACGGCGGTACCAATAGTAGGCGCCTTTAGCAATCATTCTTAACTGTAATACCAGCCGTTCTTCAAGATGTCTGCGTTTTTCTTCGTCAATATCAAGCGCTTCTGCGCCTGCACTAAAGACTATCGTTACCATCGCTTCAGCCTGCATCTCAGTAAAATGGCGAGGCATGCGACTTTCAAGTTCAAGGTAATCAGCTAATTCCGCAATAAAATGTTGAATTTCCCTTGCAACGGCAGCACGAAATTCAGCTGATGTGCCTGAACGCTCACGCAATAATAACCTAAAGGCATTGGGGTTATTACCAATAAACTCCATAAAAGTTGAGACTGATGTGCGGATCACACTCCCACCTTTTGCGATACGCTGCCTCGCTTGTCGCATCAGTTGACGTAACATCAAGCCACTTTCATCGACCATTGTTAGGCCGAGTTCATCAACGTCTTTGAAATGACGATAAAATGACGTTGGTGCAATGCCTGCTTCTCGAGCAACTTCACGTAAACTTAAGCTCGTAAAACTCCGTTCAGCGCTTAATTGGCTAAATGCGGCTTCGACGAGTGAACGCCGAGTTTTTTCTTTTTGTTTTGCTCTAACGCCAATAGTGTTACTCACGGTGATCCTAATTTCTATGTCATTAAATATTAATGAACGCATTATTGAAGGTTAATAATAAGCAAGAGTTCACCTTCTAGCATACCTGAAATTTCTTAATCTGGTTTAGAGAAAAATCGACTCTTACTGCAAATTAGCAATTTTCAGAATTTCGCATATTACCGACACCGCTTTCTTATATAGAGAAATGTTCTCACTTCCTTCTACCCTACCTGAACCCTAAAAAATAGATTCACCAAAAATGCACTTTATTTTTTGCTTTTCCCGGATGTGCTTTCTTCTCGAATTTCAGATTGAAGTAAATCAGTGAAAGAGATTCACGACGTTTTAATTAGAAAGACAAAGGGAACGGGAAATTAGGCGAAATAACCAACTAATGATAACATCTTGTTGTCATTTTGTTTTAGAGCAGGTCTTACCTCATGCAACTTACCCATTTTGATGCAATAGTTATTGGTTCTGGTCCTGGTGGCGAAGGCGCCGCGATGGGGCTGGTAAAACAAGGAAAAAACGTTGCTGTTATAGAACGTTATAATAATGTCGGCGGAGGCTGTACCCACTGGGGAACCATTCCCTCTAAAGCCCTCCGTCATGCTGTTAGTCGTATTATCGAATTCAATCAAAACCCCCTTTATAGCGATAACTCCCGTAGCTTAAGCTCCTCTTTCTCTGAAATTCTGCAACATGCGGAAACGGTCATTAGCCAACAAACTCGCATGCGCCAAGGGTTTTATGAGCGAAACGGTTGCCAGATGTTTTCGGGTGAAGCCACGTTTATTGATGATCAACATGTTAGTGTACGTTACGCCGATGGTAGCTGTGATGTTTTAAGTGCCGATAAGATAGTAATAGCAACGGGTTCACGCCCTTATTGCCCTTCGGATGTCGATTTCAACCATTCGCGAATTTATAACAGCGATACAATCCTCAACCTTACCCATGAACCTCGCCATGTCATTATTTATGGTGCAGGTGTTATTGGTTGTGAATACGCCTCAATCTTTCGCGGATTAGGTGTGAAAGTAGACTTAATCAATACGCGAGATCATTTATTAGCCTTCCTCGACCAAGAAATGTCTGATGCATTGTCTTACCATTTTTGGAATAGTGGCGTTGTCATTCGCCATAATGAAGAATATGAAAAAATCGAAGGTGTCGATGATGGTGTTATTGTTCACTTGAAATCTGGCAAGAAAGTGAAAGCTGACTGCCTATTATATGCCAACGGAAGAACGGGTAATACAGATGGCTTAGGCCTTGCAAATGTTGGCATTGACGCGGATGGCCGTGGTCTTGTTAAGGTGAATAAAGCTTACCGCACAACGAATGAACATATCTATGCTGTCGGTGATGTGATTGGTTACCCAAGTCTCGCTTCTGCGGCTTATGACCAAGGCCGAATTGCAGCACGTGCAATCGGTGGTAGTCTTGGTGATGCGCATTTAGTGGAAGATATTCCAACGGGCATTTATACCATTCCTGAAATAAGCTCAGTGGGTAAAACCGAACAAGAACTTACTGCAATGAAAGTGCCTTATGAAGTCGGCCGTGCACAATTCAAACATTTAGCACGTGCGCAAATTGCGGGAATGAATGTCGGTAGTTTGAAAATCTTATTTCATCGTGAAACATTGCAAATATTAGGTATTCACTGTTTCGGCGAAAGAGCGGCTGAAATTATACATATCGGCCAAGCGATTATGGAACAAAAAGGTGAAGGCAATACTATCGAATATTTTGTGAATACGACGTTCAATTACCCAACGATGGCAGAGGCTTTTCGCGTTGCGGCATTAAATGGTTTAAATCGACTATTTTAATTGCCTGTCTTGATGGTTGCCTCTTTTTGGCAACCATCATATCAATCTACTAAACGTTTATTTTAGCGCTTTATTCCTAAACTCTGTTTTTATAATAATTATCCATTGAGTTATAAATAGTTTCAGCTAATTGTTCATAGCGACCACGTAAAGGTGAACCTGGGCGATATACCAGAACAATTGTCCGCTTAGGTTCAGGCTCAATACAATTTAAGTAACACACGCCATCACGACACGCTTCATTTGGCACCGCCAAATCAGGTAAAAGTGTAATGCCACTTCCCGCTGCAACCATATTTCTTAATGTCTCTAAACTGGTTGCCCTAAAATGCGTATCTTCTTTTGCACCTGCTTGAAAACAAAAACCCATTGCTTGGTCACGTAAGCAATGCCCATCTTCTAACATTAATAATTTTTCACCTGACAGCTCCCCCATTTCAATGGTGTCACGGTCATGCCATGGATGGCTTTCATAAATAGCCAGTTTCATTGGTTCTTCAAATAAAGGCACAACAATAAATGGCGCTGTTTCTTTCACATCAGCCAAAATTGCACAATCTAATTTGCCGCTATCTAATTGAGCTAATAGTTGCTGAGTTTGTGCTTCATGTAAGTAAATTTCTAACTTAGGATGAGCTTGGTGTAATTGTGGGATGATATGAGGTAATAAGTAAGGTGCGACCGTTGGTATTAGGCCTATATGCAGTGGGCCAGACATGCTTTCCCCTTGCAGAGCAGCCATTTCTTGCAACACTTTTATTTCTCGCAAAATAGTTCGAGCCTGTTCAACAAGTAATAAACCTTGCTGGGTAAAAAGAACTTTACGGCTCGTTCTTTCTAATAACATGACGCCGAGCTCTTCTTCTAATTTACGAATTTGACCGCTTAATGTTGGTTGGCTGACATGACAAGAATCCGCGGCGCGTCTAAAGTGTTTATGTTCGGCGAGTGCAACGAGGTACTCTAAATCTCGAATATTCATATTTCTTTTCCTTTCGTGAATTCTTTGTCAAACCAAAGATAGATAATACCAATCACTATATCGATATTGTTCTGTTTTATCTATTAATAAATTAATAAATATCGCCATACTTCACTTTTCATACAATTTCATGCAATAAAATGAAATAATTTGCAATATTTAGAAATAAAATTGTATCCCATGTTTTTGATTGGTGATATTGATGACAACTCAAAAATAATTAAATTTATTAACCATACAGTTTTCGAGATAAAGACCCAAATAGATGTAATATTCGTGTTTTTATAATATGTAACTCGTATCTTTTATTCTTAAAGCGTACAAAACAATTAAATTATTTTTGTCGAAAAAAAGCAACCATTGGCTTACTAGAAGTATTTATTAGATGGACACGCTAATATGAAGACTGAGTATATCGATATTAATAAACTGGCATATACAACTAAAGCCTCAATACTTTCAAATCACCTTGGAAGTTATGAATTCGAATGGCTGCGAAGTGATCATAAAGAAGGGCTCGTTAAAATTAGATATCAATAAACTAAAAAGAGTGTTTCGAAAGGGCTCTAATAAAGAGCCCTTCAGACTGCTGACAAACCGATTAGGTTTGACTGCAGGTTGGATAGGTTTTGAAAATAAATTAGGAAAATCAATTTATTGATTTTCGGCTGATAACACAAAACAGGAAAAACCACGTTTTTATCCTGCTTTGTCAACAACCTCAAGGGCTCTAATAAAGAGCCCTTTCTCAGATTGAGGGTCACCATAAACCTTATTGTTTTATTTAGTATCCCTCTAAACGTTAATAAATTACCTAGATAAAGTTATATTTATTTTCATGGTTGAAATATTTTGTTATATTTTCTTTCACTCACCGTTAAACTTTGTAAGATTTTATATAAAAATAAATGTAAAATCACGATTCCTTTCTGTTAAATCCCCACAAAAAGTTATTACACGCTTATAACCCTACTCCGTTCGCTAGAAGATCAAACCAACCAAAAGCACACCAAGAAAGCATAAAACCATAAAATTATGCAAAAATAGCAATTAATTAGAATTTTACACCACTTAAAATCCAAAGAACAATTTAATAAACTAATGTAATCACGTTAGTTATCTTTATATTTTTAAACATTTCATTTTTTTGATTTACACATTTCTGGCATTTTTTTAATTATAATTCCTTCCCTCAAAACATCAGGGAATATTAATCACGAATTATTATTTTAATCTATATAAGACATCTTCAATTTAAACATACAGCAAGTTGATTCACTAAAAATCAATGACGGAATACTATTATGAAAAATTCACTATTAATATTAAAAAAATCATGTATTTGCTCATTAACCAGCTTATTTCTTGTAGCCGCTTTTACATCAATGAATGTGAATGCCAGCAATGATGAACACACCGGTATTATTCAATTTTCGGGTGCCATTGTATTTCCATCATGCATCAATGAAATCAATGAAAAAAATATCAAAATGAAATGTTTGAATAGCCAATCGGATATGGTTACTAATAAAATAGACTTAAATGATGTAACAAATATCCAAGGGTGGAAAGTCATCAATGATGGTAGGGGTGAGTATTCATATAATTGGGTAAATGAGGATAAACAGATGGGGATGCTGACGATTAAATATATTTAATCAGAAACACGTTATGGGAATAGGGGTAGTCATACTACCCCCCATTTTAATATTCAACTCGCTATCACAGCCCCAATCGACTCTTCGCTTCCACTATCGCTTTCGCCACTTGTTTCTGAGATACCCCACCTTTTGCAAGCCGTTTATCTAAACATGATTGCAGCGAGAGAACCTCATATACATCTAATTGAATTGTTTCACTGAATTTCTGCAGATCGCTTAACGCCATTTCCTCTAACGCTTTACCTTGTGCTATTGCAGTCACCACCGCTTCACCCACAATATGGTGTGCTTCACGGAATGGAACACCTTTCGCCACTAGATAATCCGCCAGCTCCGTTGCATTTGCATAACCTTGTTTTGCTGCCTCTTCACAACGCGGACGACGAATTTGAATACCATCAAGAACCAGCGCAGCCATGTGTATGCAATCTAACCAAGTATCTAATGCATCAAACAGGCCTTCTTTGTCTTCTTGCATATCTTTGTTATATGCAAGGGGCAATCCTTTGAGTGTCATCATCATGCCAGTAAGAGCGCCTTGGACACGACCACATTTTCCACGGATCAATTCCAGTGCATCAGGGTTTTTCTTTTGTGGCATTAATGAAGAACCTGACGTTACTTTGTCAGATAACTCAACAAAACCCGCCTCCCCACTATTAAAGAAAATTAAATCCTCAGCGAAACGAGATAAATGCACCATACCAATGCTGGCATCAGATAGCAGTTCGAGAACGTGGTCTCTATCAGAAACGGTATCAAGGCTGTTACGCGTTGCTGATGAAAAACCTAACCAAGAAGCCAACTGCTCACGGTCAATATCGTACGCTGTGCCCGCTAATGCCCCGCAACCTAATGGACTAACATCCAAACGTTTTAAGGTATCTTTTAAGCGGCTTTCATCACGCGCTAACATTTCACCATAGGCTAAACACCAATGAGCAAATGTCACTGGTTGCGCTCGTTGTAAATGGGTATAGCCTGGCATCACGGCATCTTGATTATTTTCTGCAGTGATCACTAACGCTTTCTGTAGCTCAGTGACTGCTTCAAGTAATAATGCGACTTGGTCTTTACACCACAGTTTTAAATCTGTCGCCACTTGGTCATTACGGCTACGTCCTGTATGCAGCTTTTTACCCAAATCACCAACTTTATCAATCAGCTTACCTTCAACCCAACTGTGAATATCTTCCGCATCGCTTTGCAAAATAATGTCAGGGTTATCTTGAACTTCTTTTAATAATGTATTTAACGCTTGTTCTAAAGATTGCTGTTCGCTCTCTGTCAACACCCCGACGGTGACCAATGATTTTGACCATGCGACTGAACCGATAATATCTTGTTGCGCCAAGCGATAATCGAAACGCAATGAATCATTAAATTGTTTAAACCGCTGATCTGCCTGCTGACTAAAACGTCCACCCCAAAGTGCCATAACGGATCCCTACCTGATTGATAAAATAAGTTTTTAACACCCGACAGCTGTGTAACTGCCGGGTTACTGCGATTAGCTTTATTTTGATTTGTTTTGTTCTTTCAGCGCACGAATACGTGAGGACAGGGAATAAAGACGGATAAACCCACCAGCGTGGCTGTGGTCGTAAACTTCATCTTCACCAAATGTCGCAAATTCTTCAGAGTACAAACTCTTATCCGCTTTTTTCTGAATCGCTGTTACTTGGCCTTTATACAGTTTCAGTACCACTTCACCCGTGACGTCTTGTGCTAAGGACTCTGCCGCTGCTTGTAATGAATGACGTAATGGCGCGAACCAACGGCCATCATAGACCACATACGACATTTCTAAACCTAGCTGCTCACGCCATTTGTAGCTGTCACGGTCTAATACTAATTGCTCAATCCCACGCAGCGCAGCCATCATAATGGTGCCTCCTGGGGTTTCATAGCAACCACGAGATTTCATACCGACTAAACGGTTTTCAACGATGTCGATACGGCCAACACCGTGTTTCGCACCCAGCGTGTTCAGTGCTTCTAAACACCCTAGAGGAGACAATGCCTTACCGTTAACAGAAACCACTTCGCCTTGTTTCACACCAACAGTCACCAGTTCCGCTTCATCTGGCGCATCTTGCGGATCAACAGTCCATACCCAGCAATCTTGGTTGGCTGCATTCCATGTGCTTTCTAATACGCCACCTTCAGTGGAAATATGCCATGCGTTTTCATCACGGCTATAGATTTTTTCAAGACTCGCTGTTGTCGGGATGTTACGCTCTTTCAGGTAATCGAGCAGCGCTTCACGAGAACGCAAATCCCACTCACGCCATGGTGCAACCACTTGCAGTTGCGGCGCTAACGCCGTATAGGTGCTTTCGAAACGCACTTGGTCGTTTCCTTTACCCGTTGCACCGTGAGCAACGGCATCCGCACCCACTTTTAATGCGATTTCAACTTGTGCTTTCGCAATAATTGGGCGAGCCATTGATGTGCCTAATAAATAGCTACCTTCATATAACGCACCCGTTTTTAATACTGGATAGATATATTCTTTGATGAACTCTTCACGTAAATCAACGACATAGCATTCTGATGCGCCTGATTGCAGTGCTTTTTTCTCAACACCAACGAGATCTTCCCTGTCTTGTCCCACATCGGCAACGAATGCAACCACTTCACAACCGTCATAGTTTTCTTTCAACCATGGAATAATTGCCGAGGTATCTAAACCACCAGAGTATGCTAATACAATCTTTTTAATGCCCTTTTTCATAACGTACCTATCCGCTCAATTAATTTTTTATGTGTATGGCTCGATTACGATGCCAAGATCCGAGTTCCGATTGCTGTACCATTAAACAGCTCAGGAAGTTGTTCTGCGTGACGCCAACTTGCAATATCGACGGAGCGTTGTAGTGCGTTAGCTGCGTCTAATGCAGCATTCACCTTAACAATCATTCCATCTGTAATAATTCCTTGGTCGATGAGTTTCTGCGCTTTTTGCGTGGTCATCTCATCAATTTTTTGGCCTTTACCATCTAAAATGCCACTGACATCCGACAATAAAACCAGATCGGCATTGAGTGCTTGGGCTACAGCGGTTGCGGCTTGGTCTGCATTCACATTCATCAGCTCACCTTGTGCAGTGATCCCAATAGAACTGATGATTGGCAAATAACCCGCACTAAGCAGCAATTTTAATAGTTTGGCGTCACCTGGTTTTGCATTCCCAACATGACCCAGTTCGTCATTTAACTGTGTGACAACCGCACTTTGTCCGTCACCGAGTGATACCCCCACCGCGGGCAACTGGTGTTTGATGCTCCATGCCAGTAAGGTTTTATTTGCCGTACCCGCTAAAGCCCCCGTAATAATGTCAATTTGATCCGCGGGTGTGACACGCAGTCCTTGCTTTTTCACCACAGGAAGTTGCAGTTTCTGCATTAATTCATCAACTAGACAGCCTCCACCATGGACAATTACCAGCTCACGCTTATGCGTTTGGCGGTAAGTTTGAATGGCAGTAAAAAGTTTTTCTAACGCTTCGGTACTATCGAGTAACACACCGCCCAATTTAATCACTAAGGGTTGCATGGGTTGTCCTTATTAAAGTAATGACTGAGTTTCATTGAAACCAAAACGAATATTCATGCACTGTACAGCCTGTGCAGCGGCACCTTTTAGTAGGTTATCTTCTGTACCGACTAAAATCAGGTGTTCCCCTTTCAATACATAACCGATATCACAAAACGGTGTGCCGACCACCGATTTCAATGCAGGAACGCCTTTATCATATAAACGCACCAATGGTTTGTTTTGATATGCTTCTTTAAACGTTTCGCCAATTTTCTCTGCCGTAACACCTGCTTTCACCTTGCATGTAATAGTGGCAAGGATCCCCCTTGAGAAGTTGCCCAGATGCGGCGTGAAAATCACTTCTTGCCCTAAATGTGTGGAGATTTCAGGTTGATGGCGATGAGTGAAAATACCGTATGGCTGCAAGCTCACTTCACAGAAGCTATTTGTCATTGAGGCCTTACGCCCTGCCCCTGACACACCACTGGTTGCATTGATAACAGGCCACATGTTGTTGTCTAATAATTTTGCGTCAATTAACGGCTTTAACGCGAGCTGTGAAACGGTTGGGTAACAGCCTGGCACTGCAACTAATTGAGCTTGACGAATTTTATCGGCTTGCCATTCTGCCAAACCGTAAACTGCTTGCATTAACCATTCGGTATTTGTATGTTCAAAGCCATAGTATTGCGTGTAGAACGCAGGATCTTGAACGCGGTAAGCACCCGACAAATCGAATACCACACAGCCTGCCTCAAGGAATTGCGGAGCGATATCGTGGCTTACTTCGTGCGCCGTGGCGAGGAAAACAACATCAATACCTTTTGCCGCCTCAGCCACATCAGTTAATGGCTGTACAGGAAGGTCAATAATGCCTTTATACTGAGGATATAAATCAGAAAAACATTTATTTGCATCGGCACTTTGCTTCGATACCATCAACCCTTGAAGGTTAATTTCAGGATGACGTTGCAAATAAGCGGCTAATTCTGCTCCAGTATAGCCACTAGCCCCGATAATGAGTGTGTTCAACATGTGCTTTCTACCTTGTACTCGTGACTCAAACAGTTTAATGTGTATTTTTATTCAAATAAAGTGCATGAATATTGATACTATTATGGATTAAGGCTGTCAACAGTGAATATTAAATTACCTGCATTTATTGAGATTTATCGTCAATTAATTGCCACTCCATCGATTAGTGCAACTGATTCTCATTTGGATCAAAGCAATAAAGCCCTTGTGGAACTCCTTGGTGGATGGTTAGAGACGCTGGGGTTTTCGGTCAATATTCAGCCCGTACCGGAAACACGTGATAAATATAACCTGCTGGCTTCCATTGGAGAGGGTAATGGCGGCCTGATGCTATGTGGGCATACCGATACTGTGCCTTTTGATGATGGACGTTGGAGTAAAAACCCTTTCGAGCTTACTGAACATGATGGTAAGCTTTACGGTCTTGGTACTGCTGATATGAAAGGCTTTTTTGCTTTTATTGTCGATGCATTGCGCGATATGGATCTTGCCAAACTCAAGCGCCCTCTGCATATCCTTGCGACTGCCGATGAAGAAACCTCGATGGCAGGAGCCCGTTACTTTGCAGCGAATACAGCACTGCGCCCTGATTTTGCCATTATCGGTGAGCCAACCTCATTACAACCGATACGTGCACATAAAGGCCATTTATCTAACGCTATCCGCATTACGGGGCAATCGGGACATTCAAGTGACCCTGAGCGTGGTGTGAATGCCATTGAGCTAATGCATGAGTCGATTTCTCATTTAATGACGCTGCGTAACACATTGAAAGAGCGTTTTAATAACCCAGCTTTCGTGATCCCTTATCCCACCATGAACTTTGGTCATATTCATGGCGGTGATGCGGCGAACCGTATTTGTGGTTGCTGTGAATTACATATGGATATTCGCCCATTACCAGGGCTGACATTGCAAGATTTGGATGAGCTATTGAATGATGCCCTCGAACCTGTGCGGGCAAGATGGCCAGGTCGTTTGGCGATTGAGTCAATGCACCCACCGATCCCAGGTTATGAATGCCCGACAGACCACAAAATGGTCGCCGTGATTGAGCAGTTACTGGGTCAAAAAGCGGATACCGTGAACTACTGTACCGAAGCGCCATTTATTCAAGAACTTTGCCCTACTTTAGTCCTCGGCCCAGGTTCTATTGAACAAGCTCATCAACCCGATGAATTTATCGATATGCGCTTTATCGAACCTACTCGCCAATTAATTAGCCAAATGATTGAGCATTTCTGTTTCACCGAATAAATCTAACTAGCCACTCATATAAACGCGACGCTGAAAAGGGTCGCGTCAAACTGCTGACAAACCGATTAGGTTTGACTGCAGGTTGGATTGGTTTTGAAAATAAACGAGAAAAATCAATTCATTGATTTTTGGCTGATAACACAAAGCAGGAAAAACCACGCTTTTATCCTGCTTTGTCAACAACCTCACGCGACGCTGAAAAGAGTCGCGTTTTTTTATCATGAATTTTTTTCCTGTTCTGACTGAAAAAACATCAGCGACATAATTTAATTTAAGTATTGACTATTGATACCGATCTGGTAATTTCTATTTAGACGTCTAAACGTATAGATGCATACATGGATATAATAATTTACAAAGATAATAGTTAGTCTGCTAATTGCGAGGTTACAGGGTATGAGTTTTTTTCACGCGAATCAGCGCGAGGCGCTAAATCAAAATTTAGCTGAATTAGATGGCCAAATTAATGTTTCATTCGAATTTTTCCCACCTCGCAGTGAAGAGATGGAGCAGACGCTTTGGAAATCCATCGATCGGCTCAAAAACCTGAAACCTAAATTTGTCTCTGTTACCTATGGTGCTAACTCAGGCGAACGGGACAGAACCCATAGCATCATTAAAGATATCAAAGACAAAACTGGCTTAGTAGCTGCACCACACTTAACCTGTATTGACGCAAGTAAAGATGAATTAAAATCTATCGCTCGTGACTATTGGAATAATGGTATTCGCCATATCGTTGCCTTACGAGGTGATTTTCCCGATAGCAGCCATAAACCTGATATGTATGCGACAGATTTGGTTGAGTTATTAAAAGGCGAGGCCGATTTTGATATTTCAGTCGCGGCTTACCCTGAAGTTCACCCTGAAGCCAAAAGCGCACAAGCTGACTTAATTAACCTGAAAAAGAAAATTGATGCAGGGGCTAATCGCGCTATCACCCAATTTTTCTTTGATGTCGAAAGCTATTTACGTTTTCGTGACCGCTGCGTAGCAACGGGTATTGATGTGGAAATAGTGCCAGGAATTTTGCCTGTGTCCAATTTCCGCCAATTAGAGCGTTTTGCCAAACTGACCAACGTGCGCATCCCTGCGTGGATGAGCAGAATGTATGAAGGGTTAGATGATGACCCAGAAAGCCGCAACCTTGTTGGGGCATCCATCGCGATGGACATGGTGAAGATCCTCAGCCGCGAAGGCGTGAAAGATTTTCATTTTTACACACTGAACCGTTCTGAGCTCACCTATGCCATCTGCCATACTTTAGGGGTTAGGCCTTAATCCCTCATTGTCGTGATGCGTTTTTGATAATACATCACGGCATTGCTTGCTTTATGAAAGCGTTCTAATTCCACTTAGTTATACTCATTGAACATGATGAGCGAAGCTCAATCACTCAGCGAGTATTTATCCTTAAAAAGTACCGTACCTTACTACGATATGCCACCTTGGAAAGAGGGCGTTGCTGAAGGCTTAATCAAGCACGCAAAAAAATACGGTACTGAAGATGCCATGACGTCTAAAATCAGTGGCTACACACTTGATGGCGATATTAGGGCTTCCTATTTAAATGCAGCCCAGTATATTCCACCAACCCCAAACCAATTAAATTAGCTAAAGAAGAAGCAACTAATAAGAAGATTGCTAGTTTAAAATCCAACGATAAAATCCATGAATTCATTACACCAAAAAATGAATGGGAAAAATGGGATCAATGGAAAGCAAATCAATAAAAAGTAAAAAGGTTACCTTAATAGGTAACCTTTCAATTCTCAGCTAAATCGGTAACTCGCTACTAACCTGTATTACGCATCCCTGCCGCAACACCAGCAATAGTCACCATCAGTGCTTGTTCAACACGTGGATCTGGGTGTTCTTGTTGGCGAGAACGGTGCAGCAATTCTGCCTGCAACACGTTAAGTGGATCGGTATATACGTTACGCAGGGCGATAGACTCGGCAATCCACGGTAAATCCGCCATAAGTGCTTCGTCTTTCGATACCGCCAGCACACTCTTAATATCATCCGATAACTGGTCACGCAGTTTTTGCCCCAATGGCCACAAACGCTCTTCCACTAAACGGTGATCATAGTATTCCGCCAGCCACAGGTCAGCTTTGGCATACACCATCTCTAACATCGCAATTCGCGTATTAAAGAACGGCCATTGCTGCCACATTTCATCAAGCACAGATTGCTTGCCCTCTTGCTCAATTACATGTTTCAGTGCCGCCCCAGCACCTAACCATGCAGGGAGCATTAAGCGGTTTTGCGTCCAGGCAAAAATCCATGGAATTGCACGCAAGGTTTCTACACCACCCGTCGGGCGACGTTTTGCTGGACGTGAGCCTAATGGTAATTTACCCAGTTCTTGCTCGGGGGTTGCAGCACGGAAATAAGGGACAAAGTCTGGCTGCTCACGCACATAGTCTCGGTACATAGTACAAGAAACGTCAGACAGCGAATCCATGACAGATTTCCACTCATTTTTTGGCTCTGGTGGTGGTAATAAATTCGCTTCTAAAATCGCACTTGCATACAACGCAAGGCTGCTAATGGTGACTTGTGGTAGACCGAATTTAAAGCGGATCATTTCCCCTTGTTCAGTCACGCGTAAGCCACCCTTTAAACTTCCTGGTGGTTGAGACAGTAATGCAGAATGTGCTGGTGCACCGCCGCGACCGATGGTACCACCACGGCCATGGAATAACGTCAGCGTAACACCTTCTTTTTCACACAGTTTAATTAACGCATCTTGCGCACGATATTGCGCCCATGATGCGGCCATCACACCCGCATCTTTCGCGGAGTCTGAGTAACCAATCATCACCATTTGGCGGTCATCGATAAGCTCACGATACCAGTCAATGCTTAACAGTTTTGTCATGACGCTTTGTGCGTTATTTAAGTCCTCAAGGGTTTCAAATAACGGAGCAACAGGCAGTCGAATAGAAGCACCCGCCTCTTTGAGCAATAATTTGACTGCTAAAACATCTGAAGGGACTTTTGCCATTGAAATCACGTAGGCTGCGATGGAATCATTCTTCGCTTTCGCAATCACGCGACACGTCTCAAACACTTCTTGGGTTTCAGCACTTGGTTGCCAATCTTGCGGGATCAATGGACGGAGGGACTGCAATTCTGTTAATAAAAATTGCTGCTTTTCTTCCTCAGACCACTGTGCATAATCGCCTAATCCCAAATACTGAGTAAGTTCTGCAATCGCATCGGTATGACGTGTGCTTTCTTGGCGCACATCGATACGCACCAGTTGTAAACCAAAGCTGCGAATACGGCGTAAGGTATCTAACAACTGACCATTGGCAATAATTTTCATATTGCAGGCAATCAATGATTGATAACAGGCGTATAGCGGGTCCCATAATTGGGCGTTATCCGTTAACAGATCTGCAGGTGGCAGAACTTGTTCGCCTTTCACACGACGTTCTAAATATTCTAACGTAGAGAATAATTGACTACGCAGGTTTTTTGCGATCTGACGATAAGGTTCGTCAACATCGTCTCCCCCTGCTAACGCACGCAGCTCAGGTGTGGCTTCCGTCATGGATAACTCAGAGACTAGAACCTGAATATCTTTGAGGAATAAATCTGCCGCTTTCCAACGGCTTAATAGCAAGACGTGGCGAGTGACATCTGCTGTTACGTTTGGGTTACCATCCCGGTCGCCACCCATCCATGATGTAAAACGGATTGGGTTAGCTTCGACAGGAAGAACAGCCCCAATAGACTCTTCCAGTTGCTCGTTAAACTCGCGTAAAAACGCAGGAACCCCTTCCCACAACGAATTTTCTACAACCGCAAATCCCCATTTTGCTTCATCAATTGGCGTTGGGCGAATTTTACGGATTTCGTCCGTATGCCAGGATTGAGCCACTAATTGGCGCAGACGGCGCATGATGTTATTACGTTCATAGTCGGCAATATCATCGTGATCGAGTTGTGATAAGCAATTATTTACCTCGACCAATTTGTGGATCAGAGTACGACGCGCAATCTCAGTTGGGTGCGCGGTTAACACCAGCTCAATGGATAACTGCTCCACCGCTTTTTGGATATCGTTATCGGTAAAACTTTTGTCTTTTAAGCGGCTGAATAATTTTTTCAGTGCCACTGGGTTGCTTGCCGCTTCCCCGTGTGGAGAAATACTGTGGTACTGCTCAGCCACGTTAGTCAGGTTTAAAAATTGGTTAAATGCCCTTGCAACGGGAAGCAATTCATCATTCGAAAGGTTTTGTAATGTCATCAACAATTTTTGGCGTTGAACTTCATTACCTGCACGGGAGGATTTGGAAAGCTTACGAATGGATTCAACTTTATCAAGTATGTCCTCGCCTAGTGCTTCCTTGATGGTATCGCCGAGTAGCTTACCCAGCATACTGACATTACTGCGCATTGCGGAATATTGCTGATTCATGAGACTCCTGACCTTGTGCTTCTGGCAGAATGCATCCCCGCACTAAGCACGGTTAACAGACTGCGACCTGTTTCCTGTAACAAAATTTCAGTCGGCTGCGTTAGAGTTGTCGTTTTGTGATGCAGCCCGCTAAATTTACCCTTGAGTGTATATTCATATCAGAAAAAAATGGCTTTGGGGGATTTTTCTGAAATTTAATTACAGCCTTATTTTTATTAATTTTTCTTATTTAAGTATTGTTTCAGCGCAATATATCGTCGATTCAGCACTTTTAAGACATGAATAATGTTGAAGAATTAAATCATCAGAATAAAAAAAGGGAAAAAATGGCGAGAATTAAAAAATTTCATGGATGCATTGGCGCTCTTTATAAAAATAAGAGCACCAATACAAACAAAAAATAACTACAGCAATTGAGATAATCGGTTTAAATCCGATTGAATTGCCCCAGCAGTGACATCGCGCCCAGCACCAGGGCCGCGGATGACTAATGGGTTATCACGATACCAACGACTTTCGATAGCAAATACATTATCGCCTGGCAATAATGAAGCCAATGGGTGGTCTGGTTTTACCGCTTCCACACCCACTTTCGCTTTCCCTTTCACTGCATCAAACCGAGCCACATAACGCAGCACTAACCCTAGTTCTTGTGCCGCTTCTAAACGCTGTTGCATTTGCTCGTTGATCACCGCGCTGTTTTCGAAAAACTCATCCAAAGAACCTGTCTGTGCTTGTTTTGGTACTAATGATTCAACACGTACTTCATCGGGTTCAATATCATAACCCGCCTCACGTGCTAAAATAATCAATTTACGCATCACATCTTGCCCAGAAAGGTCAATTCGTGGGTCAGGTTCAGTTAAACCCTGCTGCCACGCTTGCTCGACAAGTTCGCTAAACGGTACTGAGCCATCAAATTGCAAAAATAACCAAGACAACGTCCCCGAGAAAATACCGCTAATCGCCAGTATTCCATCTCCACTTTCTTTCAAGTCACGCACTGTGTAGTTGATGGGTAACCCTGCACCTACAGTCGCGTTATACAACCAGTGGCGACCTGTTTTTGAAAAGGCGTCACGAATTTGGCGATATTGCTCTGTTTGTGCCGCCCCAGCGATTTTGTTGGCACTGATCACATGGAAACCATAACTGGCAAAATCTATATAGCTTTCAGCTAATGCCTCACTGGCTGTAACATCTAAAACCACTAAGTCATCATAAGGATGGGAACGCATCCAAAGAAATAAGTTGTCGTCTGCATGTTCAATGGCTTCATCGTCAAAAAAGGCTAATGCACGACTTGGGTCGATACCTTGATAATTCAATAAGCTGCGACGACTATCCACCACACCTGCCAACACAAAATCGAAATCACTGCGAGCAGAGATATTCGGTTGTTCTGCCGCGAAAAGCTCTAACCAACGTGCGCCAATATTCCCTTTACCAAATAACACTAAGCCAATACGTTTTTCGGCGCGGAACAAGCTTTGGTGCATACCTTGGATCAGGTGCTCAGTTTGATTAGTTCGCAGCACTGCAACCAAACTAATGGCATCTTCTGAATGCCAAATGAATTCGACAGGCTGGCCTTTAAGCTCTTCATAGAAACGATGGCTATGTAGTGGTTTTTTGCAAACACCTGCGCCAACTAAAGCGACTAAAGAAAAACCTTCCCGTAACGATAATGCCCCTGGTAAAGCCGCTTCTTCGAGAACATTTAGCGCACTTTCGACAATTTCAGAGGTATAACACAATTGAATTAACGCACGGTCATCGTGAATTCCCCGCGCAAGTGGACGTAACTGAACGCGTTTGAGCAGTAAGTCCACATCTTTGCAAATTTGTTTGAAATCACGACCTGCTGCAATACGCAGCTCAATCAAACAGACATCATCATGGCTTGTGACAATTTTTGCCCCTGCACCAGAGGCTAAAACGCGTTCAATTTTTGTAGAGCCCTGCTCTGGCTGGTAACTACACCTAAGTTGCAAATCAATATTGCTTACAGAAACAGGCTGTAAAGTACGTGTATGTAAAACAGGAGCCGCTAAACGCGCTAATTCACTTGCTTCATCAAGGCGCAATAAGGGCAGCAAACAGGCATCTTTCACTTTACGAGGGTCCGCACTGTACACCCCTGCAACATCACTCCAAATTGTGACTTTTGCCACATCTGCCAATGCTCCCACTTGGGTCGCCGAATAATCACTCCCATTGCGCCCCAATAGAACTGTTTCACCCTGCTGATTACGCGAGATAAACCCAGTCACAACAATACGGCGATTAGGTAATTGCGTTAACTGCTGCTGTAATAAATAGCGTGATTTTATTTCATCAACTTGTGGCTGTGCAGCACGTTCAGCGCGTAGAAATAGACGTGCATCTAACCAAGCACTTGGCATGCCAGTTTGTGTGAGTACTTCCGCCATTAAGCGTGCCGACCAAATTTCACCATGGCCAACCACTTCCGCATAAACCGCATCATTAACGGGATGATCAAGCAAAGCGCTTAAACGCTCTAAGTCTTGAATAAATAACCGCCCTAAAGTCTCTGCCTGTTTTTCTGGCAAAAGATTTTCAATTAGCTCAAGCTGATAACGACGTAAAGATTGCTGTACCTGATGAGCCGAAATACGGTCACTTTGGCTCAATTTCAACCAATTAATCAATTGATTAGTTGTACTGCCAGCTGCAGAAACCACCATTAAATCATCGGGTTGGCTATAGTTTGCCATAATAGCTGCGACCCGCTGATAACACTTTGCATCCGCTAAACTACTTCCCCCAAACTTATGTAACTGACGGTGACAAGGAGCCACCTCAACCGCTGTTAGTACACTCATCAAAAAACTCCGCTAACGTTGTGCCGCAACCTTAAATGCTTGATCTAAATCTGCAATTAAATCCTGCACATCTTCAATCCCGACTGAAATACGCAATAAACTGTCTGTAATACCTGCCTCAAAACGCGCCTGTGCTGACATCCCTGCATGGGTCATTGTGGCTGTATGTGAAATCAATGTTTCTACCCCACCTAATGATTCCGCTAATGTAAACAGCTTTAGTGCACTCAAGAAATGACGTAATTGTGACTCATCACCTGCAAATTCAAAACTTAACATCGCCCCAAACCCTTTTTGTTGTTTGAGTGCAATTTCATGGCCTGGATGATCTTCCAGTGCAGGATAATACAATTTTTTGACCAAAGGCTGAGCTTTAAGATATTTTACGATTTCATGTGCATTTTGTTGTTGCTGTAAAATACGCGGGGACAAGGTTCGAATGCCCCTTAACAATAAATAGCTATCAAACGCCCCGCCTGTTACGCCAATATTATTGGCCCACCACGCTAATTCTATTGCCCATTTCTCTTCTTTTGCAATCACAACCCCTGCCACAATATCTGAGTGACCATTAAGATATTTTGTACAGGAATGCACAACAAAATCGGCACCGAGCGAGATAGGTTGCTGAAGTATCGGGCTCAAAAACGTGTTATCCACCACGACCAATGCGCCAACTTCATGGGCTAACTGAGTAATCTGCTGGATATCAAAAATTCTTAATAGCGGGTTACTTGGCGTTTCGATAAGAACTAATTTTGGTTTTTTCGCCAACGCCGCTTTTAATGCCGTTTCATCACTTTGGTCGACAAACTGAACTTGATATGCCCCGCGTTCATGCAGACTGTTAAATAAACGGTAGCTGCCGCCGTAACAATCATGTGGGGCGACTAATAAATCTCCTGGTCGCAAAAATACAGTACATATTAGGTGAAGCGCCGACATACCGCTATTTGTCATCACTGCTCCGCTACCACCTTCCAGCTGTGCCAATGTTTTTTGCACAATATCACGTCCTGGGTTGCCACGACGTGAATAATCATGAGCCCGAGGCTCATTAAAGTCAGTAAAATTATAGGTACTGGATAAATAAATGGGAGGCACTACGCAACCAAATTGTTGGTCTTCATTTAATCCATTATGAATTGCGATGGTTGACGGCTTGTAAGTCATAAACGCTTCTCCTGAACAGTGATAGACCAAATCATACCCATTGGATGTTTAGACGTCAACATATCTAGACGTCTAAACCTCTTTACGTTTATATCAAGTAATGGAATAATCAGCCTTAATAATTATGTGTTAATTGATAGTCAATCGCATAAGTAGGCTTAGATCGTTAATTTTACGCAATATTTTGTGTTAAACTACATTAAGTCGCGCCTAACATATATGCAGGCATTCTCGATTTAGAGCTTAGAATAAGTTTCTATTAAAAAGAATATGCATATTATTTTTTATTATTACTGAAAATATCCAAGGTATCTCATGGCTGAATGGAATGGTGAATATGTCAGTCCGTATGCTGAACATGGCAAAAAGAGTGAGCAAGTAAAAAAAATTACAGTATCTATTCCGTTAAAGGTACTCAAAATTTTAACTGACGAACGTACTCGCCGTCAGATTAACAACTTACGTCATGCCACTAACAGTGAATTACTGTGTGAAGCATTTTTACATGCGTTCACTGGACAACCACTGCCAAATGATGAAGATCTGCGTAAAGAACGCAATGACGAGATCCCAGAAGCCGCAAAAGAAATTATGCGCGAATTGGGTATTGACCCAGAAACGTGGGAATATTAATTCTTACGAATTGCACTTACGCATTCCAAATACCCGTACTACGCCACAATCTCTGTGGCGTAGTGCCGTTTCCTAGATAAAAAATGGGCTAGATTCTTCTGAATTATTTTCAATTCAGAATCCCCCTCAGGCTTTATTCACTCCCACGTTCTACACTTTCGAGTATTAATCCATAGCCATAGCTAATAGTTAAAATCACGAAGGATAGTGCAATGAATAAATACAATCTGGCTTTAATTGGGCTACTAAGCGGTATGTTACTGGTCACCGCGGGGTGTGGGAATCGCCCATATGCGGAATTCCAAGACAATAAAGATGTCGCAGCCCCCCAATCTTCAGCGAAAAAACTTGGGACAAAATGGGGGGAAGATGTCAATTCTGCGGTTACCACCGTTAATGCCACACGCTTAACCAACACGCCTTTTGATACTGCTGCTATCTATTACCGTGGCGAACGAGTTCCTAACCATCTTCAAACCATGAGCTATATCGCGTTATCTCCCGTCGAAATTCAGGTGACAGATGAACGTGGTCGTAAAATGCCAATGTACCGTAATAACCAAGGGCAATATATTTTGCCTGCTCAAGAAGGCCAACGTTACCAATTAACCATCAAAAATACCGATAGAAATCGGATTTATGAAGTGGTGACAAGCGTCGATGGCATTGATGTATTAAATGGCCGCGCAGGTTCTTATCAAAATAGTGGATATTTAATTCGCCCTAGAAGTGAAGTGACTATTGAAGGCTTCCGTAAAAGCCAAGATCAAGTCGCCGCATTCCGTTTTGCCGCTCCGCAAGAGTCCTATGTGAATCAAAATGCCCAAGGCGATGAACGAAATATTGGCGTCATTGGTTTTGCACTTTTTGAAGTCCGTGAAGAATTACCTGATTGTGAAGCCAATCCGTTCCCAGCAGATACGCAATACGCACCGGCTCCGTGCCGTAAGCGATAGATAATAAGCTATCGCTTCTTAGACGCGGGTAAATCTGATGTCAGTTATAACGACGATGGCGATACACTCAAGTCTAAAGTATAAGCCCGTAGTAATGATGGCATGTTCGTCATGCTTAACCGTTTCTAATTTATTCGGTTAAAAACAAGAAACGCCTATTTTAGGCATTAAAAAAGGGAAACTGAGTTTCCCTTTTTTTCGCATTTCACAAGTTCGATTATTTTTTAGAACCTGGGATGCTGAAACGTTGGTTGAAGCGATCAACACGACCACCAGTTGCAACATCACGCTGTTTACCAGTATAGAACGGGTGGCAGTTACCACAAACGTCCAGGTTCAGCGAGTGACCAGCAGTTGAATTAATTTTCATTACATTACCGCAAGAACAAGTTGCAGTAACTTCTTCGTATTTAGGGTGAATACCTTTTTTCATGGGAGAACCTCTATTAAGGCCGTGTCGCCATTCCAGCCCTAACGCCGGACACCACACGTCGTGTTGATTGAATTTACGTATTGGTAAAATTAAGTACCAAAGGCGGCGGATCATACAGAAATTCTGTTTATCACGCAATGAAAACCGAGTAAATTTTGTGATACTCTAGTGAAATATTATTGTTATCATCGCATAAAAAATAGACGGAAACCCAGTTATGATCGTCGTTCAGGTGGCTTTACCTGTTCCTTTAAACCGCACTTTTGATTATCGACTGCCAGATAACATGCCTCTTCCTGTTGTGGGGAGCCGTGTGATGGTACCATTTGGTAAACGCCAAGCCCTTGGTATTGTGGTCAAACATAGCGATAAAAGCGAGTTTACAGAAGATCAGCTAAAAACCATCGAACTGGTTCTCGACACACAAACACTGTTTCCTGATGATGTGTGGCAGCTCTTACTGTGGTCTTCTCAATATTACCATTACCCGATAGGCGAGGTTCTCTTTCATGCCTTACCAATATTACTGCGCCAAGGGAAAGCCGCTGAATTTACGCCAATTTGGCAATGGCAAGTCACTAAAACGGGAAGCGCTGCCGATCTCAATGAATTTAAACGATCGCCCAAACAGCAACAAGCGCTAGCACTCCTCAAACGCCGCGCGGTTTATCGCCATCAAGTTAGTGAGCTTGAAATCAGTGAAAGCGCGCTACAATCCCTTAAAAAGAAAGAGTATGTCGAACTACATCCTGTGCAACCGACTGCCGAAAAATGGCAATCCACTTTTGAAGTGTGCGGTGAACGGTTACGTCTTAATAGTGAACAAGCTACAGCTGTCGGGGCGATACGTGCTCAAGACGATGAGTTTTCGCCTTGGTTACTAGCAGGTATCACGGGCTCAGGGAAAACAGAAGTCTATTTGAGTGTGCTAGAAAATGTGCTTGCACAAGGAAAACAAGCGCTCGTCCTGGTGCCTGAAATTGGTTTAACGCCACAAACGATTAACCGCTTTCGCGAACGGTTTAAAGCCCCTGTGGATGTGCTACATTCCGCTCTTAATGATAGCGAACGCTTAGCCGTCTGGTTACGCGCTAAATTAGGCCAAACCGCCATTATCATTGGTACGCGCTCTGCCCTTTTTACGCCATTTGCCAACCTCGGCATCATTATTATTGATGAAGAACACGACAATTCATACAAACAACAAGATGGCTGGCGTTATCACGCACGGGATTTGGCCGTTTTTAGAGCGAAAAAAAATAACATCCCAATAGTGATGGGCACTGCAACCCCTTCACTCGAAACCTTACTCAATGTGAAGCAACAAAAATATCGCCAACTAAATCTGACTATCCGCGCAGGAAATGCACGCCCTGCTACACAGCATTTAATTGATTTAAAAGGCCAACCGTTGAAGTTTGGTCTTTCACACTTGCTTATCCAACACATTAAAGAGCATCTAGCACAAAATAATCAGGTGATTTTGTTTTTAAATCGCCGCGGCTACTCCCCTGCGCTGATTTGCCATGAATGTGGTTGGATTGCTGAGTGCCAACGCTGCGACCACTACTATACGTTGCACCAAAACTTCCACCAGTTACGCTGCCACCACTGTGATAGCCAGCGCCCCGTCCCTCGCCAATGCCCACAATGCGGCTCAACCCATTTGGTTCCCGTTGGCATGGGAACGGAACAACTCGAAGAAGGGATATCGGAGCTATTCCCTAATACCCCTGTCACACGCATTGACCGAGATACAACAAGCCGCAAAGGGGAACTTGAACAACACTTGAACCAAGTCCACGAGGGCGGAGCTCGCATTTTAATTGGTACGCAAATGTTAGCCAAAGGCCATCATTTTCCTGATGTTACGCTAGTCGCATTACTGGATGTCGATGGTGCCCTCTTTTCCAGTGATTTTCGCGCCGCAGAGCGTTTTGCTCAACTGTATGTGCAGGTTTCAGGTCGTGCAGGTCGTGCGGGTAAACAAGGGGAAGTACTTTTACAAACTCACCACCCTGAACACCCTTTACTATTAACCTTATTGGAAAACGGCTATAACGCATTTACTCAAGAAGCGATGGAAGAACGCCGTGTAGCAATGCTCCCACCTTATACCAACCATATTTTGATCCGCTCAGAAGATCATAATAACCAGGACTCACGACAGTTCTTACAAAATGTCCGTCAGTACATCACAGAGCACCCACAAAGCGATGCTAAGCTATGGATTTTAGGGCCATCTCCGTCGATTCAAGCAAAACGTGGCGGTCGTTTCCGCTGGCAACTGCTGTTACAGCACCCTTCTCGCCCTTATTTACAACAATTTATGGCGCAGTTACTCCCTGAAATTCTTAAGCAGCCAGAAAGTCGCAAAGTAAAATGGAATGTAGATGTCGACCCAACAGACGGCTAAAGCATGACCGAAATTTAAAGGGGTATTTTATTTTACCCTGATTATTCTATCAGTCGTTCTTCGTCTCTTGGCGTTCAGTTTATTGATATTATGAGCTATCTACTTTTTTGCATAAATATCATTTTTTGTGTGAATTTCGAACAGATTGAGTTTCACCTATCTTTTTGCATCCTAAATTATTTTTGAAATTTGCGAAGCAGCTCTAAAAAATGACGCATGTCACACTTTTTATGCAAACTAGGTAACAGATATTATTGAGAATCCAATTAGAATAACTTCTAATCATAAATAATGACGTGCTTGCGCCATTCAAAAAAAAGCAAACGATTAAATCAATCTAAGGAAGGCGTTGTGGAAAGTAAAAAACACAATAACACAGCAACAATGAAAGATGTTGCTAGTGCCGCGGGCGTTTCGACAGCGACGGTCTCCAGAACATTAATGAACCCTGAAAAGGTCTCCTTACAGACCCGCCAAAAAGTCGAACAAGCGGTTATGGATGTTGGCTACTATCCTCATAACTTAGCAAGAAGCTATAAACGCAATGAATCAAAAACCATTTTGGTGTTAGTTCCCAATATTCGTGACCCGTTTTTTAGTGACGTGGTCTGTGGCATTGAAGAAATTGCCGCACAAGAAGGCTACTTTGTGTTGATTGGTGACTGCAAACACCAAGAAAAACAGGAAAATGCTTTTATTAATCTAATAATCACCAAACAAATCGATGGCATGGTGTTATTAGGCTCAAATATCCCGTTCGATATTTCGACTGAAGAACAAAAAAACTTACCCCCTATTGTGATGGCGAATGAATTCGCCCCTGAATTAAAACTACCGACTGTACACATTGACAACTTAACAGCAGCATTTAATGCCACCCATTACCTTCAAAAACAAGGCCACAAGCTGATTGCGTGTATTGCAGGGCCATCACATATGCCACTTAGCCAGTATCGTTTAGAAGGCTACAAAAAGGCGATGTTGAGAACAGGAGAAAAATTGCGTGATGACTATATTATTCGTGGTGACTTTACACATGAGGGTGGCGCTGAAGCCGTGAAAACACTGTTATCTCTCCCTGAACCACCAACTGCGATTTTTTGCCACAGTGATATCATGGCTATTGGCGCAATGTGGCAAGCCAAAAAGATGGGGTTAACTCTGCCAGATGATTTATCTTTTGTTGGATTTGATAATTTAGAACAAGCAAAATATACCTTACCTGCGTTAACAACAATTAACCAACCTCGCGCGGAAATTGGTCATCATGCAATGCAATTGCTACTTGAACAAATCCATGGCAACAACGTTACACCAGGTTCACGTCTCCTAGATTCTGATTTAATCATCAGAGAGAGCACAAAAGCGCCTAAAAGCTAGTCAAAATTGTTCAGGTTAAGTAACATGTTAATCCAGATGATGACTAACGATTGATAACTAGTGAATTAATAGCGTGGCACAAAAAGATTATGTAGCTCGTGGGCGGTCATCCGCCCGTAAAAAAGGCAAAGGGAAATCAAAAAAAGCACAAGGTCTACCAATGACCACGCTGGTTGTTGCGGTGGCAATTGTTGTGCTATTTGTTGGTGGCCTGTTTTATATCACCCACAACAAAAAGGATGCGCCGCAGCCGCAAGTTGTTACACCTTCAGCTCCTGCAGGCAGCACGCTTCCCCCCAAACCTGAAGAGCGCTGGCGCTATATTAAAGAATTAGAACGCCGTGGCGTTGATTTGCCAAATACCCAGCAACCTAGCTCGGGTAATAATATTCTGCGCCCTTCAGACTTAACCCCTGAACAACGCCAATTATTAGAGCAAATGGATTCAGATAGACGCCAACCCGTCACGAATTTGCAAGAAGTGCCGTCCAACGGCAAACCTGTTCCTCGTTCTCAAGTGATTATCAATGAGCCCGCTCAACCTATTGAGCCTGTTCAACGTAAACCCGTGGTGAATGCTGAGCCAAAACCAGAAACTCGCCCTACTGCGCCAATTGCCCCTGTACAACCTGCAACACCTGCGGAGCCAAAGCCCGCAAATAGCATGCAAAACATGTTGGTACAATGTGGCTCATTCCGTACCGCTGACCAAGCGGAGTCTGTTCGCGCCACTTTAGCTTTTGCGGGGATTGAAAGCCGCGTGACTGCAGGTGGTGGCTGGCATCGAATTGTTCTTGGCCCTTATTCCAAGTCAACTGCAGAGAAAATGCGTGACCGCGCAGCAGGTGTTGGCGTTTCAGGTTGTATTCTTCGTGCATCAGGGGGTTGAAAAACCCCATCCCCCACCCCATCTACTGTTTTAACGCACTCATGAGCGGTTGTTTTTATCTTTAACCTAATCCAAGTGATAGCTAATCAACAACTATCACTTGGGTTTTATCTCTTGAAAATAAAACTCAACTGCATTTTTTTGTAATAAAACCAGGGGCTAACTCATGACAACAATCGTAAGTGTTCGCCGTAATGGCCAGGTCGTAATTGGTGGTGATGGACAGGCGACGATGGGTAATACCGTCATGAAAGGCAATGTCCGCAAAGTTCGCCGTCTCTATAATGACAAAGTCATTGCCGGATTTGCCGGTGGCACCGCAGACGCATTCACGCTTTTTGAATTGTTCGAACGCAAACTCGAACTGCACCAAGGCCATTTAACCAAAGCGGCCGTAGAACTCGCTAAAGATTGGCGTACAGACCGTATGCTGCGCAAACTAGAAGCACTGCTTGCCGTAGCAGATGAACATACCTCCCTCATCATCACGGGTAATGGTGATGTCGTTCAGCCAGAAAATGATTTAATCGCTATTGGCTCTGGTGGCCCATATGCACAATCTGCTGCACGCGCACTGTTAGAAAATACAGATTTAAGCGCAAAAGAAATTGCTGAAAAAGCACTCGCCATTGCAGGCGATATCTGTATTTACACCAACCATAATGTCAACTTTGAAGAAATTTCTTCAAAATCATAAGGATTGTTAGCATGTCCGAAATGACTCCACGCGAAATTGTCAGCGAACTCGACAATCATATTATTGGCCAAAATAAAGCCAAACGTTCTGTTGCCATTGCTCTGCGTAACCGCTGGCGCCGCATGCAGTTAAACGAAGTGTTACGCCATGAAGTCACGCCTAAAAATATTTTGATGATTGGCCCAACAGGGGTAGGTAAAACTGAAATTGCCCGCCGCTTAGCTAAATTAGCCAACGCGCCATTTATTAAAGTTGAAGCCACCAAATTTACTGAAGTAGGTTATGTGGGTAAAGAAGTCGACTCAATCATTCGTGATTTAACTGACTCCGCAGTAAAAATGGTGCGTTTGCAATCTATTGAAAAAAACCGCTACCGTGCGGAAGAAATGGCAGAAGAACGTATTCTGGACGTGTTGATCCCACCAGCAAAAAATAACTGGGGACAAACGGAGCCTGCAGATGAGCATTCGCCAGCACGCCAAACTTTCCGTAAAAAATTACGCGAAGGACAGTTAGACGATAAAGAAATTGAGATTGAAGTCGCTGCGTCACCGATGGGTGTTGAGATTATGGCACCTCCAGGTATGGAAGAGATGACCAATCAGCTGCAATCGATGTTCCAAAATCTCGCAGGGCAAAAACAAAAACCGCGTAAGATGAAAATCAAAGAAGCGTTCAAGTTGCTGGTGGAAGAAGAAGCCGCTAAGTTAGTTAACCCTGAAGAGTTAAAAGAACAAGCCATCGAAGCCGTTGAGCAAAACGGTATTGTGTTTATCGATGAGTTCGACAAAATCTGTAAACGCGGTGGGCAAAGTTCAGGTCCAGATGTCTCTCGTGAAGGGGTACAACGTGACTTACTGCCACTCATCGAGGGTTGTACCATTTCGACTAAACACGGTATGGTAAAAACCGACCATATCCTGTTTATTGCCTCTGGTGCCTTCCAAGTCTCTAGCCCATCGGATTTAATTCCTGAATTACAAGGCCGTTTGCCAATTCGCGTTGAATTACAAGCGTTGACCACGGAAGATTTCGTGCGGATATTAACGGAGCCAAATGCCTCTTTAACGGAACAATATAAAGCACTGATGGCCACTGAAGGGGTAAATATTGAGTTCACTGATGACGGTATTCGTAAGATTGCTGAGTCTGCATGGCAGGTCAATGAGTCTACCGAAAACATCGGTGCACGCCGCCTGCACACAGTGCTTGAGCGTTTAATGGAAGACATCTCTTTTGATGCAAGCGACCGTAATGGCCAAACCATCCAAATTGATGCGCAATACGTGAAACAGCACTTAGATGAGCTGGTTGCGGACGAAGACTTGAGTAGATTTATTTTATAATCTTATTAATTATCAGGTTTTCATGTATCCTTAATATACATCGACTAAAGTGCAGCTTTTATCGCTGCACTTTTTCTATGAAATATTCAGCCCATTGCATTGAATATACTCAGGTATTTCTTCATGCGGTGGGTTATTACATTTTTAAGAACGTATCTCAAAGAGTTTGAATTATAGGTAACTGCATGCAGCCGACATCCACAACAATAAGTCGTAAACAAGCTTGGATTGAAAGTCTTCGCCCTAAAACCCTGCCTCTTGGGGTTATCGCCATTGTCACTGGCTCTGCACTCACCTACCTGACAGGTCATTTCAAATGGCCAGTCGCCTTGCTTGCGCTAATTACAGCAGGCTTACTCCAGATTTTATCAAACCTCGCGAATGATTACGGCGATGCCGTAAAAGGGTCGGATACCGCTGAACGCATTGGGCCACTGCGCGGAATGCAAAAAGGGGTGATTACCCAAGCGGATATGAAAAAAGCGCTGAAACTCAATATTACCGCAGCCTGCCTATCAGGGTTATTACTGATTATTGTCGCCTGCGAAAAGCCTGAAGATGCCTTTGGCTTTCTTGCGCTAGGCCTCGTGGCGATTGTGGCCGCGATTACCTATACCGTGGGCAAAAAACCCTATGGTTATCTGGGGTTAGGTGATATCTCCGTCTTAATTTTCTTTGGTTGGCTAAGTGTGATTGGCACCTATTATTTGCAAGCGAATACATTCAACATCATCACCGTCTTACCTGCTACCGCATGTGGCCTACTTTCTGTCGCCGTATTAAATATCAACAATATGCGTGATATTGAGAACGACATCAAAGCAGGAAAAAATACCTTAGCGGTTCGTTTAGGGCCACAAGGTGCACGTATTTACCATGCCATTATTATTATTGTGGCTATTTTATGTTTAGTGCTGTTCAAGTTGATTTACTTATCAGGCTGGAGTGGTTGGTTATTCTTATTCGCAGTCCCAATATTGCTCAATCACCTTCGCCGTGTCCTGACCGACCCCACCCCCGAAGGGATGCGCCCGCTTCTTGAGAACATGGTTAAAGCCGCCCTTGTGACGAACGTGTTATTCGCTGTTGGCGTGGTAATGAGTAAATAACCTGCGTTATTTGACCATTTTTTGACTTTTTCCGCCTATTTTTAGGCGGGGAATTTTGCCAAGTACAGATCAAAAGGGATATACTGGCATCCTCTTGCAGCAAAAAAAGACCTAAATCCTATGAAATATGATACTTCCGAACTCTGCGATATATACCAAGAAAGCGTTAACGTGGTAGAACCTCTTTTCTCCAACTTTGGTGGACGTACTTCATTTGGCGGTCAAATCATTACAGTGAAGTGCTTTGAAGATAACGGCCTCCTGTATGATTTGCTGGAAGAAGAAGGCGCTGGTCGTATTCTGCTCGTTGATGGTGGCGGTTCTGTCCGTAAAGCACTAATCGATGCCGAAGTGGCAAGGTTAGCTGTCGATAACCACTGGGAAGGCATTGTAGTTTACGGTGCCGTGCGCCAAGTTGATGCCCTGATGGAACTTGACCTTGGGATCCAAGCTATCGCTGCGATGCCTGCGGGCTGCCCTGATGAAGGTATCGGCGAAAGCGATATCCGTGTTAATTTTGGTGGTGTTACGTTCTTCTCAGGTGATTATCTGTATGCGGATAATACTGGCATGATTTTGTCTGAAGAACCGCTCACCCAAGAAACTACAGAGAATGAATTCGACGAATAAGCCTCACCAAATTCAATAAAAAAAGGCAGATTCGAATATCTGCCTTTTTCTTTTTTGTTCTGCCTTCCGCTTTCTGTTTTTTCACTCACTTTTCACATATCTCAGAAAACATACTCCAAAATAATTCGAGTCACAGGTAGGCGGCAAGTGAAGGATATCCCGATGAGCATACATAAGTATGTAATTAGGGTATCCAAACGAAGCCAGCGCTCTACAACGTGAGGTATAACAAACATTTCCCTAAATAATTCGTGTTGTAGGTAGGCGGCAAGTCGATAAGACCCTAGGAGCATACATAAGTATGTGACTAGGGCGAAGAGACGAAGCCAACACCCCTACAACGCGAAGTATGACGAGAAATTACACTTCTTCCATCTTACCTAGCAAAGTCCGTAAACGCTCCTGCCAAGCTTGCTGTTCTTGCTTCAATTGTTCATTTTCACGCACGAGTGAATCGGTCCCTGATTTTGCAGTTTCTAACTCTTGGCTTAATGCACCGTTTTTATCTTTTAATTCGTCGATTTCCATTTGTAACAGGGTAATTGTATCAATCGCTTGTTGAACTTTGGATTCGAGCTTCTCAAATACTTCAAATGACATGTTTCTGGTCTCCCTTATCAGCTTTTACACGATTGTAAGTAGCATGATCCTCTGTGTCCAGCTCCTTCCATCTGAATCAGTACATTGTGATGATAAAAACACTGGTCTGATCACATAGCAAAGGTCGATTACATCACTATTTTTGTTTGTTTTTGTTCGCTTTAGTGATGTAACACACAATTTTCAATTTCGATATTTCTCGTTTATGTTCTTTAACGATAAATTTACAGATAAGGGTTTTCCATTAGAAAATCTTAACTTAAAAAAACATTACAATAATTTTCATTTTCGTAGGATAGAAACATATGAGCCAAATGACCTCAACATCACTCACTGGTCAGTGCATCTCGGAGTTTTTAGGGACTGCGCTACTTGTATTCTTTGGTTTAGGTTGTGTTGCCGCCGTCAGAATCGCAGGGGCACAACTTGGCCTCTGGGAAATTAGTGTTATCTGGGGATTCGGCGTCGCTTTAGCCGTTTATCTCACAGCAGGTATTTCAGGTGCCCACCTTAACCCTGCAGTTACCCTCGCTCTCTGGCTGTTTGCATGCTTTGATAAGCGCAAAGTTGTGCCGTACATCATTGCGCAAATGTTAGGTGGCTTTTGTGCCGCTGCACTCGTTTACGCCATGTATTCCCCTGTTTTTTTCGATTACGAACAAGTTCACCATATTATCCGCGGCACACAAGAAAGCTTATTTACCGCTGGGGTGTTCTCAACATATCCCGCTCCGCAAATTAGCGTCTTTCATGCATTCTTTATTGAAGTCGTCATCGCTGCCATCCTCGTTTGCTTAATCTTAGGCTTAACTGATGATGGTAACGGTGTGCCACGCGGCCCTCTCGCCCCCCTATTAATTGGTATCTTAATTGCGGTTATCGGCGGTTCATTTGGTCCACTGACAGGCTTTGCCCTCAACCCAGCACGTGATTTCGGCCCTAAAGTTGTCGCTTATCTCGCTGGATGGGGTGATATTGCCTTCACGGGTGGTCGAGACATTCCCTATTTCCTTGTCCCATTGACAGCGCCTATTGTCGGTGGTCTGCTAGGAGCCTTCGGTTATCGCAAATTAATCGGTCGCCACTTGCCTTGCATGGTATGTGAAGAAGAGACCAAAGCAGAAAAATTATCCGTCAAAAACCCAAAATCCTCGGAACAGGCTTAAATTATGACAACTGAAACCACCATTGAAAAAAAATATATCGTTGCACTTGATCAAGGCACAACCAGTTCTCGAGCTGTCGTACTCGACCACGATGCGAATATTGTGAGCATTTCACAACGTGAATTCACTCAGGTTTACCCTAAGCCTGGCTGGGTAGAGCACGACCCAATGGAAATTTGGGCATCACAAAGTTCCACATTGGTCGAAGTATTAGCTAAAGCAGATATTCGTACCGATGAAGTCGCAGGGATTGGTATCACCAACCAACGTGAAACAACCATTGTCTGGGAAAAAGAGACAGGTAAACCTATTTATAATGCGATTGTGTGGCAATGCCGCCGTACCGCTGATTTCTGTACTCATCTCAAGCAAAATGAAAAAGATTTAGAAGAGTATATTCGCCAAAATACAGGCCTTGTGGTTGACCCTTATTTTTCAGGAACAAAAGTTAAGTGGATTTTAGATAACGTCGAGGGTGCTCGCGAACGTGCTGAAAAAGGGGAATTGCTATTTGGTACCGTCGATACCTGGCTGGTCTGGAAAATGACCCAAGGCCGCGTACATGTGACTGATTACACCAATGCATCTCGTACCATGTTGTTTAATATTCGCAATTTAGAGTGGGATGACAAAATTCTCAAAGCATTGAATATCCCACGTGCCATGTTACCTGAAGTTCGCCCTTCTTCTGAAGTATATGGTCAAACCAACATTGGGGGTAAAGGTGGTACGCGTATTCCCATTTCGGGCATGGCAGGTGACCAACAAGCGGCACTGTATGGTCAGTTGTGCGTAAAACCAGGCATGGCCAAAAACACCTATGGAACAGGTTGTTTCTTGCTGTTAAATACAGGGGAAACCGCGGTTCGTTCTAACCATGGGCTGTTAACCACCATTGCTTGCGGGCCAAAAGGGGAAGTGAATTACGCCCTCGAAGGCGCAGTGTTCGTTGGTGGTGCATCCATTCAATGGCTGCGTGATGAACTAAAACTGATTGATGAATCCACAGACTCTGAATATTTCGCTACCAAAGTGAAAGACAGTAATGGCGTGTATGTGGTGCCTGCTTTCACTGGTTTAGGGGCACCATACTGGGACCCATACGCACGTGGCGCGATTTTTGGATTAACGCGCGGTGCGAACCGTAACCACATCATTCGCGCAACGTTAGAATCTATCGCTTACCAAACCCGTGATGTGCTTGATGCGATGCAAGCCGATTCTGGCGAACGCCTAAAAGCACTGCGTGTTGATGGCGGTGCAGTGGCAAACAACTTCTTAATGCAGTTTCAATCTGACATCCTAGGCACGCCTGTTGAACGCCCTGAAGTACGTGAAAGCACTGCACTGGGTGCGGCTTATCTTGCTGGTCTAGCGGTTGGTTTTTGGAATAACCTGGATGAGCTGCAAAGCAAAGCGACTATTGAGCGCGTCTTTAAACCAGGTATTGAAACCACTGAGCGTAATTTCAAATACGAAGGCTGGAAAAAAGCAGTCGCACGGGCACAAGAGTGGGAAGATAAAGCGTAGGCATTAACTTAAAACTGATCTCGTTGTCACAAAGGTGGTACTTCGGTGCCGCCTTTTTTATTTTTATAAATCAATTCGCTAATAAATAGAATGTAAATAATCAGACTAATAATAAATTAGAAAGACACTATTTTCTTGTTTAAAATCGTTGCTTCACATGTACATAAAATGACGTATTTTATAAAAGGTACAAGGTTATGGATGACCAACAAAAACAACAGAAAGTATTAAAGTTAGGGTTATATCGAAATAGAGGCAGAGTCGCAGTACTAGATGCAAATTCGCCATGGTTGGACGCATTACAAAAAAATCCCGTGTCCTCTCAGGAAGCAAAAGCGTCACATAGCCTATTCAGCTGGCTAATTGATAAGCCTAGAATGATTGGAGAAACTAAGTATCACTTTGTGCTTAGCACCCTACCCGAGGAAACATTTTCGGGTTTTGCCTTTCATTCACTACAGGGCCTATTTGTTGATAGTTTTAATTCACCCCACGAATGGCGTGAAGGCGAACCCCGCGCTCAAGAACAAATTGCCGATTTGCTACTACCCAGCGGCCAATGGCATCGCCATTATGATATCGTGGTGCTTTCTGAAAGCGCCAACGATAAACAAGTTGAATTAATTCGTCACTGGCTGGAATTAACTGGGGGGAGTCTGTTAATCATTCGAGATAGCCAAAAAGCAGCATCTCAACCAGTCCAGCAATTGATAGCTGAATTATCCCCTGTAGAGCAAAATAAAATTCGGCCATCACGAGTGAAACACCATGGTTACCAACACACCATTACGCTTTCCCCAACCTCAATCAATGCACTCAAATTAACCGATGCTTTATTGGAAAATACACAATATTTTTCGATTGCCATTCACGACACTGATGGCAAACCACTTGTTACGTTGCATGATATTGCCCTTGAACGCCACACATCATGGAATTCTATCGCTCAAGCGATTGAATTCCATGTAAATCAAGAGATAGCAGCATTACAGCAAAACCCTATCACGGTGAGATATCAAAATAACACGCTGAATATGACGGGAAAGCACATTGTTTTTTCACAATTTCAGCTAAAGCAACAACGAGGGGAACAAATACTACCGATTTTAGTGACTGAAAACCCCCATAAATATCCCAATCAACTGATTATTGGCACCGTAACAGGGCAATTAGCTCAGCATGATAATATTCAGCGATATCAGATTGTTGAGCAGGCTAAATTTGGCGATGTGACCGTCGATCCACAAACTGGAGAATGGATCTATATCCCCCATGAAACTGCATTAAGATCAAACCTAGATCAATTTGATTTAGCGACAATCAGCCACGATGGTCGCCAATCTGCACCGATTTCCATTCATTTACAAACGGATGAAGCTCCCCAAGTCGTTATACCAGGAAAACGAACCTTTACCCTTTCAGACCCGATTTACCAGGCTCCCAAACGACGATATCACCCCACACCAGAGGGTATGCAGGTTCATGCTATTCAACTGGCGCAAACTCACTTACAGTCACCAAATGACCCTTATTTTAGCCTAACCGCTAACCGCTGGGCACTGCTCAAAGTGGATATCACGCATCCCTATTCAGCTAATTCCCCTGATTTAGTGGCTATTGTCAGCAATAAAGAAAAAAAAATATTGGCACGAGTCGCTCTGACGGGGCCTGACAACCTACCAACTCAATTAACCCCCCTCCCTAATACCACGAATCCCTTAGCTTACCACCAGCACGCCCAAAGTTTTACCGCACCCATAAAAGGTGAATGGGTACAACCTGGTTTTCAAATTGTTATCGTTGCCAACCAAAAAGCCTTGATTACCCCAGAAACAAACCAATACGGCCTCATTTCACCCAACGTCACATTGGATAGTCATATCACCGCCTATGTTGATAACTATACCCTATACCAGCACGGCCACGGTATTTATGCTTATTCTCCACTGAGCTGGGGACAAGAAGCAGTGACGATGTTGCCAATTAAGCAACTCACTCTGTATAGCTCCCCTGCAACCACTCGAAGCCCAGGCGTGCCCCCTTATAAAGAACTCGCTTATGACGCAGAAAATTTAATTCACCCTAAATATGATAATCCCAAAAAAGCTCCTCACCATCTCAACTCACAAATCAACTGGGCATATTTAAATAGTTCACAATTTCACAATTCAAATCATTCAGATGAAATTTACCATTATTCGGCGATTCAGCCATTTACCGCATCACTCCGTTATCATGTTCTCGGCTTGGCGAGGCAACATGTAGGCGGCGGCATACATGACCCAGCAACCTTATGGCATGAAATCTTTGGTCATGGGTTAGGCTTATCTCATACCAATGTTAAAAATACGAAATACCCTTATGACCCAACAGCCCACGGCCCAACGCCTGCCTATAACCAACACCGCCAGCACTATTCCACTTATCAATACCAAGATAAACATGGAACCACTGTTCCCCTTTACCCAGCGATGTACTCCAGCCTCTCCGATTTTACTAGCGAACAATATGATGCATTTTTGCCCCACGCTGATTATTTTAACCAACGTATTTCGCAATTTTTAAGCCAAAAAACACGCTGGCAACCGAATCACATTAAAGGGGAAGATATTGAGGATAACAACTTTGCAGGGGATGGTTTTTACCAACGTTGGAACGAAGCAGAAAAACAGTGGGAAACCTTAACGCAGGAAAATTTCACCCAATATTATCCATACAAAAATATCGATGAATGGCCCCATCAACGTGATGTACCAGTGTATTGGCTTCGCGGTCAGTTATCCTTCAAGGACGACATTCCTCATCCTTATAATACTTTACTGGTGGACCGTACAATCGGTAACCTATCCGCTGATTATCATAACCTTGAAACGGGTAAAGGCCGCCCTTATTACCCCTATCATAGCCATGCCATTGTGGTGACTTATGCAACACCCAAAGGCCTAATAACAGAAAAGTTACAAGTCAAAATATATAAAAATGATATTAGCTTAAATATTGCAGACAAAGGAGAGCTGGTTAAATTCGCAATATACCCGCTCAACCCTCAAAAAGAACTGGGGCGAGAAATTATCCGATACACCAACCCTTCCTCATTGGCAAATCGTTTATTTGCAAATAGCCACACTGATGAATTGCCAGAGAGACTCATTTTGGATAACTACTGGCAAGGAAATACACTTTTTTGGGCAAGTACAGATGCAGATGCTATTGATTTTTCAACGGGTAAAGTAAATAAAGAAAAAATTACACCACTAAGTGCACTAAAGGCAAATTGGGTTGTAGGTGGCAAACTACATCAACAGTATTTTTCTTTATCTGACCCATTTGGCGTGAAAGATAACGTGTATACTTCTCAATCTTTCACGCCAATAAATCACCTCAATAAACAGATAGAAACATCACAGGAAGTTGTATGTATCGCCGTCCGCGCTGAACAGTTATTGATTGCTGATATGAATATTTACCAGGAAATTGACATAACGAGCTTATCATTACCTGAAGGTGAGTATCGTTATTGGGTAACTCTAAAGATGGTTGATAAAAAGGGTGAACAACAAGAAAAGACGCCACTGGAGGATTGGCACTTTTCACATGAAAAGACGACATTAACAGTAAGAGGAACCATTGACAGCACACCAGGCTTAGAATGCACTGATATCGTTATTCATATTGACTCACATTTACAAGATAGTATCAACGCGAGGAAAATTTGGCTTGTACAAGACAAAAACTCACTGCTAACAGAGGATAAGACATTTTTAGATTATCATCGTCCAGTTGTGTTTAATGCACTCGCCAACCAAGCGGAACTTATATCGGCGCTTCCAACACAGGAGGCATACACGGCGACTTCATCGTCCGATATTGCCACACCGAAACCCTATTTAGTGGGGATACCTACTCAATAAATAATTAGGCGGGCACCCCCGCCTAACTATTTAATATTAAACTGTTCTTTCCGAATGCCCCATACGACGAGCCAGCGGCAGCCAACACAAGAGTACAAGAACCGACATCAAAAACATCAGCAAGCCAAGACTAAATTGCCCATGCTGTGGCATTAATGAAGAAACCCATGTTGCAACCCCAGAACCGACATTTTGTAAGCCCCCCACAAGTGCGCCCGCAGCGCCCGCCAAATAAGGGAATGGCTCCATCGCTCCTGTGGTCGCAAGCGGAAATAACATACCTGCTCCAAAGAAAAATACGGCGGCAGGGACTAACAACGTCCACGTATTCATGATGCCAAACCAACTCGGCATCCACATCATTAAACCTGCCAGCAAACAAATTAATACCGATTGCCACATCAAGTTGTAGAACGTTTTTCCTTCACGCCCTGCATACCACGCACCAAAAAAGGCAGCGGGGATAGGTAATATAAATAAAATACTGACAGTAATGCTACTGAGGCCCAATACACCGCCCATTAAAACACCGCTACTCGCTTCAAAAACAGCAATTCCCGCCAGCGCACCAATTAACATCGATAAATAAGACAAAAATGCCCCATTAGAGAGTAACTCACAATATGACGCCACCATTTTACGTTTTTCTGGGGATACAGGCCGTGTTTCAGGTAGCCACCGATACATGCTAAATAATACGCCCGCACCTAGGATAAATAGGAAAATATAACAGGCATGCCAACCAAAAAAGTGAGCCAATATTCCACCAAACATCGGCGCTAATAATGGACTTACCAAAACACCCATATTTAATAAACTATTTGCATAGCGCAATGCCGTGCCTTTATATAAATCTCGGGGCATGGTTCTCGCCATAACACCCGCAACCCCTGTACCAAGGCCTTGCATACCGCTTGCGATAGTGAGCGTATTTAAAGTCGGCGCAAAAATCGCCACAATGGTCGAAAATAAGAAAATAGTCAGCCCCGCTAAAATAACAGGACGACGACCAATTTGGTCGGATAATGGCCCATATAATAGTTGCGAAAAACCATATGAAAATAAATATGCCGCCATCACCTTCTGAACGGCACCAGAAGGTTCATTAAAGTACACTGCAATTTCAGCAATCACAGGGACATAAATAGTTTGCGTCATTTGGCCAACAGCCGCCAATGCAATAAGCATTAATAACAGATTGAAATGTTCCAGCTTTCTCATTTTTCTCTCGGACACAGCAAAAATTCCAGACACACAGCAACCCAGTATTATTAAAAGTTAATAATACAAACCGAATATTGGAATTTAATGACGAATATTTAAATGTTGTTTTTACGCATTAGAACTATCCCAGATAAACAACAGATAGCACGTTTTGCTCTAATGTGATTAAGATAACAAAATTTACGTTTTTTTCTAAGTAGCTCGACATTTTAGTTTACACACCAACGGCAGCTATATTCGCCACATCTGTCAACATAACTGTACATTAAAATTAATAAATAACTATTATTAAGAATAAAACACTGGAACACATTATCGATAAGCATAAATAGTGAACTGTTTTAGTATTAAATCCTAATGAGCAATACCCCGACTAACTTAAGGTAAAACATCACTCACTTAGCGGGATTGATTTTGAAATAATAAGAGGTGGATTTATGGCAAATTGGGTAACTGGGAAAGTGATTGAAGCCAAGTTTTGGACTGATACATTGTTTAGCCTTGTCATCGACGCCCCCATTAAACCTTTTACTGCAGGACAATACGCTAAACTTGGCCTTGAAATCGAGGGAGAACGAATTCAACGTGCCTATTCTTATGTGAATGCCCCCAGCGATAACCGACTTGAGTTTTATTTTGTGATTGTTCCCGGGGGCAAACTGAGTCCCAAATTAGCACAGCTAAAGCCTAACGATACATTACAAATAACAGATGAAGCGGCAGGTTTTTTTGTCTTAGATGAAATTCCAGCGTGTAAAAATTTATGGATGCTTTCAACTGGGACAGCTATTGGCCCATTCTTATCAATCTTACAAGAAGGAAAAGATCTCGAACGATTTGAAAAAATCGTTTTATTGCACGCTGTTCGATATGAAAAAGACTTGAGCTATCTGCCATTAATGCAGGAACTTGAGCAACAGTACCAAGGAAAATTAAAAATTGTCACTGTTGTCAGTCGAGAGCAAACCCAAACATCTTTGCATGGTCGAGTCCCTGCCTTAATTGAAAGTCATGCTCTCGAAAATGCGGTTGGTTTATCCCTTTCGCCTGAAACTTGCCATGTGATGTTATGTGGTAACCCTGAAATGGTACGTGACACACGAGATACGCTAAAAATTAGCCATGGAATGATTAAGCATTTGCGCCGTAAGCCTGGTCATATTTCCAGCGAGCAATACTGGTAAAGAGAGATAAACACTACCCTGAATATTTCAGGGTAGTCAATGCGTTATAAATAACTCACAGTCTCAGTTTTTTCACCGTATTTATTCGCACTATCCATTCCGACAAACACACCACAATCCAATAGCATAATCATCGCAATAAATAGGGGTAAGAATCGCCCAATTCCCCACTGCCAAATAGGTTCGAACTGGCTGACATCCATTGAATAAAGCGCAAAAGCCAATACAATTAATGCGAACCACCCACCTGATTTTCCTCTGTCGTGTAGGCGCTTTGAAAAAATCGCGGCTAAAGGATAAAGCAAGAGGACAAAAAGAAAAAGAGTAACCATTTCAGGTAATAAAAACGTATTCTGTAACAGGACAATCACAGCCACCAAAATAAAGCTGGCAGCGATACCGACCCAAAATGGTCGCCGCCCTATTCGACCTTTGAAGGAAAAAGCCCATTGTTGTAATGTCATTACTTATAATCCTGATACAATGTGAAAACCCAAAGAATGAGTGGCAAAAAAATGACTCAAACCTTAATTCGTTCGATATCCGCCATCATAACCATTTTTACACTCAGTGCGCCACCATTGGCATTCGCCCAAAAAGTGCCAACCTTACCTGATACTGATTTTGAAGTCGCTTACTTAGCCCCTGATGCGGCTTCTTTTAACCTCACCATCCCTGAGTTACGCACTCAGTTTAATCAAGCCTATAAAGATTTATATCTTCATGAATATAAAGTCATTGCGAGCCAAGACATTGCAGCTCCTTATATTCGTGCCGCTTCCCGTATCAATCAACAAATTTATTCTTCTGCAGTGTTAGAACGCGGTAGTGAAAAAATTAAAAGCTTACAAATTACCTTACTCCCAACAGATAACGTACAAGAAGCCCAAGAAAACCGTCAATTAATGGAACGCTATACGCTTGCAATCATCCATCAATTTGCCCCAGATGTTTCTTTAGATAAAGCCCCAGAGCTAACCACTGCCTTAAATAAATTTATGGCAGATCAAAACCCAACCCGTGCAGAAGAAGCTCGGTTAGGCGACCTGCGATATATTTTAGTAAAAAGTGACAATAATGTGCTTACTTTTGCTGTTGAACCGATTAAGCTAGAGCAACAAACACCCTAAACAGACTGTGATCACGCTCTAAGAACAAGCATGATGAAAAGCAAAGCTATTATGCCCTAATGTTCTTATAATACTTAAGGTGAATGGCGACAAAACTGTCCCGTTGCGTTGGCAACATTAATGCGCAATGAATAACTTATTGATTAATCATTCAAACTCTCTGGTTGGAGGAAATAACATGCGACATCCATTGGTAATGGGTAACTGGAAATTAAACGGCAGCACCCATATGGTCAATGACCTGATCGCAGGTCTGCGTAACGAACTGAGCAGCGTCGATGGCTGTGATGTAGCTATCGCACCACCCGCAATCTACCTGACTCAAGCAAAACATGCTCTAGCGGGCAGCCGCATTGCATTAGGTGCACAAAACGTTGACGTTAACTTGTCTGGCGCATTCACGGGTGAAACATCGGCTGAAATGCTTAAAGATGTAGGTGCAAAATACATTATTATTGGCCACTCTGAGCGCCGTACTTACCACAAAGAGAGTGATGAGTTTGTTGCTCAAAAATTCGCAGTGCTGAAAGAGCAAGGCTTAATCCCTGTTCTGTGTATTGGTGAAACCGAAGCGGAAAACGAAGCAGGTAAAACTGAAGAAGTTTGTGCTCGTCAAATTGACGCAGTGCTGAACACCTTAGGTGCGCAAGCATTCCAAGGTGCCGTCATCGCATATGAACCAATTTGGGCTATCGGTACAGGCAAATCCGCAACGCCAGCACAAGCACAAGCTATTCATAAATTCATTCGTACCCATATTGCGAAAAAAGATGCGGCGATTGCTGAGCAAGTCATCATCCAATACGGCGGCTCAGTCAATGCAAGCAATGCTGCTGAATTATTTACTCAGCCAGATATCGATGGCGCATTAGTGGGTGGCGCATCCCTGAAAGCAGATGCATTTGCTGTCATTGTCAAAGCAGCCGCTGAAGCGAAAAAAACAAAATAAATTTATTTTGTTTTTAATGATTAGCCGCCATTATTGGCGGTTTTTTTATTTAACGAGTAGCAAATTTTTAATTATTAAAGTTACGAATAATTTAAATTAATATTATTTTTAAAATCAAACGTTTGAGAAAACTCATTACCTCACACAAAAAATAAAAAACAATAAAACCAATTAAATTCAAAGTGATAAATATAATATTCACATCTTTAGTTTATCCACTATCAAATAATAACAATAGACACTACTGAAAGTTTAATTCAAATTTATCCTGCTTAACAAATTAGTAAATAACAATTAATAAAGTTTACTTTAAAGGATGAAAATGAAATATATAATTAGTTTAGTATTTAATATTATAATTATATTTCCAGCCATTTGCTTTTCAGAAACAAATAATGATTTTTGGCGAATTAAAACCAATGTCTATATGGAAATAGAAGAATATCAAGGGCAAGTCGATGCATTTAAAAATAAAGTGTACGATAAAATCAGTACCGTAGGCCAATTATCCCTGACAAACCCAGCATCTCAGTGGCGATTTGACATAGAACACCGCGAATCACTGAGAAACCATGGGCGTAATTTCAGTACTTCCCGTGATTCTTATCTTCGTAGCCGCACTCAACTTGACATTACAAAACAATTTGTTAAAACACCACAATCAGACATTGAAATTGGCGCACAATATCGAAAAGAATCTAATGACTCCCCACCAGGAACCAAAGTACGCTCCTCCAATAGCTTATACGCACTAACACCAGCGGGTAACTATCATTTTAATGATAAATGGTCTTTTAATTTCTGGCTTTCTTATTATTATTACAGTAATTATTTTAGTTCTAATAGCCATGAAGCAGAAACAGAATTTGGAGCCACTTACCAACACTCTGAGGCCTTAAAAGCAAAACTGACCTTATACTTTGACAAAGCATGGGATAAACACTTCAGTACTCGGTTTATGCAATCACAAGTCCGCGCTTATTTACCTTTCACTTTAAAGTCTGATTGGCGTATTACGCCTTATGTTCGTTATGCTTTACAGGAAGACACCTATGATGAACATTTTTATCTCGTTCAAAAAATTAATAACGGTTTTCGTCTAGGAACAAATATCGAATATCAAGCCACTCCATCCTTAACATTATGGGGTGGTGTCGCCTATGAACCCTCAACATGGAAACATCCAAAAGATGATGGTACAACATCTGGTAATAATAATAAGCAGACGCTTTATCTCGGAAACATTGGCGTAAAATACCTTTGGTAACCGCACTAGTTAGTACACATAAGTATGTGACTCTACGGTTTAAAATATCAAAATACCAATTTTCAAAATAGTTTGAGTTGCAGCTAGGCGGCAAGTAAGTGAATCCCTAGAAACATACATAAGTATGTGACTAGGGTGAGCGCACGCAGCCAACAACGCTGCGGCTCAAAATATGAAGAAAATACAGGAGCATACATAAATATGCGACTAGGGTGAGCGCACGCAGCTAACAACGCTGCGGCTCAAAATATGAAGAAATCTCCCTGCAAATTGAAATATGACGAGTATTAACGCTGAATTATCTCATCAAATACTCCCCCATTCGCAAAATGTGTTTTTTGCGCTGCCTGCCAGCCACCAAAATCCTTATCTACCGTTAGCAACTTCAATTCTGGAAACTGCTGCTGGTATTTTTTTGCAACTTCACTATCTCGTGGTCGATAATAATTCTTAGCAGCAATTTCTTGCCCTTCTGGTGAATAAAGATGTGTAAGATAGGCCTCTGCGACCTCTCTGCGATCACGCTTATCAACTGTTTTATCAACAACTGCGACCGTTGGCTCTGCTAAGATGGAAATACTGGGTGTAACCACTTCAAACTGGCCATTTTCACCTAATTCATTGATAGCAAGTAACGCTTCATTTTCCCAGGCAATTAATACATCACCAATGCCGCGTTCAACAAAGCTATTTGTCGCCCCTCGAGCCCCTGAATCTAATACTTCTACGTTTTGATAAAGCTGCTTCACAAATTGCTTCGCTTTTTCAGGATCTTGTTGATTTTTATTTAGTGCATAACCCCAAGCAGCTAAATAATTCCATCGTGCACCGCCTGAAGTTTTCGGATTTGGCGTCACCACAGAGACATCTTTGCGGACTAAATCATCCCAATCGCGAATGTTTTTTGGATTATCTTTACGGACTAAAAAGACAATCGTTGAGGTATAAGGAGCTGAGTTATCGGGGAGTTTTTCTATCCAGTTTTTATCTATTCGCCCACTTTGCGCAATAGCATCCACGTCATAGGCTAAGGCTAACGTAACAACATCCGCCTCTAACCCATTAATAACTGAGATAGCTTGTTTACCAGATCCACCATGAGACTGACGCACGGTAACAGTATCCCCCGTTTTCTTTTGCCAATAATCACTAAACTCCTGATTATATTGCTGATAGAACTCACGCGTAGGATCATAAGACACATTCAACAGTTGAATATTTTTCGCCCAAGCCCCCGTCGTCAATATTAATAACAATGCGGTCGTTAATTGTGATTTTGTTACCTGCCATGAACGTGCCATTTTGAGCCCTCATCAAATTGTCGATAAGGCGAGGCTGACAGATAGCATCAATAACTGGAAATAATTAAAAAGAAAAACTTATGCTTACGGGGAATATATGAACAGGTAAGGGAGAGATTTAAGTTGTGACTAGGGTTAGTGAGTGTAGCCAACACCCCTACTGCTTGAAATATGACAAATATCTATCTTCTAAATAATTTAAGTTGTGCCTAGGCGGCAAACGAGGATAGCTCAGGGAGCATACATAAGTATGTGACTAGGGTTAGTGAGCGTAGCCAACACCCCTACAGCTTGAAATATGACAAATATCCATCTTCTAAATAGTTCAAGTTGTAGGTAGGCGGCAAGCAAAGCTAATCCCTAGGAGCATACATAAGTATGTGACTAGGGTTAGTGAGCGTAGCCAACACCCCTACAGCTTGAAATATGACGAAGATTTTAGTAGAGCTTCTTAGCTGTATCAAACCAATCCTTCTTAAAGACGCGTTTCATATTCATTACCGCATCAATGATATCATGGTGAACCAATTTCTCATTTTGGATACCCACGCAGCGGCCGCCGTAGCCTTCAAGTAGTAATTGAATGGAGTATGCGCCCATGCGTGATGCTAAAATACGGTCATAAGCCACTGGCGAGCCACCACGTTGAATATGGCCGAGAACCGTTGCGCGAGTTTCGTGGTGTGTTTCTTGCTCAATATATTTGGCTAACTCACCCACGTCACAAACGTGTTCAGTGATAGCAACGATTGCATGGCGTTTGCCTTTTTCAATACCGCGTTTGATTTCAGATAACAATTCTTCGCGATCGAACGCCATTTCTTGCTCAGGCAATACAAGGAATTCGCACCCGCCCGCGATCGCCGCAGATAATGTTAAATCACCACAGTAACGTCCCATCACTTCAACAATAGAGATACGTTTATGAGATGTAGAGGTATCACGCAAGCGGTCAATTGCTTCAACAACGGTTTCAAGCGCAGTAAAATAACCAATGGTGTAATCGGTTCCTGCAACGTCATTATCGATTGTACCTGGTAGACCAATGCACGGGAAGCCTGCTTCGGTCAGTGCTTTCGCACCCAAATAGGAACCGTCACCACCAATAACGACTAGCGCATCAATATGATTTTTCTTCAGATTTTCAAAGGCTATTGCACGTACTTTTTCATCACGGAATTGTGGGAAACGAGCTGAGCCTAAAAAGGTGCCACCGCGGTTGATCATATCCGATACGCTGTATCTATCTAATTGTTTCATGCGGTTTTCATACAGGCCAAGGTACCCATCAAAAATACCCATCACTTCTAGCCCTTCACCTAAAGCAGCACGTACCACACCACGGATCGCGGCATTCATACCTGGTGCATCGCCACCACTCGTTAAAACCCCAATTCTTTTAATCTGCTTGACCATGATGACCTCTGATTAATGAACATAAAATTGCAAATCGATAAAACCGTTACGCTGCTAATCTTTTTAACGCTAATTACGCTGGCTTACTAGTGCTGAATTGATTCACCTAACAACATAATACGGCAAAGAGTGAATTATGCATCTGCTTTCCATCAAGCTTTTATGTTTTATTGTGATCCAGTTTACATAATTCTAGCCGATCACCCCAATAGGTAAATCTTTCAATGCAAAAAAAGCCCTCGAGTACCAACTAAAGCGAATTACCCTAGTTGAATCTTAGTTTGAAATAAAAATTAAGTATTGATGATAACACTTAAATTCCTTCTATGCTGTACCTATAAAACAAAAGAAAAGCACCATTTGGTGCTCTTTTAATTAACGAACAAAAACGAAAATAAAATTGGCCTATGTATAGTAATAACGCGTTAAATGGAAAAAAATAGGCGCGGCAAAACACAATGAGTCAATGCGATCCAGCATGCCCCCATGCCCTTCAATAATCGCCCCAAAATCTTTAATACCACTATCACGCTTAATGGCTGACATACATAAACCACCCACAAACCCCATAATCGTGATCGCCAATGACATTAAACCAGCAACCCACCAACTGAATGGCGTAACCCAATATAAGCAAATTCCAATCAGTACAGAGGATAAGATCCCACCAACAAAGCCTTCTATCGTCTTATTTGGGCTCAATTTAGGTACAATCGGACGTTTACCCATCAGTTTACCGAATACATACTGCAAGACATCGGAAATTTGCGTCACAATAATTAAGAAGAGCAATAATTTCACGCCCTCCCCTTCATAACCCTCAATATTGAGCATCAACAACGCGGGAACGTGGCTTAAACAGAAAACCGTCACCAACATCCCCCATTGAATTTTTGCCGTGCGCTCAAGAAAATGAAAGGTATCCCCTGCGAGTGCAATACGTGTAGGTAAAAAGAGGAAAACAAACACAGGCACAAAAATTGAAAACATCCCATACCACTCAATACCGACCAGAAGGTATTGCAATGGAATGAAAATAAAGAAACACCAAAATAACGCTTCATGATCACTTCGCCGTGTTGGCGTTAAAGTAATAAACTCGCGCAACGCAAAGAATGATATCAATGCAAATAAAATAACGACTGCAATGTTGCCAAGTACTACCGCCAATACGCAGATAATACACATCACCCACCATGCCCGGATACGAGCATTCAGGTTATCAATGGTTGGATTGCTTTTATCACCAGAATAACGGTAAGCCAAGATCCCACCAACGACACTCGCAAATACTAATATTCCAAACACACCCGATAACAGTAAGGCTAATTCGCTGTCCCAAACGCTCATGGCATCAACTCCTCTAGCGCTTCTTTGGCGCGTTGCAAAAATTCAGTTTTATTTTCAGCTTCGGTTAAAGGAGAGATAGGCTTACCGACTACCGCAGAGCAAATAACAGGCACAACTAATTTAGACCCTTTTGGCAATACGCGGTTAAGGTTTTCAAGGTAGATGGGGACGACTTCAACATCGGGATATTTTTTCGCTAAATGGTACAGGCCACTTTTAAATTGACCTAGCACTTCGCCACTACCACGGGTTCCCTCGGGGAAAAATATCAATGAATGCTTTGCTGCCAAAACGGACTCAAGAGGCTCCAAGATATTACCTTGCGCAGGTTTGTCCCCTTTTCTATCGACAAGGACAGCGCGAAAAACGTTATTCACTAAATAACGGCGAAATGGCGTTTTATCCCAATAATCTTTCGCGGCGACAGGGTGAACAAAATGGCGCATCAGCGGCGGTAAACCAGACCAAATGACTAACCCATCTAAGTGGCTTGAATGATTTGCATAATAAATACGCGGGGTTATGGCAGGCTGACAGCCAACCCAACGAGTACGAACCCCTGTTAATAAACGGCAAGTTCCCGATAACAGCATTCCCATTCCTTTTGCAAGAAGGGAAATTTTCTGCACTTTTTCCATCTTTTTTCCTTGTTAGCGTTTTATCAAACATAAAACTGCAACACCATGAAAAAACCTGAATATTATTTAATAGATAAGATAGTGAGTGATTTAAGGAAGTACAACGGGGGAAGTTCTGATTTCTAATTCTGAAATAAGAATATCTGCAAGAAATACATAATAGGTGCAACAATGCTTATTTACACTGTTACACCTTATTATCAAAAATAATTAATAATTATTTTTTATCAGCAGCGATACGGTCACGGATGTTTTGTGCGCGCTCACTTGAAGGTGGGTGAGAGTCAAACATGCTGGTCTCTTGGCTACCCATTTTTGCCAATTTTTCAAAACCAGTCACTAAACCGTCAGTTTTTACACCACGTTTTTTCAGTAAGTCATAAGAGAAGTTATCCGCTTCGCTTTCTTGGTGTTGAGAGAACTGGGAGTTGATCAGTTTTTCACCCAATGCAGCAACTTGTGATGCGCTCAGTTGTTCAACTACGCCGCCAGCTGATGCTGCCGCTGTACGCGCTGCAACTGCTGCATAAGCAACTTGCATTGCTTTACGAGTATGGCCTAATGCTACGTGACCCATTTCATGGCCCAGAACGCCTTCAACTTCGTTGTCGTTCATGACATCCATCAGGCCGCTGTATACACGCACACAACCATTCGCCATCGCCCATGCGTTTACATCGTTAGTCATGTAAACTTTATAGTTAACGGGTGTACCATCAACTTCGTTACCCAGAGCTTTAGCGATTTTGTCTAAACGTTTGGAATATTTGCTTGATGAAGGAGCAATTTTGTTCTGTGCGTCCATCTCTTTACAAGATTGATCGCTTAATTGCTTAACATCTGAATCACTCAGTGTTGCTGCTTGGAATAATTGCATTCCAGAGTTAGTCAACATCCCTTGGTCCATATTTTTACAGCCAGTTAAAATCACAGCAGAGACAGCAACGGCGACAAGCGCTTTCATTTTCATAGATCATTTTTCCTTTAAGAAATACCATTCTTATTTTTTTAGTGACGCTAAAGACTATAAATTTTGCGGAAAATAACAATAGGAATAAAGCCATAATTACAGGTTCTATGAATTTGATAACATTTTTACTAAAATAATTTAATCGACAGAGTAATATCCCAACCTAAAAAATAATTAATGCCAAAAATATTGGAAAAACATCCAAATAAATAGCATTAAGTCCCTAACTATTTAATAAACAACTCTATTATGCAGAAATCTTGTCCTGCAGATTGCTGGGTTGAAAATTGCAGTGGCTGGATATTGTTTCTCACTAACAACGTTTCAAAATGTTTTAACACAAACGGTTGCGAGTTTACGTCCAAGCTCATACTTGGCGCAGTACTGAAAATGAGAATTTGGGCTGCATCGCTAATCCAAGAACTACCCGATGCTGAATTTACCCACTGTAGGCGTGCTGAATATTTTGCAGGATTATAAATGAGATTAAAATCACGAATAGCGCCTTTAACTAATTCAGCATGCACATTGCTCTCCCCCTTGAAGGCAAAGAATTCTTTTTGCTGTAACGTCACTGGGCTCTGGTCATCCACAAGCAAAGTCATCCCATTCCCTTCCAGCACACCAATAATACGTTGGCGATTTAAAAAATGAGAAAAAGGCCCCGCAGCTTTCACATCCGCAATTGATACCCGCCAGTCAAAATCATCAAGCCCTTCACCATGGCTTCTCGCCACTTCCAACGTGACGCCTTGCCCATTTTTCCAAGGCATACTGCGATAATCCTGAGCTGTTAACACCTGAACCATAACGTTATCCTATTTTTTAGTAGAGAGGTAATAGCAAGATAATGAGATAAGAAGTTTTTATTTTAATAAATAACAGAGTATTAAATACTTTTAAATTGTAGCTTCAAACCAAGAGAGTTAACTATTTTTATGATTGTGGTGAATGTAGGATTACCTTGACCTGATAATGCTTTATATAAACCTTCACGGCTCATCCCTACCTCTTTAGCTAGTTGACTCATATTGCGAGCTTTTGCTATATCCCCGAGAGCCGATAATACTAAAGCAGGGTCACCTTCCTCCAAGATCTCATTAAGATACAATTGGATTTCTTCTTCGCTATTTAAATGCTCAGCAATATCATATTCTTTTAATTTTATGGCCATAATTCACCTTCAATTTGACTAAAAACCTGTTTGGCTTTGATGATATCTTTTTGCTGGGTTCCTTTACTCCTACCTGAGAGCAAAATGACCATAACGTTATTTTTCTGTTTTAAATAAACACGATACCCTTGCCCCTCATGTATCCTCAGCTCTGAAAAGCCATCACTAATTGGCTCAATATCGCCAAAATTTCCATTTTTTAGGCGCCGAATTCTCACTTGAATCTTTGTTTTCGCCCTTAAATCCTTGAGATCGCGTATCCAGTTGTCGAATAGATCTGTCGTTAATACTGTTGTCTCCTTGTCTTGATACCTGTATCTTAATCGCCCTCGACAAATTGTCAACTATAGTTAACACCCAACCTATTTAAACAAAAAAAAGCCCCTAAAAGGGGCTATAAAAGACAGGGATGGTGTTCATTATTGAATTGTAAATTATTGTTATATATTAATTTGTAATTCTCACCGTCCACGTTCCGTCCACATCGACCATTATTGACCACAAAGAGTAAAGCCGCAGAAATTTTTCTGGGGCTTTACTTTGTCTATTCATATAAGTTCAATAGGAAGTATTGCTTAAGGTAGACTTATAAAACTTCACATCAAAAATGGAACTTGAAAAATATGAATTTCACTCTAAAAATCGGATGTATACTACTGCCTTTTATTTCTACACCTCTTATGGCTGGTGAATGGTATGCCTCATATCATGAAGATGAAATGAGAGATACATCAACAAAAATTCTTATGCTTTCTTCCGAAAATAAACATGAATTTAGTTTCCCATATGCAGGGGGAACATCAATGACGTTAGTCCTTAGGTCTGCAAAAACAACATTACAAAAAGGACAAAAAGCGAGTGACCTAAAAGTATCTGAAGCTATAGTTTATGTCGATAAAGGTCAATTTATCTGTCAGGCATATGACCAATGCTATGTCTCGGTGAAATTCGATAGTAGCCCCATTGAAAAATACAGTGTATTGAAACCACAAGACCACAGCTCAGATTCATTTTTTATTAAAAATAGTAAAAAATTTATTAAACAAGCAGCTAATAGTAAAAAAGTAATCATTGAAGCCAGCTTTTACAATGAAAGCAATAAGCAGTTTAAGTTTGATTTAACTGACATGGATAAGGCTAAAGAGTCAGATTAAGAACAGCACACCCCTCATTCGAGGGGTTTTCTTTTCATATCAGCAACGAAAGTTGATTCTCGCCGTAATGGCTTTTCGGAAACGCATCACCAGGTAATTTAAAATCAGCCGGTAACGGTTGAGGGTTGGGTATCGTTAAATAGCGTTCGACACTTTGTAATGTCGTGAACGTACAGCCACATAAAACATTTTGACATTGATGATAACTGCGTTTTGTTTCTTCTGTTACTGGCTCACTGGTGCGAGTGTAAGATGCGGCGCCGCATTTTGGACAATTAAACGCCATTGTAAAGCCTTGGTTCTTGGGTTTGCCTAACCTAATTATAACACGTTATATCAATTGGCTGAATTATCACCGTCTACCATATTGTCATTATCAATTTTTAACTCTAATTCTAATTGCGTTTGAAACCCGTTATCACTGATTTGATGCACTACGCGAGAAATGATCCACCGGTGGCTATCAATAACCGTTTTAAAACCAACCACCGCCGCCGGCATTTCAGGGTATAAATCGGCTCGCCCTCTTGCTAGGGTAATGTTAAATTCTGCTGCTCCTCTTTGCAGCTTTAACCACTTCGCCGCTGCTGCGCGCTTTGCGGTTTCTTCGGTCTTATATGTCTGACGTAACACATAAACATTACCCTCAGCCCCCTCTAAATACTCGCCCTCTTTACTGCTGGATTTCGCCTTTTTCTCTTTTTTTGGCTTGGTCGTTTTTTTCTTTTTTCGCTTAACACTCGTTGCGGGCTTTTTACCAAAATTCAAATCTAACCAATTGGCTTTAACGCCTGTGTAGGCGTCACGGTCTGCCACTCGAAAGCTATGCTTGTCGCCCACATCACGCTTAATCACTACTTCGGGTATTGGCGTTCCGCTTTGTGTTAGCCCACGGTTAGGAATAATAAACAGTAAGTTACCATTTTTAATCGTTGCAATGGCCCCAACCATTTCAGCCATACGGGATAAAAAACTAATATCGCTCTCGTTTGTTTGGTCTGCGTGGTCGATTTCAATATCAATTAACTGTTTACTGACTGCAGGCGTTAAGTTGTAGCGCCCTGCGATTGCACTCACAACTTTACCGACATTGATATCATGCCAGCTATATTCGCGCTTAACGTTAAATTCTTGGCGAAAGTCTGCAGACCTGGCTGTGATGATCACCTGGTCAGGCGCCCCACTATGGCTGATTTCATCAACAGTAAAAATACCTTTGTGTATCAATGGCTCTCTTAGCCAACCAATTGCGATACTGACCTCAACACCGCGCGGCGGCAGTTCTATTTTTCCGTCAGTGTCATCAATGGTGATTTCCAGCGTGTCAGCTTCAAACCCGCGATTGTCGGTTATCGTCAGACCAATTAGCCGGTCATTCAAACTCAGTATTTGCTTACCACCTATCGTGATATCAAACGCCGGTTGTTTCACTAGCTCAGAATCAAAATATTGCTCAAACATAATCCTCTCCCCGTATGCCGACACTTTCCCACATCGCGCGCGCGAGTTGGTATAGCTTTTCCTTGTCGTGTGAATGTGACAAGTCAAACCGCATGATTTTACAGGTTTTTATTAAGACAATAGTGTGACTGATATTATTCTAGTGAGGCTCAATTATGACTTATCATCACGGCGTGGAAGTCAAAGAGACAACAAAACTCACCACATTAATTCGTGACTTAAACACCTCAACCATTGGTGTTGTCTGTACGGGTGATGATGCGGATGAAAGCTTGTTTCCTCTCGATACGCCCGTATTAATTACGCGTATTAATAATGTGTTAGGTAAAGCAGGTAAAACCGGCACATTGTATAAAACGCTCAAAGCGATTTCTGACCAGTGCAGCCCTAAAGTGGTTGTTATTCGTGTTGCCGATGCTGCCAATGTGAAGCCCGAAAATGGCGAAACAAAAACACAAGACCAACTTGTGATTGGCGGCAATGGTGCAGACGGACGTTACACCGGTATGTATGCCTGGTTAACTGCAAAAGCAAAAGTGGATGAACAGCCACGCATTCTTATTGCACCTTGGCTAGATACAAAACCCGTAGCGCTGCAAATGGCTATCTTTGCCGAAAAACTTAAAGCGTTTGCTTATGTTTCGGCAAATGGCTGCGTCACCATTTCAGAGGCGAAAGAATACCGCAAAGACTTTAGTCAGCGTGAAGTGATGGTGATTTACCCTGATTACTTAGGGTTCAACACTGAAACGGGTAAAAATGAAGTCATTGCAGCGCCGGCTATTGCTGCTGGCCTACGTGCCCGTATTGATGATGAGCAGGGTTGGCATAAATCACTATCAAACGTGCCGGTTAATGGCGTTCTCGGCATCTCTGCTGATGTTTACTGGTCATTGCAAGACAAAGACACTGACTCAAACGACCTTAACGAAAAAGGCATCACCACCTTAATTAAGTACCAAGGTTATCGTTTTTGGGGCAACCGTACGTGCGATGAAGATATTTATGTTTTTGAAGTGTATACCCGCACGGCGCAAATCTTAGCTGAAATGATCGCAGAGGCGCATTTTGCCTATGTTGATAAGCCACTCACTCCATCATTGATAAAAGATGTGATTGACGGCATTCAAAAGAAAGGGGATCAACTGGTTACACAAGGTCGCCTACTTGGTTTTAATTGCTGGTATGACCCATCGGCAAACCCAACAACCCAATTACGTGATGGTCACGCCATCATTAAATATAAATACACGCCAGTACCACCGCTTGAGCGTCTTGGATTAGAGCAGACCTTCACCGATGAGTATTTCGCCGTATTCGACCAATTAGGCTCAGGAGCGTAACACATGGGAATGCCTAAAAAACTCTATATGTTTGACCTTTTCATTAATGGTCAAACCTACCTTGGACAAGTAGAAGAGGTCACGCCCCCGAAACTTACGTTAAAAACGGAAGATTACCAAGGTGGGGGAATGCTCGGCGCCGTTGCACCGCAATTCGGCTTTGAAGCGGGCGCGTTAGATATGGATATCACGATGGGCGGTTTAAATATTGAACTTATCAAAGATTGGGGCGGCACGATTGACGGTACACAGTTCCGTTTCGCTGGCTCTTACTACGATGATTCAACGGGTGAAACCACGGCCTATGAGCTTCAAACCCGCGGACGCTTCAACGAACTTGACCAGGGAACCGCAAAAGCCGGTGATAACACTCAGCATAAATACACTCTGAAAAACACCTACTGCAAGATCACTGCAGATGGTGAAACGCTTATTGAGATTGATTTGCTCAATATGAAATGGATTGTTGGCGGTACAGATCGCCTTGCCGAGCACCGCGCCAATATTGGTCACTGATTTCTGATAGCGTCATGCGTGGCGCTAATACCTTTTTTTGTTGGAGAATAAATAATGTCTATTGTTAAATTTAATACCCCTGTAAAAATCCAAGGTGGACGTGAAATTACAGAAGTCACGATCACTGACACAATGCGCCAAGCGGGTGCATTGCGTGGTTTAAAATTGTGGGAAGTTGCAACCGGTGATGTTAATTCACTGATCACGCTGTTACCTCGCGTCACTCAACCTCGCCTCACGGAACAAGATATTGCCTCAATGCCTATTGATTGTTTTGCTCAGTTAGCCAATGAGGTCGCCACTTTTTTAGCGCCGAGTGCCCCACTCGAAGAGACGGACGCACAGGAAAACTAATCCCCGAAATACCCGCAATCGATATTGATGACATCATCGCCGATATTGCGATGGTGTTTCACTGGCCTCCGGCTTCTTTTGATGAAATGACAATTTCAGAATTGATAAAGTGGCATAGGCTCGCGGCGGCTCGCATAGGACAAAACGAATGACAGATCGCAATCTCAACATTCGGGTATCTCTCAGCGCCGTAAATCGTCTTACATCACCGGTTAGTGCTGCACAACGCAGTGCTGCCGGTTTTGCTTCTCAAATCAGGGCCACACAAAACAGTATTCGAAACCTGGCAGGCCAAGCGAGCACATTTGACCAGCTCTCACAGTCTGTTAAACGTAATAACACGGCGTATGAAGAAGCAAAAACGAAAGTTAAGGCACTACGTGATAGTTACCCCGCATTAAACCAACGCACCGAAGAACAAAAACGCGCACTCGATCAAGCGAGGCTCGCCCGTGACCGTCTAGGCCGATCACTGGATAGTGAAAAAAGAAAGTTACAAGCAACTGCAGCACAGCTATACCGACACGGTATTTCTATTCGCAATAGCGATAACGCTACCGCCCAAATCACTAGACGAACAGAAGCATATAACCGACAACTTGACATGCAGCGGCAACGGCTTACGGCGGTGACTCGCGCACAATCTCAATATCAAAAAGCCAAAGAAACCCGTAATAAGTTAGCAATGGGCGGTGCAACTGCGGTTGCTACCGGTGGCGGGGCACTTTATGCAGCCTCGCGCGTCATGGCACCTGGTCGTGATTTTGACGAGGGTATGTCAGGTGTTCAAGCCCTCACCCGACTAGATAAAAATTCGCCTCAACTGGCGATGCTACGCCAACAAGCGCGTGAACTTGGCGCAAGTACAGCTTATACATCAACGGATGTTGCCTCCGGTCAAAAGTTTCTAGCAATGGCAGGTTTTACCCCCGAGGCCATTAAATCCGCTTTGCCTGGTGTTTTAAATATGGGTTTAGCCGGTGATATGGATCTCGGCGAAGCCTCAGACATTGGCTCTAACGTTCTAACACAGTTCAAGCTTGATGCTGACCAAATGAACCGTGTATCAGATGTCCTTACCGCCACATTCACCCGAAGCAATACCGACTTACGAATGCTCGGCGAAACGATGACGTATGCTGGCCCCGTTGCTGCGCAACTTGGCGTTAGCCTTGAAAGCATGGCAGCAATGGCTGGCACAATGGCAGATAACGGTATTCGTGGCTCTATGGCGGGTACATCCATGCGAGCGGGCTTATCTCGACTCGTAGCCCCATTAGGCAAAGGGCAAGCCGCTATGAGTGCCCTAGGCGTTTCTGTAAAGGATGCCAACGGTAAATTACGTGATACCGGCGATATTTTAAAAGATGTGGGTAAGGCGCTGCGGAAATATGACCAAGCTAGCCAGATCCGCATTAAAAAAGACATTTTCGGTGAAGAGGCTATGGTGGGTATGGGCGCCGTCATTGATGCCACTCTCAGCGGGCGATATGACGAACTTCTCAAAGCCAACCAAGGCGCACTTGGTGAAGCCGATAAAAATGCAAAAATAAAAATTGATAACTTAAAAGGTGACTTGAAACAACTGGAATCAGCCTGGGAAGATCTCGGCATTCAAATGCAAGAAAGTGTTGATTCCCCGCTACGTAGCTTGACACAAGGCATAACCAACGCTGTCTCCAGTATTGGCAAGTGGATGCAAGCCCACCCGCAATTAACTTCTATGTTGATAAAAGCAGGGTTACTCATTGCTGGCCTGACTGCAGCATTAGGAACATTGGCAATTGGCGCCGCCGCAGTGATGCTTCCATTTGCTGCCTTGCGTTTAAGCCTCACACTCTTAACTGGAGGGCAAGGCCTATTAGGTGCTCAAGGTGCATTCTCTAATTTCTTCAATGTGATAAAAATCGGTAGCTCTATTGCTCGTGTTGCATTAACAACAATGTTTGGCCCAATTGGCTTAGTTGTTACCGCCCTAGTCATTGCTGCACTCACTATTTATAAGTATTGGGATCACATCAAGGCTTTCTTTAGTGGTTTCTTTGATGGGCTTATGATTGGCCTTGCCCCAATAAGAGAGGCATTTAGTGGTGCATTTTCTGCCGTTGCCCCTCTTTTCGATGCAATTTGGAACGCTATTAAAAAAGCGTGGCAATGGTTAACTGAATTATTTGCACCTATTAAAGCCTCCGATGAAGCACTAAAAGGTTGTACCGAGGCGGGCAAAACCTTTGGTGAAGTTGTTGGTTTCGCCATTTCTGCATTGATGACGCCGATAACGATGGTTGCCAAAGGGATTAACTGGATACTTGAAGCGCTAGGCATGGCGCCGCAGGTTGCCAGTGATACGGTAAATAAGATTAATAAAATGAAGCCTGTTGAACTGACAGCGGAAACTAAAGCTGTCATGGATTCGTTTAGCTCTCCGCTGCAGGGTATTGCCGCCGTTATCAAAGCAGGAAACCAGGAGCAAACCAAAACAAGTAAAGAAACGGCGAAACACAATGAGAATGTCGAAAACGGCAATATCACACCACCAAAAGTTAAGACCCCTGATTTTGGTACAAAAGTTTATGACCCTGGCGAAGCCAAAAACAAAGGTTCTAGTGGTGGCGGTATCTCCACACCCGATAAAGAAGTGCGGGACCCAAATAAACTGGGTGAAATTGTTTTTAAAAACTTCCCAGCTATTAAAGCGGTCGATGGACTTTACCAAGACCCAACCGTGCGCGGAGTATCAGTACCTAATGTGCTCGCAGCTTCTGACGTTGCGCCGGCTAAAATGGAAATGCAGCGCCCTGTTAAGCAAGATATTAAGCAGGATGGGGACAAATACGAATTTCATTTTCACGGTGTTGATATGAAAGATGCCAAAAGTATCGCCTCCATTGTTCGCCAGGAACTGGAAAAACTTAAACGTGAAACGGATACGCGCCGGCGTTCTCTGTTAACCGATATAGGATAATCATTATGATGATGATTTTTGGTATGTTTGTTTTTATGTTGGAAACCATACCGTATCAAAACTTACAACGTTCAATGAATTGGCGCTATGCCAAAAATGACCTTATTGGTCGTTCGGCATCTTATCAATACATTGGCGCCGGTGAAGATAAGATCACATTAACCGGTGTACTGGTTCCCGAAGTGACCGGCGGTGATATTTCCCTGGAACTATTACGCACATCCGCTTATCGCGGGCGCCCTTATCCACTGATTGAGGGCACAGGCTTAATTTATGGTATGTATGTCATGGATAGCATGAGCGAGGGCAGAACGTTATTTTTTGGTGACGGTAAAGCCAAGCGAATCGAATTTACGATTACGTTGACCAGGGTAAATGAAGATTCAAGAGAGAAGTTAGCCGGTATGGATTTAAACGATATACTTTCACTTTAGTTTATAAATAGTTAAGGGGCGAGAGCCCCTTTTTTTATGCAGGTTTTACAGGCCAATCAATGTCGGGTGCGAGTGAAGTATCGATACGGTTAAGTAAGACTCGATATGTTTTCCATTCGGTTAATTGTGCTTTTTCTTCACCTGTTGCCATACCAAGGTCAACCGCATCTTGCAGAGGTGCAATCGCATTATTCGCCTCTATTAAAAGTGATTGCTTTTTCTGTTCAGCTTCTGCAATTAACTGCTCTTTAGATACTGGAGGATTCAAATACGCATCAACTTCTTTTGCTGTCATTTTTTTCATTACACTGATATTTTCACGCACTTCAAAAAATACAGGCAAAATAGCGTCATATTCCATTTTCAAAGGTTGATATTCAGACTCAATTGGAGCGAATATTGCCATTGCCTGATTATAAACCTCGGTCGTTTTATCGATGTTATTTGTTAATTCTAAAATAACAACCTCAGACTCTTCATTCTCTACAGCATTATTGAGTTGGTTTTTCAATTGCTCAAGCGTATTCGATGCCTCATAGACATTATTACGGGCGGCGATGTACTGTGGCTCAATACCTTGAATGAGCAGTTCTAACTCGCCCATTCTAGCGACTGTAGCAAGCTGCTCATCATCATACGCATAGACTTGCCCCTCTTTTTTATCTCTGTAGTAATTCATGATAATTCACTCCATGCAGTAATAATCGCAGTGCTTTCAACAAAGTATTTACTTCCCGCAGGCACAATGAATGATATACCGCGATTAATGGAATATATTTTAATCCCCCCCAGCGTTGCCACCGTAACATTATCTACAGTGATTTTCGCTGAGCCATCCCCCTCCGCTTGACCTGTTAATGCAACGAAAATTGGTTTTTTCGTCGTGTTTGTGTAAGACACACCAACATTACGGGCACTCGTCACATTTTTCCATGATTGATTAATACCCATAGTTTGTTCAACAAGTGCAATTGTTCCACCTTGATAGGGAACCTCTACAGTACCGCCATAGGTGTTATTGATACGCTTTCTAAAGCCAAAAGCGCCACCCCAAGTGACTAACCCCAACAAGTCACTGCCTGCACCATCACTTGTGACATAAAACGCAGAGTTAACAGCCATGGAGCCTTTAATTACTTGCTCACTCGTCGTCGTTTTATCAACATAATCACCTTTAGGTTGATAATTACCTTTTGGCTGAAACTTATTGTCGGCCTGTGGGATGCTATATACGTTTAATTCCGCTGGCGTTGGAGAATTTAATTTTGTGTAATCTTCATCCCACTTTTCGGCCCATGTTTTTGTAGAGCCGTTATACCGTCGAGTAAACGTTTTTAAACTATGCCACGTTGTGTACACCTGTTTTACACTTGAACTACCCGTTCTAACCACCTCTAGTGAACCCGCTTCACTCATCGGATAATTTTTAGCATTTTCGCCCTGATTACCTGATGCCTGATAAAACAAACCTGCATTTGTGTAATCATTTAAATCCGCATTTAATGGAATACTAACGGCCTGATTAAAAACATCATCGGGTGTAATCGTGATATCTTCCCCTTGACCATAAAAGATATGGCCCGCGATTCGACTGGGTTTTTCAAGTTTCTTCGCTGATGTTGCGGGGTTTTCTATCCGCAAATAAACGCTATCTAACCCCAAATCATTATGTGTTGGCTTATTTTGGGTTGTATAAGTTTCTTCCCAGCCATACCATTTTCTTGCCCCCCCATCATAACGACGGGTAAATGTTTTGAAACTTATCCATGCGGTATATACCTGTTTAACGCTAGTGTTCCCTGTTTTAACAACTTCAAGTGATCCCGCTTCATCTATCGGGTAGTTTTTGGCATTAGTACCAACTTTGCCTCTAGGTTGAAAATATAACCCTGCAATTAGATAGTCATTTAAATCCATATCTACAGGTATTTCCAATGCACTTCTATAGATAACTTGCGAATTAATTGATTGTATTTTTAAATCAACCGCACTAATTAAATTATCAACATATTCCCGCGTCGCCAGTACGACCGATGGGTCAATTTTTAATGTGACCGATTCCGTGTGACTGACAATCAATACCATTCTGATAGATTGCGTACGACCTGACCCCTCGGCAAGCTGTGGCTTATACGTTTCAGGGCAATTCGCTACTGCAATTAAATTACCGGCTTTATCAAATAAGCCAATCTCCCGTATCCACCAACCACCCTCAGATTCAGGGATAATTTGTTCCGCAACAATTTGATTTTTATTATTATCATCAATGAATAATGTATTAATCGCCGCTCGGCGCTTTTCGGCAATCAGCCTTGTTTGATTGGTGTCAGGAGTTGGTAATTTACCGCCACCATCACCCACTGCCATTTGAGTCAATTCAATCTTTGTACCAAGTGCGGTTGCCTGGGCGAGCAGGTTTTCACCCAACTTAGTCAGTAATGCAAAATATTTCATAATGGGTTAATCCTCATTTCGTCAATCAGGTGTACTGCAGCACCTTGAACATCAAGGCCAGAAACAGAAATCAAAGGTGGTGTATAGGCATAAACAGTGAGTGAGTCACCGGTATAGCTAGAAGCTGCACAAAAAAACTTACCGCGTGTTTCAAGTTGAATCGTTAACCCAACAAGGTGACGGCTCACGGGTTTAGCATCAAAAATAAGCGCTTCTAACTCTTGATACATTTTCTCGGTAATACCGGTTTCAAGTACCCCGATATCAAGGCGAAAAGTGCCTGGTGTTTCGTTGGTTTTCCACCATTCAACAACACGAATTAAATAGCCCAATGGCTCAACCACACGGCGTAATGCCCCTATCGTGCCTTTATGTTTATGAATAAACATCGCGGATTTAATCGCATCCCGCTTGGCTTTTTCAGTCCAGTTTTTATCCCAACGGTCAACACTGAACGCCCAAGCTAAATAGGGAAGTAAATGTACAGGGCATAAATCGGGATTCCATAATTCACGAATAGGTACAGGGACTTTCTCAATTTGAGCGCAAGCCTCAGCCGCTGCAATTTCTAGCTTTGATGAACCAACGGGTAACAATTGGCTACTCATCGGAACCACCTAACATCACATTAATATTGGTGCAGTAACTGGCCTGCGTTTTATCCAATTTAATATCGGCGGCAGGTTTCTTAATTTCAACCCGCTGAACACCTTGAACGTGCAAGGCTGCATAAATAGCACTCAGTACAATGTCACGGCCTAACCGGTGTTGTTGTGTGGTATAGCGCTTTAATTGCGCCTCTGCCGCTTCGGTGATGGGTTCATATTCAGGCGCCGGATAGCAATAAATCACTGCCTCAATTTCGTAATTCACTATTGTTGCCGATTGAACGGTCACACGGTCAGCCACTGGCCTAACATCTTCATCGTTTAAAGCCACATTCACTTTTTCAATCAAATCAACCGGTGCGGTGCCGTTCCCCTCACGAGATAACACCGTAACAGTGACATAAGCCGGCTTTGGGCTAATCACGGATGCATCGGCGATACGACCATCAGCGCTACGGGCATGATATTCATAACTGCCAATAGGGCCAGCGACACTTAACGCTTCAAATGCACCAGGTATACGCACACGGAGATCAGAATCGGATTCATACACTGGCGCGATAGGTGGAATAGCAGTTTCATCACCGGCAAATAGTACCAAGCGCTTAACACCATTATTTGCTGCCAATTGGTCAAGGTCTGCCCCTGTTGCAAAGGCTACCATTGAAGCCCTTGCCGCTTCATTCACACGTTGCCGTAAAAGTAACTCACGGTAACAGTTAACTTGTAATAGCTTAACTAGCGGCTCAGACTCTAATTCTAATGTTCGTGCAATAGCGGCTCGCTGTTCTTCTGGCGTGGCTTCAATCAATGCCGCCTTGTGCTCTGCAAATAAAATCTCAAAATCAAGCGATTCCACAACATCCGGCGGCGGTAATAAACTTAAGTCAATAGTTGGCATGGCTTACCTCACGGGGATTGTTGTTGCTAAAGGTTGACCGTCATTTTTCATGCACTGCAGGTAAAGCGTTGTAACGCCCTCATCATTTTGTTTCACTTCAATTTTTTGCAAACTTACACGAGGTTCCCAACGTAATAACGCCATATAGCAGGCACTCATTATTTTTAATCGCAGCGGCTTGTTATCTGCTTGGTCAATCAATTCCATCAAAAACGAACCATATTCACGGCGCATCACTCGCGAACCAATTGGAGTAATCAAAATGTCATTAATGCTTTGGCGAATATGCGCATCATCATTAATTCGTCGCCCTGTATTTCTATCAAATCCGCTATACATTATTTTGGCCCATCCGTTCTACTACCGCCGCTTTGCACACCGCCGTGATCGTGGTCATCAATAACAACACCGTTAGAGGAAAACGCACCGCCTGTATGGGTAATATTTCCGCTCATTTCTCCACCTTTTGTCACATTCAACGTGGCGCACGTGAGGTTATCCGAACATATAACAGTTGGCGTTTTGAAATTAATCTGACTGCTCGCATTAACCGTGACGGTTGGCGCCGTTGCGTCAATGGCATCACTGGCATTAACAACGGCTTGTTTAATACCGGTCACTGATAATTGCCCCGTAGCTGGCTCATATTCAATCACGGCCCCATCACTAAACGTCTTGTGCATTGCCTCTGCTGAATGGCTTGGCGCATCATGAGTAAAGCTATACAACGAGCACAAAATAAATGCGGTGCTTAGTTCACCACCAATCGCACCAATCAACACTTGCTCGCCAACACTTGGCGCCCACCAAGAACGACCCGCACCGGCTCGGTCTGCACCAAACATGATCCAATCGGTGAGATTTTCACCCGTTCTCACGCGACACACTTTTTTCTCCAGGTCGATTTCTTCAACAATACCAACCCGCAAAATATTTGAAATTAGGCGCTCAAGTTCAGTAATACTCATTTTGCACTCATTAGATCGTGGTAAATGATTTCCAGTAATCCAATTCGTTCATGAGGTGATAGCCCCAATAACTCACGTTGTGGATACTGTGTTTTTGCCAGTTCGTTAATCGTTCCGTTAAGCCCGTATTGGTGCTGCCTTGCAATCGCTGCAGCACGACCTTGAAAACCGACAACGGCAGCGGCTGGCGTTGATTGCATCCGTAGAAATCTGGCGGTGCGTAACCGTTGAAACATGGGATCAGGTCGCTTAGTGCTACGCCGTGTTTCTGATAAATTAATCGCTAAAAATCGGTCAATATCACTACGGTAGAATGACCTTAGCGCGCCGCGCTCCTCATCAAATCCTGTTATCATCCGACCATTACGACCTTTCGTACTGCGCCAGCTACGTAACCGGCGAACCTCGCCTTTATACAAAAATTCAACACTTTGCTTTGACCGAAGCACTTTTGTTTTTCGTGCCTGGTACGCTGACCCGTCAGGATTTTTTTGGCTACGAATACGTTTTTGTTGATCTGTTCTAATCGCTTTTGCCAGCCTGGCAGATAATCGGCGACGATAAGCGGGGCTTGTTGTTGAAAGCAACCGTGATAATTCATCATCTAGCTGTGCAAGCAGTGAATTTTCATTACTCACGATTTACCCCACGTTATTTAGGTTGAAATTTCGGTTCCGGTAAGTGCGTGATCACATCTTCACCGCTGGAACTGTCAACGGTGACACGTTCAGTCACTTGCAAAACAATCAAAATGTCGGCGGTATCGTTATCTAAAATATCTGCATCAAAACGAATGCCAGCTTCACGTTTATCTGGGTTGAATATTAAATCAGGCTGCTGTTCACGAACCCACTTCATCACCGGTAACGTTAAGTTATCCAAGGGGTTCGGGTAGTCCATTGCCAATACATTCAATTTGTAGCGATACAAAAATGAATTGCTCGCTGTTCCAGTGGCAATGACTTGCCCCTCAGTCACATAGACTTCAAGTGCTTCGACACTTTGCTGAAAAAAGAGATCGCTTTTTGCGATAAACTCCCTTAATAATTTCGGCTTTAACATCACTGCCCCCTATAATGTTCAATGGCACGAACACAACGTTTTTCAAGGCTTGGCTTATCCACTTTGCAACTGTTATCGATGGAAATGAAAAAGCTAAATCCCCAAAAAATGCACAAATATAAAATGATGCCGATTGCACAAAGTGCTTTTTTCATGGTGTTAACCTGCATTGCTTTTCAAGCTTTATCGCCCTGGCTTGCCAATAATCTAGTTTGGCTTGGTCACTGATAATGCCGGCTCGGATATCGTAAATAAGCTGTCCAGCTTCTGCAGAGAATCGGATTTCGGTTCCATCGTCCACGCTGCCGCTGCTGGTATTTCGACTTGCTGACAACTTACAGGTAGCAAGGTCGGCTTTGGCGAACCGCAACCGCTTATCACCATTAGCCAGGGAACGACGAAGACGATCATTTTCATTAAGTTCATGCTTAAGTTTTCCTGAATATTCCGCATCTAATTCAGCGGCGGCACGTTGTGCTAACTTCATACGCTCAATCACGGCATCACTGTGCATCTTCGCCTCAAGGGCTATCGCGGTGATGGTTGTTTCATGCATTGCCGTTTGTACCGCTATCTTCTTGTCGTAGTGCCATTTGCCTACGATCACCAACAAGGCCAGCCCAATAATGAGGTACGTTGAAAGACCACTTTTATTCATCATCAAGCCCCCAACACGCTAACGCTGATTCTTGCTCACGGCGTAGCACCTGCCCGTAACACCCGTTTTTCTGCCCTTTTGTTTGACGACAATCCTTGCCACCATCAAAAATCCAACGTTTGATTTCTTGGCAAGCCCCTTTTTTATCGCCGCTATTGAGCTTTTTATAAAATGTCGAAGTAAAGCATTTACCAGGGCCGATATTGTAGGGGCAAAAACTGGCAATACCGGCAACCTGTGCATCTGTTAAGGGGACTTTGATATTACGTAGCACCCAGTTAACCGCCTTTTCAGCTTCAATACGGTTAACCTTGGCGCACTGTTCATCGGTCATCGTCATGCCTTTTTGTACGGGCTTACCCTCTATTCGTGCAACACCTCGGCATATTGTCCAGATACCGCCCGCATCTTGGTAAGACGTCAGCAAATTCCCTTCTTTTTCATCAAGGAATTGGTCAAGGATTGCTGTTGCACCAGCTCCACCTAATAACAAGCCAATCATGGCTTTACTGAATAAGTTCACGTTATTTTGTCGCATTACAAATCCTGTTTAGGTGCGGTAATAAAGTCTTTCACTGACTCGGAGGCATTACCTAATTCACTTTGTGTTTTTAAGGTGTTCACATAATCGGCCCATATTTCCGTCCTTTTTTGCTGTGAACGGCGATTAAGCAAATAATTCAGAACACCCAAAACAACACTGACAATAAGCCCAAATAGAAAGCCAACTTCATAAAGTGTAAAACCAGAAAAGAACGCGCCAACGGTGGCAAAAAAATAAGTAAGCTTGCTGTGAAGTTCGCTGTAAAGTTCGTCCATCCCTAATCCCACAATTGAATAATGTCTTTCTGTTTAGGCTCGGTAATGTCGGGCATATCAACCCATTGACCGGCATTTAATTCAGTTGTCAGGCACAACCCCGGGTTAGTTTCTAAAACCTGCTCAACGACACCGTGTGTTCGCCCGTAATAGCGGAAGCACAACAAATCTACGGTATCGCCTTGATGTGCCTGAATTTTCATTACGCTAACTCCGCAATCATGCGTTTCTCGCCGGTCAAATCACGGATTGCATTTTGGGTATCACGTTTTAAATCATCAATTTGCGTGCTCAACGCCTCGGCGTGCTTTTCACCATCTCGCGTTGTGTCAATATCACGATAGTTTTCAATCAAGTACGCTTTGGTATAGCTGTACACCGCATGACGATACAAAAAAGTATGATTGGTTTCGTTATTCACGGGCGGCGACGGTATTTTTTCCAATGCATCAAACGCTTGCTGACTTTGCCAGCGACTTAATAAATTATTGACATAGATAACCGAATTCGTGGTGGCATGTTTTAGCCTGGCAGTTGTAACAGTGCCATTGATACGCATCGCCCAGCGGAGATCTGAAAGCTTAATCTCAGGGTAAAAAGGGATGCTTTTAACCGTTTCGCCCTGGTCATTGATATCGATGGTTTCATCTGTTGTCGCAATGGTTTTCTTAGCAACTAGCCCGTTCATTGGGTCACCTCAATAAAAAACGGCGGTGGACGATGAAACAACGTTATTTACCCTGTTTCACCGTGCCGCCGTGGCACACGGGGGTGCATTCGGTTAAGACGCGGCTTTTTTCCGTGTCGTTGTTGTCTTTTTCGTGGTGGCTTTCTTCACTGCCGCCTTTTTAGGCTCTGGCTTTTCGGCAATGACAGGTTCTTGTGGTGGAGTATCATCTTGTTTTACTGTGACTTTTTTGATTTCTCGCTGCAGTAATTCAATATCACGCTTAACACCCACTTTTTCATGCAGTAACACTGCGCTTTGCATTAATTCAACGGCGCGCGCCTTGTCGTTTAAATCATCGTTTAGTCGTAACGTATAAGCTAATGATTTATAGAGCTTTGCCCGAACTTCATTAGGCACATCGTATGATTTAGTCAGGCCATTTAAACGCTCTAATACATTGATAGAAATTAATTTTTCTTTATCAACACCCGCCGCAAACAGCGTCAGTGCTCTATCACAAATTTCATCAATCACCATCGTTGCCGGTGTGCGGTTATAACGTTCTGGCAACGGCAAGTTATAGGCGAGAACGTAATCAGCCATATCAAGCGCACGGTCATAGTTTTCACAATCAATTTGCCAAACAAGGAGCGTTGTAAAGACTTCGTCTGATTGCCCTGTATTGGCAGATAACACGCCGTCAATCCAAGGTTCGTACTGTTCAAGTATTGTTTTTTTATACTCAACCTTAAATTCCGTCCCTTGAATATTGCTAAGTCGGGTTTGGTCGTGACGTAAACGATGTAAAATTTGTTCGTATGCCGTCATGTTTTCGGTTGTCTGTTCATCGCCTCGGCGTTCTGCCATTGTCTGGCGCCAGTGTTTCTGCGCCGGTGTGAGTTGTTCCATTGCACGCTCCCCGTTAAAATACCGGTGCCACAATGACACCGGTGGTTTTACTGTTACTCGCCGCTGTTAGCACCGGCAAAGGTAATATCTTCAATCAGACAACCTAAGCCGTAATCTTCAACCGCATAGCCGTCATTGCTTTGTGCATAAGTTGCAATACGGTTATATTCCGGTTCATTTTTGATGAAGCGGGTTAACTTCCCTTTCTGCCAGTACAACGATAGATTTTTCATGGTCGTGATAAATACTGCACCATCAGGCATATAAGGCACTTGAACCGTCGGGATTCCCCCCAGGGCGCTGAGTTTTAACAACTCATTACCGGCGAGCAGTTCCATATTTGGATTTTGCTGGCTATGCTGATTGATAACCTTGAAGTTTTTCTGTGTGACCAGTTGGCGACCAACAATTGCAACAAGCCCCACGGCTTGTCTGTGCCAAGGATCAAGCAAGCTATTCACAGCATCGAATACAACTGCATCAATATTGGCATATTGCCCTTTCGTGATAATTTTCCCGTCCTCATCACGAGAAGTCAGGGTGATACCTTTCATCACTCGTTGGGGCGCACGTTCACGCATTAATTGCAGCCAACCGATATTGACATCTTGCAGTAATGGGTAGGTGTTACGGTCAGATTTCAGCGCACATTTCTCACCGTTAAAACCAATCATCAAGCGGTCTAAAGCTTCACGCTGTAAAATTTGCTGATTAATCAAATTCTGAAACTCAGGGTGACCCGCCCAGGCATCTAACTGCGTATAAGAAATCATGGTGTCAAAGTTGGTTTGCTCACATGAATATCGATTTGCAGTTAAATCATGTACCGACTGTGGTTCACGGCGATCAGTTGTCGAAGTGTTGCGACCCGCAATAGGCTTATTTACAGCGATTAAAATCGTTTCGCCTTTTTGCTCGGTGACACCGAACGAGTTGATTTCTTTTAGAAATGGGTGATTTTCCATCACCGCTTTTTCAATTTTTTGCTGTACAGACGGATCAACCGAAAACTGCAGCTTATCATCAGTTCTGACGGTGTTATTTAGACGCGCTTGGTTATCCAAATAGGATAAAAACGCCTTTTGTACTTGTGGTGTATATGACATTGAGGCCATTCCTTAATAGTCGGGTTTAATTAATACTCAGACTGAACAAACCCGCCGTTACCGGTGGAAAGTTGACGTTGTTCACCGCCCGCATCAGAATTACTCAGCTGCGTTTTCAGGGCTTCAAGCTCTTGCGTAAGCTTGCTGATATCACCCGCTTGAGTTTCATTTTTCGCCGTGAGAGCTTCCACCTCTTTTAACGCATTGGCACACGTTGTTGCCGTGAGGTTAATCCCCTCTCTTAGAGCTGAAATTTCTTGTGATGCCGTATCACGCTGAATACCTAATACTTTCTTTATCCCATCCAAGAATTGCTCTGATAATGATTGCTTATCCGCTTTATCTTTCACTGCCGCCGCCGTTAGCTTTACAACGGTTTCCAGGGATGCCGTATACGTGTTGTTTGCATCATCCGGTAAGCCACGTTCGCGATTACTCAGTTTGATAACTTGCGTACCAAATGCCGCCGGTGTGTCTGTTAACGCAACACCAGTCAGATAAGCCCCTTTTGCGGCATCATTCGGGCAATCTGGTAAAAATTCGATACTCGAAAAGATTTTTTGACCACTTTGATTAAGCGCTAATAATCCAGCGTCTTTTACGGGATCAATGGTCGCGGTAATTTCTAATGCTAATTTCCCTTTTAATGGCCCATCTTCCAATTCAAAAGCACGAGCGGAATCAACCATGGAAAAATGGCGCCATTGGCTATCAGGAAAAATACTGGTGATGTGTTCTAAGTTAATTCGTGCAGCATAAAGTTGCGGGCTGTAGTTGTCCGCCATCTGCTGGATTTGGTCACGCGATACAGCAAAGCCGTTAAGCGTTCCACCCTCCGTACAGACGATGACTTGTAGTGTTTTATTGTCCTTTGGCATTGGGTTTTTACTCCGAAGATAGCGACAATTCTGTGTGCTTATATCTTCGCAAGTGATTGTTTATGATTCAAAACCTTTGCCTTGTCGTGTCAATGTGACAAGTTAAAACCGTGGAGGACTACGCGCGCGATGTGGGAAAGTTGATACATGATGACAGACTCATTACGCGATCCGAGACAGGAAGCGAAAAGCCTCTACTGGCAGGCCTACAGCATTTCACAAATTGCCACTCACTTAAATGTGAGTGCGAATACTATTTATTCATGGCGCCGGCGGGATAAATGGGATGAAACCGAGGTAATGCAACGCCTTAGCGGTGAAACCCATGTTCGTATATTGCGTTTAATGTCAAAAGAGAATTTGACCGCTCATGATTTCAAAGTCATTGATTTTTTAGGGCGTCAACTAGAACGCTTTAACAAATCGAATGAGCAGCACGAAACAGAAAAGAAACCGAAAACCCCGAAAAACCATTTCACCGATGAGCAAATAGACCAATTGCGCGACCTCGTATTGGATTCACTCTATGAACATCAAAAGAAATGGTACAAACAAAAACACCGCCGTAACCGGATGATTTTAAAGTCACGGCAAATCGGGGCGACTTGGTATTTTGCCAGGGAAGCATTAATTCATGCGCTAGAAACTGGAAATAACCAAATATTTCTATCGGCTAGCCGCGCCCAGGCATTGCAATTTAAGGTTTTTATTCAGGCCCTCGCACGGCTTGTCGGTGTTGAATTAAAAGGCGGCGATAAAATTATTTTAGCCAATGGTGCAACGCTGTTTTTCCTTGGTACATCGGCTGCTACTGCACAGTCATACACTGGCGATCTCCATTTTGATGAGTTCTTTTGGACAGCTAATTTTATGGAGCTGCGTAAAGTCGCTGCAGCAATGGCAACACAAATTGGCTTGCGCCGTACTTACTTTTCGACGCCTTCATCAGAAGAACATGAAGCTTATCCGTTCTGGACAGGTGATTTCTTTAATAATGCACGTGCTGAAAGTAAAAAAATTCTCATTGATACCAGCCATAAAGCATTAAAAAACGGGCAGTTAGGCGGTGATAATATCTGGCGTCAAATCGTCACGATTCATGATGCGCTTAACTCTGGCTTTGACCTTGTTTCCCTGGAAGAAATCGAAAGCGAAAATACCCCTGATGATTTCGAAAACCTGTATAACTGCCAGTTTGTTAAAGCCGGTGAACGGGCCTTTGATTACAACGCCCTTATTTCCCGTGGTGTTGACGGGTATAACCGTGACGTTTGGCCTGATTGGAAACCTTATACTCACCGCCCTCTTGGCAATAAACCGGTGTATATCGGTGCTGACCCGACAGGCACCGGCGGCAATGGTGACGGCTTAGGGATTGCCGTTCTTTCTCCACCTGCGGTCACTGGCGGTAAATGGCGAGTCGTTGAAGCCCTGCGGTTTCGTGGTATGGCCTTTGAAAAACAAGCCGAGGAAATCAAAAAATTAACCCTGCGCTATAACGTTATCGGGATCACGATTGACGGAACTGGCGGGACAGGTGAAGCCGTCTATGAATTGGTTAAGAAATTCTATCCCGCAGCAACCATGATTGGTTACTCCGCACCGGTTAAACGGCTAATGGTCCTCAAAACACAAATGTTAATTCGTAATGGTCGCCTTGAATATGATGCCGGCGCACAACACATTGCCTCATCGTTTATGACAATTAAAAAGGTAATCACCCCAGGCGGCATTGTTACCTACGTATCGGAAAGAACACGCGGCGTTGATCACGGTGATATTGCCTGGTCAATCATGAATGTTTTATATGGCGAACCTATTGGCAGTGAAACTGCAAATGAAGGTTCCTGCATATCGGAGTTTTAAATGGAAACTGAATTACCCGTTGTCACCAACACAACAAACTTACCTGCTGAAAATCAATGTGCCGCATTCACTTTTGATAACCCCATACCCATTATGGGCGCCTATGATTTACTGGATTGCATGGAGTGTGCCAAAAATGGCAAGTGGTATGAGACACCGCTGGATTTTTACAGCATTGCGCGCGCCTTTCATTCTGCAGTGCATCACCAATCACCGCTATTTTTTAAGCGTAATGTGATAATGAGTTGCTTTATTCCACATAAGGCACTGACCTATAAAGAAATGAGTGCCTATGTTCTTGATTACTTAGTGTTTGGAAATGGGTATTTTGAAAGGCGCAATAATCGCCTAGGCGGTTTGCTGCAGCTAAAACGATCTCCAGCCAAATATACTCGCCGTGGTGTTGACCTGGATAACTATTTTTTCGTTCAAAACTTTCGTGACGCTCACGAATTTAAACGCGGTGATGTGTTTCACTTAATCAATCCAGACATTAACCAAGAAATCTATGGTCTACCTGAATATCTTGCTGGTTTAATCTCCGCTACGCTCAATCGTTCAGCCACAACCTTTCGTGTTAACTATTATGAAAACGGTTCACACGCCGGAGTGATTGTTTATCTTAATGACACACTCGCAGATCCCAACGGTGTCAATGATTTAAAAGAATCGTTGCAGAAATCACGGCAAGGCGGTGCGTTTAAAAATCTCTTTGTCTACGCTGCCGGCGGTAAGAAAGACGGGATTCAAATATTACCGTTCAGCCAAATCGCGGCAAAAGATGAATTCATGAGCGTAAAAGACACAACCCGCGATGACTTGCTCGCCATGCACCGCGTGCCCCCTCAACTTATGGGTATCGTGCCAAGTGGCTCAAGTAACTTTGGCGATATAGAAAAAGCCGCTAAAGTCTTTTCTATCAATGAATTATCCCCCATCATTGAAAGCTTGAAGTCAATCAATGAATGGCTAGGCGAAGAGGTTGTACGCTTCAATACGTACGCTTTGTTAGATGCCCTGGGTAGCAAGTGATAGCGAGATAAAAATACTTATCCTCTGTATCAAGCTGTACGCTATCACACCGCTTTCAATTATTACTTATAGCTAACCTCGTTTTAAATCAAAACGTACCAACCTACCCCACACAGGCGCAAAAAAGCGCCTTTTTTTATGCCTCAAACGTGCGAAAAAACAACCCCACCTACAACCCATTGCGCGCGATTGCTCCCCCGCCTCGCCCGCACACAAAAGGTGTGCTTTTTTGTGCAGTTGTGCCGATCACCAAAACCCGCACCAGTACAGGCACCGAGTAGCAAATCGATTAACGTTAAATTTGTGCAATTTGATGCGAAATTGTGAGGTTATTTTAGGAAATAAAAAAGGGCTCTCATAGCCCTTAATTTTTCACATTCCCCACTCTCTCTCTGGAAGCCGATCCTTGAAAGCGAGGTAATCATAAAACGGACGGGTATAGGAAAAAATGCATTCACACATTGCAGAACCCGAATTTGAAAGAGCCAATGCCAACATACCGTCAGGTTTAGGGTTGGTCACCAAATTCTCATAAACATTAGCTTGTCCTGTATTGTGAATACATAACAAGAGTGACGACTCAAATGTAACGACTGAATCCAGTAAACGCTGATGAACGACAGAAAGAGCTTGTTGGTTGGTAATAATTGCATTCAAACAATTACGATCTCCAGTCATGAAAATTGCACCAGGATTCTCTATGCATGACGCGAGTAATAACTGTTCACCAACATCAATTTTAGGAACGCTCCCTAAAAGTTCGATTAACTGTGAGTCCTGAACCTCTGGAATATCCTGTACAGATTCGATGAAAGCCCCCAACTGTTCATAAACAGCCTCGTTACCACATTTCTTAATTGCCTTATCAGTATTTCTTGGTAGTAGCTGAAAACGAGCAGCAGGATTAATAAAGATCTGTTCGGGTGGCTGATTAAAAACTACTGGCAGTTGTGAAAGTAAATTGCATTGAGCCAGCTTCAAAATGACATCATTGTCAGAAAGAACAATCACTTATTACTCCCCGATTAGATTTTCTAAAACCTTAAGGTCGTCTTCGTTTATATTTTCTAAATCCATCTCGCTTTTCATCATCGTTCTCACTAAATCCTGATCAGGCAATTTACCGGCACGTAACGATTTAACCGCATTAATAGCAGCGCCCCAGCAGTTTTGTGCGAAACCATAATTTAAAGCAATATGAGTAGGGTCAATGTGATTGTCACTACCATACTGTTGAGCAGCCCTAGCTAAAGCAGGTCCTCTCAACAAACCAGCAGTAGGGGCAATACGCAAAGATTTCTGCCCTGAAATGACTTGAAAAGCAAACTCGTTGGCTTCTTTCTCTATATCGTCAGTTGAAGCATTCTCAATTTTCACATCAACATGGCATTGACCGTTTCCTGCGTTTAGATGGCCCCTAGCAATGTGGCCTAACTCGTGCGCAAGATCAAACAGCATATAGCCATACTTTTGTGGTTGAGTAAGGACTATTACTGGACGCCCGTGACTTATCAGTGCTAGTCCTGCCATTTTCTTGGCTGCTTTAGGGAATGATTTTAGATAAACAACAGGGATGCCGATTGAATGACAGTACGATACTAGGCTATCCAATGATACCCATGTTTCCTCAGTAAGGATTTGAGCTCTTATCGCCAGAGGATCCAATACTGCTTTGCTATCATAAGGAACTTTGAAATTAGATGCGACAATTCCTGCTGCAGTATAAGCTACAGCCGTCGCAACATCTAAATCGTTCTCATCTATATTTTGGCGGTGTTTGAATTTATGGTTACCACCAAAATTGAAGCATACCCCTTCACTGCTATCTTTTAAGCTATCTGGAGTAATACTAAACATACGTGCAAGGTGTAGGCACGCATACTGCCGCCCTGATGGGGTTTCTGCAAGCTTTTCATCCCACCATTCTGGTAATAATTTTTTTACATATGAAAGATTAAATCCAGCACTACTGACTCTTTCATATAAGTGACTCATTGGCTTATTAGTCATAAGAGCCTCCTTGTTAGTTCCATATCGGTACTAAAATCCAGTTTCGAATATTCAGTAAACAAAATAGCTGAGTTACTTTATAAAAGTTGCTCAGCTATTTACATTATTTTTATTATGTTGTTATTAATATTATAACCTTTATGGCTTATTTTTACACCACAATCTTCACAAACTCCAATATTTTCACCTTATTATTGCGCTTTTTTTCTCCGGATCACAATATATTGTGTCTTCGAGCTAATATCACCCATAAATGATAGATAATAATTAATTACCCCCTATCAATTTTGTGACTCGTGCCAATGTATCAGCGCACCGTTGTTTATACTTCCGAATCCTAACCTCATTTTGGGCTGCTATTTCTCGTTTTCTTTGCTCTTTTCCATCTTCTGTTAATTCTAACCTCAACCGTTCCCCGTCTAATTTCAGATAATAGTTACCATCACTAACCCCCATGCCTTTCGTAAACATGGTTTCAACGTGCGGAATATCGAAATCAATGCCGACCTCATTGGCAAAAGAGACTATTTCAGACTGAATTTCTTTATCACTCTCACTTAATTCAATTTTTGATATCTGTCTTTGCTGATTACCCTGTGATATTTCGCTGCCTGCGGCGTTATTAGCGTCCGTTTCTATAAACGCGAAACCGTATTCCTTAATGTTGCATACTTCACCTGAACCCTGTTCAGGCTCGTAAAATTGCACATCTGATAGATTGGACGTGATCCGCGATCTACAGTTATTGACAGGACTCCGAGGCGCTCCGCTGTCGCTTCTTAAAAGATTAAGGTCAACGTCAACGGCGCTTTTCTTGACGATTTGATACTTTCTGTCGCGCGTTTTAATGACTGGGGCGCCGGCTTTTAATTGGTTGTAGATACCAACAACTTTCTGAACATCTTCACCGTAGACATTTACATCACTGACTTCACGGGCAACACGTATTGTTTCTTCGCGCCGGCGAATACATGGGCCACCTTGTGACATAACATATTCAAAGAAATCACCACTATCTGCTGCCGCACGTACGCGCTCTGCAACTTCACCAAGCTGATCTGCAATAGAAACACCACGCAAACAAGAACGACGACACTCTCGATAAGCGCCTTTTGATGGAAGTTTATAGAAATGAAATTGTGGTATACGCCAAGTTGAAGCCCACGCGGTAACTGCCGCCGCCATACTTTTTAAATCTTTGCCGGTTTCGTGATCTATCTCACCATCAAGCGCGTAACCATCAATGTTTTTAGCAATATATTTTGCGATATAGCCTACTGCACCACCGCGATTCATGTGTTTACATTCAAAACGGTATTTATGCGCGCCGGCCTCGTCACCATCTTCTTTTAATGCGCGTTTGCGCATGATCTCAATGGCTTTTGCCCGACTTGCTTTATCAACAAATAACAACATGTGCCAATGTGGTGTGCCATCATGATGCGGTTCGACAACACGAACACCATAAACATCAATGTTATTGTCATTAAATGCAGAACGAATACGCGACCAAACTTTAACTAAATACTGTTGCCCGTCCTTTGGTGTGTAAGCCTCATTTTTCCACTTGCTGTTAAGTACTGCGATCACATCTTTTTTGCGTTTACGTAACTTTGTTGGGTGATATTTTGACGGGCAAGTCATAGTAATAAACATACCGATATCACCACGCTCTTTCGCTACGCGTTCAATTCCCGCCATTTGAGCCATAAGCTCCATGCGGCGAATTTCAGGATTTGAAACACTTGCCATAACCTTATCGAACAGATCAAAGCGCTCACCGGTATCAACATCCTGAATATCCATGCCTTGCAGGTATTGCATATTAGATAAACGCTGCGCTTGCACTGCGCGAATAGCTTGTTTACTGGCATATGGGTTGCGATTTTGGCAAACATCCATATTGGCAATCATTAAAGCTTCTAGCCATTGAGTGCGGTGGGCTTTTAACTTTCGGCACCAAAAGTCTGCATTAACCAAGCGCTGTACAGCCGCTATCACTTTTCGAATTTCTAGATTTTGTTTACCTTTGCCTTTTTTGCGATTTTTCAAAACTCGGCAGTAGGCTTTATAATGAAGCGGTGCAATATGTAACCCTTTCACCAACTCAGCCAAACGTCCGTAAATTTCTGTTTGTACTGAATCTTGATAGATAACTTCACGATCACCGTTATTCTGTTCTGTAAACTTATCGCAATATGTTTCATACAAATTAGAGAAACCGGCAGCAATAATTTCAGCAAGCTTTTTCACCGATTTATCATTCAAATCAAACAACCGGTTATATTGGCTAACATCAGGCGATAAACGAGTTGAGATTGTTAATAATGCTTTTGTTTCAATTTCATAACGTGTATTGATAACTAGCAATCTTTGCCATATTTGCTCATGAAAACGGTAATATAAAAAGTCGTAGGCTTTACGTACCCCACTTTCTTTTAATAAGTTGTCATAGTGTTTTTGATAGCGATAGCGCAGAACGCGCGGCAAGGTTTGAATATCATTTAAAATCGCTTGCCCCTGAACAATCTGTTCACGGGTAAGCGGTCTTTCTATATCAGATTTATAGTAATCATTATCTTTTGGCTTATTCCACGGATAAGGAAATACCATATCCGCGGTATAAGTCAGCGGTAACGTAGTGAAATCTAATACCTTAGACATTAAGCGCCCCGCCTAATGTTTCAGGTCTTAAAAGATTAATCGCCGTTTCACACCGGCGAGAAATGATATCTACCGCCTCACGATAAACATCTAATGTTTTAATGCCTCGCCCTTTAACGTTTTGAACATGATAAGAAACTAAATCAATTGCCAGCATCCACGGATCAGAATGACAGCAAACAAGGCTATAACAACGATTACGGCGGTTATATGACAGCAACCGCCAGATAATTTTATTGTTTTCAGTATCAACATGCCGCTGAATAGCAAAACGTGTGCCGCTAATGTAAACACCATTAATGGGATCAAGCATCATTACTTAACCCCCTCTAAAACCGCGATAATTTCTTTTGCCGGTTTACGGCAACCGCTAGCCGCAATCGTGCGGGGCGCTTCTATTTCATGAATAGTGAAACCAAGGTCAGCGTAAAGCGATTTTGCAAGCACGGAATTAGAAACAGTAATCGGATTGCCTTGACTATCATTAATATCTTTTAATGCTATCGCTAACGCTTCATGGTCAGCATCGGTAAAGCCGGCAGTATGATATTGAGTGAAACAATCACGCTCAGCCATATACGGCGGGTCACAATAAACACCATCACCATCATCAACCAAAGAAAGCGTGTCTTGCCATTCAAGACAAACAATGCTTGCATCCATCGCCTTATCGTAAAAAGCAAGGATTTCATTTATTGGATAATATGATTTTTTATAGTGCCCGTAGGGTACATTGAATTCCCCTCTTGAGTTATAACGACACAACCCATTGAAACAATGACGATTTAAATATAGAAACCGAAATGGATGATTGAAACCATCTTTATTCAAGGTATTAAATAAAATACGTTGAGCTTTATAGTTAAACTCAGTATTTAAACTGGGCCATTCAAGTTCTTTTTTTAAAAAATACTCAGTATCGTTCTGTATCATTAAATACAAGTTGATTAAGTCGTCATTAACATCCGCAATTAAATACTGCTCATAGTCAGTATTCATCATCACAGCGCATGAGCCTGCGAACGGCTCGACTAAGCGTTTAGTTTTTGGTAAGTGCGGGCGTAATTTCTCCATGATACGAACTTTAGAGCCAGCCCATTTAAGTATTGTTTTATTAGCCACTTCACACGCTCCGATAATGTTTGCTTTTAAGTTCGGATACCGTTTGGCAGTCAATGCACAAAGTGCAACCAATGGACGCAATACGGCGGCTTTCAGGGATTGGCTTTCCGCAACATTCACAAAAGAAAGCAGACACGCCACGCGGGCGATCAGTAATTGCTTTTATTTGTTGTTCTCGGATTAACATTTCGTGGTCGCTAGCGCGGTCAATTTCTTTAGACATGATTTAGCTCCGCCGCTTGGTTTTCTAAATAGTCAGCTTCACTCATCAATAACTGATGTATTTCTCCATAACTCAGTTTTTCACTTAAAACCTTGTAAGCTAGTGAACGCTGGCGATCAGCAAACCCGCCAATAAGTGATTTGCGCTCATCTTCTCGGTTAGCTTTTATGTTTTCTGCTACAGGAGTAAATATTGGATCAGGAAATGTTCTCATGTTCATTACCTATATTTTGATTGTAAAAAGCCCTGACGAATAAACGTCATTATTTTTAATAATTAAATTAATTAGACTGGCATTACTATATGTGTTGGTAACAATGCATTTAATGCCTTTATTTGATTAAGTGCATTAATAAATTGCTTCTGCTCGCTAATAGTTAATTCATCAAATTTCATTTCTTTTTTATCGCTTAAATTTGCAAGATGAAAAATCATATCTAATATTCTTTTATCTTGTTTACGTAAGTAATCAATGAAACCTGATAATTGTTGATTTGTTGGTTCTTCATTACGGCATTGTAGTAACTGAGTTCTCAACTCTGCCGCTTTGTTCAGTGCTGCGGTGCGCTCTGTGAGTGTTCCTCCATCATTAGAGTACCGATCATAAGACTTTCTTTTTATGTTAGGGGCATCAGCCAGCTTTGATTGAAAACTAATAATCTCGGCTGTATTTACTTTCTCGCCTTTATTATCTATTTCTTTCATCGCCGTGTTACCCATATTAAACCCCGTAAAGTTTATCTATATATTTTGTCGCTTCCGCCATTGCATCAAATAACCCGAATGATTGTTCATTCTGTGAAACTTGATAGCGCGTTATCTGGCGTAATTTATTCCGTGGTATTTTTTTAATCGTGAAACCACGATAAATAAAACAATGAGATTTAAGCTGTAATATTTGCATATTACAGCCCCAACCATAATAACCATGCGTCACGCTGTTCTTTTGGCCTATTTGAATGAGCCTCATCCATGCCTTTATTAAACGCAGTAATACTTATCCAAATTTCTCCAGCCCTGCTTTTTGGCTTCGTTGGATCGCGAAATTCTACGACTGGTAACTTCCCACTCTTTACCATTGACTCAACAGCACCTTTGCTTTTACCGATCATCTCCGCAAATTTTGCCAATGGCACTGCATTAACCGGATATTTGACATTGATTTGCTCTTTGTTCATTTGCTACCCTCGTTAGATCAAACCCTTTAAAACCGTTTATAAGTAGTTTTAAAGGGTTTTCCGTTGCCCGAAACCATCCTAAATAGGAATGTTTCGGATAAATCTACATCCTATATAGGAAGGTGTCAAATGAAATTGAGCGAAAAAGTTAAGGCCATCAGAATTGCGGAGGGTCTTAGCCAAACTCAGTTATGTGAAATGATTGATTTATCTATAAGCACACTAGGTAAATATGAAACTGGAGTATATGAACCTAGCGGATTGAATTTATTGAAAATGACAGAGCACCCCAGATTTGAAAAATATAGCTTATGGCTAATGACAGGTAAGACAGCCCCTGAAGTTGGTCAAATAGCACCGACTCTCGCACACAATGGGCTAGAGAAAGCAACCTCACGCCAATCAGAGAAGAAAACTGGTTAGACGTTTTATATCTATATTCTGATTACTGCTGGTCACAGTCAGTCAGCTACATCGGAGGGCTTACTTATGGCAATTAAGAAGCTCAATGATGGTCGATACGAAGTGGATTTACGCCCGAACGGGAAAGATGGAAAACGATTAAGACGGATATTTGATCGGAAAGTAGAAGCCGTCACATTTGAAAAATACGCGATTGCAAATGCTAAAAAATTCTCAGGTGACATAGAGCATGCAGGAAAGGCAAGACTGAAAGAATTACTTGATAAATGGTGGTTGTATCATGGCCAAACGTTAAAAAATGGTGTTATCGAAAAAAGGCACTTACTCAAAACAGTAAAAGCCCTCGGTAATCCAACGATGAACCAATTAGATAAACACGCACTACTTGAACATCGTAGCTCTCGGCTAATTGACGGTATTAGCCCTGCAACAATTAACAGAGACCTTTATCGTTTATCGGGTATGTTCACTGCTCTTGAAAAATTAGAATTATTCAAAAGCAAAAACCCAATAAATGGCTTACCACCACTTAAAGAGAAACAACCAGAACTTACATTTTTAAATGAACAAGAAATAGCAACATTGCTTAATGCTGTATCTGGTGACTATAAGCTCATAGCACTACTTTGCCTAAGCACTGGTGCGAGATGGAGTGAAGCAGAAACACTGCATAGTGAACAAGTCCAGAATGGGCGAGTTACGTTCTTACAGACTAAGAACGGTAAGAAAAGAGTGATTCCTATTTCTGATGAATTGATAGAACAAATCAAAACGAAGAAGTCAGGAAAATTATTTAAAGTGGATTACAACACCTTTAGAGAAAAACTAAAGGAAATAAAACCCGATTTGCCACGCGGACAAGCAACACACGTCTTACGACATACATTTGCTAGCCATTTCGTGATGAACGGGGGAAATATTGTTGCACTAAAAGAAATATTAGGGCATGCGAGCATTAACCAGACAATGGCCTATGCTCATTTAGCACCTGATTATTTACAGTTAGCAATAAAACTTAATCCACTAAATGGTATGAAAATTTAATTAAATCGAGGTGGGCGACCGTCCACTTTCCGTCCACCTCGGCGAACTTTGATGAACTTTCATAGCCTTTTAAAAATTGATAAGTTGCTGTTTTTAAAGGATTGAGAACATAACTTATTGAAAAAAAAGCCCCTAACAGGGGCTATAAAAGACAGGGATGGTGTCTATGGCAAGGAAAAACTTCATTTATTGCTACTTCACTACTTACTTCAAAATTAAGGATCTGAAATTAACTTACTTACTCAACTACAACTACGGGTACTCTCAATCTGATTTATTGGAACTGCATCGCTTGATATTCAGCCATTTTGTGTTGGTGAATCTGTTCAAGCTCACTTTTCTGCTCTGGCGTCAATAATTGGTATAATTCATGATGAATTCTTGCCATTTCAACGCGTTGTTCCAATTCTTTTTGCATTCTTTTTTCAAGTTGCTGGCGAACCGCTTTATCATCAAAGCTATCCGCTATAATTAATTTATGTAACGCTTCACGCTCTTGCACTAATGCCGTGCTATCAGTGCGATAATGGCGCTGCGTTGCCATCAAATCACGTAGCTGCTGGCGTTGCTTTTCATTTAATGTGATACCATTAAACATAAATGTGCTGGCGCGTTCTTCACTGCTAAACATGTCATGTGACTGAAATGGCACAACGACTTGGTGAGCTGTCGAAGGTACTTCCTCAGGCTGCATCTGCAACATTAATGGCACTGAGCTTTCATCATTCGCAACGTTCTGTGAAACTTCTGCGAAAGCAATTGTTGGTCCGAACACAAATGCAGAAGCTAAAACTAACATTGCGGTTTTATGTACTGTATTATGTACTTTGCTATGTGTTGTTCTTCGCATTTGACACCTTGTCTCCGAACTGTGCTCGTGATTCAATGTGAATAAATATACACCTGTGGCTGCAAACTAGCGTCAGAGCATGTAAAAGAACGTAAAGTCATGGAATCGTACAGATTGTTATCGTATTTTGGCAGTTGGAGGACTTAAAAAATGCATAAAATCCTATTAGTTGATGACGACCGTGAACTCACGTCGCTCTTAAAAGAACTGCTGGAAATGGAAGGTTTCAATGTCGTCATCGCTTATGATGGTGAACAGGCATTGCAACAGATTGACTCATCCATTGATTTGCTTTTATTGGATGTCATGATGCCGAAAAAAAATGGTATTGAGACACTCAAAGAATTGCGCCAAATTCATCAGACCCCTGTCATTATGTTAACCGCTCGTGGTAGTGAGTTAGATAAAGTACTGGGCTTGGAATTAGGTGCGGATGACTATCTACCAAAACCGTTTAATGACCGTGAGCTCGTGGCACGTATTCGTGCGTTATTACGCCGCTCAAACTGGAGTGAACAAACACAGGATAGCAACAGCAATACCCCTGTATTGCAAGTTGATAAACTGCAACTCAACCCAGGTCGCCAAGAAGCCAGTTTCGATAATGAAATTTTGGACTTAACGGGCACCGAATTCACCTTGTTATATCTGTTAGCACAACATTTAGGCCAAGTAGTTTCACGAGAACACCTTAGCCAAGAAGTTTTGGGTAAACGCCTAACACCGTTTGACCGTGCTATTGATATGCATATTTCGAATTTGCGCCGTAAATTACCAGAACGCACTGATGGCCAACCTTGGTTTAAAACCTTACGTGGCCGTGGTTACTTAATGGTTTCTGCCACATGATCAACAGCTTAACCGCAAGGATCTTTGCGATTTTCTGGTTTACCCTCGCACTAGTGCTAATGCTAGTGCTGATGGTGCCCAAGCTCGACTCTCGGCAAATCACCGTCCTGATGGAAAGTGAACAACGCCAAGGCGAGATGCTTGAGCAACATATTGAAGCCGAACTCGCACAAGCTCCCATGAATGACCTACTTTGGTGGCGTCGGATTTCCAACGCCATCAAAAAATGGGCGCCGCCGGGTCAGCGGCTAATTATTGTCACCAGTGAAGGCCGTGTTATTGGTGCAATGCCAAGTGAAATGCAGGTGATCCGTAACTTTATTGGTCAATCCGATAACGCCGATCACCCCAAAAAGAAAAAATATGGCCGAGCTGAAATTCTCGGGCCGTTCTCTATTCGTGATGGCGAAGACCACTATCAACTCTATTTAGTGCGCCCAGCCAGCAGCCCGCAATCTGACTTTATTAACTTATTGTTTGATAGGCCATTCTTGCTCTTAATTGCCACCATGTTAATCAGTGCCCCACTGTTATTATGGCTATCTTGGAGCTTAGCTCGACCCGCTCGAAAACTGAAAATGGCAGCCGATGATGTGGCCAAAGGGAATTTGCGGCCGCACCCTGAACTGGAAGCTGGGCCTCAAGAGTTCCTCTCCGCAGGGAACAGTTTCAATCAGATGATCAGCGCACTTGATGGCATGGTGAGTGCACAACAGCGCTTAATTTCTGATATTTCACATGAACTACGCACCCCACTCACTCGCTTACAACTGGCAACCGCCCTATTACGCCGTCGCCATGGTGAAAGTAAAGAGCTGGAGCGCATCGAAACCGAAACGCATCGTTTAGATAGCATGATCAATGACTTGTTGGTGCTCTCACGTAGCCAACATAAAAATGAAATTCTGCGCGAAAATATCAAAGCCGATGAACTTTGGGGGGATATTTTAGATGATGCTAGCTTCGAAGCGGAACAGATGAACAAAACGCTCGATATCACCTCAAACCCAGGCCCTTGGCCGTTGTATTGCAATCCTTCAGCGGTGGGTAGTGCGTTTGAAAATATTGTCCGTAATGCGCTGCGTTATTCACATACCCATATTGCTGTTGATTTTAAAGAAGAAAACAACGGTATTTTGATTACTGTGGATGATGATGGCCCAGGTGTTAGCCCTGCAGACCGTGAGCATATCTTCCGCCCATTCTACCGTACCGATGAAGCGCGAGACCGTGAAACTGGCGGTACAGGGTTAGGCTTAGCAATTGTTGAAACTGCGATTACACAGCATAAAGGCTGGGTGAAAGCCGATGACAGCCCTCTGGGCGGGCTAAGGTTACAAATCTGGCTACCTGAGCACGGCCGTTAAGCCATTTCAAACATTACTCCCAAAAGCCTTCTATTTAAAATAGAGGGCTTTTTTATTTCTATTCCCCAAATGGATTTATAAGCACCTAATATAGAATATTCTTATATTGAGTTCCCATAGCAATAAACCCTAAACCATCTCACAAAATATTAATCTGTTTATTTTAAATTAAAATAACAAAGTAAAATTAAATTTCAATAAAATTGAAATAATAGACACACAAATCTAATACATATCACATTGCTATATATTTTAATAAGTTACTCTTTCCTATCCCGAATAGTTTAATCTGATATTCTATTTTACTTAATTTAATTGTGATGATTGCTTCTCGACATAACACGGGTGGCTCACCCGTTAAAATTAGCATACTTATAATAAAGCAAAATATCACTACACTTTATATTGGTTTAATTTTTAGAAATTTATTTATCTTTATTGACCTGTTCAATATTAGGCGAACTCAACTTCAAACGGATTTATCAATGAAAAAATTCAAGCTTACCAAGCTGGCAATGCTTGCGGTATTAGGCGCAATAAGCGCACACAGTGTGGCGGGGGGATTAGTCCTACCCAATGATAACTTACGCAGTGATTTAGCATGGCTTTCAGAGCGTAACGTCATTCAAATTAGCTTATCCACTTGGCCACTCTCCCAAGAAGAAATTACCCGCTCGTTGAATAATGCAAATATTACCAATAGCGAACAAGAAGCGATTATTCAGCGTATTAAGAAAAACCTAGACCGTAAAAAGAACAGTGTTCAACTGGAAACGCACTTTGCCTCTAGCCATAACTCTATGCCGCAAGGCTTTGCCCAAAGTGAAAAAAGTGACATTCGTTACACCGTTTCAGGTAACTACAGCACAGACGATGTGGATTTAAACCTCACCGCTAATGGTGAGCGCGCTCTGCGCGTTGAAAATGGTTCTGACTACAACCTCAATGGCTCATATGGTGGTGTAAAAATTTGGAACCAATGGGTCACTTTTGGTGAGATCCCACAATGGTGGGGCCCTGGTCACGACGGCAGCTTAATTCGCACCGATGCGGCTCGCCCTGTTACTGGCTTTTTGCTGCAACGCGCCGACCAAAGCCCATTTGAAACCCCATGGCTTTCTTGGATTGGCTCGTGGCAATATCAGCTCACCGCTGGCCAAATCAAACAATACTCATCCCAGCCAAACACTAAACTGATTGGTTTACGCATGACCATGAACCCAACTGATTTCTTTGAACTCGGCGGTTCCCGCGTGGTGATGTGGGGAGGCGATGGCCGTCCTAATAACTGGAATTCTTTCTGGAATGCCATGGGCGGAAGGGATAATACTGGTGATGTAAATGACGATCCGGGTAACCAACTGGCTGGTTTAGACTTTAAACTGAAACTTTACCCATTAATCGATCTACCTGTCAGCTTATATGGCCAAATGGTCGGTGAAGATGAAGCCAACCTTTTTCCATCGAAAAATGCCTTTATGGGCGGTATCGAGGGCTATCACACGCTATGGGGTCAACCATTAAATTGGTATATTGAAGGCGCGAATACTCACACTGAGTGGGATAAAGACGGCGTTATGTATCGCCACTTTATTTACAAAAATGGTTATTACCAACAAGGTGCATCATTAGGCCATGGTATGGGTGGTGATGGACGTATGTTAACCACCAAAGTGGAATATACCCTTGATGATGATAACCGTGTTAGCACACGTTTGATGTATGCGAAAGTGAATAAGTCTAACTTTGACGGCAACAAGTTATTCCCTAAATCTGAAACCATCAAAGGTGTTGATATGGGTTGGTGGCATAACTTTGACAATGACGTCAGTACTGACGCAAAAGTGTGGGTTTCAAAAACCGATTATGAAACACGCAATGATGTCGGTGCCGCAGTGACGGTAAACGTGCCATTTAAGTGGTAATCATCTTATAGTCACAAGCCATGCTTATTATTGAAATGGATTATGGGTAAACTATAATCCATTAGGTTGCTGACAAAGCAGGATAAAAGCGTGGTTTTTCCTGCTTTGTGTTATCAGCCGAAAATCAATTCTTTGATTTTCCTTTGTTTTTTCAAAACCTATCCAACCTGCAGCCAAACCTAATCGGTTTGGCTGCAGTCTGACGGATTATAGGTAAACTATAATCCGTTTTTTTCGCCAATTTGTTTCTGTTTTGCAGAAAAACATATCTGGCTGAAAAATAAACGTAAAAATTGGGTAAATTAATATTATCAATCACGCATATTATTAATCCATCGTAACGCCAAATTCGCGTAAAAATAGGTATGTTTTATTTTTGAGCTAATTATATCCACATTAAATGCAATGATATAAAAGACTTAACTTAAGCAAAATATTTAATCACGGCACAAGCGTATAATAAGAATTATAACCTGATAATTTAAAATAACTTATTCATTTGATACTCCTATTAGGACTATTCTCTAAGACAATCGCAGTGATAGTCACTACCTAGGTTTGGTGGTATTATTAAGCGCTTTTGCTTGACCCGATTCGCCATGAGGCATACTCTTTTGGCGGCTAAAAACAATAAGCCATACTTATCAATTGAACGCGATAGCAAAAAATGTAACGTTTTCAATTAATAAGTATGCATTTACAAATTCAATGGTGCTCTGGGACCCGACAACCCAGTGCGGTAGCTATTATCTAAAACTATCTAATCATAGGCTATCTTATGCAATTATTATCGTTTCAAAATATATTGGAACTAGATATCTCTCCGCAAACAATTTATAGCTGGACATGTCAATCAATTAGCCAAAAAAATGACACTATTCTGCCACCTAAAATTAGCTTAAAGCCTAAAGAGGATATCTTTTATAATTTCATGCCTTCTCTTTTGCTAAAAGAAGAAACCGCAGGTATAAAAATTGTTAGTAGATACCCAAATAGATCACCTGTATTAGATAGTCAAATATATCTTTATGATATGAAAGATGGCAATCTAGAATGCATTATGGATGGAAATTTTATTACTGCAATGAGAACAGGTGCTATAGCAACGCATTCAATCCTTTCATTTTCTAAAAATGACTTTCGCTCTTTATCATTCATCGGTGTTGGAATACAGGCTAGAGCGACATTAAAAATATTTGCTTGCATGTATGACCAGCGTGATTTAATTATTAAAGTTAAGAAGTATAAAAATCAACATGTTGAATTTATTGCATTCGCAAAACAGTTGCTTCCAGAAAATACACTATACGTTATATGTGATACATACGATGAGTGCATTGAAAATACAGATATAATTATTTCATCTGTAACTTATTTTGAAAGCGATATTTGTAATGATGATAAATTCTCGGCTGGGTGTTTAGTTGTTCCTATTCATACCAGAGGCTTTACCAACTGTGATTTATTTTTCGATAAGGTGTATGTTGATGATATTGGACACGTATCGGGATTTAAGTATTTTGAAAAATTCAAACATAAAGCAATAGAAACAACATCCTATGTTAAATCTCCTGATAAATTAGGAAGAGAAAATCAACTAGAAAAAATCATATGTTATAATATAGGATTATCTATACATGATTTATTTATTGCAAAAAATATACATAAGTTAGCAATAGCTAATTCTATAGGGCAAGAAATTTCAATGTCTGTACCTAACACAAAATTCTGGCTAGAAAAATAATTAAGGATAAACTATGCAAGTTTTAATTCCTGCTGCAGGAATGGGCAACCGTTTGGGAAAATATACTAGTGATAAAACTAAATGTATGGTATCTGTACATGAAATTACACTAATTGAACGTTGTTTAAGTATTTTATCAAAATATGATATTAATAGAATTATCCTCGTAGTTGGCTATCAAAAAGACAACTTGAAAAAATTTTTAGGCAATCAGTATAATGGCATAGAAATAGTATATATTGATAATGACATATATGATAAAACAAATAATATATATTCAATATACCTAGCTAAAGATGAATTAATAAAAGATGATACCATTCTATTAGAAAGCGACCTAATTTTTGAAGAAAAAATCATAGAAAATCTAGTATCAAATCAATTTCCAAATATAGCGGTAGTTGATAAATACCAACCATGGATGGATGGTACAGTAGTTGAAATTAATAATCATTTTGATATTGTCAACTTTGTTCCGAAAAAAGATTTTGAATTTAGTAAAAGTGATTCATATTACAAGACAGTCAATATTTATAAATTCTCTAAAAATTTTCTGGAGAATACATACGTTCCTTTTTTAGAAGCATATTCAAAAGCATTAGGTCAAAACGAGTACTATGAACAGGTATTACGTGTTATTACTCTACTAGAAACCCAAGAGCTTAAAGCGTTACCATTACAAGGTGAAAAATGGTATGAAATAGATGATGCTCAGGACCTTGATAATGCAAATGTTATTTTTGCCCCAAAAGACGAAAAATTAAACCTTCTAGCTCGCCGTTATGGTGGTTATTGGCGTTATAGCGATATTATTGATTTTTGCTATCTAGTAAATCCTTATTTCCCTAATAAAACATTTATGGGAGAAATGAAAAACTCGTTCGATACTTTAGTTCGCGAATACCCATCAGGTGCTAATGTACAATCGCTTTTGGCTGCGAAAATGTTCAAGTGCAGCCCAGATCAAATCGCCGTAGGAAATGGAGCAGCAGAGCTGATCGATATACTGGCTCAATATAAAAATGAAAAACTAGGTCTTTTTATTCCAACATTTGAAGAATACTCATCAAGGTTCAAATCTGTAACTCTGCAAAAACTTAATAATCAAAATTTCACATATGATAAGAATGACATTATTAAATTAGCTCAAGAAAATGATGGCGTTATTCTAATTAATCCAGATAATCCATCTGGAAATTTTATCCCATACAAAGATTTGCTAGAACTAATTGATTGGTTTAAAGCAAATAAAAAAACATTTATAGTAGATGAGAGCTTTGTAGATTTTGCCGAAAATGGCCTAGACTCAACATTAATGAAAGAAGAAATTCTTAATTTATACTCAGGGTTAATTGTTATAAAAAGTATTAGTAAAAGTTATGGTGTCCCTGGAATTCGTTTAGGTGTTATAGCAAGCTCAAACATTGAATTAATTTCATTAATTAAAAAAGCAATTCCAGTATGGAATATAAATTCTTTAGGTGAATTTTTCTTTCAAATTATTGGAAAATATGAAAAAATATATGCCAACGCTTGTAGTCAGATAATTACTGAAAGAAACTCATTGTTTAATGCATTATCAAAAAATAAATTACTGTCTCCTATTAAATCTCAAGCCAACTATATTCTATGTAACGTTAATCTGATTCCATCTAAAAAACTTATTGAAATACTTTGTACTGAATATAATATCTTAGCAAAAGATTGTTCAGAGAAAAAAGGATTCGATGGCCAGTCATATGTAAGGCTTGCAGTTAGAGATAGCATTGATAATCAATATTTGATCGATAGTTTACTTGAAATAGAGTCTAAGGTTGCATAAGTGTACCGTTTAGAATTAGTTAATATTGAAAAAATTCAAATTACGGAAGAACATATACCTGAACGTGTTGAATGGCTTGTAGAAAAAATTAAATCGGAGGCACTCTGGCGAGTGCCTTTACTTCTAGAAGAAAATTCATATGCTATTATGGATGGTCATCATCGATTTGAGGTTGCAAAACGCTTAGGACTAAAACGAGTTCCTTCAGTCATGTTAAGCTATGACTCACCTGCTGTTAATGTTGTGTCATGGCGTGATGATTTTGAGGTTAATAAAAAAATAGTACAAAATTATATAAAACAGAAAAAAATCTTTCCACATAAAACAACTAAACATATCATTGAACCGTATCCTGATGAAATATCTATCCCCATATCCTTTTTATACTAAAACTCTATGCCTACAGGTAGCAAAGTGATTACTAAATATTTAAAAAATATAAAAAGAAATCTATCTTTTTACAAAAGATCTAGAGTTATAAATAAAGAAAAAGATCAGATGCTAGATAAAATGTATCTTTTTTTCAAACATCAGAAAATAACTTATTGGTTAGAATATGGCACATTATTAGGAGCAGTGAGAAATAATAAAATCATTCCTCATGATTATGATGTTGACCTTGGATTACTACAATCACAATGGAGTATAGGCATACGCAACGAATTAAAAAAACTAGGTTTTCAGTTTATCAGAGAAATAGCAGTAGATGGTATTGTCTATGAAGAGTCTTACAAATTTAATGGGATAACTGTAGATTTTTTTTATTGTTCTATAATAGATAACATAGTAAATACTCCTGTATTCCGCCCTTTTAAAAATATGACTTGGGATGAGTCATTGAAACAAAAAGGTGGATTTGAACTTTATCTCTTTAAAAATCCATATAATGGCGTACAAGAAATATTATTTGAAAATGAGTACTGGAATGTACCTAAAAATTCTAATCTACACCTGATCAGCTACTATGGTAATAACTATATGATCCCAGAAAAAAACTGGAAGGGCGAAAATGCTGCAGTTGCTATGGATCGCGTCGGTAGAGTTAGTTATTAGTTCTCTTACTAAACTCTTAAATAAAAATCATATATAATGTTCAATAAAAAAATAGTTAGTAATTTTTCATACCTATCTCTAATTCAGATAATCACATTATTAGTTCCTTTTATATATTATCCATACTTAATTAGAAAATATAATATTGCTGATTATGGCCTTGTCGTCTTTATCCAAAGTATAATTATGCTTTTAGCTATTATAGTAGATTTTGGATTTAATATTTCAGGAACCCGCAGCGCTGCTGAAAACCGAGATAAAAAAACAAGATTAAACATTATATACAGCAGTATTACATATATAAAGATTATTCTTTTTTTTATTTGTCTAGCTGTATATCAAGTATTTATCCTGCTGAATAGTAAATTAAGTCAAGAATATTTCTTATCTAATTTTTTATTTTTAATAGTTCTGGGAGAAGCATTATTTTCACAATGGTTATATTTAGGTCTGGAAAAAATAAAATTCGCCGCTGTGATAAATTTATTTTCTAGGTTTATGTTACTTTTAATCATACTAATTGGAACTAATACTAGTTTAGGTTTTTTCTCATTTCCATTAGCTCTAGTTATTACATCTATGTTAAATGGTGTCATTTCACTTTATTTCGTCAGAAGAAAACTACAGATTAAGTTTGTACGCGTTTCCTTTTTTAGAATGAAAAGAGACCTACTAAAATCTTACTCTTTTTTACTATCTAGATCTGTTGGTGTTATTATCTTAAAATTAAATACCTATCTTATTGGTAACTACATAGGCCTAGCTCAGGTCGCCTATTACGACCTAGCTGAAAAATTAATAAATTTAGCTTTAATGCCATTAAATATTTTAAATCAAATACTATATCCCCATATCGCAAAAACAAAAAACTTCAGCCTAGCATTTAAAATTATTTTTGTACTTCTTATTATATACCTAGCAGCATACCCATTTATATTCCTCTTCGGTGAAGATGTCATAGCTCTATTTGCTGGTGATGACATGCGAGATACTTATCCTTATTTATTAATTCTTTATATTATTCCTATAGCAAATATAGTCACCTATTTTTCTGGAAACTGTGCTTTAATTCTTATTAATAGAAAAAAAGCTTTCAACAACAGTATTTACATATCAGCTTTATTTTATTTATTAGCGATACTATATTTATTACTTACAGAAAACTTTAATATTATAACACTTTGCTGGGCTCTAGTATTAAATTCAATAGTTACCTGCCTATATAGAGCAATTGCATGCTTTAAAAACAAAGAATTATTTAAAAAATCAGTTTAGAACGGCTATTAAATTATGAATGAAAATGAACTAGTTTCAGTTATATTACCTGTATATAATGCTGAAAAATTTCTTTATGAAGCAATTGACTCTATCGTCAACCAAACTCATAAAAATTTACAAATAATAGTAATTAACGATGGTTCGAGTGATAAATCATTAAACATCATAAATAGTTTTATCGATGATAGAATAACAGTGATTAATCGTGATAATAAAGGATTAATATATAGCTTAAATGAAGGTCTTAATATAGCTAATGGAAATTATATTGCTCGAATGGATGCGGATGATATATCTGCAAATAATCGAATTGAGAAGCAATTATCTTTTTTAAAAAAAAATAAAAAAGTTGGTGTAGTAGGTTCTTATGCAAAAATAATAAATAAAGAAGGTAGAATGATTGCATTACGGAAACCTGCTAGATTTAATTTCATGTTGAAAGCCACATGCTTTTTGGGGGCGCCATTTATACATCCCGCTGTTATGTTCAACAAATCAGTCCTTGGGGATAATTTGTACTACTCTGATGAATATATACATGGAGAAGACTACGAGCTATGGGCACGACTAGTTCATATAAACAATATAAAATTCTCTACAATCCCCGAATATCTATTATCGTATAGAATATTGGAAACATCTATCAGCAGGCAAAATAGTTTAATCCAAAATACCACAAAAATTAAAGCTCAAAAACAAAATTTAATGGGAAATAAATATAAAAATACCGAAATAGAAAATACCAATAGTTTATATAGTATATTGTTTTTACAAAAAAACAAAAAATACATTCCATTACAACTAATATTTAAGCTAAAATTATTTTTAAGAAAAAAATAAAATGATGAAATCCTCAACATATAATATATTACTTTTTTTATTTATATTTAACATACCTATATATTCGTTCATCGGTTCTGGGTATGTATCAGCAGCTATTTCATTATTAATTTTAATTATAGTCCCAGGCTATTTTAAAAATTTGACTGAGCTAATGAAAGATAAAGTGGTATTCATCACACTAATAATATATTTAATGTTTTTACTATCTACAATATCCAGCACTACATTCCATAACGTTTATGATTTCACAATTCAAAAAACTATTATTAATGGGGCTCTATCTTTCATATCTTCAATTATTTTTTCTGCTCTATTTTATTCCTATTTTAAAAACAAAAAAATAGAAAGGAATTTTTACTTTGTTTTATTAATTCAATCTGTCATAATAATATTGATGCTAGTTTCCCCAGAAATTAGAGATATAATTCAAAGTAAAATACGTTCTGATGAAGATATCGAAAGAATGGCTATATATGGGGGGGTCAGAGGATTAGGTTTATCTGACTCAGTTGCTTTTGGTTTAGCGGCCACAATGGGCTTACTTGGCTATATATTTGTTTTTTACCTTAAATCCATCAAAGCTTGGAGTATTTATAAAATAATAATATTCCTCATGTGCTTTATCGCTGCCCTTTCTGCTGGTAGAACTTCTTTCTTAGGTTTTGCTCTAGGTATTAGCATGGTAATTTTTCAATCAATTACACCCAAAACAATTTTTACTTATATTAAATATTCACTTCTAACTCTATTAGTTTGTATTATAATATATTTCATTCTAATTAATTTACCATCCATTGGCTCAACTATACAAAGTTATTCTGCCTACGCATTTCAACCAATCATTAATTATATAGAGCATGGAAGCGTCTCCGTATCCTCTACTGAAAGACTACAAAGTATGTATTTTCTCCCCGATAATGCTACCACAATATTTTTTGGCGATGGAAAATATACAAATAGTGATGGGACATACTATATGCATACTGATACTGGTTACATGCGATTTATGCTTTACTTTGGAGCACTCGGAAGCTTAATACCTTATACAGCTTTCTTATACTTTTTATATTATTCAGCTACTAGAATAAAAGAAAAAAACAATTCTTTTTTCATCGGGATAATAATTTTATCTTTCATATATCATTATAAAGGTGAAATAGTATTTTTTAATGTTAATTATATGAAAGTTATTTTCTTATTTTCACTTTCCTATATCTTAATTAACAAAATGGAACGCATTGAAGCAAGACGGTGAATTTAAAATGAAATTAGACATGTTGTATTCAACTCATGAGGATAGAATTCATTCCTTGATTGAAAAGCTACCATTATCGAATAGCTGTGTTAATATAGTGATTGTTCATCAAATGAATATAAATAGTAACTATGACTATATAATGGAACCATTATTAAAAGAGCGAAGTGATATAAAGTATTACAAATCCTTTACAAAAGGAGTCACTAAAAGTAGAAATATAGCACTAAAGAACGCCACGGGGGACATTGTTTTATTTTGTGATGACGATGTAATTTATAGAAAAGACATTCAAAAAATAATAATTGAGCAATATAGGATAAATCCCGAAATAGGGTTCATCACTTTCGCTTATAGCAATCAAACCGACATGCAAAATGCCGCAAAAAAATTCCATTCTTCAAGTTTCAAACATAACCTAAAAACAATTTTAAAAGTTGGAACTATAGAAGTAACAGCTCGCAGGGAACCAATCATAAAAAATAAAGTTTGTTTCCCTGAAGATATGGGGGCTGGTGCAACATATTTCTTATGTGATGAACCTGTTTTTTTATCTAAATTATTAAAAAATAGTATGAATGGAATATATAAACCTTTAATTATTGGTTATCACCCTGCAGATTCTAGCGGCCAGATATTTAATAAAAAAGAGGCTTTCGCCTCAAGATATTTATGCTTTACTCGAATTTTTGGATTGTTTTTTGGACCCAGTCTTTATTACCTTTATTTAGTAAAAAATCTAAATAAATTTAAAACCATTAATGACCTCAATAATGCATTTTTTATTATGTTTAAAATTAAACATAATAAAAATATAAGGACTAAACTTTGAAAATAGCAATCGCAGGAACTGGCTACGTCGGCCTATCTAACGCCATGTTACTGTCACAACACCACGAAGTGGTTGCGGTGGACATCATCCCTGAAAAAGTGGCAATGTTAAATAATCATCAATCACCGATTGTTGATGCCGAAATTGAACAGTTTTTAACGGAAAAAACCCTCAATTTCCGGGCAACGGAAGACAAAGTCGCCGCTTATCACGGTGCACAATATGTGATTGTTGCGACACCCACCGACTATGACCCAAAAACTAACTATTTCAATACTAAATCGGTGGAATCTGTTATTCATGATGTAAATGAAATCAACCCAACCGCCACGATTATCGTGAAATCGACCATTCCTGTCGGTTTTACCGCACGTTTACGGGAAGAATTTGGCTACACCAACGTGATTTTCTCCCCCGAATTTCTACGTGAGGGCCGCGCATTGTGGGATAACCTGCATCCGTCCCGTATTGTGGTCGGTGAGCGCTCTGAGCGCGCGCAGATTTTTGCCGATTTGTTGCTGGAAGGTGCCATCAAAAAAGATGTTCCGGTGCTATTCACCGATGGAACGGAAGCGGAAGCCATTAAACTGTTTGCAAACACTTACTTAGCGATGCGTGTAGCCTACTTTAACGAGCTAGATACTTACGCAGAAAGCCGCGGTTTAAATGCACGCCAAATTATTGAAGGTGTTTCGTTAGACCCGCGTATTGGTAGCCATTATAACAACCCGTCGTTCGGTTACGGCGGTTATTGCTTACCGAAAGATACTAAACAGTTGTTAGCTAACTACGATGACGTGCCGAATAACCTGATTAACGCGATTGTAGAATCTAACCGTACCCGTAAGGACTTCATTTCTGACGCCATTATTGCTAAAGCGCCACGCAAAGTCGGTGTCTATCGCTTAGTGATGAAAGCAGGCTCAGATAACTTCCGTGCCTCTGCAGTACAGGGTGTGATGAAACGCATCAAAGCCAAGGGTATTGAAGTGGTGGTGTATGAACCAGTGATGAAAGAAATTGAGTTTTTCCATTCAAAAGTGGTCAATGACTTGGCTGAATTTAAAAACCAATGCGATATCATCTTAGCTAACCGTATGGTGCCTGAAATCGAAGATGTGGCGGATAAAGTCTATACTCGAGATTTATTTGGGAACGATTAAATAAATATGGAAAAAAATAGGCCTTTAGTTTCTGTCATTATGCCCTGCTATAATGCACAAAATAATATTCTGAATGCTATCCAGTCCGTTCTCACTCAAGATTATCAAAACTTAGAACTAATTATTATTGATGATTCTTCAACAGATGATACGATTAATATCTTAAATCAACTAAAAGATCCTAGAATTAATCTAATTTTCTCAAGGAAAAATCAAGGTGCTGGTGTATCCCGTAATATTGGAATTGAGCAAGCCAAAGGCCGGTTCATTGCTTTCTTAGATAGTGATGATTTGTGGCTAAAAACAAAATTAAGTGAGCAAATTAATTTTATGTTGGAAAACAATTACCGATTTACTTTTAGTTACTACCAACATTTGAGTGAAGCTGGACTAGGAAAAGTTATTACTGCACCTAAATTTACCACTTATCATAGATCGCTATATGGTAATGTAATAGGCTGCTTAACTGTAATTTATGATACTGCACATTTCGGAAAGCAATATATGCCTTTGATCCGTAAACGGCAAGATTTTGGCTTATGGTTAAAATTGCTTTCATTAGAAGAAAGAGCCTACTGCTATCCAAAAGTGTTAGCTCACTATCGTACTGATTCAGGGATGACTCAAAACAAATTGAATGCGGCTAAACATCAATGGTTATTTTATAGGGACACATTGAAGCTGAGCATTATTCGATCTACTTGGTATTTTTCATTTTATTCTCTTTATGGCTTTTTAAAGCATTATACCTCAAGATAGTAAAAAGCTTAAAAGAAATGCTACTAAATACATTTGTATCGAAGTAATATCAATTTTTAATAATAATACATCTAAACCAATATTTTTACATATTTATTATAGGAATAGCTCATTTATGAAGCTGAAACGCCTTTCTATTACTGTACTTATGCTAGCTGCATTAACAGGCTGTACAGTCACCCCTGGTGCCTATATGTCAACTTCAGGCAAAAATGTTGTTGATACGGGTGACCGTGACATTACTAAATTGGTTGATATCTACCCAATTTCACCAAAGTTGTTGGATGATATGTACACTGCACCCACCATTGCTAAACCGAATGCGCAGTTAGAAAAACAGCTGACTCACTATGAATACCGTGTAGGTGCGGGTGATGTATTAACCATTACGGTTTGGGACCATCCTGAACTGACTATCCCTGCGGGTTCATACCGTAGTGCGCAAGATTCCGGTAACTGGGTACATTCCGATGGCACCATTTACTACCCGTATATTGGTAAAGTTAAAGTGATCGGTAAAACCGTTACTGAAATCCGTACATTAATCAGCAACCGCTTAGCCACCTATATTGAATCCCCACAAGTGGATGTCAGTATTGCCGCCTTCCGCTCACAAAAAATGTATGTGTCAGGCGAAGTCGCCAAACCGGGTACACTGCCAATTACTAACGTGCCGTTGACGATTTTAGAAGCCTTTAATAATGCCGGTGGCTTAACCGAAAAGGCCGATTGGGATAATGTGGTTCTTACCCGCAATGGCAAAGAAATTAAAGTCTCATTACAGGATTTAGTCCAATATGGGGATTTAACCCAAAACTACCTCATGTTACCAGGTGATGTGCTGTATGTGCCACGTAATGACTCACAAAAAGTCTTCGTGATGGGTGAAGTTGGCCAACCAACAACCTTAACTATTGACCGTGCAGGTATGAGCATTACTGAAGCACTCAGTAAAGCAAGCGGCCTTAACCAAACAACCGCCAATGCAACTGGGGTATTTGTCATCCGCCCAATTAAAAACCAGCCAGCGGAAGACAAAGAACTCGAAGCACTATTACCGAAAAAAATGGCAGCGGTCTATCAGCTAGACTTATCAGATGCAACATCACTAGTCATGGGCACTGAATTTAAACTGCAACCTTATGACTTAGTGTATGTTACCGCTGCGCCTGTAGTGCGTTGGAACCGCTTGATTACTCAACTGTTACCAACTATCGCTTCGTATAATCAGTTAACCGAAGGTACCAAGCGTATTCACGACTGGTAATCGATATGTTTAATAATATTCTCGTTGTTTGTATGGGAAATATCTGCCGCTCTCCTACGGGGGAGCGTTTATTGCAACAGCATTTTCCCCAAAAAACTGTTCACTCTGCAGGCATTATTGCTAAAAATGGCATGCCCGCTTATGACAGTGCCATCCGGATTGCCGAGCAACATCAGCTTTCCCTTGAAAACCATCAATCACGTCGATTAACTAGCGAAATATGCCATAAAGCAGACTTAATCCTAGTGATGGAAAACGACCATATTGCTAAAATTCACCAACAGTTTCCTGAAGCGCGCGGTAAAGTGATGTTATTTGGGCAATGGATCAATAAAACCGAAATCCCAGATCCGCACAAACGCAGTGATGAGATGTTTGAGCACGTTTACCAGTTGATGGAAAAAGCCGCGCTTGCTTGGCAAGGCAAAATTTAATTTTATTTATTGGATGACTTAACATTTAACCTATTATGAACACAACAAAAAATAGCTCCCCAGCCTCAGATGAAATCGATCTGCTCGCTCTGTTTAAAGTTTTGAAATCCAACACGATTAAAATTGGGTTTTTTACTGTTATTTTTGCAGCTATCGCCATCGCATACAGTTTATTAGCAACCCCCATCTACCAAGCCAACGCCACCTTACAGTATGACAAGCTTGGTCAAGTTTCATTACTCGACCAAATGAGTGATGTGATGCCATTTGGTAACAGCAATAACCAAGTCGACTCTGAAATTGAAGTCATCAAATCACGCATGGTGTTAGGTAAAACCGTTACTGACCTAAACTTAGACACTCAAGCAGCTCCTGAAGGCTTTGTCAGTAAATTACTTGGTGAAGTCGCTCCCGTTCATATTACCCTATTTCAATTACCTGAAAGTTTAATTGGCCAGCCATTTACCCTAACTTATTTAGGGGATAACAATTATTCTCTCAATGTAGATGGCCAAGTCTTACAAGGTAAAGTAGGTGACGTCCTCAAACAAGGGGAAATTAACTTATTGATTTCTAGTTTCACGGCTGAAGCTGGCGAAGAGTTTTCATTAATCAAAAATGCCCGTTATTCCACCATTGAAGACTTACGTAATACTTTGACTATCGCTGAAGTGGGTAAAGGTACTGGTATTATCAGCTTAGCCATTAAAGGTGCGGATAAAGTTGAGAATGTTAACATCCTCAACAGTGTTATCCAAAACTATGTAGACCAAAATACCGAACGTAAAAAAGAAGTGACTAACAATACGCTCGTATTCTTAGATGACTACTTGCCTACGATTAAAAAGAAATTAGATAACTACGAAAACCAGCTCAATGCGTTTCGTAAAAAGAATGAATCAATTGACCTCTCTTTAGAAGCCAAAGCCGCTTTAGATACTGCATTGCAAGTAGAAGAGAAACTTAACGAACTAACCTTTAAAGAGGTGGAAATCCAGCAACTGTATACCCGCAACCACCCTGCGTATCAGTCCTTGTTAGATAAACGCCAACAGCTGTTACGTGAAAAAGAAAAAATCAGTAAAAATATTCAAAAGCTGCCCAATACCCAACAAGAAATCGTTCGTTTAACTCGTGACGTCGAAGCAGAACAAGCGATTTACACTCAGTTAGTCGCTAAACAACAAGAGCTCAGCGTGCTCAATTCCGGTATTACCGCAGATGTACGTATTATCGACTCCGCTGAGTCCCAACCGAATGCCGTTGCACCGAAAAAATCCCTGATTGTTGTACTTGCCACAATCCTCGGCTTTATTGTCGGCTGTGCCTATGTGATTGCCCGCGAGTTCTTTAATAATAAGATTAAGAGCACGGAAGATATTGATGCATTGGGTGTCAATGTCTACGCCACCATCCCATTCTCTACCTATGAGAAAAAACTGATTGAGGCGGGCAATAAGAACCCATTAGCGATAGAAAACCCAGCGGATACCGCCGTTGAAGCTATCCGTTCATTACGTACCAGTGTTTATTTCTCGGTCATGAACCAAGGTAATAACTTGGTGATGGTCACCAGTGCGTCACCAGGGGTAGGGAAAAGCTTTGTCACCTCCAATATGGCGGTGGTACTAGCTAATGCCGGTAAAAAAGTATTATTAATCGATACCGACTTACGTAAAGGCCGCCTGCATAAAGCTTTTGGGTTAAGTAATAAAACAGGGCTATCTGAATACTTATCTCAACCAAACTTAGAATCGCCAACTATTCATGCCAACGTGATTGAAAACCTCGATGTGATCTGCCGTGGTAAAAATGTTACTCACTCTTCTGAATTACTGATGGGTGAACGTTTTAAACAGTTGCTGGATAAAGTGAAAAACCAATACGATATTGTGGTGATCGATACCGCGCCAATCTTAGCAATTACGGACTCGGCGATTATCGGTAAATATGTTGGCACTTCATTGCTCATTGCCTTCTACGGGGTAAATACCGTGAAAGATGTCGATTTATCACTCAAACGCTTTAAGCAAAATGATATCGAAATCACTGGTGTGATATTAAATGGTATCGACGCAAGATCTGACGATTATAACTACCATTACGAATATTAAGACTCAGGAATATTGAGATGAATAATCAACACGTTCTCGTTACTGGTGGTCTTGGCTACATTGGTAGCCATACCTGTGTACAGATGATCCAGCAAGGGATGCAACCGGTTATTTTAGATAACTTGCATAATGCTAACCTTGAAGTGCTTAACCGTATTGAAGCTATTACAGGTGTTAAACCAGCCTTTTACCAAGGTGATGTGCGTAATAGCCAAATTTTAGACACTATTTTTGCCAATCATCAAATTCATTCAGTGATCCACTTTGCAGGCCTTAAAGCCGTGGGTGAGTCGGTTGAAAAACCAATTGAATACTATGATGTTAACGTCAATGGCACACTGGTATTAGTGGAAAGCATGAAAAAAGCGGGTGTAAAAAGCCTGATTTTTAGTTCATCGGCAACCGTATATGGCGAACCTGAACATATCCCATTAACAGAAGAAGCATCGGTGGGTAATACCAATAGCCCGTATGGTACCAGTAAATATATGGTTGAGCGCATTTTGACTGACTTAAATATTGCAGATAGCGAATGGTCTATCTCATTACTGCGCTATTTTAACCCTGTAGGTGCTCATAACTCAGGTTTGATGGGGGAAGACCCGAATGGTATTCCAAATAATCTGACACCATTTATTGCGCAGGTCGCGGTAGGTCGCCGTAAAGAGCTCGCGGTGTTTGGTGGAGACTACCCAACTAAAGATGGTACGGGTGTGCGTGATTATATCCATGTGATGGATTTAGCAGATGGCCATATTGCTGCTTTAAATAAAGTTAGTCAGCAAGCAGGCCTACATATCTATAACCTAGGAACAGGGACTGGGACAAGTGTCTTGGAAGTCGTTGCTGCTTTTGAAAAAACAGTCGGTAAACCCATCCCTTATACTATTTCAGCACGTCGTCCTGGTGATATTGCAGAATACTGGTCAACGCCAGCGAAAGCACAACGTGATCTAGGTTGGACAGCAAAATACTCCATCCAAGATATGGCTGATGACGTTTGGCGCTGGCAGTCCATGAACCCAAATGGTTATAAAAGCTAACCTCAATTAGCAACTTTAAAAGCGCGCCTCTGTGGCGCGTTTTTTGTTTTTAGCACGCAACTAAAAGTTCCGCATGAAAATAATGCGATTTGCGCGTACACTCTTCCCATCATTTTTATCATCACAATATCAGTTAAACGCTATGCCACACATTGTTTTATTCGAACCTGAAATACCACCAAACACGGGTAATATCATTCGCCTCTGTGCCAATACGGGCTTTAGTTTGCACCTTATCCACCCGCTCGGGTTTACGTGGGATGATAAACGCCTGCGCCGTGCTGGGTTAGATTACAGTGAGTTTGCCGATATCAAACATCACCATGATTATTATGCATTTTTGAAAAGTGAAGGGCTGAATCCTGATAATAATCAGTCTGAAAGTGGGGCGCGCGTGTTTGCCTTAACCACCAAAGGTAAGCCAAGCCACGGTAATGTCAGCTATCAAGAAAATGACTATTTAATGTTTGGCCCTGAAACGCGCGGGTTGCCACCTTATGTACTCGACAATATGCCAATGGAGCAAAAAATTCGCATTCCAATGTTGGCCGATAGCCGCAGTATGAATTTATCCAATTCAGTGGCCGTGGTGGTGTTTGAGGCATGGAGGCAGTTGGGTTATCCAGGAGCTCTACTAAAAGACTAGAATTACTCAATATACCTCAAGCGGTATGAGTGTGGCTTCACGCCAATACCCAAGCTACATACCGCTCGAATTATTTAGAGGATAGCTCTAAACATAAGCGAGATATATCCATGAAAGAGACAGTTATTAAACAATCTAAGCAACCCACTAATGCACCACTGGATAATATCGATGAAACCACTTATTTATTACGTTCACCCGCTAATGCCGAACATTTAAATAAATCGATTACTCAGTTTAAAATGGGAAATATGTTTAAAAAAACATACTATTGAAGAATAGCAACGATAGTGAGCAACTCACTACCTTTTACGCCTACCTACAACTCAAATCCCGTCCCCATTTTCAAAACCCCAAATACTGCCATTAAAGTTTTGATCCATTTCTAAGGATGGCTTATCGCTAGTTGGTTTGCCAACAATGCGTGCAGGAACCCCCGCCACTGTGGTATGAGGAGGTACAGGGTGAAGAACAACCGAACCCGCGCCAATTTTTGCACCGCGGCCAATTTCAATATTACCTAGTATTTTTGCCCCTGCCCCAATCATTACCCCTTCCCTGACTTTGGGATGGCGATCGCCACAGGTTTTGCCTGTCCCGCCAAGGGTAACCGACTGTAAAATCGACACATCATTTTCCACGATGGCGGTTTCACCAATCACAATACCCGTTGCATGGTCGAGCATGATGCCACAACCAATACGAGCAGCAGGGTGAATATCCACACCGAAAGACACTGATATTTGGTTTTGTAGGTAAACCGCGAGTGCTTGGCGGCCTTCTTTCCACAACCAATTGCCTATGCGATAGGCTTGCAAGGCGTGGAAACCTTTTAAGTACAATAATGGAGTGGAATATTTATCAACGGCAGGGTCACGTAGGCGAACCGCAGCTAAGTCCATAGCCGCAGAGAAAATCATACTTTCGTCATTGCGATAGGCTTCTTCAACGATTTCGCGCACTTCCAGAGCAGGCATGATAGGCGAGCTGAGCTTGTTCGCCAGCATATAGCTGAGCGCACTGCCCAAGTTGTCATGCTTTAATAATGTCGCGTTAAAAAAACTGGCTAGGAGTGGTTCGCAGTCAGCAAGCGACTTCGCTTCTTCTTTAATGAAGCCCCAAATTCTATCCAATTCTTCACGCGACATAATCACTCACCTATCTATTTTTATATTTACCCTATTATGTAACTTAACCAGACTAATTTTTATTAATCCTGCAGTTTTGGCATATCTGCAATTTCATCTTTCGTCGCTCGGCCTAATAGCGCTTGCGCCGCCTCTAACACATTTTTATGACGGTAAAGGATTTGATAAATTTGCTCTGTAATTGGCATTTCGACACCCGCGCGTTCAGCGAGTGCACGGACTTCTTTGGTATTTCTATATCCTTCAACCACTTGACCAATCTCTTTTTCCGCTTCTTCAACGGTAATGCCATCGCCGAGCATCATGCCAAAACGGCGGTTGCGGGATTGGTTATCGGTACAGGTTAACACAAGGTCGCCTAAGCCTGCCATTCCCATAAAGGTTGCAGGGTCTGCTCCCAAAGCTGCACCTAAACGGCTCATTTCAGCTAAACCACGGGTAATCAATGCAGTACGTGCGTTTGCCCCAAAACCCATGCCATCAGAAATCCCCGCACCGATTGCGATGACGTTTTTTACTGCGCCACCCAGTTGCACCCCAACCATATCCGGGTTTTTATAAACACGGAAACTTTTGCCACAATGGAATAATTGTTGTAAATCATCACCAAATTGGCTGTCGCTCGCCGCTACAGAAATTGCCGTTGGTAAACCTGCGGCTAATTCTTTTGCAAACGTTGGGCCAGATAATACCGCCAGAGGAATTTCATTGCCTAATACCTCACGTGCCACTTCTTGCAACAAACGGCCAGTATCCCTTTCTAAGCCTTTCGTTGCCCAAATAATGCGGGAGTCAGGTCGTAAATAAGGTTGGATTTGTTTGAGTACATCACCAAAAACATGGCTCGGTACGACTATCAAGATATTGGGACTCGCCTCAACGGCGCGTTTTAAGTCCGTTTCGAGAGATAAACTATCAGGGAAAGAAACGCCAGGCAAAAATGCCTGATTGCTGCGATCTTGTTCTAATTGATGAATGTGTTTTGGGTCATGGCCCCATAACACCACCTGATGTGCATTACGTGCAAGTGTAATGGCTAAAGCGGTGCCGTAAGAGCCGGCACCGATCACTGTCATTGAAGCAGTATTCATTAAGCGTCCTGTTGAACTTCTGAGTTCTGCGCTTGTTCACCTTGTTGCTGCTGTAAATAGTTCATGAACAGTGCATCAAAGTTAACTGGCGCTAAGTTCAATTGTGGGAATGTGCCACGGCCCACTAAGCTGGTGATCGCTTCACGTGCATATGGGAACAGAATGTTCGGGCAGTATGCACCTAAGCAATGCGCCATTTGAGTGCCTTCGATACCTTCGATAGAGAAAACACCAGCTTGCTGGACTTCACACAGGAAAGCGGTTTCTTCACCTAAAGTTGCTGTCGTAGTGACACGTAAAACAACCTCATAAACGCCTTCTGACAGCTGAGTTGAAGAAGTATCTAAATCTAATTTAATTTCTGGCTGCCATTCTTGTTGAAAGATGTGCGGCGCGTTAGGTGCTTCAAATGAAACGTCTTTTGCGTAGATACGTTGAATTTGAAAAACCATTTCTGAGTTGTTTTGTTCTGACATAGTTTATGTACCTTTAACTTCCATATGAATTTTCCCTGTTATTCTTTGAGCTACAGGGGTGTTCGCTGCATTGCGCTACCCAAGTCACATACTGATGTATGCTCCTTGGATATCTTCACTTGCTGCCTACCTGTAGCCCAAATAATTTAAGGGAAACCCTGTTATTCTGAGCTACTGGGGTGTTCGCTGCATTGCGCTACCCAAGTTACCTATTGATATAGGCAGCTTGAGGTAACGGTAACTACTTCTTACCACGAGCCAGTGGAAGGTTTTCACCTGCCCAACCAGCAATCCCTTCTTTCAGGACAAAGACTTTTTCAAAACCGTGTTGCACGAGTTGCTCTGCGGGTTTGTTTGATTCCATGCCACTTGCAGAAACGATAATCACAGGTTTCTGTTTGTGTTTATCTAACTCACCTAAATTATTATCTTTAATTTCAGACGGCGTTAAATTAATAGAATCAATGATATGGCCTTTACGGAAGTCGTCACGAGAACGCAAATCCACAATAACCGCTTCTTCTTTATTAATCAGTGTAATCGCTTGTGAGCGAGCAATCACTTTCGTTTTAGAAAAGAGGCCTTTAAAGGTCATGACGACCACAGCAACTAATAGCGCTATCCAAACCAGACTCAATAACATGTTCCGGCTTACAAATTGCATGATTTCTTGGATCATGGGGGGCAATCACTCCCGTTAGTTAAAATCGAATATCAAAGGGTTCAGAGTATACCTGTGTGTTGAGCTAATTACAGCCAATTCACGCAAACTACTGTGTTTTTTTTGCGGTAATGTACGCAAAATTAATACCATTTTACTGAAAAATAGAATTTCTTTCTCGAAGCGGTACGCAAATATTTTACCATAAACATGCCTAAACGGGACTAACCTGTAGATTAAATAGGCGTTCAATAATAAAAAACCGTTCAAAACTAGCTATACAAAATAAATCAGTGATAATAAAACTATATTATTTGACTTAATTAGCCTTTGTTTCAGGGCAAAAGTCCGAATTTATAAGTGTTTTCAATACTATTTATTAGAGAGTGCTGGAAACCATCACTTGCAGATGAAATAATCAGTTATTGCATTTAATTGAGGTGATCTATCACAATGGCCAATACACAATATCGAATGAAAACAACATTTCTTCGTCAGGCTATTACATCCGCCCTACTTGGTTTAGGGCTCTTTGCGCTTGCCCCTACACATACCGCTCTCGCAAACCAGATCACTGAAAATAAAGGGCAATTACACGATTTACTCAAAAGTATTGCTGAAAAAGAAAAAAGTGTTAAAGAACAGCAGGCTAAGCGTTCTAACTTACTGGAACAGCTCAAACAGCAAGAACAAAGCATTTCCGCTGCGGGGCGTAGCTTACATGAAACACAAAACCAATTAAAACAGCTAGATAAAGAAATTGTTTCCTTAAATAGCAATATCAAACAGCTACAAACTAAGAAACAACAACAAGAAAAAATGCTTGCAGATCAGCTCGATGCCGCTTTTCGTTTAGGTAAACACCAAGGCCTAACCCTGATGTTTAAAGGGGAAGAAGGCCAACGGGAAGAGCGTATCTTGGCGTACTATAGTTATTTAAATCAAGCGCGTGAAAAAAACATTGTTGCACTTGAAGAAACAACTAAAGAGCTACAACAACAAAAACAATTAGAACAAAAAAAACAGGCGGAACAAAAAAGTACACTTACCCGCCAACAACAAGAGAAGCGTAAATTAGATAACGCCCGAGCCTCTCGGCAAAAAACCCTGACAGCCCTTGAAAGTACCTTAAAAGAAGACCAAAAAAATCTCGCGGTTTTAAAACAAAATGAAGCAAGGTTGCGTGACAAAATTGCTCGTGCAGAACGCGAAGCCAAAGCTAGAGCCGAACGCGAAGCCAAAGAAGCGGCACGTATTCGCGCCCAAGTGGCAGAAAAAGAACGCCAAGCAAAACAGAAAGGGGCGACTTATAAACCTTCTGAAAGTGAGCGATCACTTATGTCCCGTACAGGTGGTTTAGGGCGTCCCGCAGGCCAAGCCATGTGGCCAGTTCGTGGCTCCCTACTTCACAATTATGGTGATGTCATTTCCAGCGAACTACGTTGGAAAGGCATGGTTATTGCCGCCAATGAAGGCACACAAGTCAAAGCCATTGCAGATGGTCGCGTTTTACTGGCAGACTGGCTACAAGGTTATGGCCTTGTTGTGGTCGTTGAGCATGGTAAAGGTGACATGAGCCTGTATGGTTATAACCAGAGTGCCTTAGTCAATGTGGGCCAAGAAGTTCGTGCTGGCCAGCCAATTGCTCTAGTCGGTAGCAGTGGTGGTCAAGAGCGACCATCCTTGTACTTTGAAATTCGCAGGCAAGGTAAAACTGTTAATCCTCGCCCATGGTTAGGAAGATAACCCAGAAAACTTAAAATCAAACGATTAGGATGAAATTATGTTGAAGCGCTTACCCTTTAGATTATTCATTAGTTTACCGCTGTTACTGATGAGCCTGCAGGTGAGCGCCGCAAAACTCGCGATAGTCATTGATGATTTTGGCTATCGCGCTAAAGAAGATAACCAAATTTTAGCACTTTCCCCCGCGGTCACGATTGCGATTTTACCCAGTTCGCCCCATGGCCGTGAAGTGGCGGAAAAAGCCTACCAGCAAGGGCGGGATATTCTGATCCACATGCCCATGAAACCATTGAGTAAGCAGCCCTTAGAAAAAGACACTCTCGCCCCCTCAATGAGTGCGGCGGAAATTGACCGTATTATTAAAAATGCTATTTCCCGTGTACCCCATGCAAAAGGCATGAATAATCATATGGGTAGCGAAATGACATCCAACCTGCCAGGTATGCGTAATGTGATGCAGAGCCTCTCGCAATCAAATTTATTTTTTCTCGATAGTGTGACTATCGGCAATACCCAGGCAGGAAATGCAGCAAAAGAATTTGGCGTCCCAACACTGCGCCGTAACATCTTTATTGATAACCACCAATCAGAAGAAGAAACACGTACCCAACTAAATAAAGCCGTTGCTTATGCGCGAAAACACGGTAGCGCTGTAGCGATAGGTCACCCGCATCCCTCTACTGTGCGTGCACTGCAAAAATATTTGCCACAACTGCCCGCTGATATCGAACTGGTTGCAGTAAGTGCATTGGTTAACCCTCAAGATCCTGCAAAGCAACCTGTGACATCACTCAGAATGCTCTCTGAAGAAGCACAGAAAAAACCTGAGCAACCTAAAGAGAAACAGCCTGACAGTGAGCAGCCAAAAGCACCAGAGTCAACTGAATCGATTGAAAGCAAACCAGAAGATGGACTTATTGTCGAAGAGTTAGGCATTTGTGAGGTCACAATACCTGAAACGAAATTACAAGGTATCGATTTAATTATGTCGATTGTCGAAAATATTTATCAAGACAAAACATTGCAACCATTGCTTACACAAGAAGCACCAACGAAAAAGCGCATGCTTTTTAAAACCGAATCTTAGAGGTTAGCTCCCACATACATCATTCCCTTCTGAAGGTAATAACCTCAGAAGGGAATAACTCGCTAATTAATCCCAGTTTAAAATCACTTTTCCGGCTTGGCCTGAGCGCATAACATCAAAGCCTTTTTGGAAATCATCAATGGAAAATTGATGAGTGATGATGGGTGATAAATCTAATCCTGATTGGATCAGTGTCGCCATTTTATACCAAGTTTCGAACATCTCTCGGCCATAAATACCTTTAATAAACAGTCCCTTGAATATAACTTGGCTCCAATCTGTTGCCATTGAGGCTGGAGGTATCCCTAATAATGCAATACGTCCACCATGGTTCATGGTGTCTAACATGGTTTGAAAAGCCGCAGGCGCCCCCGAAACTTCTAATGCCACATCAAAACCTTCTTTCATGCCAAGTTCGTTCATCACATCTTTTAGGTTTTCACGACTCACATTGACTGCACGGGAAACACCCATTTTTTTCGCTAATTCAAGACGATAATCATTCACATCCGTAATAACTACATGACGAGCGCCAACATGGCGACAGACCGCGGCAGCCATGATGCCAATCGGCCCAGCCCCAGAAACCAGCACATCCTCACCCACTAAATCGAACGAAAGCGCTGTATGCACAGCGTTACCAAATGGGTCAAAAATAGCGGCTATTTCATCGGGAATATTGTTGGGTATTTTGAATGCGTTGAAAGCTGGGATCACCAAATACTCGGCGAAACAGCCTTCTCGATTCACGCCTACACCAATTGTATTACGACAAAGATGGGTACGGCCACCACGGCAGTTACGACAGTGACCACATGTAATATGCCCTTCCCCTGACACTCGGTCACCAATTTTAAAGCCTTTGACTTCCTGCCCAATCGCAACAATTTCCCCTATATATTCATGACCGACCACCATCGGGACAGGAATGGTTTTTTGTGACCATTCATCCCAGTTATAGATATGTACATCTGTACCGCAGATAGCGGTTTTACGAATTTTGATCATCACATCATTGTGCCCGAGTTCCGGTTTCGGAACGTCCGTCATCCATATACCTGGTTCAGCTTTTAGTTTGGACAGTGCTTTCATAAAAGACCTTTTATTTGATTATTTTTAGTTTTCTACCAATGCGGGTGAATGCTTCAACGGCGTGTAAAATATCCTCCTCACTGTGGGCTGCGGACATCTGTGTACGAATTCGTGCCTGACCTTGCGGCACAACTGGGTAGAAAAAGCCAGTGACATAGATACCTTCATCAAGTAGCTCTTTCGCAAAAGTTTGGGCGAGCTTGGCGTCACCTAACATAACAGGGATGATAGCGTGGTCGGCTCCGGCAAGCGTGAAACCCGCTGCCGTCATTCTTTCCCTAAATAACACCGCGTTACGCCATAGTTTTTCACGTAGTGATTGGCCTTCTTCCATCATATCAATCACTTTGATAGACGCGGCAACAATCGCAGGCGCAAGGGAATTCGAGAATAAATAAGGGCGAGAACGCTGACGTAGCCACTCAACGACCTCTTTTTTCGCTGCCGTATAACCACCGGAAGCACCGCCAAGTGCTTTACCTAACGTTCCCGTAATAATATCGATACGCCCCATTACATTGCAGTATTCATGGCTACCGCGGCCATTTTCGCCGACAAAACCCACGGCATGGGAGTCATCAACCATCACTAACGCTTGGTACTCATCCGCTAAGTCACAAATAGATTGTAAATCAGCAATCACACCATCCATTGAAAAAACGCCATCAGTGGCAATTAAAATATGACGGGCACCCGCCGCTTTTGCTTCTTCTAGGCGTTCTTTTAACTCAACCATATTGTTATTGCTGTAACGGTAGCGTTTAGCTTTACTTAACCGCACACCATCAATAATTGAAGCATGGTTTAATGCATCAGAAATAATGGCATCTTCTGGCCCCAATAAGGTTTCGAATAGGCCACCGTTAGCATCAAAACAGGATGAATAGAGAATAGCGTCTTCCATGCCTAAGAAATCAGCCAGTTTGCGCTCTAAAACTTTATGGCTATCTTGCGTTCCACAAATAAAACGGACGGAAGCCATTCCAAAACCATGAGTATCCATGCCTTGTTTAGCCGCTTCAATTAACGCTGGGTGGTTCGCAAGCCCAAGATAATTATTAGCGCAGAAATTGATGACTCGTTGGCCTCCGACAATTTCAATGTCGGCATCTTGTGAGGTCGTAATAATGCGTTCGTGTTTAAATAACCCATCCGCTTCAATTTGTACCAATTGGTCTTGAATCTGCTGATAAAATCTTTCTGACATGATTTCTTCCTGTATAGTGACTATTTATAGAGTTTAATAATAGTCTCTGTGTGTAGCGATATTCACAGCATAAATAAGTTAAGTTTGTAGCCAAGATCACGATATTTACCTTGTTCCCATTCAGCCCCTAGTTCAATTCTCTGCTATCAATGCTACCGTCTGCGCCAAGAGATGTTATTATAGTCATCAATTGTTATTCCATTTTCTTAACCCATTTGAGGTATACCCAATGATCATAGTCACTGGTGGAGCTGGTTTTATTGGCAGCAATATTGTTAGAGCCCTAAATGCAATCGGCCGCACAGATATCCTAGTGGTAGATAATCTGAAAGATGGCACTAAATTTGCCAACCTTGTTGACCTTGATATTGCGGACTACGCAGATAAAGAAGATTTTCTTGTTAGCATCCTTTCAGGTGATGACTTTGGCGATGTTGATGCCGTATTCCATGAAGGTGCATGTTCATCCACTACGGAGTGGGATGGCAAGTATATGATGGATAATAACTATCAGTATTCTAAAGAGTTATTACATTACTGCTTAGAACGCGAAATTCCCTTCTTATACGCCTCTTCTGCCGCCACTTATGGCGGCCGTAGCGACAACTTTATTGAAGAACGTGAGTTCGAAAAGCCATTAAATGTCTATGGTTACTCTAAATTCCAATTTGACCAATATGTTCGTGAAATCCTGCCAGAAACTGAGTCACAAATTTGCGGCTTCCGTTATTTCAACGTTTATGGCCCAAATGAAGAACACAAAGGTGGCATGGCGAGCGTTGCTTATCATTTAAATAAACAAATTAATGAAGGGCAAAACCCGAAATTGTTTGAGGGTAGCGAAACATTCCGCCGTGACTTTATCTATGTTGGCGATGTTGCCGCAGTGAATTTATGGTTCTGGGAAAATAACGTTTCAGGTATTTTTAACTGTGGAACAGGGCGCGCAGAGTCTTTCCAAGCCGTTGCCGATGCCGTGACTGAATTTCACAAAGACAAAAATGTGGCTGTCGAATATATTGAATTCCCAGAAAAATTAAAAGGTCGCTACCAAAGCTTCACACAAGCGGACCTCACCAAGTTACGTGCCGCTGGTTACACTGCGCCATTTAAAACGGTTGCAGAAGGTGTCACTGAATACATGCAGTTACTCAATAAAGACGCGTAATTAGTATTTATGAAAATATTGGTGATCGGCCCTTCGTGGGTAGGGGATATGATGATGTCACAAAGCCTATATCGTACGATAAAGGCGCTTCATCCTCACGCACAAATTGATGTGATGGCACCACAATGGTGCCGTCCTTTATTAGCAAAAATGCCTGAAGTCAATCAAGCCATCCCGATGCCTTTAGGCCATGGTGCCCTTGAAATCGGTGAACGTCGTCGATTAGGCATCAGTTTGCGGGGAAATGGGTACGACCAAGCGATTGTTTTGCCTAACTCATTAAAATCTGCACTTGTTCCGTTCTTTGCTCACATTGCAAAAAGAACGGGCTGGCGCGGGGAGATGCGTTATGGGTTACTCAATGATATTCGCCCATTGAATAAAGAAGCGTTTCCACTCATGGTACAACGCTACGTTGCGCTTGCTTATGATAAGCAAACTATTCAATCTGCTGCTGATATCCCATCACCAATATTAAAACCTAAACTTGTCACGGTGCCACAAGAAGTCAACGAAACACTGCAAACCTTTGGCATTGATGATTCTCGCCCAATTATTGGTTTTTGCCCAGGTGCAGAGTTCGGCCCCGCAAAACGCTGGCCGCACTATCATTATGCAACGCTCGCTCAAGAGCTAATCAGTTTAAAAGGCTACCGAGTCTTATTATTTGGTTCCCAAAAAGACCATCCCGCAGGGGAAGATATTCGCCAAAGTCTAACGGATGATGCCAAATCGTACTGCTATAATTTTGCAGGGAAAACCTCGCTAGAACAAGCCGTTAACTTAATTGATGCCTGCCATGCCGTTGTCAGTAACGATTCAGGCCTTATGCATGTCGCTGCCGCATTAGATAAACCTTTAGTTGCACTTTATGGCCCAAGCAGCCCAGATTTCACACCGCCTTTATCTGATAAAGCAGAAGTGATCCGCTTAATCGAGGGGTATCATAAAGTTCGTAAAGGGGATGGCGAAAGCGGTTATCACCAAAGCCTGATCGATATCCAGCCAGAAATGGTTTTAGACGCATTAGCCCGTTTAAATATAGGTATTGAATAATGCGAGTATTATTAGTCAAAACATCCTCAATGGGCGATGTTTTACATTCTTTACCTGCATTAACCGATGCTCAGCAAGCTATTCCCAATATTCAATTTGATTGGGTGGTTGAGGAAGGTTTCGCACAAATTCCAACATGGCACAGTGCGGTCAACCAAGTGATCCCTGTCGCTATCCGCCGTTGGCGAAAAAACTGGTTTTCTGCGCCGATCAGGGCTGAACGTGCAGCTTTTCGCCAGCAACTGCAAGCAACACAGTATGATGCAATTATTGATGCTCAAGGCCTACTAAAAAGCGCATTTCTTGTTACGCGCTTGGCACATGGCGATAAACACGGCTATGACCGCCATAGCATTCGTGAACCTCTTGCCAGTTTTTTCTACGACCACCGTTATGCTATTAGCAAGCAACAACACGCCGTTGAACGCATCCGTCAATTATTTGCGAAAAGCCTTGGGTATGTTTGCCCAGTACAGCAAGGCGATTACGCTATTGCGCAGCATTTCCGACAATCTTCAACTCGTCAGGAATGCCCTTACGTGGTTTTCCTACACTCAACCACCCGTGATGATAAACACTGGCCTGAAGAAAGTTGGCGGAATTTAATTGAATTAATGGCGGGGAGTGGCATAAAAATAAAGCTACCGTGGGGAGCGCCACATGAACAGCAACGCGCACAGCGGTTGGCAAACGGTTTTGATTTTGTTGAGGTCTTACCTAAACTCACGTTAGCTGAAGTTGCACAGCAAATTGCCAATGCCAAAGCTGTTGTCTCTGTTGATACAGGGCTAAGCCATCTAACTGCTGCACTGGATAAACCTAACTTCACGCTCTTTGGCCCTACCGATCCAGGGCTGATTGGGGGTTATGGGCAAAGGCAGCATGTGATTAAGTCTTCGGATAAGCTAATGGCGTCAATCGAGCCTTTAGAAATCTTCAAAAGAATTAGTTTGATACTTTAAGGTAATGCCTTACTATACATCATTGTATAGCCATGTCTGATTAACTGAATACTATGAATAAATCAATTACAGTTGTGACCGCTTTTTTTGATATTGGAAGAGGTAATTGGAAAAATCAAAGTAATGATTTTGAGAGATTTGATCGTACAACTGAAACCTATTTTAATTATTTTAGTAGACTAGCTAGTTTAGATAATGAGCTCATTGTTTTTACCTCTGAAAACTTTAAAGATAAAATTTTATCCTTAAGAAAAGGAAAGCCAACACACGTAGTTGTTATTGATATCTATAAAAAATTCAAATTCACACTTAAAATGATATCAAAAATTCAAAATAGCGATTCCTTTAAAAGTTTAATCGACCCTAAACTACACAATAATCCTGAGTACTGGTCTAGTAAATATGTATTGGTAACAAATTTAAAAGCTTTTTTTGTCAATAAAGCCATTGAGATGAAACTTTCAAATAGCGAGTTCATTTCATGGGTAGATTTTGGGTATATTCGAAATAGTAAAACACTGTATGGCATAAAAACGTGGTATCACCCTTTTGAGCACGATAAATTTCATTTTTTTACGATTAAAAACACATTAGACCTTTCAGATGAAAAAGCGGTATTGAGTGCAGTTCTAAATAATGAACCCCATATTATTGGGGGTGTATTACTTGCAACTCGTGATAAGTGGATTGAATTTTATAAACTCGTTATTGAGACTCAAAAAAACTTTCTATCTTCTGGTATTATTGACGATGACCAAGGCGTTTTTCTTACATGCGCCAGTAAAAATCCATCTCTCTTTCAGCTAAATTATTTAGGACGAATGAGGTGGTTTAAGGTGTTTAAATTATTCCATAAAGGCTCAAAAATTAATTACTTAACTCGCCTTATTATCCTATTGAGAATAATTAAATAACAAAATCATATTAAGCGACCTAATGAAAAAAGTGCCTTAAGTTTTAAGGCACTTTTTCTATTTCTGCGGTGCAATAAACCCAAAGCACATCGTTTCAGGCTCGGCATCAGGCTCTGACTGGTAAATGACATCTTCTTTTTCGATGGTAAATTGCGGCCAGAACTTACGTACTTTGGCAAAATTCTCATGGGCACAATCATCGTATTTTTTACCTAATAACAAAGCACCATGCTGGCGAATTTCTGCTTCAGTGATATCACGGTTATATACATTTGGCGGCATATGTTTCTCCATCGACCAAGGTTGGATAACATGCGGCCTGTCTTTCCCATAAATAATAAACCATTGATATTGGTTATCTTCGCCACCGACGTATTTCACGGGTGTACCATAGCGCTGATACCAACGCTGTTCACCATCAGCAATTAAGGTTTTAACACCAATAAATTTTTGCCCTGCTCCGCGGATATTCGCCGCTTGCACTGTGATATAGCCGACAACCACTAAAACCCCAAAAATCGCAAAACCAATGAGTGATTTGTTAAACGGTTTTCTTGGCATCACAGTTATTGAGCCAACAAACAAAGGTGCAATAATCGCCATAAAAGGCTGTAACCATTCTGTAATCCGCCCGCCATCATGGAACGAGAACCAGCCATAAATAACAACTAGAGGGAATAAAATAATGAAATTTGCCATACGATTAGGCAATGCTTTAGGCCACCCAAGTTTCCCGCCACTGCAATAAATAATAATGGCCGCAATCACTAACGGGTAAAAAACACTAAGTGCCGCTTGAGTTGTATGGAAATTAAAACCAGGGTCAATTTGCGAATCCACCCATTTGAAAGCAGAGAAATCCGTTGCCATCAACCAAAAGAAATTAGGTAGAACTAACGCAAACCACAATGCGATAGCCAAATAAAAGACAGGATAACGATAGCTTTGACGCGCTTGCTTAACAAAAATAGTCAGTAAAAAAACCGAGCCGACTAAAGCCAATGTTGAGTATTTACCCATTGTTGCCAGCCCAGCAAACAAGGCAAAAGGCAACCACCACGCTGGATTATCGTCCACCGCACGCAAAAAGAAATACAACACCCATGGCCACAAAGTGACTAAAATATAGTTATCATTATAAGGAATGATATCGAAATTAATGACACCTGATAAATTCAGCATCAACATTGCAAACCAAGCGAGATCACGACGCCCAGTTAAACGATAAGCCAGCTTCCAGACCCCCAACAGACCAAACGCAATACCGATAAAATGGATCAAATACCAATAAAAACTATACGAAATCCCCAAATAGATAGCTGGCCACATCAATACGCCAACAAACCAGGGATTTTTCGGGGAGCCCCATTCCCCATTCATTCCCCAATTCACAGCTTCTACCGTGTCATAAGGCACTGTTGGGTCAAAATAAAAGCTCGCTAAGATCCATGCTACGGCATAGCCTATGATCCATAAATAAACATATTTATTTGAATTTGGTTGATTGATTGCTGGCATACTGTCTTAAAATATAAGGAAAAAACAAGTACTCTATTCATGACTTAAAAAGCAAAATAGAATACCCCTATAACAAACGGTGCAGTCTACTATAGTTTAAATATAATACTAAGGTGTGGGAGAAAATATTCACTGTTCATTGTTGAAATGTTCAAGTTAGCCTATCTAAAAAAGACACTCTTGATTATTATTGTTCTTTTGGGGGTAAATATGGCTGCAATAATTTTAATAGCCGTTGCAGAGCTCCTTGGTTTTCATGTAAAACTTCTGCAGCATGGCGGCCATAATATAAACGGTAGTCTTCATCAGAAAGCAAGCTAGTTACAGCTTGAGCCATCGATTCACTATCCGTGACAGTAATCAGCCCATCTGCCTGCGTTAACTTTCCACAAATATCTTTAAAATTAAAGGTATGCGGTCCCATTAAAACGGGTAATGCATGCGCTGCCGCTTCTAGAGGGTTATGCCCTCCCGTTTCAACTAAGCTTCCACCAACAAAGGCAATATCTGCAATTCCATACAGCAACATCAATTCACCCATGGTATCGCCAATAACCACTTGAGTATCTACGCTAGGAATAGTGTTGGCACTACGACGAATAAACGTTAAGCCCGCTTTTTGAGTTAGCTCTTCAGCTTTCGTAAAACGTTCAGGGTGGCGAGGGACTAAAATAAGCAATAAATTAGGAAAACGTTTTAATAACTTTTGGTGTGTCTCTAAGACAATCGCTTCTTCACCATCATGAGTACTGGTCGCAATCCATACAGGGCGATGAGCAGCCCATTGCCTGCGAAGTGTAATGGCTCGAACAGCTAATTCAGGGGTAACAGAAATATCAAATTTTAAGCTTCCCGTCACGGTTAACTGCATACGCCTTAACCCTAACTGAACAAAGCGCTCACCATCTTCTTGGTGCTGTGCTGCAATCATCGTGACATTACGCAGCATACGCTTCACAAAGCTGCCTAATTTTTGATAACCCGCTGCGGAACGCTCTGACAATCGCGCATTGGCGATAACTAAAGGAATTTTTTGCTTATGTAGTTGATTTATCATGTTTGGCCAAAGCTCAGTTTCCATGATGATCACAAGCTTAGGGTCAACCTGCTTAAGAAAACGACGCATCGAGCCGGGTAAATCATAGGGTAGGTAAACATGGCTAACATCATCACCAAATGCGGACTGTACACGTTCCGACCCTGTTGGCGTCATTGTTGTAACAGTGATGGGCAAAGAAGGATAATGATGACGGAGTGCCCTGACTAAAGGGACTGCAGCGAGTGTTTCGCCAACTGACACCGAATGCAGCAAAATGCCTTGAGGCTTAACTTTACCCGCACAAAAACCATAGCGCTCGCCCCAACGTTTACGGTACGCAGGCGCTTTTCGGCTACGCAGTAAAAGGCGAACCCATATAAATGGCTGGATAAGATAAAGAAGTACCTGATATAACCGCAGCAATAACATTCGATCTGATTCACTTACCAAAATTGGCGCTATCTTACCATAAACCTTCTGCAAAAGTGTGCAGAATATGCACCTAAAAATTCACAGAGCCTCGCTAACTCTTGTTGCAACCATGCGAGATAGCCGATAAGGTTAAACGCTCACATCGCTTATTTACGCTAATATTTTGAATAAGCAATAACAAACAATGAGATACTATCGCCATGGAACATAAAGCCATCTACCCAGGTACCTTTGACCCGATCACATCAGGGCACGTTGATATTGTCACCCGTGCAGCGGCAATGTTTGACCATGTGCTACTCGCGATAGCCAATAGCCAACGCAAGAACCCCATGTTCACCCTTGATGAGCGAGTTTCCCTTGCAAGGGAAGTAACGTCTCATCTTGATAATGTTGAAGTCGTGGGTTTTTCTGAGTTAATGGCGAGCTTTGCACAAAAAAAAGGGGCGAATATTCTAATTCGTGGTGTCCGTTCCGTGGCTGATTTTGAATATGAGTGGCAATTAGCGAATATGAACCGCCACTTCGTCCCTGAATTAGAAACGGTATTTTTACTCCCATCACAAAGCCTATCTTTCGTTTCATCCTCTTTAATCAAAGACGTTGCCCTTCATGATGGTGATATTTCCTCTTTTCTTCCCCCTGTCGTTGCAGATGCGATGCTAAGAAAGCTCAATAAAAAATAGCTATTACAGATTACTTTTGGCATTGCGGACAGAAAAAAGTACTACGCTGGCCTTGTTTAATACTTTCAATTGGTGTTCCGCACATTGAACAAGGCTCTCCCTTTTTACCATACACAAACAACTCTTGTGCAAAATACCCCGGTTTACCATCTGACTGCAAAAAATCCTTCAGCGTTGTACCACCTTGCTCAATCGACCGTGTTAACACGAGTTTGATTTGCTTAACCAACTCCGTGATTTCAGCCAATGTTAATGTATTAGTTATTTTTTCAGGTGAGATTTTTGTCGCAAATAAAGCTTCATTTGCATAAATATTGCCAACGCCAACCACGACTTTGTTATCCATCAGCCAAGGCTTGACCGCCACTTTCTTTTTTTGTGAGAGTTCATAAAGATATTGCGGGTTAAATGCATCAGATAGGGGCTCAGGGCCCAAGTGCGCGAGTACCGAACTATTTTCTAAGTCGTCACACCACAACCAAGCGCCAAAACGCCGAGGGTCGGTATAGCGTAAAACTTTACCGTCACGCATGACTAAATCTACATGGTCATGTTTTTCTTCAGGTAACTCTTGCGTTAAAATACGCACACTGCCTGACATCCCTAAGTGAACGATAATCCAGCCCTTTTTCAATTCAATCAGCAAATACTTCGCACGGCGTTGTACACTTAAAACAATTTCATCAGATAAACTTTTTATTTGTTCACTGACAGGCCAACGCAAACGGCTGTTTCTTACGACTGCATAAGAGATTGTATTACCGACTAAATGTGGTTCAATGCCACGACGGCTGGTTTCGACTTCTGGTAGTTCTGGCATTTTAAACCCTACATAAATCAGATATTAAATATACAATACAGTATGTGGCTCATTAAACGAAATAGGTTACCAGATAGAATCCTTTTATCCATTGGATTTCTTTGCTTCGTTATGAATGTGCTATGTTTACATTCCATACTCTTTCCTACATGATAAGCATCAATTTTTGAGATTAAATCAAAGACAATAAAGGCAATTTCGTGAAAATAAACAGCTTTCTCCTCCACCAATTTCCTTTTTTATTACTATTTTTAGTCACACTGGGAATGTTTACCAACGATACGCAGGGGGTATTAAATGTCTCAGTTGTCTTGCTTTTTTTATATACAACTTTCACACTTTTAAAGAATAGAGTTAATATCAAAACTGACCTTCTCGCTCTAATTAAGGCAAGAAAGATGCTTTTTTTATTTGGTGGCTGGGGGCTATTTTGCGCTATATTTTTTACTTATTCAGGCTTCACTCAAGAGGCCATCAAAGCATTCTTTGATGATTGGCGATATGTTTTTATTATTACTTTCTTTCTTCTCGTATTTAAAAGCGATGGTGATAAATCAAAAAAAACAATCTGTTATGCACTCATTGCCACATTGGCCTTTATAATATTTTTTATTCCAATTCTAAAACAGTTTAAAAATAGTGCTTTACCTCTCTACTTACAACTTAGATATGGTTTCGCACATTATATGACACTCTTATTTCCCTTTACTTTCAGCGCCTTATTTCTATTCAAACAAAGAATATTAAAAGCCTCTATGCTACTTCTTTCTGTATTGGCCTTCTTGTTCATATTGTATACTGGTAGCCGAGGAGGTTTCCTCTCTGTTATTATTGAAGCTGCTATTATTTTGTTTATTTTATCCTCAAACTACAAAAAACTCATTGTTAATATTGTGAGTTTTGGTGTTTTAGCAATAGTAGTTGTTTTCGCCTCTTATCATTACATCCCGCAAGTAAAAAATAAAATAAACCAATCTCTATATGCGTCAGACATCACTTCATCTCGAGGTAAAATCATTGATACTCGATATCCAATTTTTACTCAAAATCTCTCATATCAATTAATGGGAACGGGCTATGGTTCAGTCGCTTATAATCAGTTTTTATTTGATAATAATGCCCCAAAATTCAGTGGTGGAATGGGGTATTCTAGAAGTAAAAAAGAGTCATTTTACAACAATGATGAACCTTTCCTTCTAAATATTAGCTATAATATAGGCCTAATTGGATTAGTTCTGTTTTTGGTAACATTTGCCATCAATATGAGAGACTTATTTAAAAGTATTCAAGTTGAAAAAGATATTTTTAATGTTGGGATATTTGTTTCATCTATCGGCTACTTTTTAGTTTATTGTCTATTTGAATTTATTTTTATCGATATCTTTATTTTATATAATATTTTAACGGCTATTTTTATTCGAAAAATACTAATCAAGTAAAGAAAGGCCCCGTATAAACGTAAATAAACAGGGTTTTAAAATCAAAATATCTTTTTAACTAAATACTTAAATGTTGTAGACAGAAAACCTAAATAATCTCCATTCTTTCTTAAATGTGATTTCTTTCTTGATAACTGTTTATACCCTTTTGGCTTTATTAAATCGATGTCTTTCCATGGAGACTGGCGCCTTGCCTCTTCAAAAAAAGCATATTCCTCATAAAATCTTGCCCACTCATGAAATGGTTTAGTCAAGCCAACAAAGTGAATAAAAACAACATCTTGAGTTATTTTAGGGATGCTGGATTTTTTCCCTATATACCAGTCTAAAGAGAACATATAATTAAAATTCTCACTAATATTAACTAGCTTCGTATTTAATAAAATATTCAAGGCATCTTGGTCTGGGTGACTAAAATCATTATCACTAACTAACTCAATCACTTTATTTGGAATATTATATTCAGCTAATTTTTTTACTGACATATATAAAAAGCCAGAATTAAAATACATTGACATATTCATTGGCAATATTTTTTTCTGGCTACAAAACTTATCTTTTACCGCGTACAAAAAAATATTTTCGTTAAACTCTAATGAATCAAGATAAGATAGATTACCTTTACAGATAATATCTGCATCTAAGTACAATAACTTATTGATACTTTTTCCTGCTAAATAAGAGATAATGATTAGGCGAAAATAGATTGCAGAGCTCCAGCCTTTCGATGGCAAAGGTAATGATTGAAATTTTTCGTTATCAATCAAATAAATAGTTAACCTATGTTGCGTTCCTTCAATCAAGCGATGAAAAAGCAATTCATTTTTTAATTTATCAATAAAAACATGGAAATGAAAACGACGTTCAGTGTTATAGATAAGAATTGAGGATATTGAAGTACCTACACCGTATAAAAAATTTTCATCTACACCATAAGCGATATGAAAAAAGTCTCCATCACTGATGTTGGTATCTGAGCTTATTTCTATTTTTGATTTTATCATCTCATTACTTAACATCATATGTTCCCATTGCAAGCCTTTTACCATTCTAACTTTAACGCCACTTTCTATAAGTATCATCAATAGTATAAACTATTCTTGGTTTGATTTTAGGTTATTCACGTAGTTTTACACTTTATTCTTTTCACGGAAAACATCATAGAATCAATGCACTAAATGATAATAACTATCATTCCCCCGTTGTTAACAAATTGAAGCTCACCTTTATTCATTAGTAAACACAATACCCATAACTCTAAGTAGTCCCCTTTTACTCGTGTAAATACTTTAGTTTTCCTTTATAATCACGAAGTAAAGCATTATACAAAACATACTCTATAAAAATACAATAAGCTCAATGACTAACGAGTATAACAGTTTTATTTTTAATCACATGGCTGCTCTATGATACAAAAACCAGAGTTAAAAAAAACCTTATTGGTTTTATTTTCCTTAATTATCCTAGCCTCTATAGCTAAACTTATGTTACTAGGCTCGGGGAATGCACACCCTACAGTAAGGGAAATAACGTTAGTTTGTTTTTTAATTATTATATTAAGCTCTTCAAATAAATCTTACTGGTACATAGGATTTCCAATTGTATTGGTTAATGCTATATACACGCCTATTGGCTTAAACTTCGGTGAGCCTACTTATCAATATATTTCATCTGTTATTGCTACAGATGCGATGGAGTCCAAAGAATTTTTCACTCAAATTCCGATAAAAAATTATCTTTTTTCAATAGTGATTGTAGCTGGGTTTATTTTCTATCGAAAGATAACCGTTAAGAATGGAATATACTTTTATAAAAATAAAACACTACTTGTTTGCTTAGCTATTCTTGCATTGATAAACCAGTCTCCTTTTAAACTTTTTGATAATATGTATCAATCAACACTAAATGTAAAAAAAGAAGTTGATAGCCTCAGTGAGTTCACTAAAAATAGTGAATGGGGAAAATCAACATTAATAAAGGATAGGACTCAATATGATGACTATGTTTTAGTTATCGGCGAGAGTGTTCGCCGAGATTATATGAGCGCTTATGGGTACCCAATAGATAACACCCCATTTATCAATAAAACTAATGGTATAATAGTTGAAGGTTTAACTTCTGGTGGAACCAATACCGTTTCTTCGTTACGCGTAATGTTAACACAATCAAGTACAGAAAGCTGGGAACCCAACTATGGGCAAAATTTTGTTGATTTAGCAAAATCAGCTGGCTATAAAGTTTACTGGATTTCAAATCAAGGTTTTCTTGGTGAATTTGATACACCAATAACGTTTATCGCCAAAAGGAGTGATGTTAAAAAGTTCAACAAGATGGGGGCCTTTAACTCCAACGATTCAAGTGACTTTAGCTTAGTAAATATGTTTAAAGATGAATTAGAAGAAAAAGTAAATAAGAATCAAAAACGGTTATTTGTCATCCATTTATATGGTTCTCACCCTGATGCTTGTGCACGTATTGAAGATTATGAAAATAAATATGTCACTAAAGATAAAAAATATACGAATATCTCATGTTATGTCTCAAGTATCGAAAAAACAGACAATATCCTTGAATCAATTTATAATATATTAAAAATACAAGAAAAAGAAAATAATCGTAGTTTTTCAATGTTATACTTTGCAGACCATGGTGTTTCGCATACCATGATTAATGATGAAATAAAATTAAATCTCAGTAATGTCTCTAGCAAAGTATTAAATATACCACTCATCATATTCAACTCAGATAGCCAGAAAAAAGATCGTATAATATCTTATAAAGCTGGTAATTTTTTTACTTCTGGATTAGCGAATTGGCTTAATATTCAGAATAAAAAAATCGACCCTCACTATAGTTTATATTCTACTCATAATGATAATGAGGCATTAAAATATCATTTTCAGCAGTTAAGAGATGGAAATGACGATGACCTAATAATTGATATACGAAGTAAATAAAGGGTAAGGTTAGTGAGTGTTCTCACTAGCCTTATTTTCACTTGAATAATTTATATTGAATCAAGCTATATATCCCCTTAAAGAACTTACCCTGATGAAACTCATGCTTGTATCTTTCTTGATACTCAGGCTTTTTCTTTGCACTTATTAGTAAGCTACTTTTCCACGGTGAATCATCAAATGCTATTTTAAATGTTTCACTGGCAGGGTAATTGATGGCCCAGTAATGCCAAGGCTTAGTCGCTCCTGTATAATGGATAAGCTTAGTTGAGGCTTTAATGAAATCCTTATAGTTAGCTTTTTCCAATTCATTTTTCAACGTATATATACTGTTATAATCCCTTGAGAGATAAATATTATTTTGATTAAATAAAATATTTAGTGCGTCTTGATCTAAATACTTTAATGGCTTCCCCGTATGATTTTCTGTAATTAACTTAAATGCTTTTTTTGTAAACTGAACATTGTCCCATTTTTTTAAGTTTAAGAAGATTACCCCAGCATTAAAATATTTGTTTTTTAATCCTGATATTTTTAACCTTGATTCACAAGACTCTTGCATACTAGGGACATCTGGTATTACTGCTGCATACTCATCTTGAAAGTCAATGCGAGTATAATCAACTAAACTTCCCTTACAAAATACATCAGCATCTAAATAAAGAATTGATGGAATCACTTTGCATAAATGATCAAAGATAAAAAATCTAAAATAAGTCGCGTATGACCATACATGTGATGTAGGAAGCTTTTTAAGCTCTCCAGAGTTTAGAATATACAAATCAATACTTACATTTTCATTTAATACTAACTCTTTGAGTTTCTCTAAAAAATCATCATCAATATAATCAGTAAATAAATAAAATTTTAAACATATATCTCTATTATTTAAAATAATAGAGTTCATAGATATTCCAGAGCCAAATAAAAATCCTTTATCCACACCATATGCAATATGCAGATCTGCTTCTATTCCACTTTTTCCCAGCTCTATCTTTTCTTTTATTAAGTTCACATCAGCACCTATTATTACTTTATTTTACTAATGAAATATCGAATATAGCCAACTATCCCGTGATAATACTTCTGTTTTTTTATCATATGCTTCGCACAATAGCGTAAATGATTACTACTCTTCGCTTTTAATAAGGGAATATCTTTCCATGGAGATACATTTTTTGCATCTATAAAAGGCTGAGTAGTGGGGTAATTGGCCCATTCATGCCAAGGCTTAGTCGGTCCAATATAATGGATCAAAACAGTATCAGATGTTATTGGATTTTCTTTTTTACCTTTTTGTAGCTCATAGTTGATGCTGTATTGGGTGTTATATTTCCCATCAAGATAAATAACTTTCTCTGTTAAGAGCATATTTAAAATATCCTGATCGAGATAAGATAGTTTCGCTTTAACGGTCTCTTGAGAAAGTAATTCCATTGCCTTAGTCGATATATCAAATTTTGACCAATTGACTAAATTAAGAACCAAAAAACCTGCATTAAAATAGCCAGAAGCAATACTTGGGATCCCTAAAGCATCGGCCCGCTTTTGCCACCATACCTTGTCTCTTTCTGGTACTACTGCTGCAATCTCATCTTGTTCAAACTGAATATCTAATAGCGGTTTCAATGAGCCTTGGCACATAATATCCGCATCCATGTAGATCATTCGTTCTAATTGATTCGAAAAATAATCCGCAATAATAAACCTAAAATAGGTAGCATAGGACCAGTTCTTAGTACTCGGTAATGATCTTAGTTGTTCACAATCAATAAGATATATTTTAATACTAGTTTTGTATTGTTCTGCAAGCGCCTTAAACAATCGAGATTGTTCATCATCAAAATAGTCTGTAAAAACATGAAATGAGAATGAAATATCAGAATTTGCTTTTAATAATGATGCGATGGAAATCCCACAACCATATAAAAAATTACGGTCAATACCATACGAAACATGCAAGCTACCATCACCAATAACCGTATCAGATGATGATAAATCAATCTGTTTTGTAACTGCATTTTCCTTATTGAAGAACATTATTCTATCTCTCTAATTTCGATTGTATTTACAATGACTTTCTAATCGTACGTTCTTTTATCTTTTCAGCTTTACGACTGACTTTTCCAATAAGTGCTTGCTCTTTTTTTAAAATTTCTTTTAATGGTAAGGAAAAATAAATCTTCATAAAACGAAAAATATCACGTTGGGTAAGCCCAATATTTAGCGAAGAATAATAGAGGCCAATTAAATCTTTGTCACGCCAACGCATTGGGACTGATTTTCTCAGTTGTGCGCGGTGCAAATCAATCACGGATATTTTTAAATCACCTTCATTTTCGGTGAAAGGTAAATGGAGTAGAAAATGGCAAATATAACAGTCACGATGATTAATACCCGCTTTATGCATACCACGAACCATGTCAGCAACTCGGCGAATAATCATTTGTTTCGTACGAAATAACGGGGGCTCATTTAACCAATTTGCACAATAATCTTCCAAGCTAATGGTTGGCGTTAAGTCTTCTGTAATAATAAATGAATGGCGACGCAGCGGATTTACCCCTTTTTGCCCAAAGGCACGTCCATTCATCGTATCGACACCCACTTGTGTAAGCCGATGAATCGCATTCCATTCTCTATCTGCACCTAAAACAGGCAACCGAAAAGAAATCAGATTTTTCAGGACTTCTTTTAAGGTTGTACCATAATGAATTTTGATAAAATAACTGCGACTTTCAACCTCAAAACGTAGCGTTTTTCGGGTCTCTAATGCACGAAAAACCTCACCTTGCAGTTTATCCGCTTCAATAAATGGATCTTTATTTTTCCAAAGCTCATCAAAAGGTGATTTTAATTCAATCATTTTGGCATCCTAAAATAATATCAGCTGCCTTTTGCGGTAGACTATATAAGTCTTCCGTATCTGCAAACTTTTGGGCATTTTTAACCCACGTCATGCGCTTTTCTGTCTCTTCTAAACCATTTTGTAACGCATAATTGAGTTCTGATTGCTCAAAAGGTTCGTTAATAACGACTCCACATTGCGCTTTTTGAATAAACGAGGCGTAACCACACACTTCAGTAACAATAATAGGTAAGCCCGCAGTAATCGCTTCCAATAAGACAATACCCGCAGCCTCTTGGTACGCAGGGTGCATTAAGATATCGGCCGCAGCCATTAATTCTGCAATATCATTACGCCCACTAAAGAAAGATACCTGCTGGCTAATACCTAATGATTGTGCTAACTGCTGGTATTTTGACGGTTTATCTTGGCCTACCACCATCAGCAGTGTGTTTTTCTTGATGTTCTCTGGTAGTGCAGCAAGAGCCCTTAACGTACGGTCAACACCTTTACGCTTAAAGTCAGAGCCTACTTGCAATAGCAAAAACGCAGATTCTGGGATTTGGTTCTTTTGGCGATAAATCCGTTTTGCATCAGTAATTTGCTTATCGTATTTACGATCCAAAGCAATACCTGGTGGCAACATATGGAAACGCACATCTTCAGTTTGGTAGTGCTTTTTGAAATGTTTGATTTGATGTGGTGTTAACATTAATAGTTGTGTGGGTTTGTCCACATCAAAAACGGCTTTTTCGAATGCCGCATAATGCTTATAACGTGGTGTCAGTTTATAGAAAAAACCTTTTTCTTCAGCAACTTTCTGTGCATAACACACATCCGCAGCATAATAAACATCCAAACCAGGCATCTTATTAAAGCCAACAATACGGTCAACAGGGTGCTGCTTAATATTTGCGAGTACCCAGTCACAATACTGTGCATTTCGACCATGATTGGTGCTTGAAGACACGGGGACAATGACAACCTCAAACCCATCAGGTTTTTCGCCTTCCCATGATTGGGTATACACTCGAATATGATGACCCCGTGATTGGCATTCTGTCGCAATGCGCAAAAAATCGCGCTGTAAACCACCAAAAGGGAAGTATTTATACAAGCAAAATGCCAATTTCATATTAATACCTTGTCATCATGGAACGGATATTCATTGGCAACAATTTTTCCGTTGCTTTAATCACATCTGAGGCAGGAATAATCGAAAGATATTTTTTATTTCTATCCAATTCATCCCGTGGTGGCATTGCTTCGTAATCACCCGCCCAAAATTGTACTGCATTATCCGTCCATGGGCGCCAAAATATGTGATTAGTTGCGCCAAAAAGACACACAATTGGTGTATTTACAGCTGCGGCTATATGCATCGGTGCTGAATCTACACCAATAAATAATGCAGCATGGGCAATCAATGCGCCAAGTTCAGGAAACGTCGTTTTACCCGCTAATTCAATCACTGGCTTTGTTCGGCAACCATTCGCAATATTATTGACACATTCAAGATCTTCCTTGCTTGGCCCAGAAGTTAATACCACTTGGTAACCACGCGATTGCAATGCATCAATGACTTCAGAGAATTTCTCATCATCCCAGCACTTAAAAATTTGCCGCGCTGTTGGCTGAATAACCACATAGCTGCTATGCACGCCTAAGTCTAATAGCCTTTGGTCAATATTTTTCCAATCATCCGCTGTGTAAGACATCGTTAGATTTGTTTTAAGTTCTTTTAATTCTAACGGTTTAAGCACAGATAAATTATTTAAAACAACATGCTCCCCTTCGGGGATAGTTAAATGCGTGAAGCTGTTACGCCAATATTTAGAATCACGATGACTAAACTGGTGCGAAATTTTTGTTCCCGCAGGAATTGAACGCACCAGTAAACTTACCATCCACTGATCTGCTAAATTAACAACCAAATCGTATTTATTTTTACGCAGCACTAAAAGCAATTTAATAAAATTGCACGCTTTACTTATCCCACTACTTTTTTTATTTGCCATCCCATATAGCGCATTAATTTCGCTGTTTTCAGATAGGATAGGGAGCGTATCCTGATAAAGCAAAACATCAATTTCAGCATCAGGATATTGGTGTTTTAATGAACTGATAACTGGCGTTGTCAGCAACATGTCCCCATGAAACCGCATCTTGATAACAAGAATTTTTTTAAACTGTTTTTTCACCAGGCACTCTTAGTCAGGTCTATGTATAAAAAGTAAAAGACGATAGATATTCGACAATAAATATCATCATTAATTCAATCAATATTCGCTATGTTACTACTTTCAGAATAATGGTCATAGCCTCCTGTGCGCATATCTCCATTCAATTAAAATTTAGGCAAAAAAAAACTCAGCCTAGGCTGAGTTTTTAACGCAGAAAGCAAAATTATTTGATTTTTGCTTCTTTGTAGATCACATGCTTACGAACAACTGGATCGAATTTTTTCAGTTCCAGTTTTTCTGGCATTGTGCGCTTGTTCTTCGTAGTGGTATAGAAGTGACCTGTACCTTCAGAAGAAACCAGCTTGATTTTCTCGCGAATACCTTTAGCCATTTTTTAGCTCCTTAGTACTTCTCACCACGGGTACGCAGTTCAGCAAGAACAGCATCAATACCCTTTTTATCGATAACACGCATACCTTTAGCAGATACACGCAGTGTTACGAAACGTTTCTCAGACTCAACCCAGAAACGGTGAGAGTGCAGGTTTGGCAAAAAACGACGTTTGGTCGCATTTAATGCGTGTGAACGGTTGTTACCGCTCATTGGACGCTTGCCGGTAACTTGGCAGACTCGTGACATGTCTATTCTCCAAAAATCTAATCAGCTCGAGCTTTTTTGTTCTGGGTATGGCCGCCTCGTCAGGCTTAGGAGCCCATCTCAGCAAACTTTTAGTGACTGAAAAAACCGTTTATACCTAAGTAAAAAATTTACTGAGATAGGCCCTTCTCGCCAAACCCAAGATCCTTAAAGGTGGCGTAGTATACGCTTTCAATCGTTTTCACTCAAGCCCAACAACGTAAAAGTTGTCATTTTTTAGGCAAAAAATGATTTTACAGCCACCCTCGCTCTGCAAAGGAGACGCATCGTTTGTGCCCAACAACAAAATGGTCGAGTAATTTCACTCCCATAATGGAACAAGCGCTCTGGATCCGTTCAGTGACTTCTCTATCTGCGGCGCTGGGTTCAGGATTACCTGATGGGTGGTTATGCGCTAAAATGATTGAACTTGCATTCATTTTTATTGCAAAACGAATAATTTCCCTTGGATGAACTTCAACGCGGTTTAATGTGCCCTTAAACATTTCTTCATAACAAATAATTTGATTTTGAGTATTTAAAAATAACACAATAAAGACTTCGCGTTCTTGCCCCGCAAACAAATCAAGCAATCTAGATTTTAGGAGGTCAGGCCCACTCATTACATCCTCATGCAGAAATTGCTCCGAAAAAAAACGACGAGCCAACTCGCTAATGGCTTGCAACTGCGTGAATTTACAGCTTCCCATACCTTTACATTGTATTAGCTTCGTATAATCGGCTTGAATTAATAAATACAAAGAACCGAACTCCTTAATTAGCCGTTCAGCAAGTTTCAAAACTGGCTCTCCTTGGCTCCCCGTTCGCAAAAAAATCGCTAATAATTCGGCATCCGAGAGCGCTGCTGCACCATAAGCAAGTAGCTTCTCTCTGGGCGGTAAGTTTTGGTGTTCATTCATGATATTATTCGTCCTTGAATTCTCTCTCACCACTTTTATCGAGTTTTCAGTGAATCACAATTGCGCTCATAAGGCTTTGCGTAGCGCTTCGCAAAAATAATAAGTTGATGCAAAATCGAGCGCGCCACCTAAACGTGCAATGTGGTAATATGCCGTTCATGTTGAGCAAAGTGGATAAAAATAATGAATCAACTATCACTATTGGGTAAACAGATAGTTATTGGTATCAGTGGGGGCATCGCCGCCTATAAAATTCCAGAACTAACGCGTCGCTTACGTGATCAAGGCGCGGTCGTACGTGTCGTCATGACTCAAGGTGCGAAAGCCTTTATTACCCCTCTGACTTTACAGGCAGTCTCTGGCCATCCAGTCGCAGACGATTTATTAGATCCAGCGGCTGAAGCAGCAATGGGTCATATTGAATTAGCAAAATGGGCTGACTTGATTATTTTAGCCCCAGCAACTGCTGATTTAATTGCTAGGCTTAATGCAGGTATGGCAAATGATTTGCTTACCACAATATGCCTTGCTAGCGCTGCGCCGATTGCCGTTGTACCCGCAATGAATCAACAAATGTATCGGGCCCGTGCAACACAAGATAATTTAATCAGATTGAAACAACGCCAGTGTATGATTTGGGGGCCTGATGATGGCAGTCAAGCTTGTGGTGATATTGGCCCAGGCCGCATGATTGATCCGCTCGAAATTGTTCGTTTGGCTGGTGAATATTTCAATCCTAAGCTAGATTTACAAGGCATTAAACTGATGATCACTGCGGGCCCAACTCGTGAAGATCTAGACCCAGTACGTTTTATCAGCAATCACAGCTCAGGAAAAATGGGGTTTGCTATCGCACAAGCAGCAAGCCAACGAGGGGCTGATGTGACATTAATTTCAGGGCCAGTTAACCTCCCTACACCAATGAGCGTTAATCGAATTAACGTGATTAGCGGCTTAGATATGTATGAAAAAGTGCACCAATCTATCGCTGAGCAAGATATTTTTATTGGTTGCGCTGCTGTTGCAGATTACCGAGCCAAAACGGTTGCTGAAAATAAAATAAAAAAACAAGGCGATGAGTTCACGATTACACTGGTGAAAAACCCAGACATTGTCGCAAGTGTTGGGGCTCTTACGAAAAATCGCCCTTATGTTGTGGGATTTGCAGCTGAAACCCAAAATGTGGAAGAATATGCTCGCCAAAAACGACAACAAAAACAATTAGATTTAATTTGTGCCAATGATGTTTCCCTTGCAGACAACGGTTTTAATAGCGATAACAACGCATTACATCTATTTGATGCCAACGGTGAGACTCGGTTGCCACATAGCAGTAAAATTGAATTAAGCCACTATTTACTTGACGAGATACTTCAACGTTATGAAAAAAATTGACCTAAAAATCCTTGATAACCGTATCGGTAATGAATTTCCTTTACCAACCTATGCAACAACAGGTTCAGCAGGTTTAGACTTGCGCGCTTGTCTTGATGCACCTATTGATTTAGCGCCAGGTCAAACAGAATTAATTCCAACAGGTTTAGCGATTCACATCGCTGATGAAAGTCTCGCTGCAGTTATTCTTCCCCGTTCAGGGCTGGGCCATAAACACGGTGTTGTACTCGGGAATCTTGTCGGACTTATTGACTCCGATTATCAAGGGCAACTCATGGTTTCTGTTTGGAATCGTGGTGATAAAACCTTTACTGTTGAGCCAGGCGAGCGCATGGCACAAATGGTTTTTGTCCCTGTGGTTCAAGCTGAATTTAATATTGTTGACGACTTTGATGCAACAGAACGTGGTGCAGGTGGTTTCGGTCACTCAGGTCGCCAATAAATAAAATATTCTGATATTTAATATGCTATATAGAACCTACTTTAGGTTCTATATTTATGAATCAAAACAATCAGTCGCATATTACTAAACAGGAAATTGTTCAAAATTTACTTATACTCTCTACATTTTTAAACCTATTTTGCTCTGTAAGTCTCTTTACTAAGAGCAAAATTTTGGATAGTTTGTTTTGCTGTTTTAGCAGGGGTCTTATTAGACATGGCAGAAAAAGCGACAACACAAAAACGTAACAGACGTGACGAGATCTTACAGGCTCTTGCGTTAATGTTAGAAAGTAGTGATGGTAGCCAACGCATTACGACTGCAAAACTTGCAGCCTCCGTTGGTGTTTCAGAAGCAGCGTTATATCGTCATTTTCCCAGTAAAATGAAAATGTTTGATAGTCTTATTGGGTTTATTGAAGATTCACTGGTCTCGCGTATCAATCTGATTTTAAATGATGAAAAAGATACCATCATTAGAATTAAATTAATGTTAGCGTTAATTTTAGGGTTTTCAGAGAAAAACCCAGGCTTAACACGTATAATGACAGGCCATGCGCTCATGTTTGAGCAAGACAGGCTACAAGACCGAATTAACCAATTGTTTGAGCGAATAGAGTCTCAATTGCGCCAAGTGTTAAAAGAGAAAAAAATACGTGATGGTCATGGCTTTATCCATGATGAATCGCTACTTGCTTCTCAATTACTTGCTTATTGCGAAGGCATGTTATCACGCTTCGTACGTTCAGAATTTCGTTACCGACCGACTGTCGAATTTGAAGCGCGCTGGCCTTTAATTTTAGCTCAGTTACAATAACAGTTATTAGTACTACTCACCCCGCCCGTTTTTTGGGCGAGGGGATTTTTTTAAATACCGTACTGTTCTCTATAAGCTTTCATTGCCACTAAGTGTGCTTCCATACCTTCTTGTTCAGAAAGATACGTAATCAAATCACTCATCGTAATGATTGAATAAACCTTGCAGTTATAGTCACGCTCAACCTCTTGTACGGCTGAGATTTCCCCTTTTCCTTTTTCTTGACGGTCTAAACACAACAAAACACCATTGAGAGTCGCTTTTTGCTGCTTAATAATTTCCATTGATTCACGAATTGCAGTACCTGCAGTGATCACATCATCAACCACAACAACACGTCCTTGCAGAGGGCTACCAACTAATACACCACCTTCTCCGTGATCTTTTGCTTCCTTACGATTAAAGCAATATGGCATATCGATATCATGATGCTCAGCCAATGCAACTGCCATTGTAGTTGCAATGGGAATACCTTTATAGGCTGGCCCAAAAATCACATCACACTCAATTGCACTCTCTTGTAGCGCTTGTGCATAAAAACGACCGACAAGTGCCAGATCACGCCCAGTATTAAATAACCCTGCATTAAAAAAATAAGGGCTTTTTCGACCTGATTTCAGCGTAAACTCACCAAATTTCAATACCTGTTTTTTCATGGCAAGTTCAATAAAATCGCGCTGATAGGCTTTCATTGGTCATTCTCCTCATTGATGACGATTATGTATATTAAATTTGTTATTTTGCTAATTGCGTTATCTGCCATTTAGCAGACATAAAAAAGGCGACTTTTCAGCCGCCTATTTAAACATTAATTTATTTCAGCGCTTCTCGCTGAGCTTCAAAAATGGTGTCGAGCCCTGTTTTGGCTAATGCTAATAGAGCCAATAATTCTTCATGGCTAAATGGTTCGCCTTCTGCGGTGCCTTGCACTTCAATCATACGGCCATCATCCATCATCACGACGTTCATGTCCGTTTCTGCCGCAGAGTCTTCAACGTACTCAAGGTCGCAAAGCGCTTCTTGGTTCACAATCCCGACCGAAACTGCAGCAACCATCGACTTCAGAGGACTTTTTGCAATTTTCCCCTGAGCAACCATATTATTCAGTGCATCCACCAGTGCCACACAAGCACCTGAAATCGCCGCTGTACGTGTACCGCCGTCAGCCTGGATAACATCACAATCTAAAGTGATGGTGAATTCACCCAATTTTTTCAGATCAACAGCTGCACGTAATGAACGGGCAATCAAACGTTGAATTTCCATTGTACGGCCAGTTTGTTTACCACGAGCCGCTTCACGTTGGTTACGTGAATTTGTTGCGCGAGGTAACATGCCGTACTCAGCGGTTACCCAACCTTGACCTTGACCTTTTAAAAAGCGAGGTACACCCTCTTCAACCGTTGCATTGCATAACACCTTCGTGTCGCCAAACTCAATAAGAACAGAGCCTTCTGCGTGTTTTGTATAATTGCGCGTGATGGTAATCGGGCGCATTTCGTCCGCTTGTCTATCTGCTGGGCGCATGGTGTTATCTCCGTTATCAACTCAAATTGGGACGCATTATACGTCCTTAAAACGATAATGCCTATCCTGTCATCTCTCATAGCGTTATAATCCCATTATCTTATCGATAATAGGAACGAATTATGATCCGTAGTATGACCGCTTTTGCCCGCCGTGATATCAAGGGTGAATGGGGGAATGCGGCCTGGGAGCTGCGTTCCGTAAACCAACGTTATTTAGAAACGTATATCCGTTTACCTGAGCAATTCAGAAGCCTTGAACCCGTTATTCGTGAACGCCTTCGTTCACGCTTAACGCGCGGAAAAGTGGAATGTAACCTGCGTTTTGAATTAGACGGTGGAAACCGTGGCGAATTAATTCTCAATGAACAATTAGCCCGCCAATTAATTAGCGCAGCAAATTGGGTCAAAAATTACAGCCACGAAGGTGAAATCAACCCCCTAGAGATTTTACGTTGGCCAGGTGTGATGTCGGCTGGCGAGCAAGATTTAGACGCCATCAGCGAACAGTTAATGGCTGGTTTAGATGAAACTATCGATGCTTTTATCCAAAGCCGAGAAGCGGAAGGTGCTTCATTGCATGCCTTAATTGAACAACGCCTTGATGGTGTTTTAGTTGAAGTGGCAAAAGTTCGTCAACATATGCCAGAAATTCTGCAATGGCAGCGCGATCGCCTTCAAAGTAAGCTCGAAGAAGCGGAAATCCAAGTGGATAACAACCGCTTAGAACAGGAGCTCATTTTGCTCGCCCAACGTGTTGATGTTGCTGAGGAATTGGATAGATTAGAAGCGCACGTTAAAGAAACGCGTAATATCTTGAAGAAAAAAGAAGCCAATGGGCGCCGCCTTGACTTTATGATGCAAGAATTTAATCGTGAGTCTAATACGTTAGCATCAAAATCGATTAATAGCGAAGTCACCACTTCCGCCGTTGAACTGAAAGTATTAATCGAACAAATGAGAGAACAAATTCAGAATATTGAGTAATCTCTCTGACTGTCATGCATGACTAAGCCAATTAATGCTCTGTGTAAATTGGCTTTTTTTATTTTACTGAAATATCCAAATAACCTGAAATAGGTGGAACCCCCCGCAATTTTGGAATAAAAATCGCATAAACTGCCTTAAAAATCCTATTTTTTGAAAATCCTTAGGCGCTCAAATAATCTCCACGATAAACTATCTTTCTTCCCCCAAAAAATCACTTACTCAAAAATTGGAGAGTCAAATGGTGCCGCAACAGCCTTTTGAAGATATTAGAAAAACGGATAATTCGGGAAATGAATACTGGTCAGCGAGAGAGTTGTCTAAACTCCTCGAATATTCGGAATATCGGCATTCTTACCTGTTTTAGAAAAAGCAAAAGAGGCATGTTTGCAAAGTAGACATGCCATTGAAGACCATTTCGAGGAGATCATCGATATGGTCGAAATTGGTTCTGGTGCTAAACGAAAGCTCAAACGAGATAACATCCAAAGTAAAACAGAAGCGAATCAAACTCACTTTGAAGTTGGCCAAAAAGTGAGAGAAACACTTGGCGGTACCATGCCAGAAAATCTGCCTACCCCAGAAAAAAGCATAAGACAACTCGCTCAAAAAGAGGCGAAAAAAAAGAAAATTGATAAATAACGTCTATGTTAAATCTAGAAATACGTCGGCATTTCTAGATTTAACTATTTCCCACGGCAACAAACGCTTAATTTACCCATGCTCCCTCAGAAGCATAATAGATTGATTAATAACAAATTAATCTTTGATAATTGTTTTGTCGAAAAAACATGAGCTCGCTCATAAATTCACCAAATGTTTTGATTTCAATCACAGATAACAAAACAGATCTTTGACAGGCCAATAACGGGTTATTAACATCCATCTTGTATACAAGTTGAATTCAATATAAATACAATAAAATTAATTACCTCTACAGACCAATAAAAAAGGTAAGACTATGTCATACAAAGACTCTGTGATAGCACCTACAGCAAAAGACACACCAGGGCGTTTACGCTGGGGTTTAGCAGCAATATTTTTTATTATCGGTTTAATTGCCTATATGGATCGCGCCAACATTTCCATTGTTGCGGAACATATGATGACCGATTTAGGTATGAGTAAAGTCCAATTTGGTTTTTTAGGCGCATTATTTTCTCTTGGTTATGCATTAGCACAAATTCCAAGTGGAATATTAGCGGAACGCTTTGGCAGCCGGTTAATTGCGACAATAAGCTTATATGTTTGGTCTGCGTTTACCATTCTAACGGTGGTTGCACCGACTTACCTCTGGTTATGTATCGTTCGTTTTTTCTTTGGTGTTGGCGAGGCGCCTCTATACCCTTCAAATGCTGTCTTTAATACTTGGTGGTTTCGTCAAAATGAAAAAGCCAGAGCGGCAAGCTTCTTATTGGCAGGCTCTTATTTTGGCCCAGTCATCGCTCCTACCCTTACTGTTTTCATTATGATTTCTTTCGGTTGGCACGCTGTTTTCTATATCTTTGGAGTCATTGGTATTTTAATTGGTTTGATCTGGTACTTCTGCGCTCGCAATAAACCAGAACAGCACCCTAAGATTTCACAAAGCGAAATCGCATTTATACAAAGTGGCCGAACAATCAGTGAGAATGGCGGTGAAGATGTCAAAGCTCCATGGCGTAAGTTTATGAAAGAACGTCCATTTTGGGCTGTAGGCTTTCAATACTTTTTTGTCGCCTATATGACTACGTTATTTATGATTTGGTTACCAACTTACCTCCAAGAAGCACGCGGATTTTCACTAACTCAAATGGGTGTTGCGGCAAGTTTCCCATGGTTAGCCATTTGTATTGCTGTGCTTACCGCGGGTTCAGTATCTGACTGGCTACTCAATAAAGGCTACTCCCAATTAGTGGCAAGGGGCTACATCGCCATTACTGGTTTTATCCTGTTTATTGTTGGGATTTGTGGTGCTGCTCAAACGGAGAGCGCTGTTGTAAGTGTCGCATGGCTAACCCTTGCCCTCGGTGCTTTAGGCCTGCCCGTTGTGACTTCGTGGGCAATTGCCGCTGATAAAGGCCGTCAATATGCAGGATCAGTAAGTGGATGGATGAATCTGTGGGGCAATTTGGGTGGTGTTATTTCTCCAATTTTATGCGGCTGGCTTGCCCAACACTTTGGGTGGACGGTTGCCTTACTTTTCAACGTGATACCTATTAGTTTAGCCATTATTTGCTGGTTCTTCATTCAACCTGATAAACCTCTAGCAACGGCTGTAAACCAAGATTAGTTTTACTCATACACTCTAATATAACGAATAAAGGTGCCCTATGTTTACGTTAAATCCTCGAGTTACCTGTTTTAGCCAAGAAGTGATCGAAAGCTGCCGCGATGTTTGCCCGTCAACAATTGGCCATATGACCGATTTTGGCTTCATCAAAACACTACGTCCACAAATTGAAAAAAACCAGTTCATTGGCCACGCAGTAACTGTGCGAATTCCACATATGGACTCTTCAGCAGTACATAAAGTCTTTGATATTGTTCAAGAAGGAGATGTTGTTTGCATTGATATGTCAGGAGATTATGACCGCGCCTGTTGGGGTGAGATGGTGTCCTATATGGCACGAGCGAAAAAAATTGCTGGGGCTGTTATCGATGGTTGCGTAACTGATATCAAAGCGCTGCGTGAGATTGGTGTCCCTGTATTTGCTCACAAAGTCAGTCCGCTAACAACTCGAATCCTAGGCATTGAAGGCGCAATCAATGTGCCAATCAGTGTCGATGGCGTCACTATCCACCCAGGTAATTTAATTATTGCAGATGGTGATGGCATTTTAGTGGCTGATGAAGTGACATTGCAAGAATATCGCCAACGCGCGCTTAATGCACAACATGCTGAAATTGATGTCAAAAAACGCATAGATGCAGGTGAAACCTTAGCCGCTATCTCAGGCGCTGCAAAATATTTCGAATAAGGAGCCAACATGAAAGTTGCAATTGCCCAACTAGCCAGTAGCCCTAATAAAGAACAAAACTTGAAAAAAGCCTGTGATGCCATACAAAAGGCGGCTCAAGGCGGAGCAGATTTAGTTCTATTACCTGAAATGTTTATGGCATTTGTTCCCGCGGATAGTGGTATCAGCTATGCGGATGTCGCAGAGAACGTTGATGGTCCTTTTGTTTCTCAACTAGCCAAAACAGCAAAAGAGTATGGAATTTATGTGGTTTGTGGTATTTATGAACGGGCTGAGAATGAACCTAAACGCGCGTTTAACACCACCATTATGTTAAACCGCCAAGGGGAACTCATTTATCATTACCAAAAAACGCATTTATATGACGCATTCTCTTATCAAGAGTCACTCAATATCATTCAAAGTCATAATGAATTGAAACCTGTCGAAACCGAATTTGGGAAAATTGGTATTTTAGTATGCTATGAGCTGCGTTTCCCAGAAGTCGCCCGTAAATTAGCATTAGCAGGGGCAGATTTACTCCTAGTCCCAACAGCTTGGGTCAGTGGTCCTCTCAAAGAAGAGCACTACCAAACCCTAGTAAAAGCCCGTGCTCTAGAAAATACCATACCTGTTTGTGCGTGTGACCAAACCAGTAATATTTTTATTGGGCGCAGCTTAATTTGTGATGCTCTTGGCGTAACAATTGCTTCTGCAGGCTATGATGAAACCGTGTTCTTCGCTGAAATTTCCCCCGAGCACACAGCTGAAACTCGTCAAAAATTGCCCTGTATGGAAAACCGCCGTCCTGAATTATATTAACGCAATCAAAACTGGCACGGATGCTGGTTTATTATCCATATTATCACCAATAATTAACCGCCATTTGCTTATTATCTAAACAATATAAAGTTGGTACTTTACTTGTATACCAATCTATTCCTTTCTATACTCACTGAAATTTCTAATTTTGATACAAGATCCTGATGAAAGATAAACCACTCAGCCAACAAGCCTATACGGCTATTAAACATAAAATTCTCAGTAAGCAGTTTGGCGAGGAAAGCTATACCTCTGAAAACAGCTTAGTTGAAGAACTTGGTATGAGCCGTACTCCAATTCGTGAAGCGCTATATCAGCTACAAAATGAAGGTTTGGTTAAAATTATTCCACGCAAAGGGGTATTTATCCAAAAACTGTCCTTAAAAGAAACGCGGGATAATTATGATTTACGTTTAGCCATTGAGTCTCATGCAATTAAACTCGTCCGTGATTATTTAACTGAGGAACACTTCGCTTGCTTAGATGCGATAATTGAACAGCAAAAAGTGCTACTTGCCGAAAATAATTACCAAGGTTGGATTAAAGAAGATGAGCGCTTTCATCGATTCTTTTTAGAGTTACTCGATAACACTGTCTTTTTAGATTTAGCGGATAATATTCGCCAGCGTGTTTATTTTCAGCCAGACCCCATTTATCGTAATGAATATTACTTTGAGTCTACACGTCAACATCAACAACTTGTCGAACAACTCAAGCAAAAGGCTTTCAGCCAAGCAGAAGAAACTCTGACAGAACATATTCTACGAGGTAAACGTAACTATGTTTAGCGTTGAGTTGCGCCAAAAAGAAAAAGCCAAATTAATGGCTTTCTCTTTTTACGTTTTGTTCGTTATGTTTAACAGATTATCTTAGCTGGCTTTGGCTTCCTTCATTGCCGCGTCTTTATCATGACTATAATGGAAGGTAAATTGGAAAATAATCGCTAAAACAATTGTGTAAGACGAAAAGACCAGCCAAATCATTTGCCAATCTTTAATACCGTCAACAGTATAGTAATCGACAACCAACCCGCTGAGAATTGCACCAAAATAAGCACCGACACCATTCACCATGGTCATAAATAACCCTTGGGCACTCGCACGCATTCGTGTATCGACTTCTCGTTCAATAAATATTGAACCTGAAATATTAAAGAAATCAAATGCACAACCATACACAATCATCGACATGATTAAGAACATCAAACCAATCGCTGATGGATCTCCGAAGGCAAAGAACCCAAACCGCAATGTCCATGCAAACATACTTAATAACATAACGGTTTTAATGCCATAGCGTTTTAAGAAGAATGGAATTGCTAAAATAAAACACACTTCCGCCATTTGCGAGATAGATAATAATATGGAGGGATATTGCACCACTAAACTATCTTGATACAGCGGATTGAGACCAAAATCATGTAAGAACGGGTTACCAAATGTATTGGTTATTTGTAAAACCGCACCAAGCAACATAGCGAATAAGAAAAATACAGCCATTATTGGCTTCTTAAATAACACTAACGCATCTAAGCCTAGCTTGCTCATCCAGCTACTTGAAATGGCTTTTTTATTCACTTCAATTTTAGGTAATGTTAGGGAATATGCGGCTAATAGCAGCGAAAATCCCCCTGCTATATATAGTTGCATACTGCTGAGTTCAAATTTTAATAAGCTAATACTCCACATGGCGACAATAAACCCAACCGTTCCAAATACACGAATTGGAGGGAAGTTACTGACCGAATCCAATTGGTATTGGCTTAGTGATGAATAACTAATGGTATTTGAAAGGGCAATTGTCGGCATAAATGCCATCGCATTTATCAACATCACCCAAAACATCACCGATGAGCTGGTGACTGTAGCGGCATAAAATAGTGCAGCTGCCCCTATCAAATGGCAGATCATATATAAGCGATTCGCTGGGATATATTTATCCGCAATAATGCCGATAAGCCCTGGCATTAAAATAGCCGCAATGCCTTTAGAGCTATAAACTAAACCAACTTCAGCACCTGAGAAACTCAAAGTTTTCATCATGTACGAGCCGAGCGTAACTAACCAACTTCCCCAAACAAAATATTGCAGGAAAAGCATGATTTTCAAGCGGGATTTAATGTTCATACGAAGCTCCGTTTGGAGTTACATGTGTTTATTTTTATTTTCAGCTCAGCGATAGCCACCCCCATTAAAATGACGGCAACACCTACAAACTGAATGAATTCGAGGGGTAATTGCAGAACAGTCACTGACAGTAAAATAGTAACGGGCAGCTGCATTGAGCTCACAATGGTCGCTAAGCTTGTACCAATCAGAGGTGTGCCTTTAGCAAACATCCACATACCGAAGAAAGAACCAAAGAAAGCCAGAGGTAATCCATAAGTAAAAAATAGCGATTGAAACGTTGATACACTAAATAAGAATGTTGGTGGCACGATAATAGAGGTCAAGATTGCGCCTCCCGTCACCATAATTGCCGAGCGCATCATCGGATCCGTTTTTACAGCCAATGCGCCACTCACATACACCCGTATCGCATTTGATAATGCTGCACATAATCCTAATAGCACGCCTGCCCAATGAAATACGATATCTTGGCTATTTAATAACCCTGTCGCCAGTATGGTACCAATTAAGATCACTATTACAGAAACAATTGTCATTAATGGTGGTATTTGACGGTTTACGACAGCATTAATCGCCACTCCCATCCATGTAAATTGCAGAAATAGCACCACACCTAATGCTGGGGATAAATACTGCAACGATGCGTAATATAATAACCCCGTTAGGCCCGTCGTCGTCCCCGTTAACAACATCAAAAGACCTTGTTGCCGAGTTGGCCACATTAAGCGAGCTTTTTTCACTAATGCGCCGACAACAACAAAAAACCATAACAAAATTGCACCAAGTACCGTTTGGCTACCGATTACATCATTCAAGGAATAACCTGCGCGATAAGCCAGTACAACTAATGTTGAAAGAATGCCATAACTACAAGCGCCTAAAGAAACTAAAATCAGACCTTTAAATTTCATTTCAATATTCACCTTATTAATAATTACAGCATCTTTATTTTATTTTGAGAAAAAGAGTCTTTAAATTAGAAACGCGCAATCACACCCGTGACGAGTTTCAAGAATGTCGCTTTCACTTTTTCTGCGGTTTCAATCACTTCATCATGGCTTAATGGTTGTTCCAAAATTCCGCATGCCATATTAGTTAAGCAGGAAATTCCTACGGTTTTAATTTGTGAATGATGTGCAACTAATGCTTCTGGTACTGTCGACATACCGACTGCATCAGCCCCTAATGTTCTGATCATGCGAATTTCCGCTGGTGTTTCGTAAGTCGGGCCTGTCCACCATGCGTAAACCCCTTCACGTACAGAAACACCCTGTTCAGAAGCAACATCTTTGATTGTTTGGCGTAACTCTTTGTTGTATACCTCGCTCACATCCAAGAAACGAACACCCAACTCAGGGTTATTCGGCCCCATTAATGGATTATTTGCTGTCAGGTTAATGTGATCGGTAATAATCATCAGGTCACCTGGGTTAAAATCGGTATTTACCGCGCCACAGGCGTTAGTGATAATTAATTTTTCAACACCGAGTGCTTTCATCAAACGCACAGGGAAAGTCACTTGGTCTAATGAAAAACCTTCGTAATAGTGAAAACGGCCTTTCATCGCAACTACCGTTTTGCCAGCAATCGTACCAATCACTAATTCATTCGCATGGCCAACAGCCTCAGACTTAGCAAAATGAGGCACTTCGCTATAAGGAATATGAACCGCATTCTCTAGCGTATCTGCAAATGGGCCCAATCCAGAGCCTAAAATAATCCCAACAGTTGGCTTTAATTCCGTACGTGACTGAATAAATTTCAGGCTTTCTAAAATATCTTTCGTCTGGTGCATGGCTATCTCCAAATTAAAATCGAATACTGATTGTTGAAATCGATCATAGCGTAATTTAGAAACAGAACAGCGATCTTAATCTCATTTTAAGAAAAAGATTTTAGGTATGATGTGCGGCATAATGCAGAACTTTATATATAGATTTGCTAATCTTAAGCCTAATGGTTGGAACGAAAAGGAGTGGGGCGCTTGTTACATACATTATTAAATGAATTTCGCACCTCAAAAAATTCAAAAACACAAAAACTGAAAGTGCTTTACCGATTAGTTCTCAATCACGGGCCAATTCGAGCCGAGATGCTCGCTACACTCGCGAGTATGAAGCCAGCCACCTGTGCAAGATTGCTAGATGAGCTGAGTAAATGCCAATTAATTTCAACCTCTGAGCTGGGTGAATCCACTGGAGGACGTAAGCCCATTTTGTACAGTATCAACCCTGCGGATGGTTACCTTGTTGGCATTGAAATGAGTGATATCTATTCCACCATTGTTTTACAAAACCTAAAACTCGAAATTCTAGGGATGGTGAAAGTCAAATATGAGCACCTTGAAACGGCTGAGAACATGCTCGATCATCTGCTTAGTAAAGTTGACTCCCTCCTTGCAGGACATCAACTAAGTGTAGAAAACCTGCTCGGTATCGGCATTGCTATCGACCATATTTTAGAGCGTGACAAACTCCCCTATCATCAATATAACTCGCGCATCAAAGGGCTCTATAACTACATCACGCAAAAAGTACCGTGCTTTGTGCTACTGGGAAGCGGGATCAGTTTTGCCGCATTCGCCGAATACCGTTTACATTATACGTCTGATAGCCAACGATTTTTATTTACCACCTGCGACACGGACATTCGCAGTTGCACGATCATCAATAATCATTACGCACCCGCACCAATTAGCACTGCGCAGGCATTTGGCCATACAACGATTGATATTAATGGGCAACGCTGTGAATGTGGCTCGTTTGGCTGTTTAAAGCAATACAGCTCGTTGTCCGCCATAAAATCTCGGGTGATCCAACAACTCCGATTAGGTAAAAGCTCGGTCATTAATGATCTTGTTAATAATGAAGCAGATATTAACTACCACACAATTTTCCAAGCGCTGACATTAAACGACACCATTTGTCTCGAAGCTCTTGAAGAAGCGGCTTATTATTATGGAATCGCTATCGCGAATGCTATTTTAACGACTCAAGCCGATGTCGTTGTTTGTGGTGGAACCTTAACACCAAAAAATCATTTCTTTGAGATGACGAAAAAGTCCGTTGAAGAAAAATTAGCCGCCTTCCCTCATATCAAAACACGTATTTATGCAGCTAATGACTCTTATGAAATTGTCGCACAAGGTGCTGGGGGAATGGTAATGGAAAATTACCTTTCAGATTAACGACTTCTTTCATTAAGAGAGATAGAGTGTAGAATAAATCCACTATTTTATACTCTATCACGCAAAATGAGGGGATCATGATCGAATTTGAGCATATCAACGATGCTGTAATATCACCGATATTACAGCAACTTCACAGCAAATCTCCTCTCGTTCACTGCATGACCAATGATGTCGTTCAAACCTTTACCGCAAATGTTCTGTTAGCGCTAAATTGTTCCCCTGCCATGGTCATTGAACCTGAAGAAGCTGAGCAATTTGCTGCCATAGCAAACAGTTTATTAATTAATGTGGGAACACTCACGACGGATAGGCAACAAGCAATGAAACGCGCTGTACATAGTGCAAATACCGCGGAAAAACCTTGGGTTCTTGACCCTGTTGCTGTTGGTGCTCTCACTTTTCGTACCCGCTTCTGTCATGAGCTTCTTGGCCTTAAACCTGCTGCAATTCGGGGCAATGCATCCGAAATTATGGCATTAGCAGGTAACAGTCTCGGTGGTCGAGGGGTAGACTCCCTAAACTCCACAAATGATGCCCTTCCTGCAGCAAAATCACTGGCCAAACAAGCGAATACCATTGTCGCCATCAGTGGCGAAATTGATTATGTCACTGATGGCAAACGCACAATTGCTATCGCAGGCGGGGATATTTTAATGACTCGCGTAGTTGGGACGGGATGCGCACTATCCGCTGTCGTTGCCGCTAGCTGTGCGCTATCTGGTGATAGGCTACAACATGTTGCAACCGCTTGTGCACTAATGAAACAGGCAGGGGAAACAGCGACACAGCGCTGTCGCGGTACTGGTAGCTTTATCCCTGAGTTTTTAGATGCACTTTATCAATTAAACCCATAAATTCACCGATAAGAAAACTCAATTTAGTCTATAACCGAGTTTTCTTACCTCGCAACTTTCTAGACCAATGGCGAAAGTTATCCCTAAAACGAATAAACCGATAAGCCCCATTTTTTTTGTCTGGCTCAATACCATAAAAACGTTTTAAGGCGATTAAATCATTTGCTTTACATATGGTTAAATTTCCGTAATCAGACAAATCAATCACTTTCAGTCCATTCTCTGTCAAGACAAAGTTTCCTGCATGAATATCATTAGAAGATAAACCATAGCGATGAAGTTGGTCGATAACCGATTTCATTTCAGCATAATAAGGTGTTAGATCATCCAATTCTGATAGGACAGTTCCTTCAACATATTCAGCAATAATCCACGTTTCAACTGATTCGCGGCATTGCATTTTTTCTGCCACAAAATAGATGTCATTTGTAACAGTGCAGCCCTGATTTTGTGCGGAGACTAAACGCATTAATAAACGTGAATAAAATGGGCCAGATAACATACGCATTACTCTTTTTTCAATGCGTTTATCCCGCTCTTTTTCACATTTGATAATATAATTTTGGCCATTTAGTTGAATACGTTCGACACTTCGTTCTGCATTTCCACTGCCTAAATCTTTACCAACAATTCGTCCATCAATATAGTCAGTCATGACTTGCCAAAAATCAATTTCACCTGCTTTTTGGTAAGTTATGAAGTCACCTCTTTGTTTTTTTATAATTTTTTGCATGACAGAGCGCCCGCTTTTTAATCAATCGGCGGATGCTAACAAATGAAAAAAGACATTTCTTAGCGATTCTTGCAAAAATGGTTCAAAAATAAAGAAGTTGTGGAATACCGCACAAAATGAGCGGTTTTTAGGAAGGAAAAGGTGAAAAATAGGCTGGCAAACTGCCAACCCATTCTTACTATTAATATTTAGTCATTACCAAATAAATCACGGGTATACACTTTATCTGCCACATCTTCGATTTCAGGCACCATACGGTTGGCTAAAATAATGTCGCACTGGGCTTTAAATTCCGCTAAGTCATTGACCACTTTTGAACGGAAAAACTCGGTTTCTTTCATCACAGGCTCATACACCACCACTTCAATGCCTTTGGCTTTGATGCGCTTCATGATGCCCTGCACCGCAGAAGCACGGAAATTATCTGAACCGGCTTTCATCACTAAGCGATAGACACCCACTTTACGTGGTGCTTTGGCAATAATTGCGTCCGAAATGAAGTCTTTACGCGTGCGGTTGGATTCGACAATCGCGTTAATCAGGTTGTTCGGCACATCATCGTAGTTAGCGAGCAATTGCTTGGTATCTTTCGGTAAACAATAACCGCCGTAACCGAATGATGGGTTATTATAATGACTGCCAATACGCGGGTCTAACGAAACACCTTCAATAATTTGGCGTGCATTTAAACCGCGGCTTTCTGCGTAAGTGTCTAGCTCATTAAAATACGCCACTCGCATCGCTAAGTAAGTGTTAGCGAACAACTTAATGGCTTCGGCTTCAGTTCCATCAGTAAATAACACCGGAACATCTTTTTTGATGGCGCCTTCAAGTAGTAAATCGGCAAAAATTTGCGCGCGCTCAGAACGCTCACCGACCACAATACGGGACGGGTGCAAGTTATCCCATAATGCGCGGCCCTCACGTAGAAATTCTGGAGAGAAAATCACGTTGGTATAGCCAAATTCTTCCCGTAAACGTGCGGTAAAACCGACAGGAATGGTCGATTTCACGATAATCGTGGCGGTTGGGTTGATTTCATTTACATCATGAATAACAGATTCCACCGATTTAGTATTGAAATAGTTAGTTTTTGGGTCATAGTCTGTTGGTGTAGCAACAATAACGTACTGCGCACCCGTATAAGCTTCCACTTTATCTTCCGTGGCGCGGAAATTCAGTGTTTTTTCCGTTAAAAACTGCTCAATCTCCGTGTCGACAATGGGTGATTGGTGGTTGTTTAACATCGCCACTTTTTCGGGAATGATGTCCACAGCAACCACTTCGTGGTGTTGTGACAGTAACATGGCGTTAGATAGACCGACGTAGCCGGTTCCTGCGATTGCTATTTTCAAACTTGCCTCTCAAATCCTGCTACGGATATTACAGGTTGTTGATATTATTGATGGTAATAAGAACGATACCAATCAACAAACGCCTGAACACCCTGTTCAATAGAAACCTGTGGGCGATAACCTGTTACATTAAACAGGTCTTCAGTATCTGCCCACGTTGTGTACACATCCCCAGCTTGCATCGGTAAAAAGTTTTTAATTGCTTCTTTTCCAAGGGCTTTTTCTAACGCAGAAATAAACTCAATCAACTTAACGGGCTGGCCGTTACCAATATTATAGATGCGATACGGTGCGCTACTTTGCGCTGGTGATGTCGAATGATTGTTTGGGTCTGCTTGAGGGATTATATCGGAAATTCGTATCACCCCTTCGACAATATCATCAACAAAAGTGAAATCACGGCTCAGATTGCCGTTATTATAAACATCAATAGCTTCGCCCGCTAAAATGGCTTTAGTAAATTTAAATAACGCCATATCAGGACGTCCCCATGGCCCATATACCGTAAAGAAGCGCAAACCTGTTGTTGGTAACTGATATAGGTGTGAATAGGAATGGGACATTAATTCATTGGCTTTCTTTGTTGCGGCATACAATGAAATGGGGTGATCTGTAGGCATGTCCGTGGTAAATGGCGCATTATCCGTCACACCGTACACAGAACTAGAAGAAGCATACACCAGATGCTTCACTTTCGCTTGACGGCAGCCTTCTAAAATCGATAAATGCCCAGTTAAGTTGCTGTCCGCGTAAGCAAATGGATTTTCTAACGAGTAACGCACACCAGCTTGAGCGGCAAGGTGGATCACTCGGTCAAACTGCTCTTGGGTACATAGTACTCTGACCGTTTCACGATCCGTCAAATCAAGGTGAATAAAGCGAAATAAGGGGTGTTGCTCTAATAAATGTAAACGAGATTGTTTAAGGCCCTGATCGTAATAGGCATTTAGGTTATCAATTCCAACGACTTCATGCCCATTTTCTAATAAACGCTGACACAATCTAAAACCAATAAAACCCGCACTTCCCGTGACCAAGTATTTCATATTTATCGTCTTCTAGCATTAAACCATTCACAAAGCTCAATAGAGCACCAAGTTTCACAGAAAAAATTAACTTAATTTAAGACAAAAAAAACAGTGAATGGTTTTATGGTTAGAATAATAATGTGTAAAAAAGCAGTGAATTTTAAGGAAGTATTAAGATTTCAAAAATCGACATAAAAGAAAGCCGCAAGTTTGCTCCAACCTGCGGCCAATCATCACAATTTATTGAGTACCGCTTTTATCTGCCGCTTCCAATGTGCGATAAATGTAATTACGGTAACTATCTAACAATTTTTGGTCTTCACAATCATTGAGCTTACCATCACATAAATGACGCATTTTGATATTTGCTTCATAGAATGGAGAAATCTTTAAGTTTGCTCTTTCCAGCAAAATTCCACCCAAGAATGAAATATCGGTTAATTCCCCTGTTTTGATTGCAGTACCTGATTTTAAATTGTCCCGCAATGTAAATTGCGTTAAATACGCAGGGGATGAAAATGGTGAATTGTACTGATTTAGGCTAATACCTGGTTGATGGTCCCCAAAATATAAAAACATTAACGGGCGGTCGCGCTTATCAATAAACTCAGCGAAATCTCGCATCGCCCCATCGGACGCGGTAATTTTTTCCATATAGTGGCTAAATTCACCAGCTGCATCTTGATGCTTAATTTTATCTTTTATACCGAAATCATCACTATGTGTTTCTTTATAAGGCCCATGTTCATACATGGTTAAAGAGAAAATAAAGACTGGCTTATCCGTTTCTTTTGCTAAGATTTCTTTGACGTACTTCAGCATGTCGTCCGTGCTAATAGTCCATAGATTATCTTGTAATTTCCCTGGGTAGCCAAGTTCCTGGGGCTGAATAATTCTATCCACACCTAATGTTTCATATGCATGACCCGAATGATAAGCCCCTTTATTAAATGGCGTCAGCACAACAGTATAATAACCATTGGCTTTCATTTCTTTAAATAAGCTATTTTTCAAGTTATCGACAATAAAGTAAAACACACCACTTTTTTGTGCCCCGAAATCATCACTATTTAACCCAGTTAACGCTGAAAACTCAGATAACCAAGTGCCACCACCAAAGGTTTGGACTCGCATTTGACTATGAGCAGTGACCCCAGCATCCTGCTGGAACATAAATAAATTAGGGAGTTTCGTGCCTTCTGGCAAATCATAAATGTGCGGGTCAACCGTTGATTCTTGCAGTAATAAAACAATATCTGGCTTTTCTGACGAGGTACTATTGTTTAATGAGACTGTCGCCGCTTTTTCGATAAAGTAGTCAGCGGTACCCACAAACTCAGGAGATTGGTAACTGGAATTTTTTGCGGACATAATGATATTAGTCACAGTCCCGCGACCTTTTGGCAACGTCTGGGACCATCGGTCATAATAATGGGAGCTAGCAAAATTAGCGCCAAAATAACCCACAACAACCAGTATCACACCTAAAATGCGTGAAACATGTGATTTGCTCGACTTAATTAAACGCCAACTAATGGCACCATTAACGACCAGTAGAATTAATAGCCCAACTAGCGCAACACCTGCTAACCAATAATGGCTTAACGTGCCCATATTAGAGGTGTCTGTCATAATATTAATATCAGTGAAGAAAAGCTGTTCTTTGTAATAATGGACTTTTAACTGATTTAGGAATTTTATGATAATAAACAGGGTACTGGTAATTACGACAGAAAATAACCAGCGTGCGGTTAATACCATTAAAATACCAAATAACACAGCATATACACTGAGCGATATGAGTGCAGGATAAATCACGCTACCTTTCTCAAACACCAAGAAAAGAGAGCCAATAAAGATCAATGCTAGATAAAAGCCTGCAAATAACTTTTTCTTCATCAGTTTTACCACAAGTTTAATATGAGGGGTTTGCTATGAGGCACCACTATAGCGGATCAAAACACTCAATTTATTCAACGAAAATGCCTTTATCTCGTAAATAGTGACCATCGCCTTTACGACGAGTAAAACCGCTTTTGTCAAAAAACTCAAGAATTTGTATCGCAAGTTTTCGACCAATCCCTAACTCATTACGAAAATCAGCAGCAAAAATGACGTCATTTTCCAAACAATGACGGTGGATTAGTGATGCGAAATGATTAATTTGCTCATGGCTATAATAACGATCACGAACGATAGCGGTAATTAACCCCATTTGAGCCGCTTTTTTGAGTACTCGGCGCATAGCCTCTTCTTCATGCCCAGTTTCTACTGCTAAATCACGTACCCACCATGCCTCATTGTGCGTCAATAAAGGGAAAATTTGTTGCCAAATCACTTCCTGCTGGGCATCAAAAATAAGTCCATGCTGCGGCATATGCAACCAACCGCGCGTTTGCTTAATCGTTCCATTTTCAATCAAGTCATTAATTAATTTGAAAACTAACGCATCACTCATTGAAGGCAGTGCCATACGTTTTAAACGCGCTTTTCCAACGCCTATCTGGTCGCTATGTACTTCATTAAATTTTTCAAGAGTTTGAATTAATCGGTCTTTCGCAGTTTGTGCTTTAAACGCAGAGAGAACGCTATTTCCAACATGTTCTGCATCCGTTTGCACTAATATGTTTTCAAGTGCATCACCTGTTAACTGCCTAGCCCAACCATAATCTTGTAGGTTTAATTCACCTTGAGGAAGTTGCAACTTGAAATGCGTTAGCTCATCATCTTCTTTCGACAATAAAGCTAACCAATCTAAAAATTCTGGAAGGCGCTTTCCTCGACGAGGAGAGGTTAATCTGAGCACTCTAGCCCCCCCTAATGTTTGGCGGGCACTGATATCTCGAATAATCAATCGGTCATTATCAGCTAACCATAATGGGGTATCTAAAATTAACTCGGCAAGAACAGGTGTTTCCCCTTGATCAACCAATAAAGAAACTCGCCCAGTGATATGACTTGCACCATGGTATAAGTGGACAGGCTGCCAATGCTTAATTAGCGAGTCACACTCCAGTTCAACAATCACACGATTAGCAATAAATGCAGGTTTTTCGGCCAGTAACCAATCACCTCGGGTGATATCTTCTTTATCAATATCACCTGAAAGATTTAATGCAACACGATCACCCGCCTGTGCAAAATCTGCAGGTTGATTTTGCCTATGGATCCCCCTAACGCGCACTTGCTTATCTGCGCCTGTCACCCACAATGAGCCGCCGACTTGAACTTGGCCTGCAAGGGCCGTTCCTGTAACAACAATCCCTGCACCTTTAACATGGAAAACACGGTCTATCGCTAAGCGAAAACGGCGTTGTAAATTTTCATGTGTTCCACTTTGCTGATGTAACTGCTGCAAGTATTCGCGTAATGCATCAATACCGCGGCCATCTAGGGTCGAGGTGATAAACAAAGTCGCATTAGACCAACCTTGTTGAGATAATTCAGCTTTAACCTGTTCAGCCACCTGTTCGATACGTAAATCATCAGCGCGGTCTGCTTTCGTTAAAATAACCGTAAGATCTTGGCAACCTGCAAGCCTTAAAATAGACAAGTGCTCAAGAGTTTGCGCCATCACGCCATCATCACACGCCACGACGAGAAGTGCATGATTAATCCCGCCGATTCCCGCCAACATATTAGCTAAGAACTTTTCATGCCCTGGAACATCAATAAAACCAATAGCACTACCATCACGTTGAGGCCAATAGGCATAGCCCAAATCGATAGTCATCCCACGCTTTTTCTCTTCTGGAAGATGCGCAGTATTTACGCCTGTAATTAGTTGAATTAATGATGTTTTTCCATGGTCAACATGGCCTGCAGTTGCGAAAATCATGAAAGTAAAACCTGTAATAATGTATGTTCATCATCGAGGCAGCGCAAATCTAGCCACAGTTTCCCATCTTTCATTCGTCCAATCACAGGTTCAGATAGTTGACGCCAATGAGACGCTAACTGCTCCAATGTACCGCCTTTACCATTGAGAGGCGCAAAGGTAATCGCAAAGCTTGGCAATCTATCAATAGGTAATGAGCCACTACCAATTTGTGACAAGCAAGGTTCAATTTCAACGATAAACTTGTCACCATAGAATGCCTGTAAAGCCACTAACACATTATCTGCACTACGACGAATTGTCTCAGGGTCACGCGTTAACCAACGTAATGTCGGTAAATCATTAGTCAGTTTTTCAGGGGTAAGATAGAGCTTTAATGTCGCTTCCAGTGCCGCTAACGTCATTTTGTCGACTCGTAATGCACGTTTTAACGGATGTTTTTGTATAGCATCGATCCATTTTTTCTTTCCAAGAATGATACCTGCTTGTGGGCCTCCTAGCAGTTTATCTCCTGAAATAGAAACCAAATCAACACCTTGAGTGAGATAAGTATGAGGCATAGGCTCCTCAGGCAAACCATATGCCGTCATATCAATCATGGAACCACTGCCTAAATCAATTGCTGTGGGAAGCTGGTATTTTTTGCCTAACTCAGCCAGTTCATGACCTTCAACCTCAGCGGTGAAGCCTTCAATGCTATAGTTACTGGTATGCACCTTCATTAATAGTGCAGTGTGCTCATTAATCGCATTTTCGTAATCACGTAAGTGAGTACGATTAGTGGTACCCACTTCAACCAGTTGGCAACCCGCTTGAGACATTACATCTGGCACACGAAAAGCACCGCCAATTTCAACCAACTCACCGCGAGAAACAATCACTTGCTGACCATTTGCCACCGTTGCAAGCAACAATAAAACAGCTGCGGCATTATTATTTACAATACAAGCATCCTCTGCGCCCGTGAGCTCGCAAAGTAAGTCTGCAATTGCGCGATCCCGATGACCACGCATTGCGCCATCAAGAGAATATTCTAATGTGACAGATGAACTCATCGCTTTGCTAACTGCGTCAATCGCTGTTTTGGACATCACTGCTCGCCCAAGATTGGTATGCAAAACCGTTCCCGTTAGATTAAAGACATTTTTTAATGCACTTTGGCCTAATTCATCGTGGCGTTTAGCGAGTTCTTTTAGCCAGTCAATATGCCAATCTGGTAGCTGTCCCTGCTGAGAGATACACTTTCGCGCTTGTTCCTGCATTTCACGTAAACACGTGGTGACCCAATGCAACCCCGACTGTTCAACCAATATTTGCACTTCATCAAGCTGCAATAGTTTGTCAATTGAGGGTAATTGTCGATATAACGCTAAGTTTGCTTCCACCATAGTCACTATTCTCTTTTACAACTTACTTTTCGCCAGGAAACAGGAATGGGTTAATACTGCTACGAGCAAAGCCTTCTTCTTCCATACGCGCATCAAGAATAATTGAGGCTAAATCATCCGCAACGGCTTCCACTTTGGCTTCTTTTTCTTGGTAAAGAATTTTAAGATAACTGCCGCAATCGCCGCAACTTTCCGCCTTCACCGCCGCATTTTCATCATCAAGAGACCAATAGTTTAACTTACCTGTTTGCTCGCAATTGCTGCACTTCACTCTCACCATGTGCCATTCAGTTTCACACAAGTTACAGTGTAAATAGCGTAGACCTTGAGAAGTCCCAATTTGAACGATGCTAGAAACAGGCATGCTATTACACACAGGGCAAAAATGACGATGATCACCGTGTTCTGCACGCGCTTTACCTGGAATATTCGCCGCCATTTGCGCCCAATAAACAGAAAGCGCGGCCCAGATAAACATAGACTTATCTGCAGGTACCTTTTCAAACTCTTCATTTAATAACGCTGTTGCCATGGCCTCTAATTCATTTTCAGATGCCTTATCTAAATTTTCGAGCGCTGGACGTACAGATTCAGGAACAACTGGCATTAATTCTGCAATTATTGATTTTAATAATTTATGCCAATGTGTTGTACGAGGCAGCGTTTTAGCATCCAACGGCGGATTATTAGTATGAATTGAACGCTCTAAAACTACTGTCATATCAATATCTAGTGGATTATCATGCTGTGCATTATGTTGTGCAGTTGCCACTTCAGCTGCAAAGCTAAGATAATCAGCAAAAGGATGTTCCCCAATACCTAGCTCTTTCAGTCTCTCAGCTCGACGTTGGTATAAGCTTTTTAAGTTAGGGAACAGTACTGGCGGAATAAAACCAATGCCTTTTTCTTTTAATCTTTCTTGTCCTAACTCTTCTTTAGGAACGATACGAATACCCATTGCATTCTCACTTTTCTATTTTCTGAACGATTTTTTGAGCATATAGGGTAAGCCTATACACAAATTTATCATTCCTATTTTATGCCATCAGCAAAAATTGCTGCTATTAACTGCTCAGGATAAAACAAATTTGGTTGGGTCGCTACCTTAACCCCTTTGTATCAATACGGGTATTTGATCTGATAAGGGTTTTGCGGACAACTAAAGAAAAAACACCGACAAATTTACCTTAAAGAATCGGCAATTATGATATTGAGTAATCGATAAAAATCCGTTTTTGAAGTATGGATTATGCCTATTTCAATGCTATAAATTATCGAAGCACTCTAACCTGTGAAGTTCATAAAATTTTAATAATATCAAAATTATTAATTATTCAATAAATGCAGTTAAATAAAATTTCGGCTTAATCAGTAATAATAAATTATTACAGAGAAAGAAAATAAAGAGAAACAATTCACATATTGTTAATTTTACGTCCAAATCACTCAATTTTATTTCTTATCTAATTATAGTGAAATCAAAAATATAATTAAGCCAACATTAGCAATCTAATGCTTTTATAATAATATTAATTGCATTTTTTATCGTAATACATCATCAATGGTCTGATAACCTAACTTATAATCTACCAACCAACTAAGGACAGTTATATTTTTCTCAAAATAATTAAACCAATTTATTGCTCTGACTAAAAATAGCTCACTAAATCAATCAGATGAGTCTATCAACGTCACATCCTTAGGGATATCGCAAGGTTTAATTTTACTCGATAAAAGCTTGGAAAGAACATGTTAGTAGAAAAACAAACTACTTATTTCAGACGATAGCATTGCGTTATTTAATAAAATCCCGCCCACAATGAGAGTATAAATAAAATATTAAATAACAATATATTAATATTAGATAACTTGAAAAATTAACGGGGTTACTATTAGGGAAAATTCAGTCATAATAAAAACACAGCATTAAATTTGGCAATATTTTACCAAGATATCATAGATGGGGTGCTAAATTTTAATTTAAAACCGTATTTATATACGCGACCAGTTTATCTTGATCGCGTATATTTAAGTATATCTAACTATTCGATAGTTCAATAATGCCAAATCATCAAAGCAAGCATTATGAATATAAATTATGCTTTTAATAACTCAGGATAATACATCCGCTTAAGTGCTAGCTCTAATCCCCGTACTTCCGCCAGTCCTTTTAAACGACCAATCGCTGAGTAACCTGGGTTTGTAACTTTCTTTAGGTCATCCAAAATTTGGTGACCATGGTCAGGACGCATTGGAATAGGTGGTAAACCCGCCTCATTGCGTTTTTGTTCAATCGCTAAAATCGCTTTAACGACTTCGAACATGTCGACATCACCTGCAATATGGTTTCCTTCATGGAAAGTATTTGGGTTTTCTTCTCTCACCGTTGAACGCAAATGTGTAAAATGAATACGATCCCCAAATGTATTAATCATTTTCACAAGGTCGTTATCTGCGCGTACACCATACGAGCCCGTACACATCGTAAAACCATTATGAATACTATCGCAGCTTTCTTTAATAAACTGCATATCTTCAATTGTTGAAACAATACGTGGTAAACCTAAAATAGGGCGTGGTGGGTCATCAGGGTGAATTGCTAATACAACATTTTCTTCTTCACAGACAGGTACGATTTTCTGCAAGAAATAACGTAAGTTTTCACGCAATTGGTTTTTATCAATATCATTATACAATGCTAAGCGCTCACGGAATTGGTCTAATGTATAGCCCTCTTCTGCTCCAGGTAGCCCTGCAATAATGGTTTTAATTAAATTATCAATATCGTCGGATGACATTGCCGCATAATATTCAGCAGCCTCTTTAACTTCTTGTTCTGAATAACTTGCTGCTGCATTTTCACGTTTTAAAATATGAATTTCAAATGCTGCAAACGCGATATTATCAAAGCGTAATGCTTTAGAACCATCAGGCAACGTATAGCCAAGGTCTGTACGCGTCCAATCAAGAATTGGCATGAAGTTATAGCAAATTGTTTTAATGCCACATGAGGCTAAATTGCGAATACTTTGCTGATAATTCTGAATATATTTTTCGAAATCACCCTGTTGGGTTTTAATATCTTCGTGAACAGGGATGCTTTCAACAACAGACCAAACTAAACCAGCGTCCTCAATGATAGCCTTACGCTTTACGATTTCCTCAACACTCCAAACAACACCGTTTGGAATATGATGGAGAGCAGAGACGATCCCTGTCGCCTCAGCTTGCCTTGCATCACTTAAAGAAACTGGGTCATTAGGCCCATACCAACGCCACGTATGCTCCATGAGTACATCTCCTTCACTTATTCAAAAATAGTCTGATAAGGAATTGTTTCAAATAAATAACCATCAAAATTGGGGTCGTCAAAATCGGAAAGCTGCATTAGAGTATTTTTGACATTCTCTAAGTGTTGCCACATCTCTTTTTTCGCCAATTCAGGGTCACGCTTTTGTAGTGCATTTAAAATATTTTCATGATCAATCAACCACTTCTTACGGTAAGTCGTGTTATCGATATGCTCATGCAATTTGTCCCACATTGGACTTTGTAACCGTACAGCCCAAATATCATCAATGATCTTCGCCATCATGTCGTTCTTACTTGCGCGAGCAATAAGCACATGAAACTTATGATCATTTTCATCATCACTTTCATTATTAGCAACTTTAATCCGTTCATCTTCGAGTAACGCACGGATTTCTTGGATATCTGCTTTTGTTGCTGACAAGGCAGCGCATGCCGCAATTGCGCTTTCAATCACTTGGCGAGCTTGTAGAATTTCAAAAGGCCCATGATCCAAACTCTTGATTTCATCAATAAGCAAGTCTGGATGATTAATGACATAAACACCTGAACCCTTCTTGATAGAAACCAACTTTTCAATTTCCAGCATGATGAGCGCTTCACGTACCAATGAGCGACTGACATCATATTTTTTAGCGATCTCACGTTCTGGCATTAAACGACTTCCTATCGGATATTCACCAGATGCAATGAGCTCTTTTAACTGCTGACCTAGGTACTGGTACGAGCGGTATTGAGTTTTCATATATATGTACAACGCGTTGTCGAATTAAATTTAGTTCTTCCATTGTAGATTATCGTCACTCTTGATAATGGTCAACCAATTTATCCATTATTTTGGCCAAATTAGTTAACCAATTTGTGATCACCTTCACTTATTGTCGGCTTTTTAGTCGTTGTCTTTTAATTTCTTGGTTGGTAGAGTGAAAAAAAGAAAATTTGGTCAACCAATAAATAAACCAGTTAGGTGTTTTCTCTCATTTTGGTTGATCAGTTGGTTAACATAAATATGGATATGGGCAAAAATGAAAATCGTAAACGCAGAAGTGTTTGTATGTAGCCCCGGTCGTAACTTTGTCACATTAAAAATTACCACGGATGAAGGCGTGTATGGCGTGGGTGACGCGACACTCAATGGTCGTGAACTCTCCGTTGTTTCATACTTAAAAGACCACCTATGCCCTCAGCTCATTGGTCGTGACCCACACAAAATTGAAGATATTTACCAGTTTTTCTACAAAGGGGCTTATTGGCGTAGAGGCCCAGTGACCATGTCTGCCATTTCAGCCATCGACATGGCTTTATGGGATATTAAAGGCAAAATTGCTAACTTGCCTGTATACCAATTATTAGGTGGAGCATCCCGTGAAGGCGTGATGGTGTACTGCCATACAACAGGTAAAGATATTCCTGAAGCATTAGATAACTACGCAAAATATAAGGAAAAAGGCTTTAAAGCTATCCGCGTGCAGTGTGGGATCCCTGGTATGGCAACGACCTATGGTCAAAGCAAAGGACAAAACCTTGCTTACGAACCTGCCACCAAAGGACACCACCCCGAAGAACAACTTTGGTCAACCGAAAAATACCTCGATTTCATGCCAAAACTGTTTGAAGCTGTTCGCGATAAATACGGTTTCAATGAACACCTCCTGCACGATGTCCATCACCGCTTAACACCGATTGAAGCGGCTCGCTTTGGTAAAAGCATTGAAGATGCACGTTTATTTTGGATGGAAGATCCAACACCAGCGGAAAATCAATCCTGTTTTAGACTGATCCGCCAGCACACCGTCACCCCAATCGCCGTTGGTGAAGTTTTCAATAGTATTTGGGACTGCAAACAACTAATCGAAGAACAGCTTATCGACTATATCCGTACCACTATTACACATGCGGGCGGTATTACAGGTATGCGTCGAATTGCAGATTTCGCCTCACTTTATCAAGTTAGAACGGGCTCACATGGCCCATCCGATCTGTCCCCTATTTGTCACGCCGCTGCCCTGCACTTTGACCTATGGGTACCCAACTTTGGTGTACAAGAATTTATGGGGTACTCCGAAGAAATGCTCTCTGTCTTTAGCCCTAACTGGACATTTAAAGACGGCTACATGCACCCAAGTGATAAGCCTGGTTTAGGTATCGATTTTGATGAAAAACGGGCAGCGAAATACCCGTACAACCCAGCTTACCTACCTATTGCCCGTCTTGAAGACGGTACTTTATGGAATTGGTGATTTTTAGATAATTCGGAGTTAAATATGAAAGCTGTAGTGATAAAAGAACCCAATACATTATTGATAGAAGAGCGTTCAATTCCTGAACCTGCTGAAAATCAAGTGCAAATCAAAGTTCGCTTAGCGGGTATTTGTGGCTCTGATAGCCATATATATCGTGGTCACAACCCATTTGCAAAATACCCTCGTATCATCGGCCATGAGTTTTTTGGCGTCATTGAAAAAGTGGGTAGCGGTGTGGATAGCAAACGTATCGGTGAACGCGTCTCTATCGACCCTGTACTCAGTTGTGGTCATTGTTATCCTTGCTCAATTGGTAAACCAAATGTCTGTGAAACCTTAGAAGTCTTGGGCGTTCATACTGATGGCGGCTTTACTGAGTATGTCACTGTGCCTGCAGCCAATGCGTATACCATTCCTGATTCAATCAGAGATGAGTGTGCAGTGACTGTCGAGCCTTACTCTATCGCAGCCAACGTTACCTCGCACGTTCAGCCAACCAAAGATGATGTGGCCTTAGTCTATGGTGCAGGCACGATTGGATTAACCTGTGCACAAGTCTTAAAAGGCGTTTACCAAGTCAAAACCTTAATTGTGGTTGACCGTGTTGCTGAGCGATTAGCCAGAGCCACAGCATGTGGAGCGGATATCGTGATTGATAACTCACAAACACCGCTTCCTGAACAACTCAAAGCCTTAAATCTACGACCTACGGTTGTGTTAGATGCAGCGTGCCATCCCGCTATTTTGCAAGAAGCGATTTTAATTGCATCTCCTGCGGCAAGAGTATCTATTATGGGATTCTCGAGTGAGCCAAGTTCCGTGACACAACAGAGCATTACCAGTAAAGAGATTGCCCTATTCTCTTCACGCCTAAATGCGAAAAAATTCCCAGAGGTGATTAGCTGGATTGAGTCGAACAAAATCGACCCAACCAAAATCTTAACCCATCAGTTCCCATTCACTGAGGCGCAAGAGGCAATTCTAACCTTTGAGAAAGACCAAAAAACCTGCTGTAAAATTCTTTTAACCTTTTAATTTTATTACAAAAAAAATAATTATTTCAAATACTACCCGACGTGATTAATAGGATAATAATATGAATACTCAGTCGATAGACCAATCAGGGAAAGTCGAACGTAGCTCTGGGGATCTCACCAAAGCTGCTGTTTCTGGTTGGCTTGGAACCGCCCTCGAATTTATGGATTTTCAGCTTTACTCACTAGGTGCAGCACTTGTTTTCCACGAAATTTTCTTCCCAGAGCAATCGGCATCAATGGCGTTAATCCTCGCCATGGGTACCTATGGTGCGGGATATGTCGCCCGTATTGTTGGTGCAGTCTTCTTTGGTCAGATGGGGGATAGAATCGGTCGTAAAAAAGTGTTATTCATTACCATCACTATGATGGGGGTGTGTACCACCTTAATCGGGGTATTACCGACTTATGCACAGGTTGGTATCCTCGCACCGCTGCTATTAGTTCTCTTGCGAATTATTCAAGGCTTAGGTGCTGGTGCTGAAATTTCAGGCGCAGGAACCATGCTCGCCGAATATGCGCCAAAAGGCCGCCGCGGTATTGTCGCTTCACTGGTTGGTTTAGGTACAAACTGCGGAACACTGAGCGCAACGGCTATCTGGGCATTTATGTTCTTCTGGTTAGACAAAGAAGACTTACTGGCTTGGGGTTGGCGTGTACCATTCTTAGCAAGTTTTGTTGTGATGCTGTTTGCTGTCTGGCTACGACTGAACCTCAAAGAAAGCCCAGTGTTTGAGAAAGTTCAAAATGCGGAAGAGCAAGAAGCTCAGGTGGCTGTCCAAACACCACCAAAAGAAAGTTTCTTTGCGATGTTCAAAACGAAAGCGTTTTGGTTGGCAACAGGTATCCGTTTTGGCCAAGCAGGTAACTCAGGGCTTATCCAGACATTCCTAGCGGGTTATTTAGTTCAAAGTCTATTATTCGATAAAAGTATTCCAACTGATGCGATCATGATCAGCTCCGTTGTAGGTTTCCTTACAATCCCTGTGATTGGCCTACTATCAGATAAATTTGGTCGCCGTATTCCTTATATTATCCTTAGCTTATCCGCGATGCTGCTCGCCTACCCGATGCTTTCCGTCATCGTAAACGGAGCCAACAGTGTCAGCTTAATCACCATCTGTATTATTATTGTCCATAACTGTTCAGTTCTCGGGTTATTTGCTCTTGAAAATATTACGATGGCTGAAATGTTCAACTCACGTAACCGTTTTACGGGTATGGCTGTTGCAAAAGAAATTGGTGGGTTAATTGCATCTGGCTTAGGCCCAGTGCTTGCAGGTATCTTCTGTAGCATCACAGGGAGCTGGTGGCCTATCGCTATTATGATCATTGTTTATTCTGCCATTTCATTAATTACCGCCATCATCATGCCTGAAGTCAAAGACCGTGACTTAGCCAGCCCACTGGATGCGGTTGAAGAAGTTGAGCAACAAAAAAGTAAAGGTAAGGCCAAATATGCAACTGTCAATCAATAACCTAAACCAACTCCCTGCGGCTATCAAAGTGCCAAACTACGATAGAAATCAGGTTAACGTTAAAATGCTTCACTTGGGTTTCGGCGCGTTTCACCGCGCCCATCAAGCCATCTTTGCAGACATTTTAGCGACGGAGCACCAAAGTGATTGGGGATTTTGTGAAGTTAACTTAGTGGGTGGCGAGCAGCAAATCGAAGATTTACTGGCTCAAGACTGCTTGTATAACGTTGTTGAAATGCAAGGTGATAACTGGCAAACCCGTACCGTTGGCGTGGTTAAAGAGGCACTACACCCAACCATTCACGGTATTGATGCTGTTATCAATCGTATGTTAGACCCAAATATTGCTATCGTCTCCATGACGGTCACAGAAAAAGGGTACTGCTACGTTCCATCAACTGGGTCAATTGATTTTGATAACCCCGCTATCGCCCATGATTTAGTGTCCCCTGAAGCACCTAAATCATTGCCTGGCGTGATTGTTGAAGCGCTTCGTCGCCGCAAAGTATTAGGATTAGCACCCTTTACCGTGATGTCCTGCGACAATATGCCAGAAAATGGGCATATTACGAAAAATGTTATCCTTGCGATGGCGGCAAAGCGCGATGCAGAGTTAGCCAAATGGATTGAGGAAAATGTCACGTTTCCGTCAACCATGGTAGATAGAATTGTACCTGCAATGACCACAGAAACCGCAGAGAAAATTCAATCCCAACTTGGTTCTGTTGTTGATAAAGTTGCGATTGCCTGTGAGCCTTTTAAGCAATGGGTGATAGAAGATAACTTTGTTGCAGGCCGCCCTGAATGGGAAAAAGCAGGTGCCCAGTTAGTCACGGATGTTATCCCATTTGAAGAAATGAAACTGCGCATGTTAAACGGCAGCCACTCATTCCTTGCTTACTTGGGATACTTAGCAGGCTATCAGTACATTAATGAATGTATGCAAGACAGTGCTTATGAAAAAGCGGCTTACCACTTGATGGTGAATGAGCAAGCATCGACACTTTCCATTAAAAATGTCGATTTACCTCAGTATGCAAATGCGTTAATTGAACGCTTTAAAAATACGGGGCTCAAACACCGCACATGGCAAATTGCGATGGATGGAACCCTAAAACTATCTCAACGTTTGTTGGATTCGATTCAAATTCACCTAAAAAATGGCCAATCATTTGATTATTTAGCGTTAGCTGTTGCAGGGTGGATGCGTTATGTCAGTGGGAAAGACGATCAGGGTGCAGATATTCAAGTGAGTGACCCACAGGCCGCTAAACTGGCTGAACTGGTGGCACAAAGTCAGGATGATGAAAACCGCGTTAAGGCATTGCTCTCACTGGAAAGTTTGTTTACCCAAGAATTGGTCAACAACCCGTTATTTACTGAAAAAGTGACTGCGTTTTACCTATCACTGCGTGATAACGGTGCGAAAAAAACCATTGAAGCATTAAACCGCGAACATTCGCTGTAATTATCCACTGATAAACGTCGTTAACTCTCAAACCTGATACTTCCCGTATCAGGTTTTTTTATTATTTTCTAAATAATGCATATACTCACCATCACTATCTATTTTGATGAGCGGCAGAACAACCAATGACATTATTCCAATTTGAAGCCAACTCCCATACGCCCTTTTTCCTCTTACTGGCCTTTATTGGCGGGTTTGTTGATGCCTGCTCTTTCGTGATTTTTGAAGTGTTCACGGGGCATCTGACGGGGAACAGTATTTTAAGCATGGTGTACCTCGCCAAGTTAGATTGGCCAATGCTCCTACTTTCCGCAGTTTCTATCTGTGGCTTTTTTCTAGGGACTTGCCTTGGTTCATGGCAACGGTTAAAAAATAACTCACTACGTGATTACCGTTTTCTGATTGGTTTATCATTTTTATTATTTACTGGGGTGTTTGCGCTCTATTTCTTCGCCCATGCCGTCTATTCTGACAATATCGTAATATTTATCATTAGTTTATCCATGGGGTTACAAAACGGCTTTTTTAATAAGGCGGGGACTGTTGGTATTCATTCAACGTATGTTACTGGGATGACAACATCCTGCATCAATGCTTTTTTAAAAAACGTGCAAGGTGATAGCAGCAAAAAGGTGCTGTTCCTCGCCGTATTATCTTTTATTCTGGGGGGATTAACGGGCGGGGTGTTATCCGTCAATTACCAATTCCTCGGTTTTTCTTTTGTGTTGATACTGCTAGCACTGGCTTTTGTCTATAGCCTGACCATTAATGATAGGTGATTTTATGATTACTGTAATCATAATAAAATAACACAAATGACAACACATTAGGCTTATTATGGATACTATTCATTTTAGAATTGATGAAGAAACAAAGCGCTTAGCGATGCAAGCTGCAAAGCGCCACCAAACAGACCTAACAAAATTAATGCGATAAATAATAATGAAAGTGGTAAAGCGACTTTTATAGAACATGGTGAAAGTCAAAAACGAATGGCTCAATTACGAAAAAAACTCTGTGGAGATGATAAATGATAAAACTGCTTTGGGAAAAAGCGGCACAAACAGATAGGGAACACATTTATCACTATTTTTTAAACATGCAAGAATATTACTCGCAGATAAAATTAACAATCGATTTCAATAGGTTACAGAATTACCACAAGCCCCCCTACTCTGGTGTGAAAGTTAAAAACAAAGAAAGTTACAGAAAATTAATCATTCCTAATTTCCCATTTTTCACACTTTATCAAGTTAACAAAAAAGATAATCACATTCGCATACTTAGAATGTTACGCATTGCGACACGTTTAGCCTCTAATTATTAACTCTTCTCTCCAATAAAAAAGCCTGCCTCAATACCATCAAGAGCAGGCTTTATTATTACGTGACAAGATAAAACTTAGTTTTTCTCTTGCTGTTGTTTTTCTTGCTTTTCTTTTTCAAGAAGTTGGCGGTACCACAGTGGGTGGTGCTTTCTCGCCCAACCACGGGTCACCCAACCTTCGACCATCGCACGAACCGAACCTTTCACCCAAATCGCCGCGTAAGCGTGAACCACAATCATAATGATCAACGCAATCGCAGAGAGTGAGTGGATCAGAATCGCTGCACGATAAACAGGGATTGGGAAGTATTCGGCAAAATAAGGGCGCCACATGATGACACCTGTGACCACTAGCGCCAATAAGCAGATAGTGACCACCCAATACACCCCTTTTTGACCGAGGTTATACTGACCTACATCGCCTGCTTCTTCGTTTTTCAATACTTTGCCGATATTTTTTGCCCACTTAATATCTTCTTTATTAATGAAGTTATGGTGGAAATAACGGAAAAACATGAACACGAACAGCAAGAACATCGCCGTACCCACGAATGGATGCAAAATACGCGACAGCTGTGGCGTGCCTAAAATATTCATAAACCAGTTCAGTGAGGGGAAGAAAAACCCTAAGCCACTGATTGCTGTGAACAAAAAGCAAATCACAACCGCCCAGTGATTGATCCTTTCAATCGGCTTATGGCGGATAATTTTGTCGTTATCATCTGGCATCATTTCTGATCCTCCCCTTCTTTTGACTTGGAAGTGTCATCAGATGACATTGCATTATGCAAATCTTCTAGAGCCTCTTCTTCATCTTTTTTGGAGACGCGGTTCGGACCAATACCCACATAGTGGAAGATGGCCGCCGCAAATGTTGCAGCAAAACCAACCGCAGCTAACGGCTTCCAGATACCTTTCCAGAAAGTCACTGTTGGGCTAATTGTCGGGTTTTCTGGCAGTCCGTGGTACAACTGAGGTTTATCTGCGTGGTGCAGGACGTACATCACGTGCGTACCGCCAACACCTTCAGGGTCATATAAACCTGCATTTGCATAACCACGGGTTTTCAGCTCTTCAACACGCTCACCCGCCATGCCAATCATGTCTTCTTTGCTACCAAAGTGAATAGCACCTGTTGGGCATGTTTTCACACACGCAGGTTCTTGACCCACTTCAACACGGTCAACACACAGCGTACATTTGTATGCACGGTTATCTTCTGGGTTGATACGCGGTACGTCGAACGGGCAACCCGCGATACAGTAACCACAACCAATACAGTGTTCTGATTGGAAATCAACAATACCGTTTTTATACTGAACAATCGCACCTTCTGAAGGACACGCCTTCAGACAGCCTGGGTCAGCACAGTGCATACAGCCATCTTTACGGATCAGCCATTCGAATTTATCGTTCTCTTCTACTTCAGAGAAGCGCATTACCGTCCATGACTTGGCGGTTAAATCGGTTGGGTTATCATATACCCCAACGTTGGTGCCGATTTTGTCACGGATATCGTTCCATTCGGAACACGCGACCTGACACGCTTTACAGCCGATACAGGTCGTTACGTCGATAAGCTTTGCAACTTCTTCCTTATAGTCCCGCACCTGAGGCGCGGGAGTCAGGGAATTGGTGGCGGAGCGACGAATAATGTCCTGAGATTGCATTGACATAATTTATCTCCTTACACCTTTTCCACGTTGACAAGGAATGATTTAAATTCCGGCGTTTGTGTATTCGCATCGCCCACATATGGCGTTAGCGTGTTGGCAATAAAGCCTTTCACCGCCAAACCTTCAAAGCCCCAGTGAATTGGAATACCAATAGTATCGATATCTTTTCCAGCCACTTTCAGCGTATGAATACGTTTGGTGACCACCGCTTTTGCTTTAATGTAGCCACGTTTAGAACTCACTTTCACCGTATCGCCTTGCTTGATGCCTTTTTCATTTGCCAAACGTTCACCAATTTCAATGAACTGCTGTGGTTGAATGATGGCATTCAGTAATGCGTGTTTTGTCCAATAGTGGAAATGCTCGGTCAAACGATAAGTGGTTCCCACATAAGGGAATTCTGTCGCTTTACCCATTTGCGCCCAGTCGTCTTTAAACACGCGAGCCGCAGGGTTAGACACCACATTTGGATGCAGTGGGTTAGTATCCAGCGGCGTTTCGATAGGTTCATAGTGCTCTGGGAATGGGCCTTCGGCCATTTTATCCAGTGCAAACAAACGTCCCATACCTTCAGGCTGCATGATAAACGGCCCTACACCACTTCCAGGAGGTGCATTGCTATAGTCAGGAATATCCATCCCTGTCCATTTGCTGCCATCCCACTCAAGAATTTGACGTTTCGGATCCCACGGTTTACCCATTGGGTCTGCCGATGCACGGTTATAAATGACGCGGCGGTTCAGCGGCCATGCCCATGCCCAACCTAATGTGTTACCCAGACCTGTTGGGTCAGAGTTATCACGATTCGCCATTTGGTTACCTTTCGGCGTCCAGCTACCGGCAAAAATCCAGCATCCACTTGCAGTTGAACCATCATCACGTAACTGTGCAAACGAGCTCAGTAGATCGCCTTTTTTGACCAGAACGTTACCGTCAGCGTCTTTGAGGTCAACTAATGCATAACCGTTGTTTTCTTGCGCGACTTCTTCTGGCGTTGGATTATCAGTATCCAAGTAGTTCCAAGTCATGCTAAGCACTTGCTCAGGAAGTGCCCCACCTTCGGTTTTGTACAGTTGACGTAAACGGTGGAAAATACCCGACAGAATCTCACCATCACTGATGGCCTCGCCTGGGGCATCTGCACCTTTCCAGTGCCACTGCAACCAACGTGCTGAGTTAACAATCGAACCATTTTCTTCAGCAAAACAGCAAGATGGCAAGCGGAATACCGTCGTTTGAATTTCCGCTGGATTTACATCGTTCATTTCGCCGTGGTTTTGCCAGAAATTCGACGTTTCCGTATTCAGTGGGTCAATAGTAATCAAGAATTTCAGTTTTGATAACGACTTAACCACTTTGTTTTTATTCGGGAATGACGCTAATGGGTTAAAGCCTTGGCAGATATAACCATTGACTTCGCCCTTATCCATCATCTCGAAATAACGCAGCACGTCATAGCCTTGATCCCACTTCGGTAAGTAGTCAAAGCCCCAGTCATTTTCTTTCTGCGCTTTATCACCGTAGAAGGTTTTCATTAAGCTCACGAAGAATTTCGGGTAATTCCCCCAATAATTCACCTGACCGGCCACCGTGGCTTTCGGCGTATTCGCCGCTAAATAACTTTCTAATGTGGTTTGTTTTTCTGATGGTAATGTCAAGTAACCTGGTAAGCTTTGTGATAACAAACCTAAGTCAGTCAGACCTTGGATATTGGAGTGCCCACGCAGTGCGTTTACACCACCCCCTAACATACCCATATTACCTAAGAGCAATTGGATCATCGCCATCGTACGGATGTTTTGCGCACCCACCGTATGTTGAGTCCAACCTAACGCATATAAGAACGATGCTGTTTTATCTTTAACACTGGTTTCTGCAAGGTATTCACAGACTTGCAGGAAGTCTTTGATTGGCGTACCACAGATGTTATTCACCACTTCTGGTGTATAACGGCTAACGTGTTCTTTTAATAAATTCAGTACACAACGTGGGTGTTTTAGAGTCGGATCGCGCAGCGCAAGGCCGTTTTCATCCATCTCATAGTTCCACGTGGTCTTATCATATTGGCGTTTTTCTGCATCATAGCCAGTAAATAGACCATCATCGAAGCCAAAATCTTCACGGATCACTAAACTCGCATTGGTATACGCTTCCACGTATTCACGCTGAATTTTTTCATTATCCAGTAAGTATTTGATAACACCTGATAAAAACGCAATATCTGTACCTGAACGGATAGGCGTGTAGAAATCCGCCACTGCCGCTGTACGGGTAAAGCGTGGGTCAATAACAATTAATTTGGCTTTATTATGGATTTTAGCTTCCATCGCCCAGCGGAAACCAACTGGATGCGCTTCTGCCGCATTACCACCCATAACAACGATTAGGTTTGCATTTTTAATGTCAACCCAATGGTTGGTCATCGCACCGCGACCAAATGTTGGAGCAAGACTTGCTACCGTTGGTCCGTGTCAGACACGCGCTTGGTTGTCTACGGCAAGCATGCCGAGAGCGCGGGTGAATTTTTGTGTTACAAAACCAGTCTCATTGCTTCCAGCTGATGCACACAGCATACCGGTGGTTAGCCAACGGTTAACCGTGACACCGTCTTTATTTTTTTCGATAAAGTTCGCATCGCGGTCTTCTTTCATCAACTTAGCGATACGGTCAAAAGCGTCGTTCCACGTGATACGTTTCCACTCATTGGTACCAGGCTCACGCACTTCGGGGTATTTTAAGCGGCTTTCACTGTGGATGAAATCGATAAGTCCAGCACCTTTCGGACAAAGTGCACCACGGTTTACCGGATGATCCGGGTCCCCTTCAATATGGAAAATGCTCTCTTTTGCATTTTTCGCGCCATCACCGAGGCTGTACATTAACAGCCCACAGCCGACAGAACAGTAGGTACAGGTATTTCTGGTTTCCTTCGCACGCAGTAATTTATACTGGCGCGTTGACGCTAACGCGGTTGCAGGTGCAAAACCTAACGCCGCTGCCGTCGTACCTGCCATACCGCCAGCGCAGATCTTAAAGAACTGCCTTCTGCTGACTTGCATGGGGATCTCCTCATTTACATTGCTCATGTTTACCTAACGTCAATTGCGATAATCAGGTAAACTGTTTTTATTCAACGTCTTCCTTACGTCCCAGGTTCATTGCCTGGCAAATGGTGTAAATTCTTTTTACCCATAATTAATATTATGTATCATTAATGCTAGGAATTCATCTAATGTATGAAACAAATACTACAAATGACTCCCAAATCACCCAAATGATTGGCTTAAACAGCACAATTGCGCAACAAAAAGGCAACCTTGATTCACCAGTGAAAGATTACGTTGCAGAAGAATATCCTGTTGCATTAGTGTTCAATGGCATATCCCATGTGGTAATGATGGCAACCCCAAAAGATCTTGAGGATTTCGCTGTCGGGTTCTCACTTTCGGAAGGCATAATACAGTCCAGTGATGAAATTCGTGGAATTGATATCGTTGAAGGCTGCAATCGGGGCATTGAAGTTCACGTGGAATTATCTAGCCGCCGCTTTATGGAACTCAAAGAACGTCGTCGTAATTTAGCAGGCCGCACAGGCTGTGGTATTTGTGGCACAGAGCAGCTTGATGAAATTTTTAAGCCTATCTCTCCCCTACCTTTCAGCCAAACCTTCTCTCTCTCGCACCTTGATAATGCATTGCATGAATTGAAAAAAGTACAGGAAATTGGCGCACTAACAGGCTGTACCCATGCCGCTGCATGGATATCCCCAGAAGGTCAATTAGTCGGTGGTTGTGAAGATGTCGGCCGCCATGTTGCTCTTGATAAACTACTGGGAATGAAAAGCCGTCATCAATGGCAACAAGGAGCCGTTTTGGTTTCCAGCCGTGCCAGTTATGAAATGGTGCAAAAAGCCGCAAGCTGCGGCGCGGAAATTCTGTTTGCTGTTTCCGCCGCGACCGCACTTGCCATCGAAGTAGCAGAGAAAGCCAATTTAACCTTAGTGGGTTTTTGCCGCCAAGGTAAAGCGACGGTGTTTACCCATGGTAGCCGTATTACGGATTAACGTGTTGAGCCTGAAAGTGAATGCAGCACCCCACCCACAAACAAGAAAGGGATTAATAGCAGATTAAAACGCTCACATTCGAACTTGGCCTTAATAAACAGTGCATACACTAAATTTCAGCTAATACACTGGATGGCAATATTGATTTACTAAACACCTTAATTCATTCAAATACAGAGAAATATTAAATCACGACAGTTATTCAGACTGCAAAGAGACCTTAATTAAAATGTTTTTGCTGGGTTCCCCTTGCCATGATTTTGCCTGCAACGGAATGATCCCTTCATAAACACTATTTTCTAATACAAGGTGTGGGTTATCTTTAGGAAAGTATTCCAATACTAGCCGAGAGAATTTATTCTGGGAAGCACATGAAGCAGCCGTATTCATTGAGTTCGTAGCGCACTCTGTTTGGCGAGAAGCTCTGAAATTAACAAGGACTTCATCACCTAATGAATTCTTTAACAGCCCCTTTACCTGTGAGTATGCTTTTTCAATCCAGACCAAAGACAGTGGCCCCTGCCCGCGATACAACGCAACAAACCCATAATAATCATTGCCATTTACCGTGTAGCTTGTCGCATTTTTTTTATCTTGGCTAAGGTTCAATGCTAACATTTCAGCACTTTCGATATCAAATGGGGCCACATAAGGATCATATCTATCATAAATCAACCGGATAACGTGATTTTTAATATTTTGATTATCATTAGATATTTTGAATGCAATCCAACATTTCACTAATTTTTCTGCTTCAATGTCAAAATGATAGAACTTTAAGAACACATCTCCTGTGATCTCATCATCATGGAGATGTGTTTGATGCCCCTCTTTCACTACACTTGCTTTAAATGACAACGGGAATATCTCATGAGTCACTAAATCAATAGCATCAACATACATTATTGAATAATTTTCATAGTCTTCAATTTTCACCGTATCAAAAGGAATAATACTACTCCCTTCATTCAGTGATATCGGTATTAATGTTTCTAACGCATTAATGGGATTTAGTTCCAGGTTGGTTGATGCAACATGACCAAGCCCAATAACGGATATATTGCTATTTCCAATCAACCCGCCTAATTCAGCATTCAAATTTTGAACTGCGACACCCACATTGACAGTCCCGCCCCCCCAATGTAATCCAATAATTTGATTACTGGCTCTTGATATAACTGGAGAACCTGATGATCCCCCTTGGGTATCAGCATTATGAACTATTTTATTGCCATTATTTTCAACGTTTAATATCTCAGCAAATTTGCCATTTTTTATATCGCCAATATGCATTGGGCGTAAACCACCATCACCATATTGTGGAATATAAATATTCTCGCCTTTAACCGGATTACTTTGGCTTAATGCTAGCCCACCAAATAATGCTTTCACATTAGAATTTAAATAGTCAAATTCATCTAAGGTAAATAATGCATAATCATTATCGCTAGCGCTGATCCCCCGCTTTAATACCCTGCCTGGCTTTAAACGAACAGGTTCAGTCACTGCGGATGTCGAACTACAAGTCTCATTAAACCAATTAAACCATATTTCGCCATTGATTAAATTAGGATCACTTTCGACAACATGGTTATTAGTGAGAACATGGTTTTCACTACCAATTAAGGAACAAGACCCCCATCCACCAATACGTGCAGCTGCACTTGATAACGCATACTCCGCAATTGTGCTTCCTTCATAACACATATAAGGTTTTCGTTCGTCTTGGCCGATAATCACCCTTGAGTGATTATCGTGCTCAATCGAATCTAGGAAAAAAGAAAAAACATTTTCTACATCAGTGAGTAATGGTAATCTAACACGAATATTAACGCCGCTACTCGGGATCGTCATTATCGCCTCATTCATCTGATAAAAACTTTCTCGCTGTATAACGCTATCCCCATATTCAAATTCAACAAAACTATTTTTAGGTAAATTAATATGTGAGAAATACAACTTTAAAAAATTCGAATTAGTGCGTTCGAAAAAAAAGGTATGAAGCTTTTCTTTGCTATTTTTTTTAATAATATCAATATTAATTTTTTCATTAACACTTTTTACATCATATATTTCCATCATTGAGCCCTTTATTTAAAATTTAAATTACAGGGTTAATGATAGTTTTTTTATTCATGTAAAAAATAACATAAAAATTAATATTGTTTTTTATTATTTAATTAAAATAAAAATAACAGGGTAAATAACAATTTTAGTAGTGATTTAATATTCAAAAGTGAATGATGACTTATATGTAATGCGTTGCTCAGCTGTTTTTAGGTCAGGTATCAGCACGAATTCAATAATCGGCTGATACCCTCTCAGATTTTACTATTTTCCAATACAGAAACTGGAGAAAATACGGCCTAATAAATCATCAGAGGTAAATTCACCTGTGATTTCACTCAGCTCTTGTTGAGCTAAACGTAATTCTTCTGCCAATAACTCACCGGAGCGAGCGTTCACTAACTGGTCATATCCCTGTTCTAGGTGAACGGCCGCTGCATTCAGTGCTTGTAAATGGCGACTACGAGCAAGGAAACCACCTTCAGTATTGCTATTAAAGCCAATGGTTTCTTTTAGGTGATCGCGCAACAAATCAATACCTTTTTCTTCACGTGCAGACAAACGAATTAACGGATAACGAGTATTATCAATAAACTCAACTGGTTCGCCTGTCATATCTGCTTTGTTACGAATGACGGTGACCGGAAGTTCATCAGGTAAGCGCGCCATAAATTCAGGCCAAATTTCTTGTGGTTCCGTGGCATTGGTTGTGGTGCTATCCACCATAAACAACACATGGTCAGCTTGTTCAATCTCTTTCCATGCGCGCTCGATACCAATACGCTCAACTTCATCACTGGCTTCGCGCAGACCTGCGGTATCAATGATATGCAGTGGCATCCCATCAATATGAATATGTTCACGCAGTACATCACGCGTGGTCCCCGCAATATCGGTTACAATTGCGGCTTCACGACCTGCTAATGCATTAAGCAAACTGGACTTCCCTGCATTTGGGCGCCCCGCAATCACCACCTTCATTCCTTCACGCAATAAACTACCTTGGCGAGCTTGGGAGCGAACTTGTTCTAAATCTGCCACAACTTCATTGAGTTTGGCTTCAATTTTACCGTCAGAAAGGAAATCAATTTCTTCATCAGGGAAATCAATCGCGGCTTCCACATAGATGCGTAAGTGAGTGAGTGCTTCCACTAACTGGTGGATATGGGAAGAAAATGCGCCTTGTAAAGAGTTCATCGCAGAGCGCGCAGCCTGTTCAGAACTTGCATCGATCAAGTCTGCAATCGCTTCGGCTTGGGCTAAATCGAGCTTATCATTTAAAAATGCGCGCTCAGAAAACTCTCCAGGATTTGCGATACGAATACCATCGATAGCTAGAATTCTTCTCAGTAATAGGTCAAGGATGACCGGGCCACCATGCCCTTGTAGCTCAAGAACATCTTCCCCTGTAAAGGAGTTGGGGCCAGGAAAATAAATCGCAATGCCTTGATCAAGAACAGCGCCTTCCACATCACGAAAAGGGAGATAATCCGCATAACGCGGCTTAGGAAGTTTCCCCAATACGGTTTCAGCAACCAGTGCCGCCTTCGGGCCTGATACACGTAAAATACCGACACCACCACGACCGGGAGGTGTTGCCTGTGCGATGATAGTATCGTTAATCAGCATGATGTTTCTCTGTCTTTGACTTTTTGAAAAGAATAAGGCGACCTTATCTGGTCGCCTTAATACTACTATAGAATCCCGCTTTGTGAAGCCATTCCCATCTTACTGAGAACCGAGATTATTTTTTCTCTTTTTTATCGCGACTGTGCAGACCACGTTTTTCCAAGCCACGGTAAATCACTTGTTGCTGGATGATGGTTACTAAGTTACTCACGATATAATACAGTACCAGACCTGATGGGAACCACAGGAAGAAGATAGTGAACACAACTGGCATGTACGTCATAATCTTCTGCTGCATTGGGTCAGTGACTGCTGTTGGTGACATTTTCTGGATAACAAACATCGTCACACCCATTAATACTGGCAGGATGTAGTACGGGTCTTGTGCAGACAAGTCTTGGATCCAACCAAAGAACGGTGCATGACGCAGTTCAACAGAACCCATCAACATGTAGTAAAGTGCAAGGAAAATAGGCATTTGGATAAGCAGCGGTAAACAACCACCCAGTGGGTTTACTTTTTCTGCTTTATACATCGCCATCATTTCTTGGCTCATACGCTGTTTATCATCACCAATACGCTCACGCATTGCCGCCAGTTTTGGTTGCAGTAAACGCATTTTCGCCATGGAGGTGTACTGCGCTTTAGTCAGCGGATACATGATACCACGAACGATAAAGGTGATAACGATGATGGCAATACCCCAGTTACCCACGAAACCGTGAATAAATTTCAGCAATTTAAACAATGGCTGAGAGATAAACCATAACCAACCGTAATCAACAGTTAAGTCTAAGTGTGGTGCAACTGCTGCCATCTCAGACTGAATTTCTGGGCCAACCCATAACGTTGATGAATAAGTACCTGCGCCATTTGCGGCAATCGTCATTGGTTCACTCTTATAACCAATGATGGCAGATTTTTTATCAAGGTCGATGGTGTAGAACGTGCTTTTCTCTGCGCTTGCAGGGATCCAAGCTGTCGCAAAGTATTGTTGCAACATCGCAACCCAACCGCCTTTCGTTGTCAGGCTCAGGTTTTTATCTTCGATGTCTCCAAAGCTATATTTTTTATAGTTGTTTTCATCGGAAGAATACGCCGCACCGCGGTATGTGTGCAGAGCAAAGTTGCTGCTCCCTGTATCACGTTCTTTTGGTAATTCGATAGTTTGTTTTAACTGACCGAAAAACGCCAACGTTAGCGGCTGTGCTGTAGGGTTTTGGATGCTGTATTCAACTTCAACCGTATATTGACCGCGTTTTACAATGTACGTTTTTTGGTAAACAACGCCGTTGTTATCCGTAAATGACATTGGTACACGTAATACGTCTTGGCCGTTCGCTAATGTGAAAGTTGCAGAATCTGCAGAGTATAGCGGACGTTCACCGTTATTATTTGCTGGGTTGTCTGGGCCATGAGGGCCAATCAAACCACTTTGTGCCTGGTAGACAAAGCCTGGGTTAGTTTCCAGTAAACGGAAAGGGTCTTCCGAATGAAGGGTCGCAGGATAGGCTAACAGGTCAGCCTCATCGATATCACCACCACGAGTATTGATGCGAATATCCAGTACATCCGTTTTAACGGTGATGAGCTTACCTTGCCCACTGCTAGTTACTGCTTGGGCATCACTGCTTGGCATATCCGCTTGTTGCGAAGTTTGAACAGTTTTAACGTCCTGAGCAACTTTATCGCTCTCCCAGGCCTGCCAAACTAAGAACGACACGAACAACAAAGCGATGAGTAGAAGATTGCGTTGCGAATCCATCGTTATAATTCTCTATTATCATCAGTTTTTCTGGGTGGGACAGGATCATCTCCACCAGCGTGTAAAGGGTGGCATTTTAATACGCGTTTCGCCGTTAACCAACTCCCTTTTAGCATACCAAACCTGCGCAATGCCTCAATTCCGTAATTTGAACAAGTAGGATTGAAGCGACAACGAGGCCCTAACAACGGGCTAATCGCCAGTTGGTAGCCTCTGATCAGCATGATCAGGATTTTTGAGCCAAGCGACGGTGACGACGCCATAACTTATCCAATGCTTCCGTGATCTGTTGATTGTCGAGATTGGCAACCCCTTTCCTTACCAATACCACAAAGTCCATTGAAGGCAACTCGTGTTGATGCAGACGAAAGTATTCACGCGCTAATCGCTTAATACGATTTCGCTCATGAGCTCGTTTAACATTTTTTTTGGCGATGGTAAGACCGATGCGGGGATGCCCCAGCTCGTTTAGGCGACCAAGGATTGTTATCTCTGGGGAACTCGCCCTCTGCGGCTGCTTAAAGACATTATCGAAATGCCTGGGAGTTAACAAGCGTAACTCCCGGGTAAAAGCGAGCGTAACCACTGGAATAGAGGGCTAGCTTTATTACTTAGATGAAACGGTCAGACGAGCGCGGCCTTTAGCACGACGGCGAGCCAGGACCTGACGACCATTTTTAGTGGCCATACGAGCACGGAAACCGTGTGAACGGTTGCGCTTCAGTACGGACGGTTGAAAAGTGCGTTTCATAACGATTTCTACCTAACTTTAAAATTTATTACTGATTCAGTAAACGCGTTGGCAACCAGTGGAAACTGATTTACACCTGTGCCTCTATCGCAACAATATAGAAAGAGGCAGGATTGTAATAAAACATAGGGGGTCACGTCAATAAAATGACGCAATCAAACCACTTTTATTTATAGCCTGGCTGACCGGTTTGCCGACATATGCTGTGACAGTCAACTCATGATTCTATTTTCATACTGACTGACAACCTGCTTTTCGTCTGTATTCAAGTCTAACGTTAACGCGAGAACAGAACGCAGAACCCAACAAGTATACCTCAGTTTCGTGTAAAAACCACATCAGCACTGTGCACAGGGAGGAAGATTATACGGACTCCACCCTAAAGCGCAAGGATCTTCCCGCGATCTAAAAATATTTTTTGATCTTAAGGAATATTTTCACTAAATCGTCTAGAGTTATCCCCAGCCATGTGGAAAAACGAACAAAAATTCAAGTAGCCCAGCTAACTTCTTCCTTATAGGCGATGCCTTATCACATTTACCTGTGGATAAAAAGCATAAAAACTGTGTAAAAGAATGAAGATCTCTGGTGAATTTTGCGGTATGATCGCAGGTCTATTCTGATCCACAGATCAGCAATATGCGGTGAGTTAAAGTTAATCTAAAACCACTCTGAGTCGTTTTAAAAATGGCTCTTAGAAAATTCTGTGTTTAAATCCGTACTTCTTTGTTCCATTGACCTTGTTTAGGGGAGCCCAACGTGTCACTTTCGCTTTGGCAGCAATGTCTTGCCCGATTGCAGGATGAACTACCTGCCACAGAATTCAGTATGTGGATACGCCCCCTTCAAGCTGAATTAAACGATAATACATTGGCACTTTATGCCCCAAATCGTTTCGTTCTCGACTGGGTTAGGGATAAATACATCAATAATATCAATGAATTATTGAATGATTTTTGTGGTTCTGACGCACCTGCACTACACTTTGAAGTAGGCAATAAACCGATTACCGTCGCGCCGGCAGCCCCCCAAGCACGCACCATTCATGAAGTGCCTGCTTTTGCCGTACCGTCAGCCCCCGTTAAACCGAGTTGGGACAACTCAGCCAAAGTACAACCTGATGTCGCTTATCGTTCTAATGTGAATCCTAAGCATACATTTGATAACTTTGTTGAAGGTAAATCGAACCAATTGGCTCGCGCAGCAGCGAGGCAAGTGGCTGAAAATCCAGGTGGCGCCTATAATCCATTATTCCTTTATGGTGGAACAGGTTTAGGTAAAACCCACTTATTACATGCTGTAGGTAACAGCATCATGCAACATAAGGCCAATGCACGTGTCGTTTACATGCACTCTGAACGTTTTGTTCAAGATATGGTCAAAGCTTTACAGAACAACGCGATTGAAGAATTCAAGCGCTATTACCGTTCTGTCGATGCATTATTAATTGATGATATTCAATTTTTTGCCAATAAAGAGCGCTCACAGGAAGAATTTTTCCATACGTTTAACGCATTACTTGAAGGCAATCAGCAAATTATTTTAACATCCGACCGCTATCCGAAAGAAATCAACGGGGTGGAAGATCGCTTAAAATCACGCTTTGGTTGGGGCTTAACCGTCGCTATTGAACCACCTGAACTGGAAACGCGTGTAGCGATCTTAATGAAAAAAGCAGATGAAAATGAAATCCAACTTCCAGGTGAAGTGGCCTTTTTCATTGCAAAACGTCTGCGTTCGAACGTCCGTGAATTGGAAGGCGCGTTAAATCGTGTGATTGCCAACGCAAACTTTACTGGCCGCGCGATTACTATCGATTTTGTCAGAGAAGCACTGCGTGACCTATTAGCACTACAAGAAAAGCTGGTAACTATTGATAATATTCAGAAAACAGTTGCTGAGTATTATAAAATTAAAGTAGCAGATTTACTTTCAAAACGCCGTTCTCGTTCTGTCGCACGTCCGCGTCAGATGGCAATGGCACTAGCGAAAGAGCTAACTAACCATAGTTTACCTGAAATCGGGGATGCCTTTGGCGGCCGTGACCATACCACGGTGTTACACGCTTGTCGTAAAATTGAACAGTTACGAGAAGAAAGCCATGACATCAAAGAAGATTTTTCTAATTTAATCAGAACATTATCATCTTAATTGCTATGAAATTTATAATAGAACGCGAGCAGTTATTAAAACCGTTACAACAGGTTAGTGGTCCTTTAGGTGGGCGTCCAACTCTGCCTATTTTAGGTAACCTTTTATTACAGGTAAAAGAAGGCACCCTCCAACTCACTGGAACCGACCTTGAAATGGAGATGATGGCCAATGTCACCCTAACTGGGGAACATGAAGTTGGCGCAACAACGGTGCCCGCACGCAAATTTTTCGATATTTGGCGTGGATTACCTGAGGGTTCTGAAATTCATGTAGAGCTCAATGATGACAGACTGCTCGTCCGTTCTGGTCGTAGCCGCTTCTCATTATCGACGCTGCCTGCGGCTGATTTTCCAAACTTGGATGATTGGCAAAGCGAGGTTGAGTTTTCTCTTCCGCAATCAATACTGAAACGTTTAATTGAAGCGACTCAGTTTTCAATGGCGCACCAAGATGTCCGTTATTACCTCAACGGCATGTTATTTGAAACTGAAGACCAAATGCTCAGAACCGTTTCAACCGATGGCCACCGTTTGGCTGTTTGCGCGATGGATATTGGTCAATCACTGCCATCCCACTCTGTCATTGTTCCACGTAAAGGCGTGATTGAGTTAATGCGTTTATTAGATGGTGGCGATGCACCTCTGCAATTGCAAATTGGCAGCAATAATATTCGAGCCCATGTTGGCGATTTTATTTTCACCTCTAAATTGGTGGATGGTCGTTTCCCTGATTACCGCCGCGTATTACCGAAAAACCCAGACAAAACATTAGAAGCGCGTTGTGATTTACTTAAACAAGCGTTTTCTCGCGCGGCAATTTTATCAAATGAAAAATTCCGCGGTGTCCGTCTGTATTTTAGCGAAAACCAATTGCGCATCACGGCGAATAACCCAGAGCAAGAGGAAGCCGAAGAAATCGTTGACGTGAGCTATCAAGGCACTGAAATGGAAATCGGCTTTAACGTCAGTTACATTTTAGATGTCCTTAACGCACTGAAAAGTGAAAATGTACAGCTGCTGCTAACTGATGCAACTTCTAGCGTACAAATTGAAGATACCGACAGCAAAGCCGCTGTTTATGTCGTCATGCCAATGCGTTTGTAATCGGTATTTATGATCCTTTCGCGTTTATTGATCCGCGATTTTCGAAATATAGAAAATGCGGATCTCTCCTTAGCCAATGGGTTTAATTTTCTCATTGGCCCAAATGGGAGCGGTAAAACCAGTATATTGGAAGCAATATACACCTTAGGCCATGGCCGTGCATTTCGCAGCATTCAAGCGAACCGCGTTATACGCCATGAGCAAGAACAATTTATTCTTCATGGTAAACTTAGCCACTTAGATGAAACGCGTAACGACCTTTCATTAGGCTTAAGCAAAAACCGCGAAGGTGACAGTAAAGTCCGAATTGACGGAACAGATGGCCATAAAATAGCTGAATTAGCAAAATTATTGCCAATGCAGTTAATTACCCCTGAAGGTTTTACCTTACTCAATGGTGGCCCTAAATATCGACGCGCTTTCATTGATTGGGGCTGTTTTCACAATGACCCACTGTTTTTCTCTGTTTGGTCAGATTTAAAACGGTTATTAAAGCAGCGAAATGCCGCTTTACGGCAAGTCACTCGTTATGAGCAAATTCGCCATTGGGATGCTCAGTTAGCACCGCTTTCAGAGCAGATAAGCCAATGGCGCCAAGACTATATTTCTGGCATCGCTGAAAATATAGAGCAGACTTGCCAACAGTTTTTACCCGAATTTTCATTATCCGTTTCCTTCCAACGCGGCTGGGATAAAGAAATTGATTATTCAGAACAACTAGAACGCCAATTTGAGCGTGATAGAGCACTAACCTATACCGCTTCAGGGCCACATAAAGCGGACTTGCGTATCAGAGCCAATGGTACACCCGTTGAAGATATGCTATCACGGGGACAGCTCAAGCTGTTGATGTGTGCACTTAGGTTAGCGCAGGGTGAGTTTTTCACCCGTCAGAGCGGGCAGCAATGCCTGTATCTGCTGGATGATTTTGCCTCCGAACTCGATGCGGGCCGCCGTCAATTATTGGCAGCTCGCCTCAAAGCTACGCAAGCACAGGTGTTTGTCAGTGCCATTACACCCGAGCAAGTTAATGATATGATAGATGCAAATAGCAAGATGTTTAGCGTAGAACATGGCAAAATAGAAGTTCAACCTCAGAAATAGAAAGAGCAGGAAACGTTGATGTCGAATACATATGACTCCTCAAGTATCAAGGTATTAAAAGGACTGGATGCGGTGCGTAAGCGCCCGGGCATGTATATCGGTGATACAGACGATGGAACAGGTCTTCATCACATGGTTTTCGAGGTTGTCGACAATGCTATCGACGAAGCCCTCGCAGGCTTTTGTGACGATATCGTTATCACTATCCATGCCGATAACTCTATCTCCGTACAGGATGATGGACGTGGTATCCCAACGGGTATCCACGAAGAAGAAGGTGTCTCTGCCGCAGAAGTCATCATGACCGTTCTGCACGCAGGGGGTAAATTCGATGATAACTCCTATAAAGTTTCCGGCGGATTGCACGGTGTCGGGGTATCGGTTGTTAACGCCTTATCTGAAAAATTAGAATTAGTTATCAAACGTGATGGCAAAGTTCACGAACAAATCTACAAACACGGTGAGCCACAAGGCCCTCTGTCCGTTGTTGGTGAAACTGACCAAACAGGGACACGCGTCCGCTTTTGGCCAAGCATGGATACCTTTAAAGGCATCACTGAGTTCGAATATGATATATTAGCGAAGCGTTTACGTGAGTTATCCTTCTTAAACTCGGGCGTTTCTATCAGACTCATTGATAAACGTGATGGCAAAGAAGACCACTTCCATTATGAAGGCGGTATTAAAGCTTTTGTTGAATACTTAAGCCGTAATAAAACCCCTATCCACCCTTCTGTCTTTTATTTCTCAACCGAAAAAGACGGTATTGGTGTTGAAGTGTCAATGCAGTGGAATGATGGTTTCCAAGAAAACGTTTACTGCTTTACCAATAACATTCCACAACGCGATGGTGGTACTCACCTTGCAGGTTTCCGTGCCGCGATGACGCGTACACTGAACAACTACATGGAAAAAGAAGGTTATCAGAAGAAAAGCAAAGTCAACGCAACAGGTGACGATGCCCGTGAAGGTCTGATTGCGGTTATTTCTGTGAAAGTGCCTGATCCTAAATTCTCATCACAAACCAAAGAAAAACTGGTGTCATCCGAAGTGAAAACTGCGGTTGAAACGATGATGAATGAGAAACTGGTTGAGTATTTACTGGAAAACCCAAATGACGCCAAAATTGTCGTTGGGAAAATTATTGATGCCGCACGCGCACGTGAAGCAGCACGTAAAGCTCGTGAAATGACTCGTCGTAAAGGCGCATTAGATTTAGCAGGCTTACCGGGTAAACTGGCTGACTGCCAAGAACGCGACCCTGCATTATCCGAACTGTACCTTGTGGAAGGGGACTCTGCGGGCGGCTCTGCAAAACAGGGGCGTAACCGTAAAAACCAGGCCATCCTACCTCTGAAAGGTAAAATTCTTAACGTTGAAAAAGCGCGTTTTGATAAAATGCTTTCTTCTCAGGAAGTTGCAACCCTGATTACCGCATTAGGTTGTGGTATCGGTCGCGATGAATATAACCCAGACAAACTGCGTTATCACAGCATTATTATCATGACAGATGCCGACGTCGATGGTTCGCACATTCGTACGTTACTGTTGACCTTCTTCTATCGTCAAATGCCTGAAATTGTTGAGCGCGGCCATATCTTTATTGCTCAACCACCACTGTATAAAGTGAAACGTGGTAAACAAGAACAGTACATTAAAGATGACGATGCAATGGACGATTACCTAATTTCTATCGCTCTTGATGGTGCTGAGCTGCATTTAAGTGCTGAAGCACCCGCCATGAAAGGTGAAGAGCTTGAGAAACTGGTTGTCGAATATAATGCAGCTCACCGCATTATCCGTCGTCTTGAGCGTCTTTACCCGCAAGCACTGCTTAACAGCTTGGTCTATCAGTCAACACTCACCGAAGATGACTTAAAAGACAGCGCAAAAGTCGAAGAATGGGCTGCTACGTTAGTTAAACGCTTAGAAGATAACGAACAATTTGGTAGCACCTACAGCTACACAATTACCGAAAATCGTGAGCGCCAGCTATTCGAACCCACTATTCGTATCCGTACCCATGGTGTTGATACCGACTACAATTTAGACTTCGATTTTGTTCACGGCAGCGAATACCGTCGTATCACGCACTTAGGTGACTTAATCAGTGGCTTAATTGAAGAAGGCGCTTATATCCAGCGTGGCGAACGCCGCCAAGATATCAGTAATTTCGAAGAAGCACTGGCTTGGTTGACTCGTGAATCCCGTCGTGGCCTATACGTACAGCGCTATAAAGGCCTTGGTGAAATGAACCCAGAACAACTTTGGGAAACCACCATGAACCCAGAAACCCGCCGTATGATGCGTGTGACAGTGAAAGACGCAATCGCAACTGACCTACTATTCACCACGTTAATGGGTGATGCCGTAGAGCCACGTCGTGCATTTATCGAAGAAAACGCCTTAAAAGCAGCCAATATCGATATCTAATTATTCTGTTGGTTGAATAAAATTCAATAACCCCATACGAAAGTCTGGGGTTATTTTTTATGAAAAATTTTTATAACGATTATCTTATTTCCACGATTTAATTAAATTTATAATAAAAGAATAAAAAAACAACTCCCATCAATAAGAAGCAATTTTACTCACAAGAAAATAATTAAAAATAAAACTTAACACTTTAATTAGTATGACTTTTTCATTCCAAATAACTGTCATAAAAAATAAATATATTATCAATAAACTCCGCCAAATGAAAAATCACTAATAGCATTAGCGGGGTTACAATGAGAAAATTTTTTATTTCAGCGTCACTAACTTTATTACCATTCATATTCACGAATACTCTAACAGCAAAAACTCATGTTTTAGAATTAGAGGAAAATATTATTGATATCAGAAGTACATGGCTTGAGGATATTAAAAACAATGTTATTAATAGCACACCTAAAGAAGGCAGTGCAGTTGCTGAGCAAGATAGGCTTATTAGTCGTGAATACACCAGTATCACTGGGGAAAGGAAGAAATTAGCGCTCGCAGATAAATCCCAAGACTCGGGTTATTTATTTAACAGTTATCAAACCATACTGTTTGGTGAACATGATATTAATATAAGAGACCATAAACAATATCAAGAAATCAATTTATTACATAATACAAGTACCCGTGCTTATGACGAAAAAAAACAACGTACACGGTCGATTGATTTTATTCTTAAAGACCACTTTAAACGCGGTCGCCCTTACCAAGTCTTGGATGACGATGGTCATTATATTGCTGAATATTCAAAAATACAGGGCTCATCTTACCCAAGTGGCCATACGTGGAATGGTTTCAAACAAGCCGCAGTATTAGCGATGATTTTTCCCGAAAAAGGCAGCGAAATGTTCAACCGAGCAATTGAATATGGTGAAAGCCGCGTGATTGTTGGCGCACACTTTGCCACCGATACTATCGCTTCTCGTGTCGGTAATTATTATTTATTATCACAACTACTGTCTGATGAAAAAAACACCAAATTCATTGTTGAATCCGCAAAAAATATCCGTAAAGATATTTCATCATCATGTCCAAATAACCAAAAAAACTGCTTAACAGTATCTAGCCCTATCACCAATGAGCATATCGGCTATTATGGAAAAGAAAACACCCAAAATACGGCTAATATCGAGCCTAAAAATATCCCTAAAACTGCCAGTTATTTACTTCGATTACGTTTCCCTTACCTAAATAATAAACAATGGAATAATATTTTAGCCAGCACGGCATACCCAAGCCATTCAATTGCTGGGTGGAATATCAAAGAAAATGATCCCAATACTTATTGGGGGTTAATTAACTTACCTGCTGCTTATCAAGGCCCCGCTTATTTATATGAAAACTTGGTTGTTAATCAAGAAACTAATGATTTGGATATCGCTAATTTTGGCGAGTTAGATGAGTGGAAAAATAATATTCAAGGCGTTGGAAAATTAATTAAAAATGGCCATGGAACCCTCGTATTATCCGGCAACAATACTTTTGCAGGTCTCACCGTCAATCAAGGCCACTTAGTGTTAGCAGGCGAAAATAAATATTTGCAAAAATCCCATATTAATGGCGGCAAAGTGACCCTTAAAAAAAACTTAGACTCCGCAATTGATATTAATAAAGGAACCTTGGATCTCGAAGGGGGGCAGGTCAGAGCCCCAGTTAATATTCATCATCAGGGTCTACTGACGGGCAACGGTAGCATTCAACAATTAACCGCCAACCAAGGCGCTGCAGTTGCTCCAGGTCATTCTATTGGTACAATTAACATTGTTGATTCAATAACTTTTGCGCCTGATAGCCACTATTTGGTGGAAATCACCCCTGAAGGTAATAACGATAAAATCATTAGCCAAGGCAGCGCTTCATTAAAAGGCGGTATCGTCACCGTCTCATTTGAAAACCAAAACGAGCCTCTCTCTAAGCTCGATATTAACCGCTTGTTTGGTACTCAATATACGATCCTTAGCGCTCAAAAAGGGGTTAATGGCCAATTCGATACCGTTTTACCTAATTATCAGTTTATTGGAACCACGCTGAATTACGCCCCGAAAGAGGTCACACTTAAAATAGGGCGTAATAATACCCCATTTTCCAGTGCGGCTACCACGCCAAATCAAAAAGCTGCCGCTAACGCTATTGATAGGCTTCCGATAAGCCACCCTCTGTATGAACAAACGTTAAAAAGTCGCTCAAAGCAGGAGGCTCAAACCCTATTTAGTGATGTAACCGGGCAAATATATGCTGACGTATTATCAAACCAATTAAATGATAGCCGTCAAATTAAAGAGGCCGTACTGCAACAAGCTCGCTTATCTGAATCATTAAATAGCGAAGACAAAGGTAATGTGTGGGTTAACATGTTATACGACTGGGATAAAACCACGGGTGATAGCAATGCGACAGGGTATAAATCATCAAGCTATGGTCTATTACTCGGTGCAAACCGACGTTTTATTAATGATAAAATGACATTCGGCATCGCCGCAGGTTTTAGCCAAAGTTCATTATCTAATCACCTAGACCAAGGTCACAGTAATAACTACCATGCCGCTATTTATGGTAGTGCAGTATGGCAACCGATCGCCGTTCGTTCAGGGCTTAGCCATACTTCACACCTCGTTCACACTGAACGCGCAATCAGTGATGGCACAAGTCACTCCGCGAATTATTATACCAATACCCACCAAGCGTTTATTGAAATGGCCTATCCGATTAACACCCGTTGGATGAACCTTGAACCATTCACCAACTTCACTTATATCAACACAACGAATTATGCTATCAATGAGCACATCAACAACACCTCTTTGCAAGCAGGTAAACAGTATATTGGCTCTCGTTTATCGACAATAGGGCTGCGTCTTGATAACCAGTGGAAAGTCGGTAATGAGTCAAATATCGGTCTACATGGTGAACTTAACTGGCAATATCAATATGGCAACTTGAATAGAGGGGTCAAATTGAATTTTTCTGATACGACGAGCGCATTTACGATACATAGTGCCCCAGCAGCACGCCATGGCGTCGCGTTAAAAGTCGGTACAAATATCAATATAAAAGAAAATACTAAGCTATCAATTAACTACAATAAATTTTTATCTGGGCATTATCACGATAACAATATTGATGCCAAAGTTACGATCGCTTTTTAACCTTGTTTATTCTCCCCCGCTTATGGCGGGGGTTGTTCCACACTGCCAAGGCAGACACTCACCATGACTAAACATCACAAGATTTTACAGTTTTTTACGCCATGATTTTGATTATCTTATCTTTTTTTATGTTATAAACGAATAACAGCCAAAGTTAACTAAATGTTAATTTATAAACTTATGATTTTTAATTTATCCACATAACTTAAGGCAAGGCCAAAAACAGATAAAAAGAGCACCCTAATGCGCCAACTTATTATTCCAATTTATGCGTTATTGATATCTATCATTCCTATATTTTTCAGTGGGGATGTTAGCCTTATTGCAGACATTGCGATTGTGATTTCAGGTACCCTGATACTACTGCTTTGCGCTGGCGTCTATCGGTTTCTTCTTGGCAAGGTATTTACTGTTTTTGTTTCGCTCTTGTGGGCACTCAATTTATCCGTCTCATTCTTCTTTTATCAAAAACACGATATCCGCTTCTCTTCTTCTATCGCAGAAACCTTTATCAATACCAATAGCAGTGAGACGGTGGGAATGCTTTCCTACAATATTGGCTATGTAATTTTCTATCTATTTGTTTTTACTTTATATTTATCAAGTATTCATCTATGTGCAAAATATATGAATCGCCGTACCGCCGCGATAAGCCTGGCACTCCTTTGCGGTTATCTACTAGCCATACCAGCCTATTACGCATCACTGTTTAGTAAGCCTGATAGCGCATTATTAATCACTGAAAAATACTTACTGAATACACCGTTCTACAATGCCGCAGCGCTAGTCAAAAATTTATATGAAAACCGCGGGATCAAGAAAATATCGTCCCAGAAAGTTTCGTTTAATTATCAGAAAAAAAACTCTGAAACCCAAATCTATGTGCTTGTCATTGGGGAATCGCTACGTCGTGACCATATGAGTTTCTACGGCTATCAGTATGATACAACACCTAATTTGAATAATCGGAAACCCCAAATTTTTGCGTTTCAACAAGCCTATTCCCCCGCGCCTGTCACCATCTTGTCGGTTCCTATTTCATTGTCTAACATCCGTTTTGAGCAGATGCAGGACAAATCACATTATGCAGACAATATTATTTCATTAGCGAATCACGCGGGTTTTAAAACGTATTGGATCAGCAATCAGGGCAAAACGAACAAACGTACCAGTATCATTTCTGCAATTGCTTCGATGTCACAACAGAAAGCTTGGAACGAATTTGTTGGCTATGATGAAGAACTGCAAGATGATTTCCGTGATGCTCTCAATGACCCAACCGATAAACAAAAGCTCATCGTTTTACATACCTATGGGAGCCATGAACCTGCTTGTAACCGGTTTCCTGAAGACGAGCTAAAAACATTTAGTGGCCAAGAAGATGACGATTGCTACGACAGTTCAATTGCTTATACCGATAAATTTATCGAAAACCTTATGCAGCAACTCGAAGGTAAACCTGCGACTTTGATGTACTATTCAGATCACGCATTGCAACGCTTAGACAGTGATAACACTATTCACTACCACCATGGTGTTAATAACCCAAGAAAAGAGGCCTATGAAATTCCCTTATTAATTTGGTACAGCCAAAGTGCTAGTAAGCCAACAGTAAATACAACACATTTACACGCCCCTTATTCCACAGCAAATAATTATTGGCTAATCAGTGATTGGCTTGGTATACAACAGCGCGCGTCTCAAGCTTGCTTATCACCTCTGCGCGCATGTTACCAACCAAGCGATAATATTCAGGTAATTGACGGTAACCGAAATTTATTATCCATTAATCAATTACCAACAGAAACGGTCGACCCACAATAAAACTCGATATTTTGCCAATCTTTGCTCATAGTTAGCGCATTGAGTTTCATCTAAATATCGAGGCTTGTATGTTCGAATTAACTTTTTTACGTGAGTTATTAGGCTCTAGCGTTCATGTACTTCAATTACTGTTAGAAACCATTTCTGTCATCTGTGTGATTATTGGTTTAATCAAAACATTAATTGTATGGTTTCGCGTTAAAATAGCGCGTACCGCACGTTATTGCTTTGGTGATTGGTTAGCCACCGCATTAGAGTTTCAGTTAGCAGCGGATATTTTAGCTACCACCGTTGACCCTGATTTAGATAGCCTGATCAAATTAGGTATCATCGCCGTGATCAGGACGTTCCTAAACTATTTCTTAGCAAAAGAATTAGAACACCAGCCACAACAACATCCCCAAAAAATACAATAAATTACCAAGCCCTTTTAACGAAAAAGCCTACACAATGTTCATGTGTAGGCTTGATAAAACACGGTATTAGTTTGTCATTACAGTAAGATTCTCAACATACGGCGCAGCGGTTCAGCGGCGCCCCATAACAGTTGGTCACCGACAGTAAAGGCAGATAAATACTCTGGGCCCATATTCAGTTTACGCAGGCGCCCTACTGGCGTGCTTAGTGTGCCTGTAACTGCTGCGGGTGTTAGCTCACGCATTGTAATTTCACGGTCATTCGGCACCACTTTCACCCAGTCATTATGGGAAGCCAACAGCTGTTCAACCTCGTTTAATGGAATATCTTTTTTCAGTTTTAAAGTGAAAGCTTGGCTATGACAACGCAGTGCACCAATACGAACACATAAACCATCCACTGGAATGATGTTATTACCCGTTGCTAAAATTTTGTTGGTTTCTGCTTGGCCTTTCCATTCTTCGCGACTTTGCCCATTTTCTAAGGCTTTATCAATCCACGGGATCAAGCTGCCTGCTAATGGCACACCGAAGGCATCTGTTGGCATTGTGCCACTACGGGTAAAGTCGGTGACTTTTTTCTCGATATCTAAAATTGCAGATGCAGGGTCTTGCAGCTCTTTTGCGACTTGCGTGTGTAATGACCCCATTTGAGCTAAAAGTTCACGCATATTACGAGCACCCGCACCCGATGCCGCTTGGTAAGTGGCAACAGATGCCCATTCAACCAAATTATTGGTGAATAAGCCGCCCAGAGACATCAACATCAAACTCACTGTACAGTTACCACCAACAAAGGTCTTAATGCCTTTATTTAAACCATCTTGGATGTGTTGGTTGTTCACTGGGTCAAGGATGATAATCGCATCGTCTTTCATACGTAATGAAGATGCTGCGTCAATCCAGTAGCCATTCCAGCCTGACTCACGAAGTTTAGGGTAAACTTCATTAGTATAATCACCGCCTTGGCAGCTAATGATGATATCCAATGCTTTTAAAGCATCAATATCAAAGGCATCCTGTAAAACACCACGATGACCACCGTAAACCGGTGCTTCAGCGCCATGTTGTGAGGTCGTAAAGAAAACAGGATGAATCGCATCAAAATCACGTTCTTCGACCATTCTCTGCATCAATACTGAGCCGACCATTCCTCGCCAGCCAACAAACCCTACATTTTTCATTTTTATTCACCCTGTTTGTTTAATTTTTACCAAGAAATTTCCAGTTCCAGCTCCATTGGCGTCAATGCGGCCATTTTTTAATCATTCATTCGGCATTCACGGAAGTTGAAGCTCGAAATTTTTCGGATGTATTAAACCTGACAAAATATGAACCGGTGTGCAAGTGAATTTCATCACTATTAGCAGGATGATTAGTAATAAAACTAATGGACGCAAAGAAAAAACAAAAAAAACCACGACAAGGAGTATGTGTTGTCGTGGTTAAGCTAAAAACAAAATGAGGCAATACAGGTAAATTTTTAAAGGAAAAGCAGGAACTAACGTTTTTTCTTGCAACCTTGCACCGCTTTAAAACGCGGATTGGCTTTACAAATCACATATACGCGCCCACGGCGGCGAACCACTTGGCAATCCGGGTGGCGCGTTTTTGCTGTTTTTAATGAACTCAACACTTTCACGTTTACTTATCCTCTGTTCGCAGAAAACGCCCAAAACGTTTCTGGAATTGCGCTGTTTTCCCTTCTTGGGAAATTAATTTTTGTTTTCCCGTGTAGAACGGATGTGATTGAGAAGAGACGTCCAACGTAACATACGGAAAAGTTTCGCCTTCAAATTCAATCGTTTTTTCTGTTTTAATCGTTGAACCCACTTTGAAATAGGCATCCGCACTGGTGTCATGGAAAACAACCGTGCGATATTGAGGATGGATCCCTTGTTTCATAATAACCACCTAAATGTAATGTTATAATATAACAATACACTTTATCAAAAAGGGACGCAATGATTTTATTTGTCAAAAACAAACTAAAGAGGAAGACAGGCGTTATTTTTACCATAACGCCTGTCAGTTGGGGTGAGAATAAAAACCTTAACGATAGCCTTGCGATAAAGGAACTTCAGGGTCTGGCTCACCTGTTATGCGGTTTCTTAAATCGCGACGGATAATCTCAATCGACCAAAACCAAATTAAATGCCCGAAGATTTCAGAAACATTTTCATACCAAGGTAAGTCTAAAAGTGGTGGTGTTAAGCCCATTAAAGGGAATGAAATCATATGAACAAATAACTGTGCTAATGCCCCCGCTAACAAACCTTGCCATAATTTAATTTTTGGGAAAATCTCTGCCACGATGCAGTAACCAATCGCAAAAACCAGTGAAAATAGGATATGCGTCACACCGACCCAATTAAAAATATGTCCTGCGAATGTATACACTGCCGCATTTGGGTCTACCATCCCTAACCAATCCCTTAAAAATACATAAGGTGGATTGAGAAAATTACGTGAGCAGTCCACTTGCTCAGCAACGCGGATCAGTGTTTCTGGTGAACAAGCGGCATTAAACATATCGGTTGGACTACGTGGTGGTAAAGGCACTTCTGCCCCCCACTTCACAAAGGCAGAAACAATCCCACTGATAATACCAACAAAGAACGCAACACCATAACGGCGGCGTTTTTTTTCTGTAATATAAAAGAATCCCCGAGCCATAAAACCTCTTTATTTGACTTAAGTTTTTTTGAGATTTATTTATTCTCCTTTTATGAACATCCGTAAATGACATGAATCAATAAAATAATAATCACTGATAGAAATAATCACGCTCACCATTGCTACTCTGAGTTCACTGAACAGAAATAAAAACCAAAACGATAATTTCTCCAGCCACAATCTTTTGTATAATTAGGCCATCACACAAGATCATTTAATTGTTTATCAAATGGATACGTCATTATCGATGATAAACATACCATTTGGGGAAAAGGAAAATGTATTACGGCTTTGACATGGGCGGAACCAAAATTGAACTTGCAGTCTTTGATAATGAACTCAATCAAGTCTGGCAGAAACGTGTTCCGACACCTAAAAATGACTACCAAGCACTGCTGGATGCCTTTCTTACACTCACCCAAGAAGCCGATGAAAAATTCAATTGCCAAGGGAAAATTGGCGTTGGCGTTCCTGGTATTGTTAATCATGCAGAAGGCACCGTATTTACCACTAACGTTCCCGCAGCGCAGTACAAGCCTCTGATTCATGACTTAACCAATGCGTTACAGCGCCCAGTAAAAGTGGAAAACGATGCCAATTGCTTTGCACTATCCGAAGCTTGGGATCCTGAATTTAAGCGTTATCCAACAGTGTTGGGCTTAATTTTGGGTACAGGTGTAGGGGGTGGCTTTGTCATTAATGGCAAAGTGTTGTCAGGAAAAAATGGGATTGCAGGCGAAATTGGCCACATGAACCTCAGTGTTCGCGCAGCAAAACTATTAGGGGATACCGTCCCTGAAGTAACCTGTGGCTGCGGACAAACAGCTTGTTTCGAGACTTACCTTTCAGGCCCTGGGTTTGAACGTATTTATACTGCATTTACAGGGGAAAAACGCTCTGCTATTGAAATTATTGAGCGATATCATCAGCAAAGCCCTGAAGCAATCGAACACGTTGAACGCTACATGTCTGTATTGGCGATGTTTATGGGGCAAGTCATTACCGTATTCGACCCCGATTTAGTCGTCTTTGGCGGCGGTTTATCGCAATTTGAAGAAATTTACCGGCGTTTGCCTGAAGTTCTACCTCAATATCTGTATGGAATTGCCACTTTACCTGCCATTGAAAAAGCCCGCTATGGTGATTCTGGCGGGGCACGCGGTGCTGCGTTCCTCAACTTAATCGACTAACTTTCCTTTCATACTCCTTGGTAATTATCTGCCAAGGAGTTCATTTACCTTTATTTTCAGATGATAATCATTATCATCCATTTACAAATGGTGCTAAAATAACCGAAGATCCATCGGTTTTATTATCATTGTCATTCTAAGAATAATTTCAGCAAATTATAAATAGAAAACAGCAAGATATTATTAAATTTGGGCGATAAAGACTTGTCTGATACAGCTTGTGGCTAAAAACGCTATTATTGCATTACATACAATAAGGTAATAAACAAAAACATCCGCCGTTACCCCTTAAACAACAATAAAGAGAAAGCCTTATGGGATTGTTTTTTCAGAATAGTTTGATGTTTCCCACCATTGTTTTTAGTGGATTACTCATTATTGTTTTATTTTACTGGTTATGTGCTGCATTTGGCTTACTCGATATTGATGTCTTTAATATCGATACTGAATTTGATGCAGGACTCGACGCTACGGGCTTTGCGGGCTGGCTCACTAAACTGGGCTTAGCAGGAATTCCAGTTACCATTATTCTAACCTTATTTACGCTATTTGGCTGGGTTATCAGTTACTTTTGCGTTTATGGCTTTATCCGTTTTATTGATTCAACCCTATTACGCTACCTTGTTGGCTTTGCCGTATTTGCCATCACACTGTTTATTTCCCTTCATCTCACTGCTTTATGTTTAAAACCTGTTCGTAAAAAACTCGTCAGCCTCAATAAACCCAAAACCGTACATCAGCTTATTGGCAAATTAGCAACTGTACGTTCAGGCTCTGTGAGTGAACAAAATGGGGAAGCGATGTTAGAAGATGGCGGTGCAGGGTTAATTTTACAGATACGCGCACCATCAATCGAGAATTTAAAGCGAGGCGATCGCGTCGTCATTATTAGCTATGATGCGCAGTCCCACAGTTACCAAGTCGTGACGGAAGATGAGTTCCGTCATTAGTTTTCACGATATAGACAATAAACCTTTGCTTGCCTATTTAAAATAACGACCTCGTCGGAACCTATGGAGAAGAAATATGGATTTGGCTGCATTAATGCCCTTTTTAACCATTATTGGCGGGATCATCGTCATTATTTTAGGCTTCTTTGGATTATTTAAAGCCTTCTATATCAAAGTCCCACAAGGTACAGCACTGATTGTGAATGACATGTCTTCACAGCCCAAAGTGCATTTCACAGGTGCGCTGGTCTATCCTGTTATCTACAAAAAAGAATTTATGCGCATTTCACTTCTAACATTAGAAGTGGATCGCCGTGGCAAAGACGGTTTAATTTGCCATGATAACTTGCGTGCGGATATCACTGTTGCTTTTTACTTACGCGTAAATGAAACCACTGAAGACGTATTGAAAGTAGCAAAAGCCATTGGGGTTGACCGCGCTTCTGACCATCAAGCCGTCAGCACCTTATTTAGTGCAAAATTCTCTGAAGCACTAAAAACAGTCGGTAAACAGTTTGATTTAGCGAAACTTTTTGAAGATCGCCAAAACTTCCGTGACCGCATCGTTGATGTGATTGGCAAAGACCTTAATGGTTATGCATTAGAAGACGTTGCCATTGACTACTTAGAGCAAACACCGAAATCTGCCCTTGACCCAAACAATATCTTTGACTCTGAAGGTATTCGTAAAATCACTGAAATTACCGCTATCCATAATATTGAAACGAACCAAAAAGAACGTGACCAAGAGTTAGCGATTCAAAAGAAAAATGTGGAAACACGCGAAGCCAGTTTAGCGCTAGAACGCCAACAAGCGGATGCGGAAGCACGTCAAAAACGTGAAATTGATAATATTCGTTCCCGCGAACAAGCTGAAACCTTGCGTGTTCAAGAAGAAGAACGCTTAAAATCGGAACAAGCACGTATACAAACTCAGCAAGAAATTGAGATTCGTGAAGAAAACCGAATGCGTGAAGTTGAAGTTGCTCAACAAAACCGCACCCGTGCCGTAGCCATTGAAGAAGAACGCGTTAGTCGCGCACGAGAGCTTGAAATCGTTGCCCGTGAGCGTGAAGTTGAGCTACAACGCATTGAAAAAGAAAAAGCATTAGAAGAAGAACGCAAAAATATCTCGAATGTGATCCGTGAACGTGTTGCCGTTGAAAAAACTGTCGCACAGGAAGAGGAACGTATAAAAGAAGTCCGTGAAGTATCCGAAGCTGATCGTATGCGCCAAGTGACTGTGATCAATGCACAAGCTGAAGCTGAAGAGTTATTGGTTCGCCAAGTGAAAAGAGCCGAAGCCGATGAAGCGAGCGCTAAACACAAAGCGGAAGAAATCAGCACCATGGCACAAGCCGAATTAGAAGCTTCAGCCAAACAAGCAGAAGCGAAAAAACGCTTAGCAGAAGGAATTGAAGCTGAACACGCTGCATTAGGTTTAGCAGAAGCACGCGTTCGCCAAGCGACTGCTGAAGCAGAAGAAAAAGAAGGTTTAGTGCTTGCCAATATCACCGCCGAAAAACTGTTAGCAGAAGCGCGCGGCTTAAAAGAAAAAGGTTTAACCGAAGCACAAGTCATGGAAGCCAAAGCGAAAGCAGAGCAACAACAAGGGCTTGCTGAAGCCAAAATCCTCGAAGAGAAATTAGCAGCGCAAGCGCGTGGTGAAGAACAACAAGCTAACGCAAAAGAAAAATTAGGTTTAGCGGATGCAAAAGTCCTTGAAGAGAAACTGGCAGCACAAGCTCGAGGTGAAGGCCAATTAGGTTCAGCACAGGCGGAAGTTATTCGCCAGCGCCTGAAAGCCGAAGCAGACGGCTTAACTGACAAATTCAAATCAATGGATCACCTCAGCGATACCGCACGTTCCCATGAAGAATTCCGTATGCGCCTTGAGAAAGAATTTGAACAAGCTATGGCTTCTATCGATGCCAACAAAGAAATCGCTCGTGAGCAAGCGGATGTCTTGGCTGCAGCGCTTAGCAAAACCAATATCGAAATTGTGGGCGGCGATGGCAACTTCTTCAACACCTTCTCTAAAGCACTTAGCTTAGGTAAGGCTGTCGATGGCTTTATGGATAAAAGTAGCTTTGCCAAAGAAAATGTGGAAAAGCTGATTAACCGCAGTAAAGAAGATAAAAAAATCGATATTGCCGCTTTACTGAGAAACCCTGAAGTTCAAGACCTAATCAATGGCTTTATGGCTGCAAAAGGGGCTGGACAATTAGCAAAAACCGTAACGGCAAAACCCGTTCCACCCGCTGATGACCAACTTTAGTTAATCAAAATCTGAGGGGGCTTTTTTGCCCCCTATTGCCTTTTTTTCATCCACTTTAAGGGAATTCGCTGCACCATGTCAGATTTTCAGGAAACGGATCGCGAGCAAGAAATACTCGATAGCGCTGTTGCAGAAGGGGGCGCATATGACATTTTACGTAAGCGGCTGACCGAACAAGGCCAGCAACTTCACCAAAAAGCCATACAGCTCAATGAAAAACGCCTAGAAGAATTTGGTCAAAGCCAAATGGATATTATTGGGCGTATTCGTATTCGTACTGAAAATAACTGCCAAGCCCGAGATATTGTTCGAGTGGGTGAATGGTTGCTATTTGGCTATAACGTTTTCCTTGGATTAAAAAAAGAAACGCACCTCAATGATGTGTTTTCATTGTATCGATTGATTGAAAACGAAGGCGAATTTGATGTTGAAGCCGTCGATAATGAAGATACCTTTTTAAATGATACTCGCTTTGTTCAGGATTTTACTGAGCTCTATACCTATTATAAAAATACCCAATTACTGCAACTTGTCGAACGAGATGGCAAACTACTGGCCAGCTTCCAAATTGGCGACCGCATTACCGATGTCCGCGTTTTTCGTTGGTCGATTTCAAGCGATAAACAACGTATTGAATACATTGATAATCGAGGGGAACGCGATATCGCCCTCCCCCCCGCTTATGACTTTGAGTGGCAAAAAACCACTCGCGAAGATACTGTAAATGGCCGTTACCCTCACATTAATATCCTCGACACCGTATTCGTTGAAACTATCGGTGGTGACTTAACAATCAAGTGTGAAAATAACACTGAAGATGGTTTGGGGATTTATCGTGAAGCAGTGCTGGATAAAAATCAGTCCCTCGATGATGCGCAAATTGAATATGCCCAAACAGGCAGTTTGATTATTTTAAAGATTTTGCCTTACCGAGAAGAAAGCTGGCGCTATCTGGTTTACAACACACTAACCCAGTCTGTGCAGCGCATTGACGCCATTGGGCAGGCTTGCGTTCAACTCCCTGAAGATCACGGTATTATTTTCCCAGGGGGGTATTACCTACAAAATGGTGAATACAAAACCTTTGAACAATCGATGGATGGCATGCGTTTTCGCCGCTTACGTCGTTCACCCAATGGCGAAGACGTTTTATATGTTTTTTATTCCCCGAACCAAGGCCGTATCGCACTTTTCAACTATAACCTGATTGAACGTACCCTGTCCGTTCCATTGATTGGGCATGGTTATGCCATGCTTGAAGATGGCAAAATGGTTCTGTTCGAAGGTGAAGGGGAAGAAGCCACGCGCGTCCATCCAATGCAAGTGTGGCAAACACCATTTTATTCTGATGAATTTGCGGATAAGCAACCTACTCGAGGGGGCTTTTTTGGCCGAATTGGTAACGCAGATTTAGTCCGTGGTATTTCTGAAATATTGCATGTTGCCAAAGAGATTGAAGGTAATCATGTTTCTATCGCCCGCTATGAGCAGCTCAGCCAGCAACCTAAAAATTTATTGGATTTATACTATTGGTTCAGCGATGAGCAATGCTTAGAAATTGGTAAGTTACTGAAAGAAATCACGCAAACCAGTGAATTAGTGCTTGATGAATATGAAAAGGTAGAAAGCATCCGCCAGCAGTCGGCTAAATCGATGAATGAAGCCATTAGCCGCCAGAAATCACTATTATCGCTGACATTACCCGACAGCTGGGATGATATTCAGCAATTTGTTGATGGTTTAAATGCCCTAAATGCACAACGCGGGCACTTGATTTCGCTGCGTGAATTTCGCTATATGGATTTAGAAAAACTGAGTGAAATGGAAGGCGAAATTGAAAAAAATCAACAATATGTCTCCCAAGAAACCGCCGTTTTTCTGGCTAGCGATAAAGCGCTACAACCTTTCAAAGCACAATTAACCGTTTTTGAAGAACAAACCGAAAAAGCGCAAAACAGCGCCCAATTAGATATCCCAATGAATGACATGGAAAAAATGTCAACAGATTTGGATATGCTATCTAATTTAATGGCTTCACTGTCATTCAATGATGTGACACAACAAACCCATATCATTGATTCTATCTCACAAATTTATGCACAGCTGAATCAGTCACGGGCTCGCTTACAACAGAAACGAAAGTCCCAAACCAGCGTTGAAACCGTGGCGCAGTTTGGCGCACAATTTCGTTTATTTAGCCAAGGTATCACCAACGCATTGTCCCTTGCGACAGACCCTGAGCGTTGTGATGATCAGCTATCAAGATTACTGGTTCAATTAGAAGAACTGGAAAGCCAGTTTAGTGGCCACGATGAGTTTCTTGATGATATCTTAGCCAAGCGTGAAGAGTTACTTGAAACCTTTGAATCTCATAAACAAATTCTTATTGATGACCGCCAACGCCGTGCACAAAACCTGTTAACTGCTGCTGACCGCTTACTCGATAGCTTGCAACGCAGAACCACCCGTCTACAGTCTCAAGATGAGCTAAATGCATTTTTTGCCTCAGACCCCCTTGCGTTAAAAACGCGAGAAATCATCGAAAAACTAAGAGAGATTAACGACAACGTTAAAGCCGATGATATTGATGCTCGCTTAAAAGCATCTCGTGATCAAGCTATCCGCATTCTGCGCGATAAAACCGATATTTTTGAAGATGGCGGTAATATCATCAAATTGGGTCGCCATCGGTTTAGCGTTAACACGCAAGAGCTAGACCTCACTATCTTGCCTAAAAATAACCAACTCTGGGTATATCTCACGGGTACGGATTTTCAGGAACCGATTGAAAATGAAGAGCTCACACAGTTACAGCCTTATTGGACGGCAACTTTAGAATCTGAGTCAGAGACAGTTTATCGCGCGGAGTACCTTGCTTATTCGATTATTTATTCTGCCGCTAAACGCCAAGACGAACTCAACATGGCGTTGTTAACCAGCGCGTTAACTTCCCCTGAAAAGCTGGAAAAAATCGTGCGCGATTTTGCAGGCCCACGCTACAAAGAAGGCTATGAAAAAGGGATTCACGACCACGATGCCATTGCAATCTTAAAAAAATTAATTCCTGTCGGGGAGAGTGCCGATCTTCTGCGTTATAACCCGACTGCGCGTGCAATTGCAGCGATTTACTGGGAAATAGCCCAAAACGAAGAGTTCCCCGCTCTTTGGCCTGAACGTGCTAGAACAGCGATGAACATTCATCAGCTGTTCCATAATGATAATGCCTTACTTGACCTACAAGCGGAAATTGAAGCCAATATCAGTTTGTTTTTACAAGATAATCCTATTCAATGCCAAAGTTATGAGCAAACACAAGCTGCGGAATATCTGAGCTTTGCATTAGCACGAACGCCTATCGAACTGGTCTACAGTAAATATGCAAAAGAACTCGTTCTAGCGTTACAAGAACGCTTAGAAGAAGCCCATATGTGGCTCGATTTCAATCGTTCCCAACAAAATTTAGGTACACGCTACGCCCAACGTTGGTCACTTATTCAAAATTGGCTGCAAGGGCTGTGCTCAACCCCTCAATTCGCACATCTAGTACCTTATATACCTGGTGCAATTGCCATTATTATTTTAGATAAAGTAGCTTCTGCCCGTTACAGCGAAGCTGATCTTTACTTTAAAGTCAGCGGTTTACTGGGGGAACACCCAACCATTGAAAACCAAACGCTATCACTCAGCTTAGATAATTACTTTAGCCGGATGCGCGGGCAGCGAAAACGCTTTATCCCTGAATTCCGCCAATACCAAGCTTTGCGACAACGCATCGTAACAGAGGAACGTAGCCGCTTAAAATTGCATGAGTTTAAAGCTAAGCCATTGAGCTCTTTCGTACGTAACAAACTGATTAATGATGTCTACTTACCCATTATTGGCGATAACATGGCGAAGCAAATCGGCGCACTCGGTGAAGGAAAACGTACCGACTTAATGGGGCTACTGTTAATGATCTCCCCGCCTGGTTACGGTAAAACTACTTTAATGGAATACGCCGCTGATCGCTTGGGGCTGATTTTCATGAAAGTCAATGGCCCTGCACTTGGTCATGATGTGCTTTCACTTGACCCTGCACAAGCACCGAATGCTACCGCGAGGCAAGAGCTAGAAAAACTCAATTTAGCCCTTGAAATGGGAAATAACGTCATGCTGTATGTGGATGACATCCAACATACACACCCTGAATTCTTACAGAAATTCATTTCCCTGTGTGATGGAACACGGCGTATTGAAGGGGTTTGGAAAAACAAAACCAAAACCTATGATATGCGCGGCAAAAAATTCTGTGTGGTGATGGCAGGGAACCCCTATACCGAATCTGGCGAAGTGTTCCGTATCCCAGATATGTTAGCTAACCGTGCCGATATCTATAACCTCGGGGAAGTATTAGGTGGGATGGATGAGGCTTTCGCATTAAGCTATATCGAAAATAGCTTAACCTCGAACCCCGTTTTAGCCCCTCTGGCACTCAGAGATCTCAATGACTTATATCTCCTTGTAGATAAAGCCATGGGGAAATCGGTTTCAACCAATACACTGAGTTACCCTTACTCTGACGCCGAAATAAACGAAATAGTTTTAGTCATCAAACAATTAGTTAAACTTCGCGACATTGTGTTGAAGGTCAATCAGCAATATATTGCCAGCGCAGCTCAATCGGACAAATACCGCACTGAACCTGCATTTCGTTTGCAAGGCAGTTACCGAAATATGAATAAACTCAGTGAAAAAGTCTCTTCTGTTATGAATGATGAAGAGCTGGAGCGGTTATTAGATGACCACTACCTCGGTGAAGCCCAATTGCTCACAACGGGTGCAGAGGAAAATTTATTAAAACTCGCAGAGTTACGAGGAACACTAACCGAAAAAGAAGCCGCACGCTGGCAACAAATCAAGAAAGACTTTATGCGTAATAAAGCCCTTGGTGGTGATAATACTGATATTGGTGACCGAGTGGTTGTCCAACTCGCCTCTTTAGTCGAAAGTGTTCAAGCATTAGGTAAAGCCGAATGAAATACCCCCGCGTGACACTATTAGTCGCTTTAGTTGCCATATTAGTTGGCATTCAGTTGATTAATAGCCTAACAGCGGGTGAGCTTATTCATTTTGGTATTGTCCCTCGTACTCTCAGTGGTTTGATAGGGATTTTGCTTGCCCCTTTTATTCACGGAAGTTGGGATCACTTATTCAGTAATCTTCCACCGCTGATTATACTCAGTGCCCTATTACTCCATCGCACCATCAAGTTTTATCTCGTTGCTTCACTATTTATTATTGTTGTTGGCGGGCTGATGGTATGGCTAGTAGGCCGTAATGCCGTACATGTTGGCGCGAGTGGTTGGATTTTTGGGTTGTGGGGGTTGTTGATTGCCCAAGGTTTTTTGCGCCGAAAATTCGCGGATATCGCCATCGCATTGTTAGTGTTATTTTATTTTGGTGCAATGGCGAGCGGCTTGTTACCCGTTCATCAATATATTTCGACAGAATCCCATATTGCTGGCGCGTTATCGGGTATTTTATTTGCTTGGTTGATCAACAAAAGCGAGAAAAAACGTTAGCGCGCTGAAATACGGTAAACACAGCGCCCTGCGCCCTCTAACAAATACTGTTCACGTTCAATACTTGCCTCGTTACCTATCACTTCTTGAAAAAGCGCTAACTCTGAGCGGCAAAAATTTTGGCAAGCCGTTGCGGCGGCGCAAATAGGGCAATGGTTCTCAATAAAGAGCCAATCTTCCCCCTCTTGCTCAACTTTTGCCATATAGCCTTCTTCGCTGCGTACTTCAGCTAATGCAGCAAGGCGCTCTGCTAACGGTAAGTTTTGGCAGCGGGCGATATATTTTTCACGGCTTTCAATCTCTCTTTGGTGAATAAGCTTTTCCAAGCCATCATCGCCAAAAATAGTCCGAACAGAATCAATCAGCTGTAACGCAAGCTGTGCATGAGTATCAGGAAAACGCTGATGCCCCAATTCGGTTAATACCCAATTTTGCCGTGGTCGACCAGCGCCTGTTTGTGATAAACACTGAGCCCCTTCAACTAACCCCATCGAAGTCAGTTTTTGAATATGTTGCCTTGCGGCTTCCCCTGTCATATTTAAATCGTTAGCAATCACTGACGTCGAAATCGGCCCTTTGGTTTTAATACAAAAAAGCACTTTATCGACGGCTTGTGTTAGATTTAAATTATCAAAGTAATTACTTGCATTAATCATTATTCGACTCTATTATCCAAGCTATTACTTGGATAATACCTCTTTTTTCCCTATTCCGTCTAGCGGGTCTCTCTATGAGCAATGAAACATCGACCTTACCACAGGCTAAGTGGGCTGATTTACTCAGCGGCACCAATGCATTACTGACTATTGCCCTTACTGGGGGCGTTGCACTACATGCTATCAATATTTATATCGTCACCACAATCTTACCCAGTGTCGTTAATGATATCGGCGGCCTCGAATATTATGCATGGAATACCACGTTATTTGTAGCTACCTCGATTGTCGGATCCGCACTTTCAAGCAAAGTGCTCGACTATTTTGGGCCAAAGATGGCGTATTTAATCGCCCTCACCCTCTTTTCATTGGGCTCCATTTGGTGTGCAGCCTCCCCCTCAATGTTGGTGTTATTGGGAGGACGTGCATTGCAAGGGCTCGGTGGGGGAATTTTATTTGCACTCAGTTATGCCTTAATCCGCATCGTCTTTACCGAAAACTTATGGTCTCGGGCCATGGGGGTGGTCTCTGGGATGTGGGGGATTGCGACATTATGCGGCCCTGCCATTGGCGGAATTTTCGCACAAGGTGGCCACTGGCGCTGGGCATTTTGGGCGTTACTTCCTGTTGCAGTATTCCTTGCTATTATCGTTATTAATCAATTACCTAAAAAACAAACTCAAACACCACAAAATAATAAAATACCCTTCTTGGCAATTTTATTATTAGTCATTTCAGTACTCGCCATTTCCATTGGTAGTCTGTCTGACAAACTATTGATAAACCTTATCGGTTTAGCTATCGGTATTGCCTTGCTAGTCACGATGGCACGTTTAGACGGTAAAAATGGAAAGCGGTTGTTACCAACAGGCGCTTATTCGCTGAAAAATCCACTTGGTGTCATTTTCTTAACCATGTGTTTACTCGTTGGCGGTATGACAACTGAAATTTACGTGCCTTATTTCCTACAAACTATCCATCAGTTCTCACCTTTGTCAGCTGGATATTTAACCGCAATCATGGCGGCAGGCTGGACTATTGGTGCGTTATTTAGCGCCAATAAAACAGGCCCAATTGTTGTGAAGATAATTAGAACGGGTCCAATCATCATATTTATCTCTCTGATTGTGTTAGCTGTTTTAACGCATAATCAGCAACTTATTGAGTCTCTACCGCTATTTATTGTGTATTTAGTCGCAATGGCGGGTGTGGGACTCGGGATTGGTGTGTGTTGGCCTCACCTAGTTCTGCGCGTTTTCAATGCCGCACCAGAAGGTGAGGAAAATTTAGCCTCTTCATCCATCATTACAATCCAGTTGTATGCAACTGCCCTTTCTGCTGCTTTGGTTGGTGTGGTTGTGAATAATAGTGGCTTAATGAACCCTGGAGGTATTGTGGGTGCACAACAAGCATCAATTTGGTTGTTTGCGTTATTCGCTCTTAGCCCTCTTTTAGCTATCTTTTTGATTCGTAAAGTGAAGTAAAAAAGAAGGGAGCCTATTGCTCCCTCTTTACTAATTAATAGGCTGATGACGTCTTTTTTGACCTCAAGAATGCAGGCAAAACGATAATACTGATTAACAAAACAAATATTGTTGCGACCATCACCGCTAAAAATGCATGGTCAAAAGCAATATTTGCCTGACTGACCAATAGACTAGCTTTATCTTGTGGTAATTTTTCTGCGACTAATAATGCCTCATCAATGCTGTCATACACTTTATCACTAACCGCTATACCTTCTGGTAGAGAGAGCTTTAACGTATAAATAGCGCTCATCAGCCCACCCATAAATGTCACGCCAAGTACACTACCTATTTCGTAAGCAACCTCTTCAATTGAAGCTGCCATACCTGCTTTTTCATCAGGCGCGTTTAACATCACCGTAGTCGAAGCCGTCGTAAAAATAGCACCTAAACCAAAACCTATCAAAAAGAGGAATGAAAGTAACAGAACACCTGCTGAGGTTTGGTACACCATCGTTAAACCAACAACACCGACTAATGTACAAATAAAACCAAAAAGGGTCAGTTTTACTTCACCAAATTTATGCAGATACATACCCGCCAATGGTGCCGCTATCACAGAAGCCAGTGGAATAGGAATGATATACAACGCGGCGACAAATGGGCTATAACCTAAAACAAGCTGTAAACGCTGGCTAAGTAATAATTCAACCCCAACAATAACCACGATGGATAAAATAGCCATCATGATGCCTGCGCTGAATTTCGGTTGTTTTAATAATGCAAAATCAATCATTGGTGATTCTGACGCCATCTGCCGGCGTTTGAATACCACCAAAAAGAAAGCCCCGATCCCCCCTGCAACCACTACATTCATCCAATCAATATAAGGTTTACCAAGCTCTTTTAATGCATAAATTGAACTAATTAAGCCAACCAGCACTAAAACAGAGCCTAAAATATCGATTTTTTTATTACTTTGCCCCCCACATTGCGGGATCAAGAAATACGCAAAAGGGATAACTAATAACACAACGGGAACATTAATCAGGAAAACAGACCCCCACCAAAAGTGGTTAAGTAAAATTCCGCCAATTAAAGGGCCTATCGCTGCACCTCCTGATGCTACAGCGGACCATATGCCAATCGCCAACGCCCTTTCTTTTGGGTCTATAAAGACGTGCCTAACAATGGCAAGCGTTGCAGGCATACTGACAGCTGCGCCAACAGCAAGAAAACCACGCGATAAAATTAAGCTGGTTGCTGTGGGTGAAAATGCCGCACACAAAGAGGCAATACCAAATAGTGGCAGCCCTAATAAAAACATCCGCTTATGGCCGACTTTGTCACTCAACATCCCCGCAGCAGGCAATAACCCAGCCACTACCAGCGGGTAAGCATTCATAATCCACAGCTTTTCAGATGATGTCGCCCCTAAATCGTGCGTTAATTTAGGTAATGCGGTATAAAGCACCGTGACATCAATAACGATAAGAAACAACACACTTGAAACTAACAGAAGCACTATCCAGCGCTTGTAATCGGTTAACATAACATTCTCTCAATGAGTTTATTTGATCATCATTTATTGGTGATCGTGCTATAATATAAATCCATACGTACGTATTGAAAAGAGGTTTTCCTAAATGGGACGTCAACGAACTATCGACAGAGAAAAGCTACTTGATGCTGCTGAAGATATTGTTATTCATCAAGGTGCTGCGGCTCTGACGCTCGATGCGGTTGCGAAAGCGATGGGTATCTCCAAAGGGGGCGTTCAATACTGTTTTGGCAACAAAGATGCTTTAATCGATGCCATGTTTGAGCGATGGGGGCAGTCTTATGATGAAATTTTTAATCAAGCGATAGAGCGAGATAACTCCCCAGAAGGGCAAGTTTTGGCACACATGCAAGCCACCCACCAGCACGATAAAATCGCCATGGCAAAAGGCGCTTCATTGATGGCATCACTACTGCAAACCCCTGAATACCTCGAAAGCACGCGTATTTGGTATCGGGAACGCATCGCAAACCTCGACACATCAACAGAAAAAGGTAAATTAGCTCGCATTGTGTTTCTGGCAACGGAAGGGGCTTTTATGTTGCGCTATATGGGGTTAATGGAAATCGATGATAATGAATGGCAATCTATATTTAGTGATATTGAAAAATCATTAATAGCATCATTTTTTTAAATAAATAATATCCTAATCCAATATTATTGGATTACATACTAAAAAGGATATGATTATGAGAAAAATAATTACCCCTGCGATTCCAAGCCATAACTACCATTATCAATCTCAGAGAACGAATAAAAACTTTATTTTAGATAATATAAATAGCATAAAATCAAATAATAATGATAGATTTAACAAACCTAACTATAAAAAAGAATATAAATTCAATGTTGATATCCCCTATCTTGCATCAAAAGAAAAAAAATCCACGCCTATAGCAGAAAAACAAAAACCAGTACTCCCAGTAAGTAGAACCAAACTTGAAGATATCAAAACCATTGACTCTTTTGTTAGGAGAATAAAAGATGAAAACATCTGTTACAGTGCAATAGATGATGAAAAAATTATTCATCGAGGCGTCTTGAATATTGCGAAAAAGGAAAAAATCACAGGTTTATACCTCAATAGTACCAATTCATTAGGCCATGGTGCTTATGGAACAGCCTACCGTATTGGAAATTTTGTTATTAAAGTCCCTTTTTATGATGTCTATCATAACAGTCCCCATAGTGATGTATACCGCTGTTCCTCTTTACTTAATAAACTCAATAAAAACACTAATTTTTCAAGAGCAATAACTTTAAATAATGGAAAAGATGTTTTAATTTCTAAATATATATCTGGAAAAAATATTAGAGATAATGCTGCTTATGACTTTGTTAAACAAAAAGGTCATATCATTTTTGATTATGGTTCCAATGGCAATATCAAAGTGGATAATAATGGTAAAAAATATGTGATTGATGCCGACCTTATAGCTCAACCTACTGAATTAAAACGTTATCCCTCATTAGGGACACTAGCTATACGTAAAGTCTATAAAAATATATTTATTAAAAATCCACTTGGCACTAACGAAAAAAAACCGCTCTATTATTCTGAAATAGAAGACCTGTTACCTAGTAAGTAAGATTGTTTCACAGGTATTCTCGATGAGAATACCTGTGAAATACCACGATAAAATTGAAAATAATGAACAGGTGAAATAATATCCTCAAGTAAAAGCTCTGACACAGTGAAATTAACAAGGTGATAAGGCATGGATAATAACCAGATAACGGCACTATTACCTGATACAGGGTCATTTTTCTTGCGGGGAAAAATGACCCCAGAGGCAGGGAAATGGGTCAGCGAACCTTTATGGAAAGGCGTAAAACTCGTCTTAATGATGAATGGTGAACTTGAATGCCAGCCTGATAATAAAAAAACGGTTTCGTTGTCGGGTGCATCACTGTGCGTTATCGCCAATCAACATGATAGAGAAAGCCAGCAACGCTTTTTACAAACGGAGGACGTACGTTATGTCTCTGTGTGCTTATCTGAACACTTACTCGATTCTTTTCACATTAAACAACCCGAGTTGCTACTTGCTGCCAAAAATCAAGGGCCACAATTACTTTCTAAACACGCAGGTAATGTCCTCACTGCGTTAGGAAATCAAATACTGAACAGCCCTCTCAGTGGCGTACTTGGAGACATGTATTTAACAGGCAAAATACTCGAACTTTGTGCTCATTCATTTGAACATATCCAACAAAGCCACCAATCTATTCATCATCCAAAACTTAGCAGCCATGACATAAGCAAACTCAATGAAGCCAAGGCGTTGATTTTATCCGATTTAGCGCAACCGCCAAATTTATACCAACTTAGCCGACTCTCAGGGCTCAACATTCGTAAACTCAATTTTGGATTTAAACAACTGTTTGGCTCTTCCATTGCGCCATTTATTCAAGAACAACGCCTCCAGTTAGCTTACCGCCTATTATCAACTGGCGCAGAACAAGTTTCGACTATTGCATGGAAAGTCGGTTACTCCCCAGCACACCTTTCAACAGCCTTTCGTAAACGATTTGGTTTTTCACCTAAAACATTATGTTGATTATTAATCAATCCAATCAATAGGATATTTATATTCACAAATAAATAGTCTGAATAGCCAAAGCGACGCGAATACCAGAAAAGTGTAAATGAGATACATTCTCGTTTTATCTTTCTTGCTAGGGTTTGCGTCTCAATGAAAAATTATCTGTATTCACCTATTTATCTTACTGTTATTTCATTAATTTTTTCGTCTGCTGCCTATTCAAAAGAAAACAATCAAGCCAAAAACGAGAAAATTGTTGTCACCGCATCCCCAGTACAATCCCCAACAGGGGAAGTAGGGGGCTATGTGGCAACACGCAGTACCAGTGCAACAAAAACCAATACTGCATTAATTGAAACACCCCAAGCTATCAGCGTCGTCACACGCGACGAAATGAGCGCTCACAACGCGCAATCAGTGGGTGAAGCGCTACGTTATACCTCAGGTGTACTACAAACCAACGGAGCGGCATCATCGCGCTTTGATAGCTTAAATATCCGTGGCTTTAATGCATCCAGCACAGGGATGTTAAGGGATGGTTTACGCAGTACCACTGCACAAGCATGGCCTAAAGTAGAACCTTATGGCTTAGAGCGAGTTGATGTGATTCGGGGCCCTTCGTCCGTTTTATATGGACAAAACTCGCCAGGTGGGATTGTTAACCAAATCACTAAGCGGCCTTTGTACCAGCCACTTCATGAAATTGAAGTACAAGGTGGCAACTTTGACCGCCGCCAGCTACAAGGGGACTTTAGTGGGCCAATTGATGGTAGCGACAAATATTTTTATCGCCTAACAGGTCTTGTACGTAAAAGTGATACGCAAATAAAACACATCAAAGACGATAAAGTCTATATCGCCCCAGCCTTTACTTGGTTACCGAATGACAATACGACATTCACGGTATTAGCCGATTACAGTCATGATAAGTTTGGTGCCCCGCGCCCTTTCTTACCGTTGAATGGCACGCTGCTTCCTAATCCTAATGGTAAGGTGAACCCCAATGTTTTCCTCGATGAGCCTGGGTTAAAAAATGATAGGACACAAGCATCTCTGGGCTATCAATTAGATACTGATTTTAACGAGACCTTTTCGGCTCACTCAGGCGCACGTTTTAGCCATACCGATTTAAATACCAATATCGCACAGGGGATGTATCTTTCCCCCGATATGAAAACGTTAAACCGTGTGGCTTACCATTTTCGCATTAAAGGCGATGTTCTGAGTTTAGACAACAACTTACAGGCTAACTGGTGGATAGATAACATCGAAATGACCTCACTTACTGGTGTGGATTATCGTCATACTCGTGAAGACTATATTTTGATGACCGGAAAGGCGAGCTCAATCGATATTTACAACCCAAGCTACGGCGGTGATTACGGCCCCGTCAATAATATGATGTCCAATACACTACAAACTAGCGACCAAGTGGGCATTTATGCACAACAGCAAGCGAAATTTGATAACGGCGTGATCTTGGTCTTAAGCGGGAGAGAAGATTGGTCGAATAGCAAAACACACAATCGAAAAAGTGAAGCATCTACCGAGCAGCGGGATAGCAAATTTACCTACCGTACAGCCGCTATGTATGTCACTGACTTTGGGTTAGCCCCTTATGTAAGCTATTCCACTTCATTTAACCCACAACTTGGGGTTAATTTTTATGGCAATAACTATAAGCCGATTACCGCTAAACAAATGGAGGCAGGGCTGAAATATCAGCCAGAAGGCAGCAACACTAACCTCACTTTAGCGGTGTTTGAACTGAAGCAACAAAACATGCTCACCGCCGATCCTGAAAATAATTTAAATAGCTTACAAACTGGAGAAGTTCGCTCCAGAGGCGTTGAATTACAGGGGGTTTACTCACCATTTGATGGGCTAAATTTAACCGCGGCTTACACTTATAACCAATTAGAAAATACCAAAACCAATAATGCGGCAGAAAAAGGTAAGCGCCCAACAGGCTTACCCGAACACACTGCCTCTGCATGGGCCGATTACACCCTACAGAGTGGGCAACTTCAAGGCCTGGGCTTCGGTGCAGGTGTTCGTTATACCGGCTCATCCCCTGTAAATAACGATGACACCATTTCCAATCCATCAAATACCCTCTTCGATGCCGCTGCACATTATGATTTAGGTGGGATCAATTCCAACCTGAATAACTGGCGAGTGGGGGTGAACGTCAACAATATTACCAATAAACAATATTATACCAGTTGTTCAATGGGTGGATGTTCTGTTGGCTTTGATAGAACCGTGATTGCCTCATTACGGTACCGTTGGTGATCGTGATGGCTAAGCATTCTTCACGTCAATATTGGCTAAAAATCCATTTATGGCTCGGCTTAGTGATCGGTTTTTTCATTGCTATTTTAGGCATTTCTGGGTCGCTACTATTACTGAAGAAACCTATTTTAGAATGGGAAATTGGCCAACATGTGTTGTATGCCACGCCGCATACACAAGGGGCATTGCTGTCGTCAGACATTTGGCGACAGCAAGCGACAAATAGCTATCCACAGCTCAATAAAGTAATGGGAGTTGCACCACCGAACAGTGGCTTTATTCCTGCAACGAATGCGATGGTGTTTGGCTCTGTTACCCCATCGAATAAACTGGGTATCGCCTTTATTGACCCAATCAATGCAGATGCAAAAGGGTTTGTTATTTTTGATGATTTACTCTTTGCCAAAGTGGTTTCATTACACCGTTTGCTGCTATTACCTCCTGAAATAGGAAGCTGGTTGGTATTGACTTGTGGCGTGGTGTTGATCGTATCAATAGTGAGTGGTGCCCTATTATGGTGGCCAAGAAAAAACGTATTTTCCATGTTAGTGCATTGGAAAAAAGGCCTAAAAAATGGGGCTAAATGGCGTCAATGGCACTATTTCTTTGCTATCTATTTTACTCTCCCACTTTTTATTATTGCCTTCAGCGGTATGCTTCTAGCCCGCCCCGATTTATTCACTTCATTAATTTCAGCCCAAGAAATCAAAGGTTTGGTTTCAACTCTCCATAGCGAAATTGGACTGGGTTTCTTTGGGCTGCTTATTGTGTTTTTTTCCGGCTTTTTATTGCCCTTTCTGTATATCAGTGGCGTGGTGATTTGGTGGAAAAAACGGCGCTCTTCTGCGCTATCGGTTAACAGGATAACATAATGAAATTATTACTTTCTTTACTCTCATTCGGTCTCTTTTCATTTTCAATCTACAGCCAAGCAGTAACTGTGACTGATATTACTGGCCGGCAAGTGCAAGTTCCTGATCACGTTCAGCGCATTTTGCTGGGGGAAGGACGGATGATTTACCCCCTTTCCATTTTAGAAAAAGAAGCACCGTTCCAACGAATAATTGGGTGGCAAGGGGATTTTCGCGATTTAGATGTGCAAGGTTATGCCGCTTACAAGGTCGTGTTTAAACAAATTGATGATATTCCGACTGTCGGCGGTGGCTCAGAAGATACATTCAGTATCGAGAAAGCCTTAGCCCTGCAACCTGATTTAGTTATTTTACCGTTAACCGGTGGACATGGCCCCGGAGCTGGCAGTGAAGCCGCCCGTTTATTAGAATCCGCAGGGATTGCAGTGATCCACGTGGATTTTAGCCAGCACCCTATCAAACACACCCAGCTGAGTATGAAAATACTCGGTCAAGCCATTGGAAAAGAAGCTCAAGCGAATCAGTTTAATGCCTATTACCAACAAAAAATGGATGAAATTATTGCACGCATTCCAACCAATATAGAGACAAAAAATAAACCAACAATTTTTGTGGATTATCTTCCCGGCTTACAAGAATGTTGCGGCTCACCGGGAAAAGGCAGCATGACGGATATGATAAACCTTGCTGGTGGTATCGCAATTGGTGAAAAAATTATTCCTGGGGCAATTGGTAAACTCAACCCAGAGTTTATTTTGGCAAGCCAACCCGATGTATATGTCGCAACTGGCGTTTTCCCTGAAGGTAAAGCAGGAGTCACCGTTGGCTATTCCGCCACAGAACAAGCTGCACAATCGAGTTTAAAAGCCATTTCGATGCGCAAGCCTATTGGGCAATTACGGGCTGTCGAACAAGGGCGAGTACATGGCTTATGGCATATTTTCTATGATTCACCTGAAAATATTATCGCCTTTCAATCATTAGCTAAATGGTTGCACCCAGAGTTGTTTAACGATATTGACCCTGAAGCTACCCGCAAAGAAATGTACCAACAATTTATGCCAATCCCCGCGACTGGGGTATTTTCCTTGACGTTGAAATAACATTTTATTTGGGTGAGTCAGTTATAGAAACTCATAGCCGACTCACTATTTAAAAAGATGCTGTTTGTGCCACTTAAGGCGCTGAAAAAATACCTCTTTTATCCTCAATTATAATTTGATTCAACGGTTTATGAATTCCACCATCATCCGTATGCAAAATAAATACAAATAAAATCTGACAAAGTACTGATTGAGGATAATCTCTAGGCCGGTATTTTGAATATATCTGCCACCCATTTGCAGAGTACCTTTCATACATTCTTTTCATTGCATCAACAACAGAATTAGCCGCTTGCCCCTTATTGATTTTAGTCGATTTTTTTTGGTGATAGATAAAGGCATCCGTAACCGTCTTAGTGATAATATGAAAAACTTGCCCAACAGATATACTTTCTAGTAAATTAACTATGTTTTTCGTTGTTTTTTCACCAATTTGAAAAGAAGTAAATCCGTATTCAGACATTTCATTATTAAGATAAAAAAAACACTCATATAAATTATTTTCTTTGCATAGATTGATTAAAATTTCTTTATTTATATTTATAAAATAAATATCTGATAATTTATCTTCCAATAAATCAATTATAACTGATAAGTTATCTGTTTCCGCGACAATAACCTCCCAACACATTGATATTTTATTAAAGTGAATATCATCTTCGCTCACCGTTAACCGTTTTAAATTCGTTGCTGAGCTAATAGCCAGTACACCTTCAGCATAGAGTTTCTCAATAATATACCTGTCAAATTCACAACTCGGCGTCAGTTTTTTACACTTCTGACTTTCAATACTTTCTAAATACATTAGGTTTTCATCTGCACTATGGCGTATCAACGCAAGCAAATAAACACAGTTTTCAAATGAAATATCATTGATACTTATTGCTTTTTCTTTTTTACAAAGCATCATCATATCAATGTACTCTATCTTTTCGAGTCGTTCCTTTTCATTTTCAATACGAATACAATCAATGCATATATGTTCTAAATGACTTAAATGACTAAAGTGGCTTCTATCTTTTAGTGGTTCCATTTCGCCACAGGAAACACATTGTAGTTTTAAACAATAGGCTTTACAGCTTTTAGCAACTATTGCTTTTATTTCTTTCGTTTTTAACTGTGTTTTTTCTTCTAATTTAAGCATTGAATATGAAAAACGACCATTTTCATTAACTTGCCAATATAACTGACAAAAAGATTCATATTCTTTATCAATTACATCAATAAATATAATTTCCATATTTTATTTCCTTATT
>NZ_JBBPXM010000009.1:0-165774 GCF_050446505.1 Providencia sp. SP181
TACAACGGCTAAAGGGCAGTTGGACAAAGCTAATGCAGACTTGCTAAAACTGCAAAAAGACGTTGAAAAACAAACTGCATTAATGGAGCAAGCGAACGATAAACAAATCAAAGCATTAACGCTTGATCTTAATAAGCAAGTTGCGCGACTTCAAGAGAAAGAAGCCGATTTGAAAAAAGCCCAAGTAGAAAGCCAATCAACCCGTGATGCGCTCGCCAAACAGCAAGCTGCAGCCAAAGAGCTTGAGCAAAAAAACCAACAATTAGCCGCACAATTGAGTGAAAAAGCTCAGCAAGCAGATAAAATTCAAGCATTATTGTCTGCTCAAACAGTTAAAGCGGAAGGCAAAGTTAGCTTGGCAAGTGAGTTAGCATTGGCGCAAAAACAATTGGTTGAACACCAAAATGCACAGAATGCGTTAGCTAAACAAGTGGCTGATAGTGAAAAACAGCAGGCTGAGTTGCAAGCCAAATTAAGCCAAAATGAACAAAATTATGTTGCTGCGCAAGAGCAATTAAACAAAGCTAACTTAGAGCTTAAAACGTTAAAAGCGAATATAGAAACCAAAACTGCATTAATGAACCAAGCTACGGATCAGCAAATTAAAGCATTAACTGTCGATTTAAATAAACAAATTGCATTGTTAAAGCAAAAAGAAGATGGCTTGAAGAAAGCGGAGACAGATAGCCGTTTAGCGAAAGAGGCATTGACGAAGCAACAAGTAACATCGAAAGAATTAGAGCAAAAAAATCAGCAACTTTCGGCTCAATTGAAAGACAAAACACAGCAGGCAGATAAAATCCAAGCGTCACTCGTTGAGCAATCGGCTAAAGTTGCTCAAAAAATTACGCTAGAATCTGAGCTTACACTGGCTAAACAGCAATTAGAAGAGCATCAAGCAGCTCAAAATACGCTTTCTAAACAATATACAGAAAGCCAGAAACAGCTGCAGAAACTTCAGGCCACATTGACTGAAAATGAGCAAAATTATGCGTCGGCTCAGAAGCAGCTGGTTCAGGCTAATGATAACTTGCAAAAACTGCAAAAAGACGTTGAAAAACAAACGGCATTAATTGGTCAAGCAAGTGACCAGCAAGTAAAAGAATTAACGGCAGATTTGAATAAGCAGTTAGCGTTGTTGAAGCAAAAAGAAGATGCTTTGGGTAAACTTGATTCAGAGAAAAAAGCGATTCAAGATGCACTTATGGCACAAGAAAGTGAAAGAAAAAAACTCGAATTACAAAATTCACAATTTGCAAAACAAACAAAAGAACAAGAATCGCAAATTAGCAAGCTTGAAAATGAAATAGCGGCTAAGGCTAAAAAACAAGCAGAGGTTGAGTCACAACTGGCTGATGCAAATAAACAAATTAGTGCTTTGAAATTAGATACTCAAAAATTGGATTCTGCAACCAAAGCACAAAAAGAATTAGCTTCTGCGCAAGAGCAATTGAAAAAACTACAGGCTGAGTTAGAGAAGCAAAAATCATTCTCAAGTGATGAGGTACTTAAATCACAAATTATGGATTTAAATCGTCGTATAACTTTGTTGCAAGACGAAAATAATGCATTAAAAGCGAAAGGTAACACTGGCTCGAACGCAGGTCTAGCAGGACGCGTGCCACCAAGTAAAGATATCAAGGTCGTTGCCGCAGAAAATGCTAAGAAAAATCAGAAGATAATTCAAGATATTACGGCACAAAAATACAGTAAGCTGGATAATAATACATACTATAAAATTATTCAGCGTGGTACCCCGATTAACGATGTTAAAAAGAAAGACATCACATTTATTATGAGAGAGCAGTTAACGGATGGAACGGTTACTGTCATGTATACGGATAAAAACCCTGTGACGCTGCCTTATAATGAATTACCGACGCCATTAAATTCGTTTGTTGAACGTGCAGGGGAAGGCGGGATGGTGAAAGTTTATATTAAGCCAGAAGGTGGTTATGGGGTAGAGGGAGTTCCAGGTGAAATACCACCAAACTCTATGTCTATCATTGACTTGAAGATCATGAAAGTCAAATAACCAAAGAATTCGTTTAGGTTTTTGAAAGGGTGATTTGTCATTCAGGCAAATTGCCTTTTTTTATGGTGAGTAATTGGAGATGAAAAATAGTTAAAAGTGAAATAAAGGAAGGGACTTTGGGTTGCCTTTCTGCCAGATTATAGTTAAATCATAAATTTCTATAACTGACAGGGCATGTGTCTATGTTCGGTTTTATTGAGTAATTAAGCAGTTATTCTTGATTTACTCGGGGTGTAACCAAATCGCTTTCGATAACTCTGTGTGAAATAAGATTGGCTAGAGAAGCCTGCTTCCATTGAAATTTCAACAATGCTCATTGATGTATTTACCAATAATTGGTGTGCATACATAATTCGTTTTTCACTGATCCATGAACGGGGCGATGTTGCATAAACGGTATTAAATAGTTCCTTAAATGTTGTTAAACCCATTCCAAATGTACGAGCGAATTCACTTAACTTCCATTCCTTCAAATAATTATTTTCCATGAATAATTGCAATCGTTGGGCTTGACGGTTACTTAATTGCTTAAAGTTAGAAAGTAAAATAGCACCTTGCTCACTGTAGGATAATAACAGCAATAATTCGCTTATTCGTAATGATACGATAGCTTCAGGATAATCGTGGTCAATGATTGCATTTAAGCTATTTTTAATGTCTTTAATTAATGGAAATGAGGTAAACTTGATGACATCAGATGATGTATCTTCAAATCGCTCGATCTCACTCAGTTGTGAACCGTGTAGAGTAATAAACTCACGTAGAAAGTCATCGTTTAAACCTACCCAGAGTAACTGACAATCTGTTGTTAAATCAGCAGACTGAAATGAGTAAGAGCCTTGTTTATGGTATAAAATATCACCTTCATTTAAAGTTTGTACATTGGCAGGGGTTTCCAGTAATAGTGTTCCTTTTTCTACAATAATGACGCCTTTGGATGTTAAATCGATAATGGTATGTGCTACCTCGTTATCAATAGTCATTTTTTTTATAAGGGTCTGATTTAAATTGCTTTTAACTTGCATTATAGCCACCTAAGTAATCGTATTCATACTATTTAAATATCACTATCAAAATTAAATATCAAAAAAATAAATCACTTTAATATAAAAAATCGACATTACCTGTATGGTTGAAATTATATAAATCGATTATTTATGTGTCATTTTGTTATTTTAAATATAAATAAATGTTTCAAAATATAGTTTTTCCGAATTAATTGGCATTATAGATCGGATTTACAAATGCTATTAAGATTGTTGTTTTATAATATTTTACTGTTACAGGTAACATGCAGTTTATTATTCCGCTCTTGACATTCTGTCTGGTTGTAAATTTTTTGTTGTTTTTTACCCTTTAATCGTGTTTTTTTTCTATTTTTGTATAGGATCATCATTTTTCGTGTAGTAATCGGTTTTATTGCCATGACAATAATTGATTAAACACTCGTAAAAAATATAAGTTATAAATAATTTTTATGTATTTATTAATTATTTACTTGAGTTATTTATTTAATTTATCGTCATGATTGGCGTTTTTTATTAAACTGACATTTAATTGCATGATAGTGAGACATATGTCTCTATTTTCAATTGATAGGTAGTGTTAATTGTTTTAATAGGTAATATAAATATAGATTTTATTAATTAGTTATTTTGGGTTACTATTTTTTATAAGGGCATATTTCAGTCATAAATAGTCAGTGTTAAGGTGATGGATTCCAGTGTTTCTCATTTTTATGTTTACGCATAAAAGGTGTTTTATGGAAAAACATAAATATATCAGTTGGATATTGATAATTTCTTAATGGTGAGAGTATATTGAAAGAATAAGACTACCTTATGTCAATAAGCATAAAAAATGTAGCTTACGCTTATGTGGATTATGCTGTAATGTTTCTGCCCTTAAGTTAATTCTACTTATTTATGTCTTGGTTCTGCGCTGCGCGCTTATTAACTTTAGCTGGAAGTTTGGGCACTGGCTTACGGTCATCAAGTAGGTGTCGAATTGCGAGTATTGGATGGTGTAACAGCATTTTAGGGCCAGCCCAGCGCATCACTGCCTTCATTTGTTCTCGCATTTTCGGTTGGTAGCAATGAATAGGGCATTGTTTGCAGGCAGGCTTTGCTTCCCCATAACGACATTTCTCTAAGCGATTAACGGCATAAGTGAAAAGCTTTTGATAATAATCTGGTATGTCATTGGGGGTTGAGTGCGCTTTCTCATAGATGTTGATCATTTTTTCAATCGTTTGAATTTCCCGATTTATTCGTTTACCAACCATGATTGTCTCTGCTTAAAATAAAACATGCATTTAATATACATTTTAATAGTTTCAATAGAAAGCTTATGAGAGCTTAACGATGGATTCTTTGATAGAGTTCAATAAATTTGGGGATAATGAAAAAGAGGGCTAACCAGTGGGCCACCCTCTTTTACTGAAACCACTTGGATATTCAATAAAAAGATAAACTCATCGAGCCTATCTTTAATAGGTTACAGACTAGATTGCATTATTTTTTGCATTTCATCTTTAAGATGTAATTTTTCTTTTTTTAGTTTGGCTACGTGCTCGTTATAACCAGCGCCAGATGGGCCTTCGAGTTTACTGATTTCTTTATCGAGTCGATGATGCTTTTCATATAACGTTTGAAAACGGGGATGTGTGGATACTAATTTTGAAACTAAATCTTGATCTGCTGATAACATACTACCTCCTCAGAATGTATTAAGCCTCAAATTTAGTATAATCAGTGCGCATATTTTGTGCATTAAATTAGCGGGTAATTTACATAATTTTTATCATTTTTATGATCCTTATACTAAAATTAAGTACTATTACGTCTATCTACTGTGAAAAACCTATATTTTTGTAATTAAGAATCATCTATAGTGATAATTACAGTGTAATTGACTTACTATGTAGTGGAACTTAGAGTTTTTAATTGATTTTCTCTTTTGAAATAGGAATAAATGATGAAAAAAGCGATTTTATCTGTAATGGCAGCGGCACTTGTCTCATCTTGTGCAGTAGCAACGGAGGACTTGGAAAAGATCGCACCATATCCAAAAGCAGAATCAGGTATGACTCGTCATGTGATTCAACTTGCAAACCAGCAAAATGAAAATAACTTTATGGTTGAGCTGGTCATTGGTAAAACAATTAAAGCAGATTGTAACCATCAGTGGTTTATGGGGGATCTTGATAAGAAAACCTTAGAGGGTTGGGGTTACGACTACTATAAATTGGATGAAATTAAAGGGCCTGCATCAACAATGATGGCCTGTACTAAGCCAGCTGAAGATCGTTTTATCACAACTCAATTAGGTGATGATGCGTTTGTTCGTTATAACAGCAAGCTCCCTATTGTTGTTTATGCGCCTGCAGATATGGATGTTAAATATCGTATTTGGTCAACAGACGATAAGCTAATTGATTCCACCAAAAAATAAATAAAAAATGCCGCTAATTGAAGGTGACCCCCATTAATTTGCGGCATTTTTTTATCTATTATTTTAGCGGATCACAAAGACCGATGTTTTTGCATGACGAACAATAGCTGACGCTGTTGAACCTAATAAATAAGTTGAGGTACTTGGATGGTGTGAGCCCACCATGATTAAATCCGCATCAATCTCTTGTGCGTAATCTAAGATTTCATCTTTCGCTGAGCCAATGCTGACTTTGCAATTAATCTGAGCATCTGGCACTTTTATGTCTTTAATTATTTCTTCCAGTGCACGCATCGCTAAAACAGAGCGTTCCGCAGAGTTTTTTTGACTCTCGGGCAATGCGGCGATTTCAATACCAAAAAATAATTCAACACTCGGAATGACGGATAAAAAATGAATTTCAGGTGCCCCCAATATGGCTAAGGCTTCAACGTGTTTTATGATGTCCTGATTCAGCTCATCTTCTAGTAAATCAATAGGAACTAGAATTTTTTTATACATAGCCACCTCATTCATATGTTATTTGAAATCGATTATAGCAATTCACTATTTATATACTATAAGTTAAATAAGATAGAAGAAATGCTATTAAGTGCGCATTTATCGCTATTTTAAATAATGAACGCATTTGTAATCAAAAATAAAGAATAACCATTTTCATCCAAGCTAACTGGTTACAAATTATCATGAGACATTTAACATTTAATGTGCGAGTATTGGCAGAGTATTTATTTAACTTATTGATTTAAAAAGTTTATTTAAATGATAATTATTTTGTTTTTCATTAAAGAAATGATGGTATGAATAAAAATGAAGCGGTAGGGCAGCCAAGCAAGGAATTTGTCGTTCAGCAGGCTAAATTTAAGGCGGCGAAAAAAAGCACATTGATTAGTGTGTTGGTCAATACGCTGCTATCTATTTGGCAGATCATTATTGGTATTTTTTCTCACTCGTCAGGTTTAATCGCTGATGGGATCCACACATTATCCGATTTAATCGCGGATTTTGTTGTTCTGATCGCCAATAAAAAGAGCCACAAAAAACCAGATGAAGACCACCCTTATGGACATTTTCGTTATGAAAATGGGGCATCATTGATTTTGGGGATTATTTTATTGATTGTTGGAGTGGGAATGGTGTGGTCTGCCATTGAAAAGCTACTTAATCCTGATTTGATCCCTGAAGTTCATATGATTGCATTAGTGGCAGCGTTGGTTGCATTAGTCGCAAAAGAGGGATTATTCCGTTATATGTTGTATGTAGCAAAGAAAGTGAATTCCAGCATGTTAGTTGCAAATGCATGGCACGCACGTTCTGATGCGGCATCTTCTTTGGTTGTGGCTATTGGTATTGTGGGGAATTTATGTGGACTGCGTATTTTTGATCCACTTGCTGCAATGATTGTGGGGACATTTGTTTTCAGAATGGGTTTTAAATTTACCAATCAATCTATGCAAGATTTAATGGATAAAGGCGCTGATGAGGAGACACTACAAGAAATCCGCGATGTACTAGATAGCATCGACGAATTATCGGGTTATCATGATTTAAAAACCCGCAAATCAGGGGATTTTTTATTAGTTGATGTGCATTTAGAGCTTGATGGAAATATGAGTATTACACAAGGGCATGATATTGCTGTTAATACACGTAAAAAACTCATGGAAAACCCACAAATTTTAGATGTGATGACTCACTTAGACCCTTACGACAAACACATCAAGCATTAATAAAATGGTTACCAATATGTTTTCAAAATAACCGAATTTTGTGTCTTATTCGGTTATTTTTTTGTCACATTAAAACAATATCAGCCAATAAGTTATTGCACTCAATAGGCAACCAGTGGAAAATCAACTTGTTGTTGCAGGATGGAACAATTTTTTTGTTCACGCGGAAGGGGCGGTTGAGCAAATGTTAATATTTTACCCCTTCAGCTGAATAGATTACTGTCGAATATTGAGGGAAAAATGCGGTTTACTCAAGAACAGCGTCACGCTATCCGATCGCCAAAAGTTATTGCACTGACTAATCAAAATGGAATGAAAGTTTTACTCACAAGTTTAGGCGCCAGCTGGGTTAGCTGTATATTGCCTTTACCAAGTGGGAAGCGAGATGTGGTTTTAGGGTCACCCAACATGGCGAAGCAGATGGAGCAGGGTGTTTATCTCGGTGCGACCATCGGGCGAGTTGCAAACCGCATTTGTGGCTCACGATTTACGTTAAATGGCCATCAATATACCGTTTCCAATAATCAAGATATCCACTGTTTACATGGTGGAAAAAGCAATTTTAGCTATCGAATTTGGGGGATCATTCAGCCTAGTCCATCCAAAGCGGTTTTTTCTTTAGTTTCGCCTGCGGGGGATCAAGGCTTTCCAGGGACATTATTGGTTGAGGTTAGCTATGAACTAACTGAAGATAATCAAGTGGTTATTGATTATAAATACCAATCAACAGAAGATTGTCCAGTGAACCTGACGAATCACACCTATTTTAACCTTGCGGGGGAAGATTCAGCTCGAACCGTATTTGAGCATGACTTGCAGATAGCGGCTGATACATTTTTACCGACAACCGCGGAAGGGCTGCCAACAGGGGAGTGGCGGGATGTCACAGATACGAACTTTGATTTTCGAGCGAGCAAACGCATTGGCCGAGATTTTTTACAAGATGATGTACAAGCGGCGGTTGGTGGGTATGACCATACGTTCATCTTTAATAGCGGTATGGCGGATGGGCTGCAAACGGTGGCAACATTAGGTGCGCCTGATGGTGATGTACAGATGAAAATTAGCACAACAATGCCTGCGATGCAGCTTTATAGTGGTAATCAGTTGTTTGCTATTGCAGGAAAAAGCCAAATTTATACCGCATATTCAGGGGTGGCTTTAGAAACACAGTTTCCACCTGATGCGGTCAATCACCCTGAATGGGGGGATCTATATACGGGTATTGCTGAATCACAGCGGATTTATTCCAGTCAAACCCGCTATCAATTTATTTTTTAATTTATTGATGCTAAAAAATAGCAACGCCGCAATATCGCAATATATAGCGGCGTTTTGTCATTATTAAAGGCGGAACGAGCTTAAATCACAAATAAATCCATATATTCATTTACGGACATTTTTTCTAACATGGGTTTATCGAGTGATGCTTGAAGAATACGCAGCTGCTGCGCTTCAGGAAACTGCCTTGCCAAGTTAATTCTAAATTTCTTCAATAACAACGGCATCCCTTCTTTACGGCGGCGTTTATGGCCTACAGGGTATTCAATCACCACTTCATCCAACACGTGACCATCATTTAGGGTAATGGTTAATCCATTAGAAATTGAACGTTTATCTGGGTCATGGTAGTCGGCGGTAAATTGCGTGTCTTCATGGCAATGTATTTTGGCACGAAGCGCATCAATACGGCTATCTTGCGCAATGTTATCTTCATAGTCAGCGGCGGTGAGTCGACCAAAAATTAGTGGCACAGCCACCATGTATTGTATGCAATGGTCACGGTCAGCAGGGTTATTGAGTGGGCCTTTCTTATCAATAATGCGAATACAGGCTTCATGGGTGCGAATTGTAATTGATGCAATATCATCGGCACTTTTACCCATTGCGGCTAATGTTCTATGTAATTGTAATGCAGCTTCGACGGCGGTTTGAGAGTGAAACTCAGCGGGGAAAGCGATTTTAAACAATACGTTTTCCATAACATAGGAACCATAAGGGCGTTGGAAGCGAAGCGGCTGCCCCTTAAATAAAACGTCATAAAACCCCCATGTTTTGGCAGTCAATGCCGTTGGGTAGCCCATTTCGCCTTTTTGCGCCATCAATGCGAGCCTAACTGCACGGGAGGTTGCATCTCCTGCTGCCCATGATTTTCTTGAACCTGTATTCGGCGCATGGCGGTAAGTACGTAAGCTGTGGCCATCAATCCACGCTAGGGAAATAGCATTGAGGATCTGTTCGCGGTTTAAACCTAACATTTGTGAGACAACAGCTGTTGAGGCGACTTTGACTAAAATAACATGGTCGAGCCCGACTTTGTTAAAGGCATTTTCAAGGGCGATGCACCCTTGAATTTCGTGTGCTTTAATCATAGCCGTTAATACATCTTTAATGATTAACGGTTTTTTGCCTTTAGCTAGATTTTCCCTCGATAACCAATCGGCGGTAGCAAGGATGCCACCTAAGTTATCTGAAGGGTGGCCCCATTCAGCGGCGAGCCAAGTATCATTAAAATCAAGCCAGCGGCACATTGTGCCAATATTAAAAGCACCTTGAACAGGGTCTAATTGAAATTGGGTGCCAGGAATTTTAGTACCATTGGGAACAATTGTTCCTGGTACTATTGGGCCTAACAGTTTTTTACAGGCCGGGTATTCTAACGATTCCATGCCGCAGCCTAGCGTATCGAGCAGGCAATGATAGGCGGTATCGTAAGCTAGTTCAGAAACAATTGGGTAATCCATTACATAATCAACAATGTCACTGATAACTTTATCAAATTCAATTTTTTGAGAACTCACGGTTTGTGTTGTCATTATTTTACCTTTATTAACGCTGTTCTATTGGAGTGAATAATTGATTTTCTGGCCCAATATAATTGGCCGATGGACGAATAATTTTATTGTCTTGTCTTTGTTCGAGAATATGGGCAGACCAACCTGCAGTCCGCGCCATGACAAATAGCGGGGTAAACATGGCGGTTGGTACCCCCATTAAGTGATAGGCCACTGCAGAGAACCAATCCAAATTTGGAAACATGCCTTTTTCACGTTTCATTACCGTTTCGATACGGTCAGCAACGCTGTATAAATGGCGATTCAAATTTTGTTCTGAAAGCTGCAATGCCACGGATTTAATGATGGGATGGCGTGGGTCAGCAAGGGTGTACACTGGGTGGCCAAAGCCAATAATGACTTCTTTATTATGAATACGAGCCGTGATATCTCGTTCGGCTTCATCCATTGAGGCATAGCGCTGCTGGATTTCTAATGAAACCTCATTTGCGCCGCCATGTTTTGGCCCTCGTAAGGCGGCTATTGCGCCTGTTATTGCTGAATAAAAATCGGTACCTGTGCCTGCAATGACGCGAGCGGCAAATGTTGAGGCATTAAACTCATGTTCTGCATATAAAATTGCGGCAATATGCATGAATTTTTCCCATTGAGCTGGCGGTTTTTTGCCATGCAACAAATGCAAAAAATGGGCACCTATTGAGTCGTCATCGGTTTGCGTTTCGATACGACGACCATGGTGACTAAAGTGATACCAGTACAGTAACATTGAGCCTAATGAGGCTAACAATCGGTCAGCAATGTCTCTGGCACCTGAAAATGGGTGTGAATCTTTTTCGGGGAGTACACAGCCCATCATCGAAACCCCTGTTCGTAAGACATCCATAGGGTGTGCATTTGCGGGAACAGATTCTAAAGTTTGTTTCACACTTGCAGGTAGCCCGCGATAGGTTTGTAGTTTTGCTTTATAGGCGATGAGCTCAGTTTGTGTGGGGAGCTTATCGTGTATCAGTAAGTGTGCAACCTCTTCGAATTCGCATTGAGTGGCTAAGTCATGAATATCAAAACCACGATAGTGCAGATCATTCCCGTTACGTCCTACGGTACAAAGTGCAGTATTTCCCGCTGGAACACCTGAAAGTGCCACCGATTTTTTGGGCTTAAATTGTGGTGATACGGTGTTACTAAGTTGTTCATTCATCGTAATTTCCTTGTAAGGGATAGAGGAGACTCAACTTGGTGCCGCCTGTGTGTCTATGGTTTTTTTTGCGAAAATAGGGCATCCAGTTTTTGTTCGTAATCGTAGTAATGAATGCTTTGGTAAAGTTCATCACGTGTTTGCATCAAAGGAATAACGTTTTTCTGTGTGCCTTCATGGCGTATTGCAGTGTAGACCTGTTCTGCGGCTTTATTCATCGCACGAAAAGCTGACAGTGGATAGAGTGCGATAGCGATACCGACACTACGAAGCTCATCTAACGTAAACAATGGGGTTTGGCCAAATTCTGTAAGATTAGCAAGAACAGGTGCGGGGGTGTTTTGGGTAAATTGTTGGTACATAGACAGTTCAGTAATAGCCTCAGGGAATAACATGTCTGCACCTGCATCGAGATAGGCTTGAGCTCGTTCAAGTGCAGCATCTAGGCCTTCGACGGCGAGTGCATCTGTGCGAGCCATAATCACAAAACTATCATCAGTACGGGCATCTACCGCGGCTTTGATTCTATCTACCATTTCTTGTGTTGAGACAATCTCTTTATTAGGTCGGTGACCACAGCGTTTCGCACCGACTTGGTCTTCAAGGTGTAATCCCGCCGCACCTGCTTTGCAAAATGACTTGACGGTGCGAGCGACATTAAAAGCTGAAGGGCCAAAGCCAATATCGGCATCAACCATCAGGGGTAAATCACAGACATCAGTAATGCGACGAATATCAATTAACACATCCTCTAGAGTGGAGATCCCTAAGTCAGGCATACCTAATGATCCTGCCGCGACGCCACCACCAGATAAATAAATCGCTTTATAGCCTGCTTGTTGGGCAAGAAGGGCATGATTGGCATTAATCGTCCCAACTAACTGAAGGGGGGATTCTTGAGCGACAGCATCGCGGAATTTTTGTCCAGCAGGAATAGATGTCATAGAAGCCTCTTAATTGTTAATAAATTGTTTTTATTTAAGGTCACTATAATCATATAGCAATTGGCATGCCAACTAGCCTAAAGGTGGGTTATTTGAAATAAATCTTTATAAATTAATTGGTTGGGTGTTTTTTGGGTTTGTGATAAAGAAAACAAATTTCTAATCTGTGATTAGCATGTTTCATTGAAACGCGCTATTGTTAATTGAAACATTTTTTGAAACATAACTGTGAGGGAGTGAAATAGATGGAAAAACCGATTATTTGGACAGTGTCTGTTTCACGGCTATATACACTTTTTCGCGATATAAGCCCCGAATTTAGTGAACAAGCAGACATTACACCGTTAAATCTGGGATTTGAACAGGCGGCGGAAGAGGTACGAGAGAGGCTAAAGCAAGGGCATTGTGATGCTATCATTAGTGCTGGCTCAAACGGTGCTTACCTCAAAAGTCATGTTTCTGTGCCTGTTATCATCGTTAATATCAACGGATTTGACGTAATGCAAGCACTTGCGAAGGGGCGAGAAATCAGTGATAAGATCGGTATTATTAATTATAAAAATACCATTCCATCATTAACCGATTTTCAGCAACGTTTTGCATTGCAAATTGAACAACGTAGCTATGTTACCGCCGAAGATGCACGAGAACAACTTAAAGCTTTGAAATCGATGGGGATTTCAGTGGTTGTCGGCGCTGGGTTGATTATGGACTTAGCGGATGAAATGGGAATGACAGGCATTTTTGTCTATTCAACTCAAACCATACGGCAGGCATTTTCCGATGCTATTGAGTTAAGCCGAATGTCTCACCGTAATCGCCATTCATCAGATAAATATCTACCAGTTACCCCGCCAAAAGTCCGCCATACAATCAATGATTTAATTGGTTCATCATTGTCAATGGAACGGGTAAGACAGACGATTATGTTATATGCACGCTCAGAGGCTACTGTACTGATCCAAGGCGAAAGTGGAACAGGGAAAGAAATGGTGGCACAAGCGATTCACCATGAATTTACATTATTTAATCAGCACAAACGCAGTAAGCAGCAAATGCCTTTTGTCGCGGTTAATTGTGGCGCGATCCCTGAAACATTATTAGAAGCTGAATTATTTGGTTATGAAGAGGGGGCATTTACAGGGTCACGGCGTGGGGGAAGAGCAGGGTTGTTTGAACTAGCTCATGGTGGCACGTTATTTTTAGATGAAATTGGCGAAATGCCATTAGCGTTGCAAACGCGACTTTTGCGGGTGCTGGAAGAGCGCTCTGTGGTACGGATTGGTGGTTATAAACCTTTGCAAGTCAATGTGCGTGTGATTTGTGCGACCCATTGCCATTTAGATGATTGGGTGAAAAATGGGCATTTTCGTGCTGACCTATTCTACCGTTTAGGGGTACTTCGGATGCAAGTACCTGCGCTTAATGAGCGAGGTGAAGACATTCTTTTTCTCGCACAGAGGCTTTTAAAATTGGCTTTTGCTGGTTTGGTTTTACCGCTCCCTGCGTTTCGGGTACAGCAGCTTTTAAGCTGTCGTCATTTTTTTCTAAATTATGCATGGCCAGGAAATGTGCGTGAGCTGCGAAACTTAATGGAGCGGGTTGCGCTTTATTGTAGTGCATACCCTGAAAAGGCCATTACTGAAGAGATGCTGATCAGTTTATCTCCCGAACGCCAGTGGATAGTAAATGACAATGATGTTGTTATTGATAGAGGTAAGGAATCACTTACTGACATAATGGCAAGGTTTAATGGTGATCGTAAAGCGGTAGCTCAGTACCTAGGGATTAGCAGAACAACACTTTGGCGCCGCCTTTGTGCATTAGAAAAATGCTAGTTGGTAAACTATGCGGAAAGAAATTATTAAATCGTATGTCCTATTAAGTATTTTTGACTAAAAACGAAATGAATTAAATAGGGCATTATAGAAGTATAAATTAAGTTACTTTCATTTCTCTTGCCAGCAAAAAAGGTATTTTGCATTGGGCGTGATAGCAAGATTAAATAATAAATAAATTATTTTACCATTGAGTACTTTTATGGCCTTTTCCATTTGGCTTAAGTTGTGTCAATCTGTAACAAAAAAAGAAAAGTGATTGTTTTTTTATCGGTATGAATTTAAAGGGTTTTGTTTGTTTTAATGGTCGATATTGATTTAAATTCTCTTTCGGAAAAAACGTGATTTTTCTCACATAAATTATTTTACTAGTCACCATTAGATTTTCTCATTTTAACTTACCGATTTAACGTTCTATATTGCGCTCAAATCAGTCTTATTTTTATATTTTACTCCTGCACTAATCGCCGAAATGTGTTCCTTTTTTGAGATCACAGCCTTGTCGTATTCTACGATGTAGTTGCAGCGCATATTATTTATTTTTATTTGTTGGAGAGTGGGGCGTGAATCAGTCCACTACTATCATGCGCAAACGCGATAATGCATTCGTTCCTGTTGCAGGGTTAACGATTTTTGCTATTGCATCGGGTTATTTAATGAGCTTAATCCCATTATCAATGGGGAGCTTCGGAATTGATACGCAGTACGCAGGTTGGTTAGCAAGTGCCTACTACATTGGCTTATTAATTGGTTCAATGCTAATTGAGCCCGTGATTGCCAAAATTGGTCATCGCCTCGCTTTTATTGGTTTTTTATTAATGCTAGCCGCAACGGTTGTGGTTTTGCCGTGGGCACCTTCGATTGAAGCTTGGCTTCCAAACCGTTTAATTGCAGGTATCGCGGTTGCGGGTATCTTTGTGGTGGTTGAATCCTGGCTGCTGATTGGTGACAGCCCGAAAGAGCGAGCTAAGCGATTAAGCTTTTATATGACGTCATTATATGGCGGGACAACGTTAGGGCAACTCGCGATTGGCGTTATCGGAACCCAAGGTGCTTATCCTTTTATGGTTGTATTGGGTTTATTGTTATTAGCTGTAATGCCCCCATTATTCGTTCGCCAAGGGCAGCCAGATAGCGGGTCACACCAAAAATTATCGCTGAAAAAAATTGCACGATTAAGTAAACCTGCAATTATTGGGTGTATGGTTTCGGGTATCACCATGGGTACGATTTATGGGTTGATGCCACTATCACTGAAGAAAGAACAATTCACGACTGACCAAGTTGGGGTTTTGATGGCTTCAATTATTTTGGGTGGTATGTTGATCCAGCCTGTTGTCAGTAAGTTGTCAATTTTGATGAGCAAAACCTTGTTATTAGCGATGGTTTCCTTATTAGGGGTATTCGCGATGGGGGTTATTTATATTTCTAGCGACTACTTAGTGATGATTGTTGCATTAGCGTTGTTAGGAATGTCTTCATTTGCGTTATACCCAGTTGCGATTACTTTAGCGTGTGATAACTTGGATTCATCCTATATTGTTGCTGCAACACAAGTGATGTTATTTAGTTATAGCATTGGTTCAGCAATGGGCCCAATCGCGGCGGGCGCATTATTAAGTCAGCATAATGGGTTAGTGGATTTCTTCTTTATTGTGTTGCTCGTGACGGCAATTTATATGTTAATAGCCAGCTTGCGTCGTAAAGCGAGTGTGCTGGCGAATTAACTGTTTAAGTTAATATGGTTTATAAAGGCTCTGTGAATTCACAGGGCCTTTTTTCTATTCGTTACTTTTTCTTATTCACGGAGATAGTTGATAAGGCACCTTCGAGAGGCACATAGCCCGCAGATTGGGTAATGCGTTGTTCCCAATGCTCCCCTAATTTAAAGTCCCACGACAATGGTGATATTTCTGTTCTACCTGCATTAGGGGCAAACGTGAGTTCACTAAAATACAAGGTGTTTTCATCAGACATCAAAAAGTCTGCACGGCAATAATCGAATGGTGTGACGAGAATTTCAGCCAAGCGTAGCATTTCTTTAAAGAGAGGTGGCTCAGATACTGGCTCTAACATATTTGGGTAGCCAAAAGTGACGGGTTGCAATTGCCAGTTAATATCATAGATATTGATAAACTCTTCACCTGACTCATCAGTATAATCGATTTCTGCATAGACAGGCTTACCTGAAAAACAATGTATACGGCAAGTTTCAGGAACGAGTTTTCTATTTTTATTGGCGAATAAGTCAATATATTTTTCACAAATAATTTGTGGTGAAATATTTTTATAATGACGTTCGCGAGTAATGTAATAAAGATTTTTGAATAAATGAAATGACAATTTATCTTTGGCATGTTGCCAATCAAATTTTTCTTTGTTTCGGCAAATTACACTGCTGCCGCTATCATGATTACATTTAAGAACAAATTGTTCAGGAAGTGTATCGATATTAATTTCATTTACATGACGATAGGTGGCTAAGATAGGAACTAAATACTCATCGCCAATGGTTCGACTGATGTAGCTCCTGACGGCTAGTTTATCAGCAAGCTGTGTATACAGTGGGTTTTTATCACGCAGCATTCTAAAATTCACCTTTTCATTGAAGCTTTTAGGTGTTTTAAAATCAGGGCGATAATTTAGTTTTTTTGCAAATTTATTAGTAAGATAAAGCTTATCACTAATAATAAATGTGCGTAGTTTTTTTATAATGTACTCTGCTTTTTTCATGCGAGTGTCAACCATTCTATAAAATGTAGTGTGTAAATTAGAAATATTATTTTTTATGAAGTATATTTTGGATAACTTAAATGAAGTATCAATGAATGCAATAGTGAATTTAATAATTCCTTAATAAATGAAAATTAAACAAGTGATAAATGAATGTTAAAATAATTAATATTATGGTTTTTTGATTGAATTTATATCAATAATTAAATCAATTGTTTTAATTATTCACCAAAAATAATATGGGTATAGGTTATTTAGTAGGATACCATATGGTTGGTTAATGAACCTTAAGCATTTATTTTAAGGTCTAATAAATGCTTAAATAATTAGTTTGTTGAGTAACTGTTTAAATAGAAAAATGACCTCACTGTATTAATAGAATATGCATACAGTGAGACGAAATTTAGTGTGGTTTTTCACCCATTTTTTTTAAGAAGCGAATTTGTGCTGCGACCAATTCATTATAACGAATGCAGCGGTAAGGCATGTTGTGTTGCGTCGCTAACTCACCCAAAATCTTTGCCAAGGCAGGGTAGTGGCGATGGTGCCAATTGGGGAAAAGGTGATGGGTGAGATGATAATTAAGTCCGCCAGTTAAACGCCATAGACAATGTGGTGTTGGTATCCAATCACAGGCAGTAACAAAATTATGATGGTACCAACCATGCTTAATTTGTTTGTCTTCTGGTGCAGTAAAAAATTCAGTTTCAGCCCAATGCGTCCCCAAAAGCAAATAAATGACAAAAATAGATGCAATCATTTGGCTTAAAATATAAGTGACAAAAATAGCGGTTAAACTTATTCCATGTTCATGGGCAAAAAGTAAAGGGAAGCCTAGCATCAGTAGTAAATGACCAATTTTGCTAGTAATAAAAAGTGCCCAACCTTTTTTTCCCGCTAAAACCTTTTTATCTTTCAGGCGTGTTTTCCCTGTTCTATCCGACCAGTCAAAAACCAGTGCTATCCATGTTAAAGAAAAAGACGCAATAAATGGCCAGTAGATGTGTTGATACTTCATGAAAGGTCGCCATTTTTGAAAAGGCGTTTGGCGAAAGATGCCATTTTCTTCTGTGTCTAAGTCATAATCTTCAATATTGGCAAAATGGTGGTGGTAGTGAACATGGCGGGTTCGCCAAAATTCAGGCTCTAACCCTAAAGGTAAGGTGACTAAACGTCCAAATACCCGGTTTTTCCAACTATTTTTAAATAACGTATTATGGCAAGCATCGTGTTGCCCAATGACATTGAGGAACATGATGAGCAGAACAAAAATAAAATAGGATAAACTGTAAGTTAATACGGATGAGGTAAACAGCGTAGGTAGGTAGCATAATATTGCGATACTGAATAAGATGATGACTACTGCAATATCGGTTTTACTCGCATATACGTGATCGTGTTTGCTTTGTAGATAATCTTGGCTGGCTTGTTTTAAGGCTGTATGAAAATGTTGTTCGTCAGCGCTGGCAAATGTGAGCTCGAATTTAGTTGAGTGCATGGTTACTCTCTTTAGTATTACCTTTGGCTAGAGTATATCTTTGCCCATAAAGAGACTGCAAAAAATATATGAAAATAAGGGGGGATTTAAACTTATTCCTATAGGTTTAAGTAAATACAAATTAAATGAATTTTTTTATTTTTAGATAAAAATAATTTTGTGCTATTTGTGCTTAATAAATATTTTAAAAAATTAAGCTAAAAGACAGGGTTTAATTGAATAAATTGAAGTATCTGTTTGAAAAGCAGCCTAGCGCTTATGACCGTTCGAAGTAAGAAGTGTCTACATCCGTGTAGAGAAAAGTCCATGAGAGTAAGGTAACAAGGAAAATTATGTCTGTCTGTAATAAATTATCATAAAAAGTGATCAGACCTGTTTGACGTCTTAACTATAAATATATGTTATCATTTATCCTGCTTTATAATGTGACTATTTTAGATTTAATTGTTATCTTAAGCTAAATTAGGAGCTTGCTTATATTAATAAAATATAAAAGTGATGAAATAGGTAAAATTTAATTTATTTTTTATATTTGGAGAATTAAATGAAAAAGATAATGCTAATTATTTTATCAACACTATTTATTCCATTATCTTCCCAAGCGGGTTCTAATTACTCTGGTTGTGATAATAAAATTTACCAACTTGAAAAACAGCTAAAATACGCAAAAGCACATGGGAACCGTCATCGAGTCGCTGGGTTACAACGTGCTATTTCTAATGTACAAAACCGTTGTTATGATCATTACTCTGGGGCTACAGGGCCAACAAAACTGAACAGTAAATATTATTCAGATGAAAGTCGTCAGTTAGAACGCGAAATTGATGCATTACGTGATGAAATTAAACGGTTAGAATCGTTAAAAAGCTAGTGTTTTAATTCAAGCTAAGTAGAGAACCGAATAGGCGGTTTTCTACTGTATCTCGACCTTTCTCTTATGTGCAATCTCCTTTCTTATTCAACATAACAGTATGTCAAGTTAATAAAATTAAAAATGTCGGTAATGATTGCGCTATTTTCATGTTTATTTCTTTTCGTATTGCGGTAATATGATGCATATTGCAGTATTTTGCGAGATTTTGCGGTTATGCATAAACAAGCGAGACAGAATTATATTATTGAAATAATAGCAAAAAATGGTCAGGTGAGTGTTGCAGACTTATCTAATCAGTTGCATGTTTCTGCTGATACTATCCGGCGTGATTTAACTGAACTAGAAAACCAAGGTTTGGCACAAAAAAACCATGGCGGCGCTGTGGGGTTCAATGTGCCAGTTATGAGCCGTCGCGGGCGAAATATTTTATTGCCTGAGGTTAAAAAACAATTAGGGCAACAGGTTGCTAAATTGATTCCGAAGAGCTCAACACTTTTCCTTGATTCTGGCAGTACGGTAATGGCTGTTGCTAGCTTTATCCAAGGCCCGATGAAAATCATTACCACATCCTTGGACATCGCGACCCACTTCAGTGACCGCACCGATATCCAGTTAATTTTGCTCGGTGGTGAGTGGGATCCTCAGCAAAGGTTATTTTCTGGAAGTGCCACATTATCTATGCTGGCGAGGTACAGAGCGGATATTGCCATTTTAGGCGCTTGTGCACTGCACCCCACGCTGGGGCTAAGTGCCTCAGAGGAAGCGGATTGTGATGTAAAGCGCGCCATGATTGCCAATAGTCAAATGCATTGGGTGGTTGCAGACAGCACGAAATTAAACCTATGTCAGCCTTATTTAGTTGCTAATTTAGACGAAATTGACCAATTATTTTTAGATTGTGGTTGGGATGAACTCAGTCCTAATAGCAAGGTGACTGTAAATTCTCTTAGTATTTAATGAACAGGTAAGATTATGAGCAAAGAAATTAATGTTGCACTGATTGGCTATGGGTTTGTGGGTAAAACATTCCATGCACCTTTAATTAGGTCTGTTGATGGGTTGAATCTTGCTGTCGTCGCTTCAAGTGATGAAGAAAAAGTAAAACGTGATATTCCAAACATCACGGTGATAGCATCACCCGAGGAGGCTATTCTTCGTTCTGATATTGACTTAGTGGTGATAGCAAGCCCAAATGCGACTCATGCACCATTGGCAAAGTTAGCAATTGAAGCGGGTAAAAATGTGGTGGTTGATAAGCCATTTACGTTGGATATGCAAGAAGCAAGAGAGTTGATTGAACTTGCGAAAGCCCACAATATTTTATTATCTGTATTTCATAATCGCCGCTGGGACAGCGATTACCTTGCCATTAAAAATGTGATTGAACAAAAACAGATAGGTGAAATAAAGCACTTTGAATCTCACATCGACCGCTTTCGCCCTGAAGTAAGAGTACGTTGGCGTGAACAAAACTTACCAGGTAGTGGCTTATGGTTTGATTTAGGCCCACATTTAATTGACCAAGCACTACAACTGTTTGGTCTGCCGCAGTCTGTGCAAGGTAATATTGCGACGTTAAGGAATAATGGTCAAATTAATGATTGGGCACATGTGTTATTAAACTACCCAACCCATAAAGTGATTTTACATTGCAGCATGTTAGCCGCGGGTGGATTTACGCGTTTCACTGTGCATGGTGATAAAGGCAGTGCTGTAAAATCTCAGCCAGATCAACAAGAAAAACAATTACTGCAAGGGATCACTCCTCAAGATAAAGAATGGGGATTGGATAATGATTCCATTATTTTAATCGATGAGACGTTGGTACCTAAGCAGCAGCAAACACCAAAAGGTGACCAAAGCCAGTATTATGTGGGCATCCGTAATGCATTGAATGGCCATGCATCTAATCCCGTAACACCATTGCAAGCGCTGGCGGTTATGGCAGTTCTGGAAGCTGCGGTAAAATCGGCTGAGACTGGCAGTACGCAACCCTTAATGCTAACTGAAAACGAAATAGCACAATGGAATAAATAATGTAGAAAAAATAGCTGCTCTGGAGAGTGTCCATCAGCTATTTTTTATCTTTAGATGAAATTAATAGGAAACTGTTAATCAATTATGGCCTATAGATTATCAGTTTGATAAATGAAATAATAAGTTTTATGTCGTTTTGCTAAATTATTATTGATTACATTATGGTCATTCGCCCGCATCAACACTGGTTTTTTCGGTTGTTCGATTGGCACGGTTCCGTGCTGTCAAAAATCACCTTTCGCTTATCTCTTAATATCATGATTTCGATTGTTGCCGTATTGAGTTACCAATGGTACGAACAATTAGGTATTCATTTAACTATTGCGCCTTTTAGTTTATTAGGGATAGCCATCGCTATCTTTTTAGGTTTTCGTAATAACGCGTGTTATAGCCGTTTAATTGAAGCGAGAACACTTTGGGCTAATTTGTTGATTAATCAACGCAATATATTAAGAAATATTAAAGGATTATTACCAAATGACAAAGCTGCGCAAAAAGAATTCGCTCACTTATTGATTGCATTTGGTTGGAGCTTAAAACATGAGCTAAGAAAAACCAGCCCCATTGTTGATTTATATCGACTGCTGCCGCGCGCTATTTTTGATGAAGTCATTCATAGTCCATTTCCAAGTAGCCGTATTTTAATGCAGATTGGCCTGAAGGTCGGGGAATTGCGTGATAATAAAGTGATTAGCGATGTATTATTCCAAGCAATCAATAAAGATATTAATGCGTTATCTGACGTTTTAGGTGGTTGTGAACGTATTTCGAATACCCCTATTCCTTTTGCTTATACCTTGATTTTGCAGCGCACTGTGTATTTATTTTGTACGTTATTGCCGTTTGCGTTAGTGGTTGATTTACACTATATGACCCCATTTGTTTCGGTATTTATTTCATATACCTTTTTAGCGTGGGACTCATTAGCGGAAGAATTGGAAGATCCTTTTGGGACTTCTGCGAATGACCTGCCATTAAATGCGATTTGCAATAGTATCGAGCGAAATGCAATGGACATGCTGGATCTCAAACCGCTTCCCCCTGTCAATAAACCTGATAAATACTTTAATTTGTTGTAATTCCTATTGTTATATCTCCATAACTGGCAAAGTGAAACAGAGCTCACTTTGCCATTTTTTCTTTTTTTGTGCTTTAAATAAGTAAATTAAATAGTGTCATTCTGTACTGATAGCAATATAGATACTATACTCCCCCTATGTATATGAAAGGGGCTCAAAGATGCCACATTCACCAAAAGAAAAAAAAGCGGTACTGACTCGGGTTCGTAAACTTAAAGGGCAACTTTTAGCTCTTGAATCCGCCCTAGAGGATGAAGTGGAGTGTGCTGCAGTTTTACAGCAAATTGCTGCCATTCGTGGTGCTGTTAATGGATTAATGGCGGGGGTACTAGAAAGTCATTTACGCGAGGGGCTCCAAGAGTCTGCCACCACACAGCATCAAAAAGAGTCCGTTGATGATGCTATTTCACTTATTCGCACTTATTTGCGTTAAATAAAAAAGGAACAACGATGAAATCACGTGCAGCAGTTGCATTTGCTCCTGGGGAGCCACTGAAAATTGTTGAGCTCGACGTTATGCCGCCAAAAGCGGGTGAAGTTTTGGTTAAAATCAGCCATACAGGTGTTTGCCACACGGATGCATTCACACTTTCAGGGGATGACCCAGAAGGGCTATTTCCAGTTGTGTTAGGCCATGAAGGCGCAGGTATTGTGGTTGAGGTCGGTGAGGGTGTGACGAGTGTCAGCGTAGGTGACCACGTTATTCCATTATATACCGCTGAATGTGGGAAGTGTGTTTTCTGCGAATCAGGCAAAACGAACTTATGTGTGTCTGTTCGTGCGACGCAAGGCAAAGGTGTGATGCCTGATGGTACAACGCGTTTTTCTTATAATGGTGAGCCTGTTTATCACTATATGGGCTGCTCAACATTTAGTGAGTATACCGTCGTCGCTGAAGTTTCCCTCGCTAAAATTAATCCTGAAGCGAACCATGAAGAAGTATGCTTATTAGGTTGTGGTGTGACAACGGGTATTGGTGCAGTACATAATACAGCGAAAGTACAAGAAGGGGACTCAGTTGCGGTCTTCGGGTTAGGCGGTATTGGGTTGGCGGTTATTCAAGGTGCTAGACAAGCCAAAGCGGGTCGTATTATTGCTATTGATACGAATCCCTCAAAATTCGAATTAGCCCGCCAATTCGGTGCAACAGAGTGCTTAAATCCAAAGGACTTTGATAAGCCGATTCAACAAGTATTGATTGAAATGACCGAATGGGGTGTCGATCACACCTTTGAATGTATTGGTAACGTGAATGTCATGCGTGCGGCATTGGAAAGCGCACATCGTGGCTGGGGGCAGTCGATCATTATTGGTGTTGCAGGTGCGGGACAGGAAATTTCAACTCGCCCATTCCAATTGGTGACAGGTCGCTCATGGCGTGGAACCGCATTTGGCGGTGTGAAAGGGCGCAGCCAACTGCCAAAAATGGTTGAAGATGCAATGAAAGGTGATATAGAACTCGCGCCGTTTGTGACTCACACATTACCCCTTGATAGCATCAATGAAGCCTTTGATTTAATGCATGAAGGCAAGTCTATCCGCACCGTCATTCACTACGAATAAGGAGTCTTTGATGGAGAGAATTGAGCGCCATGCTTGCTTTGGTGGCTGGCAGGATGTTTATCAACATCAATCAACGGTGCTAGGTTGTGAAATGAAATTTGCAGCTTATTTGCCGCCGCAGGCACAAACGCAGCCTTGCCCTGTGATTTATTGGTTGTCAGGGCTGACATGTAACGAGCAAAACTTCATCACTAAAGCAGCGGCGCAACAATTTGCCGCAGAACAGGGCGTGGTCCTGATTGCACCAGATACCAGCCCAAGGGGCGAAGGCGTGGCAGATGATGCAGCCTATGACCTGGGGCAAGGGGCTGGTTTTTACGTCAATGCATCACAAGAACCGTGGAAACGTCATTATCAAATGTATGATTATATCGTTTCAGAGTTACCCGCTTTAGTCGAAAATTATTTACCCGTAACTGACAAACGAGCAATTTCAGGGCATTCTATGGGAGGACACGGGGCGTTAATGATTGGTTTGCGTAATACTGAGCGTTATTGCAGTTTATCTGCTTTTGCGCCGATTATTGCACCGACACAAGTACCATGGGGGCAAAAAGCCTTTACCGCGTATTTGGGGGGCAATACAGCACAATGGCGACAATATGACACGCTTGAGCTACTGGGCAAAGCCGAAAAAACGCCACCAATGTTAGTGGATGTAGGCACGGCAGATCCCTTTTATTATGAGCAATTAAAGCCTGAGTTACTCGCAAAAATAAGTGAGCAAAAACAGTTTGATTGCACACTGCATTTACGTGATGGCTATGACCATAGCTACTATTTTATTAGCAGCTTTATTGGTGAACATATTGCTTTTCACGCACGTCATTTAAAGCAGGCGTAATAAATAGAGAAGGGTAGGATTATAATTAATGTTACCCTTCTATTTCCTTCTAGTTATCACAATTGTGAATAAGTTATTTGTCTTATTCATTATCATGATTTAAAAGCTTACTCACAGCTTTAATCGCGCTGATAGCCACATCTCGATTCGGATCATTACAAAGTTCTAGCAGCCGGCTCATGGTATTCATTTGGTTTATTGGCAACTTGCAATCACCAAGCGCTGAAATTGCCGCTATTTTGACATCGTCATTTTTTCTATTGGTTAAATCGAGCAGTGTATTGATGACTTGTGTATCCATTATCTATCCTACGAAATCATGTTATAAATATTAAGGTAGTTAAATATACTGATATTTAATATATATCAGCATTTAAATCCAATGATACTAATATTATCAAAATTATTTATTTAAAAATATAAAAAAAAGTGGATGAAATGAGATGAGATGTAATTTATTGGTTTTGATGATAAAAATGACAGGACGGCAGAGAGTGTACCGTACCTACCTGAGTTTTTGATTTAGTAAGAAAAAGTGTGGGGAGGAGGCTAAAAAACGAGCGAAAATATCAGTGGATTCGTTAACGAATTAACTTAATCGAAGGGCAAAGGTTTTTATTCAAAATGTTCAGATAACTTACTTAGTGCTTTAATCGCGGATACAGCCACATCTTTATTTGGGTCTTTACATAAATCGAGTAGACGATGAACTGCGGTCTGTTGTTCGACTGTCGCTCGATAATCCCCTAACGCAGAAATTGCGGCAATTTTCACATCATCATTGCCACGATGCGTCAATTCAATCAATGTTTGGATAATATTGTTTTCCATTTTCTGCCTTGTTAGTCCATTTGTGTATTTAGGCGTATTCTAGGGGAAAATTCTTAATATTTATCTTCAAATTTCAAATGACTATCAATAGATTGTACCAACTTCACGCCTTTTTAGAGATGTAAGTGAATGATTGATTTATCGCGAAAGTTTAGGTGCTATAAGATAATTGTGAAATGAATAGCTCAAAGAAAACAAATGAGTAGAATGTTTTAGTCGATATGAAGAAAGAGCACGATGTTTGTGTGCTCTTATGAGGTATGAATTGAACTTAACGATTAATGGCGCAAATAGATATGAGGTGTATCATTTTCAGGGTGTTTGCTCACCCCTAAGTCTGCTTGGTACCAGCGAGTGAGATTTTCTGCTGTTAACACGTCCGCAGGAGTACCGCTAGCGGCTAATTTCCCTTCGTGAATTAAAAAAACGCGATCGGCATATAATGCAGTTAGGTTTAAATCATGAAGTACGCAGCACACGCCAATTGGGCGTTCACGGGTGAGCTGGTGAAGTAAGCGCAAGCTATGTTGCTGGTGGTATAAATCCAGAGCCGACGTGGGTTCATCTAAAAATAGACAAGCGCTTTGAGGTGTGGGTTGCCATAACTGCGCTAACACACGTGCTAATTGAACACGTTGTTGTTCACCGCCAGAAAGTTGCCGATAATCACGGTGGCGCAACATTTGGCAATGGGTCAGGGATAATGCTTCTTCAATAGCAACTTGCTTGTGTTCCGAACCATAAGGGGTACGTCCCATGGCTACAACGTCTTCAACAGTAAAAGCAAATTGCAAATGACTATGTTGCTTCATTACTGCTCGTTTACGTGCTAACTCATTACCTTGCCACTCTTTTAAAGAGCGCCCCTCTAACAAGCAGGTACCTTGTGTGGGGGAATTATAGCCCGTTAACAGTTTTAGTAGACTGGATTTTCCTGCACCATTAGGGCCAATAATGACCACCATTTCATGTTGTTTAATCGAGAGACTGACATTGTTAATCAATACTTTATCATCTATTTGATAAATGAGATTTTGTGCCTCTAATAAAATAGATTTATCTTGCATTGCTTACATTCTCCCCGCAGGCTGGCGTAAAATAAGCCATAAGAAGTATGGCCCACCAATTAGCCCTGTAAGCAGACCCACAGGGATTTCAGCAGGGGCGACCGCGGTACGGGCAATGGTGTCGGCGATTAATAACAGGGCAGCGCCCACAATGGCTGCCCCTGGTATTAACCAACGATGGTCGGGGCCTAATGTCATGCGGATTAAGTGTGGAACCACTAACCCAACAAAGCCAATTACGCCACTCATCGCCACCGCACACCCGACTAATAAGGCACTGAGAAACAGCAAGGTAAATTTAGCCCGTTCAACATTCAAACCAAGGTAATGAGCATCTTCATCTCCTAATTGGAGGATATTTAGCTTGTTTCCCTGCCATAAGCACACTAGGGTGACAGGTAAAATGACCGTAGCGGCAATGGCTAGAGACATCCAATCCACATTTCCCAGTGTACCCATCATCCAGAGACTAAAGGTTCTGAGTTGTTGGTCATTACTGATATAACTGAGTACGCCGATAAATGACATACACAGTGCATTTATCGCGATACCAGCCAGGAGTAGACGCGCCAAATTACCGTTGGATGAACGATTTAAGCTAAAAATAATTAAGGAGACAACTAAGCTACCAATAAAAGCTGCTGCGATATGGCCATAGTTTTGCATTACTGCTGGTAATGAAAATGATAAAACGATAAAAGCGGCAACGGCTAATGCTGCACCACTACTAATGCCCAGTAAACTAGGGTCAGCGAGTGGATTACGAAAAAGCCCCTGCATAATGGCGCCAGACACAGCTAATGCTAGCCCCACTAAAATGGCAATTAAGACGCGTGGCAAACGAATATTTAGCCAAATTTGCCAGTCAGGGTCAGTGGCAGAAGCCTGCCACAGTGTATTGAACGAAAAATTTATCGGCCCTGCGTTGGATGCAATAAACGTCAAGCCACAAAGCACGAATAATAAAATAAGAATAACGAAAAAAGGGCGTTTAAAACGGATCATTGGGACTTCTCTAATGCCTCTCGTAGCTGCTGCATAACTTTTGGCGTGCCTAAACTGAATGTCAGCATGCCCACATCATCAACGACGGCGAGTGCTTTATTTTTCCCCGCAGGGGTCATAGCGATACCAGGCAAGTTCCACACGCGATCAACGCCACCTAATGATTTAATGCCTTCTTCAGTGAAAACAATTAAGTCTGGTTGGCTGGACAATAAACCTTCTGAGGAAAGCGGGCGATAGCTATCAAAATTGGCCATTGCATTTTTTGCGCCAATTGCGGTTATCATGCTATCAACCGCGGTTTTTTTCCCCGCAGCAAGGGGAAGTACGCCACCGTGGCTCATGATAAATAAAACTTTTTTATCAATTGGCGCGGTGTTGACTTGGCTAAGTGATTGATTAAATTTATCCACCAATTGCTTGCCTTGCTCAGGTTTGTTAACCGCAGTGGCAATGGTGGTGATTTTTTCTGGAATGGCTTCTAAACTCGGCTTTCCCGTGACTTTGATGATTTTAACGCCGCTTTTTTCTATTTGCGTTAACGCCATGGATGGTTTTGCTAATTCACTGGCAAGAACCAATGTTGGGCGCATTGAAAGCACGCCTTCTGCATTAAGCATTCGCATGTAGCCCACATCAGGAAGCTTAGTTGCTTGCTCTGGGTGCAAGCTGGTGCTATCACGGGCCACAAGTTGGTCTTGAGCGCCAAGTTCATAAACTATTTCTGTCACATCGCCACCGAGGGTGACAATGCGCTGGGTAGCATAAGAACTGAATGAGACAAACAGGACCGATAAGGTTAGAAGCCATTGTTTCATAATAAATTTACCTAAATTTTAAATGCGGGGTAACGCAGTGACTTGCTGGCGCCATTGTTCTTGCTCTGGCGTACCTTCAGTGCGTTGACCGTACATTTGTGCGATTTGATTCCCTTCAATATCGAAAACTTCAAGGCTAGTCACAAAGCCATCTTGCGTTGGTTTGCGTGTTACCCAGCACTCATGAATACCATTTTCAATCATGTGTAAGGTAAAATCAGGATTGAAAATGTTAAGCCATTTCAAGTCTGAACCTTCACTCTGATATGGCATGATTTTTTTGATTTCACCAGTGAAAATTTGCACACATCCGCGGTTGCCCACAAAAATCATGATTTCGTTCTGATCATTGAACGCAGTGTTAATCAGCTGATTGAAGGAATCATTCGGCACTTTCCAGGCTAAATCATCACTTACAGCGGCGAAAACTTGCTGGCGGCTCAAATTATTCTTTTTCAATAACACAAAAAATTGGTGCACATCGGTCATGTTGCGCCATTCTTGTTCTAATTGCTGTTTTAGTTCATCACTAACAGGTTGGTTAGTGAATGGCGTAGCGGGTACATGGGCTAATTCACGGTTATTTTCGGTAGTATATTTTTCAATCAGTGCTTGCCAAGCCGTCATGTCAGTTTCATCTGTGGTGTAGACTTTATGCAGCGCATCACCTTGTTTATCAAAGAACTGGATACTGTGGCGTTCACCGTGTTTGGTGTCTTCTGTCAGTGCGAAAATCGCATCCCAATGGGAAAAAAACATGCGCAAATCAAGCGCGCGAGGGTTTAAAATCAAACCACCGTGAGGGCTGAATGTTGCATTGTCATAACGACCCACTTGTTCATGCACCACATATTCATTGCGGGTAATGGCTTTGACTTGCCCAACTGCCGCTAATTCAGTCAACAAGGTTGGCGCGTCAACTTCTAAACGCGCGGCTTTATCATGCCCCACACGGCTGTGCAGTAGCTGTGCTTCAGAAATATTCAGGTAAGCGGCAAGATCACGAGCGTATTTGGCTTTGTTATCTGCTTTGGCTTGTTGGTAACGCTCGAAAATGGTTGGATTCACGTCTATCTCCTTAGTATTGTATGAATTACCACTGGAAGCTGACCAGTAGCTTGGCATTACGTCCATCTTGAGGAATGCCTTGTGATGAGTAATATTCTTTGTCGAAGGCATTGCCTAACACCACGCTCGTGCCTAAACCTTTGAGTTCACCGTCGCCTTGGTAGCTAACGTAGAAATCATGGACGGCATAGCCAGCTTGTTGCTTAGCTTTAGAGGCCTTATTAAAGTCGGTGTGGCGGGTAAATTCCCCTAACCAGCCCACAGAGAAACCGCTATTAGCAACAGGAACCGACAGGTTACTGGTTAATGACTCTGGCTTGATTGACGTAATTGATTTGCCGTCATATTCGTTCTTACCTGTTGTACGGTTGTAGGCTAGGTTCCACGTGAAATAGTCTGTTGTATAATCCAGTGATGCATCTACACCCCAAATTTTGGCGCGTTTATCATTGATTGACATTGTGTAATTATTATCTGGATTGATAAAATCAGGCTCAGGTGTGACATAAGTATTGATATAATCTTTGGCTTTTGTATCAAAATAGCTGGCTTTAAATCGCAAGTTATCCCTTTCCATCAATAAGTCGTCAAAACGTAATCCGAAACCATATTCAGCGGTGCTTGTCGATTCGGGTTTTAGATTTGGATTTGGTCGCCATTTATTTGCAATTGGCCCAATACGAAAATGTGTTTCATCGTTATACATTTCCATCATTGTCGGCGCACGAAAGGCTTCAGAGTAGGATGCAAATAGCATGGACCAATCTGTTGGCGTAATGCTTACCGCACCTTTTGATGACCATTTATCTGCTTTAACGTCCTCATTGCCTTTTGCTTTTGCTTTATAGTGGTCATAACGTGTCCCCACAATAAATGACACGGGTAAGTCTTTTAGGGCAATTTCGTCTTGCAAGAAGCCAGAAGCAAAGGTGATATCCGCATCAGGGAATTGGGTTGTGTTTGCGTAAGGGGTTTGCTTTTGCTTATAAGCTTCGCTGCCATAGGTGAGGTTATGAGCCGCCAGCGGTAAATCATAAACGTTAGAACGGTTATCTGCTTTTAAGCCGTAGGTTTTTTGTGTGCGGCCTTCATAAGGGGTTCCAATCCCTTTTGCTGTAATATTGACCTCTGAATAGTAAGGGGTAACTTTTAGGTTTAACCAATCTTGTGATGCAGGGTTGAGCTGGTAAGTTGCCTGTGCATCACGTTGGCGTGTGGTGCGGTTAACTTGTAGGTTATCTTTACCGACATTCAATGCCTGTGGATTTTTAGGCTCATGGGCGTCGTTATTATAGTAACGAACCTGACCTGCAAGCTTCTGTTCGTCATTAATTTGCCATGTGCCTTTGGCTAGCAGGTTGGCAATAGTTTCTTTGTTATCCATATCATCGCCATTACTGAGGCGAATATCACCCACTTCTTTTGTTACAAAGCTAAAAACACCATCGAGGTTATCGGTACGCCCGAACGTTGTACCACCAAAACCAAAGCTATGGTCACCTGTTGCAGCTTGGGAAAATACGCGAAAGCCGTGATTTTGCCCATCGCGTAGTAGGTCTTTAGCATCAACGGTTTCCCATGCGATGACTCCCCCCATTGCACTGCTACCATAGAGCAGGGCGGATGGGCCTCGAATGATTTCAACTTGTTTAATCAGAGCAGGGTCAATAAATGTGCCATTCACATGGCCTGTGTCGGTGCCTTGGCGAACGCCATCTACTAGGGTCAAGATCCCTTGGCGGTCAAAGCCACGCATAGAGACATCTTGCCCATTTGAACGGCCTGTGCCTGCCACGTTAATGCCGGGAACTTTGCGTAGGATGTCATTAACCGTGCTTGCCGTTTGGGTTTCAGGTGAGTCATTTTTAATCACGCTTACCATCATGGGCGCATCAAAGCTATCACGTTCAGTCCCTGTTGCATAAACAGTCATGACGTCATTGCTTTTTTTAGTCGTTGAGGGTTCAGCCGCTTGTGCATGAGCGCTGGCGATGACACTTAGGATCGCACTGGTCAACACGGATATCCGTAAAACATGAGACATAATGGTGATACTCCGTAAAAATTTCATTTTTTGCTAGGCTAACTAGCGAAAATAAAAGGCTATTTATGTAATGGTGAAAATGCATATAGACAGGCGGATTGCCCATCAGGAGGATAGGAAATAGGCATTACATGGGGAGCTTCGAATGTAAGATGCGCAGGAATATCGCAAAGTGTGCGAGTGATGATTGCGAATTTTACGCGGTCGGAGTATGACCTTTTTGCTTGCTTTTTGGATGAAAAATCAGCAAATACAGACGACAGTTTAAACTCCATAGAAACCGATTCCTATGTTTTAGATTAAGCTGGCTGCCTGGATGAGTGACCTAGGTGGCTTGCGAATAAAATTTTTGTTGGAACGTTACTTCGTTAAAATCAATTTACCTGTACGTGTTTGCCTTAACTGGTAAAGCTCGCCATTGTGCTGTATGGAAACCTTTCCTGTCGGCCCCAAGAGCTGTTGGCTCTCTACGACGTCAGTTTTGATTGTTTGCTTGGCCGTTTCGGCGATATTTTCTGCAACTGGCGCTGTCATATTATTTACCATGCTAACTATACTGATAACAGAAATGATATTGAGAATGATTATCTTTATAATTATGGCCAATATCAAGTGATTTTCACAATCAAACAACAAAAGAGCTACAAGCTGCAAATTTTGAATTAAAAACAACTTAGTTATTGTATTAAAGCTACAATACAACTCTTTTGTTGTAATTTTTAATTTAAACAATCTGCAGGTTGTTTTTTTGGTTTGTACAATATTTAAGTTGTATTTTGAAGTTTTACAATGTTAAAGTTGTATTATTGAGTAATAAACATCACTTAAGTTGTAATTTGAGGTGGGTATGGACGAGATTAAAAAAATAGCGAGCACATTGATTAAACAACGCAAAAATTTAGGTCTTGAGCAAAAAGATATGTACATGCGTATTGGTATGAAGCAGCAACAATACCAACGTGTTGAAGCAGGTAACGATATTAAATTATCAACATTTCTTCGTGTGCTTGAAGGGTTAGACTTAGCGCTTTCAATTGTACAGAAAGATTCGCATAAAACATCATTACAATTTAATGCTGAAAAAACACACCTGCCAGATGACCAGGAAGATTTACAAACCTCACAGAGTGATGATTTAGATTTTTGGACAAATATCACGAGGACGAAATGAGTAAACAAACTGAAAATGTTGAAGGACTCAGGATCCAGTTATATGGTTTAGAGGTTGCCATTGTTGTTCATTATGTAGGGGGAAGGAATATACTCGTTTTTCATCCTGACTTTGTGGGTATGTCAGTGCTAGAGCGTCCAGTGTTCACATTGCGGCAGTTAATGGACACAGATTATCTTGATAGCCCATTAATGAGTCGAATAAAGCTCCCTCCTATTTTATCCAATTTGTTACCTGAAGGGGCTTTAAGGGAACACACTGCTAAAATGATTAAATGTCAGATAGACAATGAATTTGCGCTCTTGGCATATTTAGGACGTAATTTATCTGGGGCATTATATGTAGAACCAATTCGTGCTGGAAAAGTGCCTGATTGGGCTTTGCAATATCGAACTTCGACTGAACCACAACAAATTGATGTTAAGCATTCAGATAACAAATTTTCATTAGCGGGCGTTCAAATAAAATTTTCGTCTTCTTATTTAGATGGACGCTACTATATTAATCAAGAAATTTCAGAGGATATGTGGATTGTTAAAACGCCTTCCACATTGCACCAGGGTGTTCCAGTCAATGAATATACCTGCATGAGATTAGCTGAAAGTGCAGGGGCAGACATCCCCGAAATACGGTTAATTAAGTTAGCAGAGCTTGAGGATCTTCCAGATATAAAGTTGGCTGATGAGGAATATGCTTATGGGATTAAACGGTTTGATCGTAGCCCAGAAGGCCGAATTCATACGGAGGATTTTGCTCAAATATTTGGTTTATATCCCACTGATAAGTATCAAAAAGCAAATTATGAAATTTTAGGAAGCACGCTTTATTATTCAAGTTCAGAAAAATATAAAGATATTCAACAAATGGCGAGGAGATTGTTAATTAATATTTTATTAGGTAATGGAGATGCTCATTTAAAAAATTGGTCACTAATCTACCGAGATAAAATATCCCCTTGCCTATCACCATTATATGATGTGGTTTTCACGAGTCCTTACATTGCGAACGATAAACTTGCATTAAAATTTGTTGGTACAAAACAATGGAATGAGATTACGTTGGCGCATTTTGAACAGTGGGCACAAAAAGTTGGTGTTCCTTGGCTTGTCATCAAGCCTCATTTATTAGATGTTATGCAACATGCGAGAGCGTATTGGCCCTTGATGCTAAAGGAGTTGCCTATGTTCCAAGAACAGAAAGAACAATTAATTAGACACTGGGCTCAGTTAAGTGATGATTTTCGGATTGGTTAAAATAACTTTCTATATTCAGTGCATTGATACGGATATTTTTTTGAGTCCGCATTATTGGCCTTATTTCTAATTTATGAGGATTATCCATGAAAATATTACTAATAGGTGCAACAGGGTTAGTGGGTAGTCATGTGTTAGAGCAAGCGCTTGCAGACTCTCGAATTAGCCAAATTGTTGCCCCTGTACGCCATGCATTACCTGAGCATCCCAAATTATTCGCACCGATTGTTAATTTTGAACAGCTTCCCGATGATGCGATGATATGGGAAGTGGATGCAGTGATTTGCACTTTAGGGTCAACAATGAAAGTGGCGGGTTCAAAATCTGCGTTTCGCCAAGTTGATTACACTTATCCCTTAGAGTGCGCAAAACTTGCCAAAAAATGGGGGTGTCCAACTTATGCGTTAACCTCTGCATTAGGTGCTAATGCAAACTCACCATTTTTCTACAGCCGAATAAAAGGGGAGCTTGAGCGAAGCTTAATCGCCTTGAATTTTGAGTCATTGACATTAGTGCGTCCTAATGTCATTAGTGGTCATCGCAATCAAGAGCGCCTTGGTGAAGTTATTGTTATTCGTCTTATTTCTTGTTTATCCCGAATATTACCTGCGAGTTGCCAAATTAGCCCTGCAAAAAATATTGCTAGCGCTTTGCTAAATTCAGCTATTCATTCAGAAAAAGGGGTGAGAATTATTTCATCGAAACAACTTGCATAACAATTTACTGAGCACTTTTATTTTAGTGTTATAGATAAAATAAGAAAAAATGCATTATTTGACGCACACAACATTTTGAAACAAAAACGTAACAAAAATATAATATTTAAGTGTATTCACTTATTGTTGCTGCATGTTTATTGTCATATTTTTGCCTGCTTGTACTTTTAGACGGGGTTAAATATGTCAATATTTAAGGAACAACCAGATATACCAGTCACAATGTCGAAATCTGAAATCGACGCTAAATACAAATACTGGCGATTACATTTAATGATTGTGAGCTACATTGGCTACGCAGTTTTTTATTTCACACGCAAAAGCTTTAACTTCGTGATGCCAGAGATGCTCACTGACTTAGGGATCACTAAGGCTGACATCGGTATGGTAGGTACCGCGTTCTACCTAACTTATGGCGCATCTAAATTCCTTTCTGGTATTATCGGTGATAGGTCGAATCCGCGCTATTTTATGGGAATTGGTTTAATCGCAACGGGCGTTGTGAATATTCTATTCGGTTTAACCTCTTCAATATCGATGTTTATTTTCTTATGGATGGTGAATGCGTTCTTCCAAGGTTGGGGGTGGCCGCCTTGTGCCAAAATTCTCAATACGTGGTATTCGCGTAATGAGCGTGGTCTTTGGTGGGCGATTTGGAATACTTCCCATAATATTGGTGGGGCAATAATTCCCATCTTATCAGGGGGAGTTGCACTTGCGTTAGGTTGGCGCTATGGGATGATCATTCCTGGTATCATTGCCATTGTGATTGGTATTGGGTTATGTATTCTTTTGCGTGATAGGCCTCGTACCATGGGGTTACCCACTGTGGGTGAGTGGCGTAATGACCTTGAGGAATTAAAGTATGAAGCTAAAGGGGCTGGTTTGCCTTTAGGTAAAATTCTGAACGAATACATCTTCAAAAATAAAGTCCTTTGGGTTCTCGCGATTTCCTATGCGGTTATTTATATCGTCAGAACAGGTATTAATGACTGGGCTAATTTATATTTAATCGAAGAACATGGCTTTAATTTGCTTTCGGCTAATGCTGTTGTCATGATGTTTGAGATTGGCGGTTTCTTCGGTGCAATTGTTGCAGGATGGGGTTCTGATTTAATCTTTAAAGGTAACCGTGCGCAAATGAACGTAATTTACGCATTGGGTATTATTATCACATCATTCTGTTTATGGATTGTACCTGTTGATAATGAATATGTCTTTTCGTTCTTATTTTTTATGACGGGTTTCTTTATTTTTGGCCCACAGTTCTTAATTGCTATGGCTGCTGCTGAAAACTCCCATAAAAATGCTGCTGGTGCATCGACAGGTTTTGTGAGCTTATTTGCCTATATAGGTGCGTCAATTGCAGGTTATCCATTATCCATTGTGATTGAAAAATACCAGTGGAACGGTTTCTATTCTTTACTATTAACTTTATCTATTTTCTTAATTTTATTGTTGATCATTGCAATGGTAATGACCAAAAAGAAAGTGATAATAGAAGATTAATATGTTTAACATATTGAAAAGCCCACTATTGTGGGCTTTTTTCGGTAAAGTGATTAACCTTGGATTTGGGCTAATGAGCCATATAAATTATAAAGCTCTTCATATTCATCTTGTTGATAAAACTGAATGCGGCCCCAACAAAATTGCTTAGCGACTTCCACCGTAAAACGCGTTGCATCAATGAGTTCACTTTCATAACTTGCACCAGTATCACTCCCTGGAACGATGGTTTTAGCGGTAATGGCTAAACCAACAACAGGGGCAGGGCTGGCGACATGCGGTTGCATGATTGAATTAAAGTGATAAACCCCGTTGTCATAAGGGGAAATATCTTGCGTTGTAATTGGGAATGTTTTGGCCACATCGCCTGTTGCGTGCTCCAACAAACGCACTAAGTCAGGGGATACGCGTAAAATATACCCCTGTTTTGCGGTTGGTGAAATAGCAATACCTCGGTGCTTAATGATGCTATTTCCTTTCGATGTGTCGATTGACAAAATCGCATCCATTTGTTCATCAACCTCATAGGTATTCATTGTTGATGAAGAAACAGGCATCCCCATAAAGTCGACAGGGTCATGGGGGGTGATTGATACATGAGTGGCGATATGTGAGGAAATAATTACATCACCTTTTAAGCGGTTACCTTTAGTTGCCATATCCAGTAGTTTCATGGCGCTGGCAAACGCAACAATCGAGCCATCCGCATCTGATACTAACCCCATTCTATTGGGTTGTGCTTGTTGAGCACCTAAACGGCCGATGATGCCTAATGTGGGGTAGCTGCCACCCGAAAGCTTACCTTCAGTACCCTTAAGTGTTACTTTAATAAAATGACACAGTTGGCTAGGATCTTCAGGTGCTTCATAGGGAATAGACGTGACTTGAATATTGGCGTGTTCTACCCCCACTGAACGCAGCAATTCTGCCATTTTGGCACCATCAACTTGGGGGGTATCAAGTAAGTCATACACTTGACTGATATAATTAAGTGACATTAGTTGGCTCCTTTAATCATATCTAAGCGAAATGGATGATTTGCCGAAATCTCTTCAATCTCATTTGGCCCTCTCAACCAAAGTGCATTCTGGTCACCTAAAATAGTACCTTGTTCATTTTCAATGAATAGAGCTGTACCTTCATATAAGGCAATTAATTCTTCACTCGGATTAATCGTTAAAAATTCATTTAAGCGCTCTTCGCGGCTTTCACCATTATGGCCGACAGGTTTGCCAGAAATAAAATGTGGATTGATTTGAAAAGGGGCGATATTCAGGGCATGAAAAGACGGAGGCTGAACAATCGGCATGTCATTGGTTGTTCGTATGCTTGGTGTTGCGACATTACTACCTGCGCTCCACCCCATATAAGGTGTTGCTTCGTGTTTGACGCGTTGTGAAATTAGCTCAACAATTTTGGCATCGTATAAGCGTTTTAGGAGTGCGAATGTGTTTCCACCCCCAATAGCAATGGCTTGTGCATGTTTAACAGCTGAAACTGGGTCATTAAAACGATGAATTGATTTTAAATTGTACCCTAAAGCGTTAAAGACAGGTTGAACAATAGCTTCAAAATCATCAAAGCTAAATGTCACAGCAGCGTAAGGGATAAATAAAATTTCTTGTTCTTTATGTTGTAATAAACGGTGAATTTGTTCATCTGCATGTTCTAAATAATTCATATTTCCCATACGTGAACTGCTCATTAATAGTGCCTTTGTCATTTTTTATATTCCTTAATTATTTCTTGAAGAGCGGTTATTAATCTGTCAATTTCATTTTCGTTATTAAAATAATGCAGGGAGATACGTGCCATTTTTTCTATGTGATAAAATTCTAAAATAGCAGTTGCCATAAAATGGCCTGACTCAATGATGATATTTTTGGTTTCTAATTTCTGCATTAATAAATCAGAGTGAATCTCGCGAATATTAAATGGAATAATACCTATTCGCTGGTGGCTATTATCAGGGCCGTAAATTTCAATACCAGATAATAAGGCAAGTTTTTTCATCGCATAGGTAGTTAATTCGCGATTTCGTTCCTCTATCTGCAAGATGCCTAACTGATTTGCATAGTCTAATGCGGTATTTAAACTGATAATCGCAGGCACATTAGGGCAGCCAGCTTCGAACCGTTTGGCTGTGTTAGGCAGAACAATATGGCCTGTATTACTATCAATGCTGCTATTCCACCACCCCGCTAACATCGGTATCATCGACGTAATCTTATCTTCTTTAACAAAAAGAATGCCACTGCCTTCGATGGCTCTTAATCCTTTGCGCCCACAAGAGGACATAAAATCACATTGCCAATCATTAACATTAACTTGATACATACCAAGTGCTTGTGAAGCACTGACGTGACTGAGCACGTTGTGCTGTTTTGCGATTTCACAAATAGCTTTAACAGGTTGCATAACGCCTGTGATATTCGAAAGTGCGACAAAGCTTAGCAGTTTGGTTTTGTGTGTAATGGCTTCTTTGATTGATATCGGGTCGATAACGCCTTGGTTATCTGCCTGAACAGTAACAACCTTTATGCCTTTTTCGTCAGCCAATAATTGCCAAATAGCGATATTGCTGAGCATTTCAGTATCTGGGATGATTACTTCATCTCCAGGCTGCCATGTGATCCCGCGGGCAATTAAACTGATGGATTCTGTCCCATTTTTGGTAAAAGCAATTTCGGTTTCTTTCGCACCGATAAAGGCCGCCATTTTCTGACGGCAGATTTCAACTTGTTGGTATGTTTCTTTTCGAAAACTGGGTAGATAGATACCTAGCTCTGCAGTTTTATCAAGGTAATTTTTTACAGCATCAATGACCTGTTTTGGTGGAGGCGCCGCTGCTCCAGTGTCAAAATACGCAAAATGTTGTGAAACCAAAGTATCGTTTGCGACGTGAGACCATTTGTTCGTCATTATTTATTTCCTCTCATCAAATTAGCGAGTCCATAAAGCGAGCAGCTTGGCTTTTATGGTGGGTAAGAAGGCTTTTGCTGTTGAATACAGCGCATCGCCTGCAATCAAACCGCCTGCAAAGGTTGATATTTTGTCGGAGCTAACATGAAAGAAGCGCTCAATGATTATCCGCACGGCTAACGCGACGAGGACTGTCCAGCCCGCGATGGGGTAGTTGATCATCAAGCCTGTGGAAAATAGAACGCCAATTTGGTGTTTTGCACCGCCAATTAATTGGATCACTGCACCAGGGATGGCCCATAGGAGCAGCATCATGGCGACATCAGACGAGCTTCCCGCTTGAATAGTGGCAGCGTATAAACGAGAGGCAGGGACAATTTTGTCTTGTTGAAAATAGAAATCATAAGTGAGCGCAACCACAATCAATGCGCAGGTAAAACCAATAATGGAGGCAAAGTATTGTTGTTTACGGCCAAAACGTTCCGCACTTTGGTTTTTGCCATACCCGCGGATCATAAAGCCCGTTTTTAGGTCGAACCCCATATCGGCAAAGGCGGGGCCTGTGGCGACACAAAAACCGACAAGCACAGCAAGCGCTTCTGGCGGAAAGCCAAGTAAAATACCAATCATGAGTGAGATAAGTGCAGCTGCGGTGGCGGGAAACCAGCCAGAGTGCATGGCGGCCATGCCGACTATCATTTCTTGAATTAAGGCAGCTAGCGTGGCAAAAATCAGAAAGCCAATTAACTGCGGTAATGTCATAGTGACAAATATTTGGCTAATGAATGTTAGTGCTAATGCCGTTAAGAAATAAAAGATGGCACCTTTCATTAACGTTGACTTAATGCGGCGGCTACTTTGAGCGAGTTCTTCGCTTTCTTCTTGTATTGGGTCGTCATTTTTTTTCTGACGAAAAACAATCGCACCAATTTGAATTAACGCAACAATGCCTGCACCAATCATCACCCCATGAGGGACATAGTTTTCATATAAATTATAAGTAATTAAGCCTGACTCAGAAAACCCTCGAATGAGTAAACCAATTGCAAACATGAATAAGGCAAAGATACTGCCAATTAGGGCAATCCCCGCAGATGCCATCGGGATGCCGAATCCTGCACCAACTGCACCCGCAGTAAATCCAGCAAGTAATGCGCCTAGCCGTTTTCCACCTTTATTCCCTGCCCATAGCGTTTCTGCCGTAGCAACACCCGCTGGCCATGATGCACTTGCTGGGTAAGCTTTAGTATTAAATAGACCGTATAACATTGTGCCATCAATGATAATGGCAAAAAAAGCCCCTGCCATCATAGGGTAAATCAGTTCTGGAAGGCCGAGTACCCAAGGTACACCGATAGCAACCATCAGGCCATTAGCGGCGGCGAAGGTGGCAGCAGAAATACTGGTTTGAATTAAATTTTGTGCATCTATAAACTTAAATGAAGCAAATATACCAATAGGTAACCGAGATAATAAAATAGCTAATACGGCACCTATAATGGATGTATTTGCAGATATTCCGAGTGTGACAATAATTTGAATGCCAATAATGGCACCCACAAAAGATAATATAACAATAGCAATTAATATTGCTGGTGAGAAAATAGATACACGTACCTCAGTATCATTTTTATCATGAGATAGATTCATAGAGTTACCTATTTTAATTAATTATTATTTGATTTTTATAATTTATATTTCCATATTTAGAATATGGCGGATAACTTACTGGCTGTAGATTTTAATAATGGGTAATATTCAGTTAAATTTTTACTTTGGCTTGATGCAGCAATGCAAAGTGAACCTAAAACGCCTTTTTCAAATGAAAAAATGGGAACGGATAATCCTTGTGTGCCCACTAAATAAGCTTCTTTGGAATAAGCGTAGCCTTCATCAGAATACAGTTTTAATTGTTTCTTCAATGTTTCATTGTCTTGTAAATCATGTTTTTCAAGATACTCATCAATATAGGAGACATCCATCGAGCTGAGAATAATTTGGGTAAAAGGTGCTTCATGCAATGATAATGCTTCACCTTCTTTTGAAGTAAAACGAATAAGGTGCTCACTTTCTAAAATAAAATTGCAAATAGCAATGTCATTATAACGACGATAGATAAAAATAGTCTCATGGGTTTTATCCGCAAGGGGACGTAAGTAGTCATTTGCTAATTGCGAAAATTGTCGTGTGTTATTCGCAAGGTGACCAATTTCAATACAGCGCAAACCTAATAAATACTCTTTATTTTTATTTTTTTGGAGAAAGCCTTGTTCTTCTAAAATATTAAAGCCACGTTGGACAACAGAAGGGCTCTTATCAATATGGCGTGCGAGTTCTCGCACTCCCCATATTGGTTTGCTAATTGAGAAATAATCAAGCAGAGCGAGGACAAAACCCGCAGATTGTAGTCGATTATTCATAAATTTCCCCTATGCGTTAACGTGAGAATGCGATTTTATTGTTATCTCTATCGTTCCTTTTTGAGGAACAGTGTTCCTATATCTAGTAAAGATATAATTAGATTAAATGGCTGGTGAAGTAAATGGATTGTTGCTGCAGTGTTAATTGGATCACTTAATTAATCAGTTTTTTATATTTGAAATTTCAATATCTATTATAATGAATTGAATTTTAATGATTTTATTTTTTTTAGTGTGTTCCTACTAGCGACACAATCCAAACGAGAGAATGCTTTCATTGAGCTAAATAAATAGTGTGGTTTTCCTTCACTCTTATTTTTTGGTTATTTTCAGGGAGCCTTTATATTTTTTGTGTAAACGTTTACACTAAGTCGAGGTTGATCACAGAAGCGGGCAATGACTCATTGTTATACTCCGCAGTAATGGCAAGTTTAAAGATTAAAAAACGTGTAGAGGTGAAAAATGCAACTGACTGAAGTGTTGGTCACAGGTGGGTTAGGGTATATCGGCAGCCATACTTGTATTCAACTAATAAAAGCAGGGTTTTCACCTGTTATCGTTGATAATTTGTATAACGCAAAGCGGGAAGTCCTTAATCGCATTGAAAAATTAACGGGGGTTCGGCCTGTATTTTACCCATGTGATGTTCGTGATGAGCAAGCACTCAATGAGATCTTTGCCTCCCACCAATTTTATTCAGTGATCCATTTTGCAGGGTTAAAGGCAGTCGGTGAGTCAGTCGAAAAACCGATTGAATATTATGATGTTAACCTCAATGGAACCTTAGTATTAGTGCGCTGCATGCAAAAAGTGAACGTAAAGCGTTTGATTTTTAGTTCTTCCGCAACAGTATACGGACAGCCTCATACATTACCTATTACAGAAGATTTCCCGACAGGGAATACTCAGAGCCCCTATGGCACAAGTAAATACATGGTTGAACGTTGTCTTGGGGATCTCTATCAAGCAGATAACACTTGGTCGATATCGGTGTTGCGCTATTTTAACCCCGTTGGCGCACACTCTTCAGGATTACTTGGTGAAGACCCTCAGGGTATCCCAAATAACTTAACACCTTATATTACACAGGTCGCTGTTGGAAAAAGGGAAAAACTGGCTATTTATGGAAACGATTACCCAACCATTGATGGAACAGGGGTTCGTGATTATATCCATGTGATGGATTTGGCGGATGGACATGTCGCTGCATTACAGGGTGTCGGCCATAAAGCGGGGCTGCACACCTATAATTTAGGATCGGGTTGCGGTGTCAGTGTGCTGCAAGTATTGCAGGCTTTTGAAAAAGCCGTAGGAAAACCCATCCCTTATGTGTTTGAACCACGTCGTGCGGGGGATATTGCCGAATATTGGTCAACCCCTGAAAAAGCGTATCGCGAACTTGGTTGGAAAACGTGCCGTACCATTGATGATATGGCGGTAGATAGCTGGCGTTGGCAATCAAATAATCCCAATGGTTACGGTGAATAGGAGAGTAATTGGATGAACACAATGAAATTTAACCCCTCAGACTGCCCTCATCGCCGTTATAACCCACTCACTGGGCAATGGGTGTTAGTTTCCCCTCACAGAGCTAAACGCCCTTGGAGTGGTAGGGATGAAAAGCCTGCGGTAGAAAACTTACCCCATTATGATGCTGATTGTTTTCTTTGCCCAACCAATACACGGGTTTCAGGGGAAGTGAACCCTAACTATCAAGGAACGTATGTTTTTCAAAATGACCATGGTGCTTTATTGGCAGATGCCTGTGCGCAACCGAAAAACCAGTCTGAATTATTTCAAACTCAATCAGTGAGCGGCGTTAGCCGAGTGATCTGTTTTTCGCCAGATCACAGTAAAACCTTACCTGAACTTTCATTGTCTGAAATTGGCGGCGTGATAGACACATGGCAGCAGCAGATTAGTGAACTAAGTAAGTGTTATACATGGGTTCAGGTATTTGAAAACAAAGGTGAAATTATGGGGTGTTCACAGCCACATCCCCATGGGCAAATTTGGGCGAGTGACTTTTTGCCTAATGAAATTGAGCGTAAAAACCATTTTTTATCTGAATATTATCAACGCAATGGCACTAACTTACTGATGGATTATGTTAACGCAGAGCGACTGGATGGCTCTCGCATAGTGGTTGAAACTGAGCACTGGGTAGCACTGGTGCCATATTGGGCTGCTTGGCCATTTGAAACCTTATTATTGCCAAAACAACACATTAAACGCATGGATGAGATGAGCGATGCCATTCGTTTGGACTTGAGTGTTGCGCTGAAAAAACTGACCTGTCGTTACGACAACCTATTTGAATGTTCTTTTCCTTATTCAATGGGATGGCACTTCGCCCCTTATTTTAAAGAACCTAAAAACATTGAACATTGGCAGTTACATGCGCTGTTCTACCCGCCATTACTGCGTTCTGCAACCGTGAAAAAATTTATGGTGGGCTATGAAATGCTGGCAGAAACACAGCGTGATTTAACGCCTGAGCAGGCGGCTCAACGACTAAGAGATGTGAGTGAACAGCACTATAAACAGTGCTAATCCTACAGAAACACACCTAATTAATATTTGTTTGGTTTTTATTTTCCGAGCAAATCAATTTTATGATTAAGGAACACGATAATGGAATTACTAAAACAGACGGTTGCTAGTTCGTTTGAAAAAACATTTGGTTACCCCGCTGATATCTATGTTCAAGCGCCTGGACGGGTCAATTTAATTGGTGAACATACCGATTATAACGACGGCTTTGTTTTACCTTGTGCCATTGATTACCAAACCATGACAGCGGCATCAAAACGCGGAGATCGTGTTATTCGTGTTGTTGCTGCTGATTATGATAATGACAGTGATGAATTCAGCTTAGACGACGAAATTACATTTTTACCTGAAAAAATGTGGGCGAACTATATTCGTGGTGTGATTAAGTTCTTATTAGAACGCGGTTTTTCATTTAATGGTTGTGATATAGCAGTTAGTGGAAATGTCCCTCAAGGCGCAGGTTTGAGCTCTTCGGCCTCATTAGAAGTGGTGATAGGTCAGACTCTTAAGAGTTTGTATCAATTAGATATTAGCCAACAAGAGATTGCGCTTAATGGTCAACAGGCGGAAAACCAATTTGTTGGCTGTAATTGCGGCATTATGGACCAGCTTATTTCTGCGTGTGGGGACGAAGGGCACGCCTTATTGATTGATTGCCGTAGCTTAGAACTGTTCCCTATTTCCATCCCTGATGATTTAGTTGTGATGATAATCAACTCAAATAAACAACGAGGGCTGGTTGGGAGTGAGTACAACACGCGTCGCCAGCAATGTGAGGAAGCCGCGAAAACCTTTGGCGTTAAAGCATTGCGTGACGTGAGCTATGAAGACTTTTTACAGAAACAACACTTGTTGTCCCCCCTTGTTGCTCAGCGTGCAAAGCATGTCATTAGCGAAAATGAGCGCACATTATCAGCGGCCAAAGCGCTGACAGAAAATGATTTATTGTTACTTGGCCAGTTAATGGAACAATCGCATATTTCTATGCGTGATGATTTTGAAATCACAGTTAAAGAAATTGATACGTTAGTGGACATCGTGAAATCGGTTCTAGGCTCTCAAGGTGGTGTCCGCATGACGGGGGGCGGTTTTGGCGGCTGTGTGGTCGCACTAATGCAACAGCAGTTTGTTCAGCCTGTCATCAATGCGGTTGAAGCTCAATATGCGAATAAAACAGGTTTACATGCGGATATTTATGTGTGCCAACCAAGCCAAGGTGCAGGCGTTATATAATTCAGGGCAAAGGATTGTTTATGCAAGAGAGAGACTCCGTTTCATCTGAACCCACGGTGGTGACCTTAACCAATCGACGAGGAATGACAATTATCCTGACAAACCTAGGTGCGAGCTGGTTAAGTTGTATTTTACCCCTCGCAAATGGGCAACGTGATGTTGTTTTAGGCTCCCCTAATATGACCAAACAAAAGGAGCAGGAGGTATATTTAGGGGCAACGGTCGGTAGAGTGGCAAACCGCATTAAAAATGCACAATTTTCAGTTAATGGAATACAGTACAACGTGACAAATAACCAAGGTGTTCATTGCTTGCATGGTGGAAAAGATAATTTCAGTTATCGAATATGGAATATTTCCCAGCAAAATGCACATCAAGTCACTTTTTCGCTAATTTCACCTGATGGCGACCAAGGCTTTCCTGGGGAGCTAAAGGTTGAGGTGAATTATGAATTAACGGAAGAAAACCAAGTGGTTATTCGTTATCAACACCAAACAACACAGATATGCCCAGTCAACCTAACAAACCATACGTATTTTAATCTTGCAGGGGAAGGGGCGGGAGAAACCGTATTAGGCCATGAGTTAGAAATCCAGAGCGGCTATTACCTACCGACTGATTTAGACGGTATTCCGACGGGAGAATGGAAAAACGTAGCGAATACACATTTTGACTTTCGCTGTGTAAAAACAATTGGCCGCGACTTTTTACAAGATGCAGACCAAAAAGCGGCTCGAGGTTACGACCACACATTTATTCTTGATGATACATTGAATAATGCTCGGCAACCCATTGCATCACTGCGTTCTCCTAACGGGGATGTACAAATGAATGTTTTAACGACAATGCCATCAATGCAATTATATACAGGAAATTATTTAATCTCAGTTGCAGGAAAGACAGGGGAATATGCCCCCTATTCAGGCGTCGCATTTGAAACGCAATTTCCCCCTAATGCAGTAAACCACCCTGAGTGGGGGGCGCAGTTTAGCCCGATTTCACAGCCTGAACAGATTTACATCAGTGAAACGTGCTACCAATTTATTTTCTAGACTTATTGTTTTGCATGTTCAACACCGCGATTTAGCGGTGTTTTCTTTTGATTTAAACAATTTTATTATGCGTAATGCCATTGTTTTTAATCCTAGCACATTGTTTAATAAGCCATCCTAATTGTAGAGGTGCACGATGGCGACAATCAAAGATGTAGCGAAAGAAGCAGGCGTTTCCGTTGCAACTGTTTCACGGGTGATAAATAAGTCACCAAAGGCGAGCCTAGCCTCGATTGAATCCGTAAAAAAAGCCATGAATAAACTTGGCTATCGCCCAAATGCTGCTGCACGTGCCCTTGTTAATCAGAGCTCAAATACTATTGGCGTACTAGTCAACGATGTTTCAGACCCCTTCTTTGGCGTCATGGTCAAAGCTGTTGATGCAGTAGCCCACAAAAATGGTAAACATATTTTAATTTGTAATGGTTACCACAATGCGAAAGAAGAACGGCAATCAATAGAGTTGCTGATCAATAACCGATGTGATGCGTTGATTATCCATTCTAAAGCGCTGTCTGATGATGAACTGATTGAATATGCGAAAGAAGTTCCCAGTATGGTACTGATAAATCGCCATATTGAAGCAATTGGTAATCGCTGTATTTCACTGAATAATTACAAAGGCGCGTATTTAGCGACGGAACATCTTATTCGCCATGGCCATACGAAAATTGCTTACATTTCGTCAAACCATCAAATTGAGGATGCGGTACAGCGTCTGTTAGGCTACCGTGATGCCTTAAAAAACAACGGGATAACGCTTTCGGATAGCTATATTGAATATGGGGTGCCTTATGGTGAAGGTGGTGAACAAGCGATGACAAACTTGCTTACCAAATCTTTGGCGATAACGGCGGTTGTAGGCTACAACGATTTTATGGCAGCAGGTGCTATTGCTGTACTTGATGAAAATGAAATTAATGCCCCTGACCAAGTTTCTGTGATTGGGTTTGATGATGTATTAATCGCACGTTATATTCATCCTCGTTTAACCACTATTCGCTATCCTATTCAAATGATGGCAGAAAAAGCCACGCAATTGGCACTCTCTTTAGCTCGAGGTGAAACTATCGCTGGCGATAATTTAATCTATTCTCCCACTTTAGTTCAACGAAACTCTGTTCGTCCACTGCATTCTTAATCGTTCTATCTCAATAAAAACCACAAAGCATAATGTTAAATGATAACGTTTACATTTTGTTTTTGAGGTTTGTCACGTATTTAACATGTATTCTTATTTTTTTAGTCAAAATCTTGCTTTTACTTATTTTTAATACGTTGAATTTGCATTGTTAGTGCAATTTCTGTGGGATTAATAGGCATAAGTAAAAAAATGGTGAAAATATGTGATTCAAGTAACGGAGTTATTTTGTGGTAACGTTTACACTTGCTTCGTTATCACTTGGCGAAGGAAATTTATTATGCAGACAGAAGGTGTTGGATTAAGCACTTTAGACTACGGGATATTTATCTTGTATGTGCTAATCATTATTACCGTCGGGCTTTGGGTATCTCGAGATAAAAATGGGCAAAAAAAAGGAACAAAAGACTACTTCTTAGCAGGAAAAACACTGCCTTGGTGGGCAATCGGTTCATCTTTAATTGCAGCAAATATCTCCGCAGAACAGTTTATTGGTATGTCAGGCTCCGGCTTTTCTATCGGACTAGCCATTGCTTCTTATGAGTGGATGGCCGCATTGACGCTAATTATCGTTGCTAAGTATTTTATGCCTGTATTTATAGATAAAGGCATATTCACCATTCCTGAGTTTGTTGAAAAACGCTTTAATAAAACATTAAAAACGATCTTAGCTGTATTTTGGCTGGCTTTATTTATCTTTGTTAACTTAACCTCAGTACTCTATCTAGGTGCATTGGCATTACAAACCATCCTTGGTATTCCAATGCATTACGCTATTTTTGGTTTAGCACTGTTTGCTGTTATTTACTCCCTTTATGGTGGTTTATCGGCAGTTGCATGGACCGATGTTGTGCAAGTTTTCTTCCTAATCCTCGGTGGCTTCTTAACCACGATTATGGCTGTGAATTATATTGGCGGCGATGCGGGTTTGTTTGCAGGTATGAGCAGAATGGCGAGCGAGGCTCCAGCTCACTTTGAGATGATATTGAGCCAAGATAACCCGCAATTCAGTAACTTACCTGGTATCGCAGTACTGATTGGTGGCCTATGGGTTGCAAACTTATATTATTGGGGCTTTAACCAATACATTATTCAGCGTGCACTGGCCGCTAAATCCATTGGCGAAGCACAAAAAGGTCTAGTGTTTGCGGCATTCTTAAAACTCATTGTCCCTATTCTTGTTGTCGTCCCTGGGATTGCTGCATTTGTGATTGTCTCTGACCCTGCATTACTGGCTGGCTTAGGGACAATGGCTTCTGAACATATGCCAACCTTGGCGCAAGCTGATAAAGCCTATCCATGGTTAACTCAGTTCTTACCTGTTGGTGCGAAAGGTGTCGTGTTTGCTGCATTGGCCGCTGCGATTGTTTCTTCTTTAGCCTCCATGTTGAACTCTGTGGCAACCATTTTCACTATGGATATTTATAAAGAATATATTGCTCCAGCAACTGCCGATCATAAATTAGTGAATGTTGGGCGGGTTAGTGCAGTTATTGCGTTAATTATTGCTTGCTTTATTGCGCCACTGCTGGGGAATATTGGCCAAGCATTCCAGTATATTCAAGAATATACTGGCTTAGTGAGCCCTGGTATTTTAGCGGTATTCCTGCTTGGTCTGTTCTGGAAAAAAACCAATGCGAAAGGTGCTATTATCGGTGTGCTGCTTTCCATTCCATTTGCATTATTTTTAAAGTTAATGCCTCTTGGAATGCCATTCCTCGACCAAATGATGTACACCTTCTTCTTCACTGCGGTAGTGATTGGCTTAATTAGCCTGACAACAGCAAAAGAGGATGATAGCAATGGTGCGATTATCTTGACGTCTGAAACGTTTAAAACATCAACAGGGTTCAATATTGCGTCCTATGCAATTATGGTTATCTTGTGTGTGTTGTATGCTTTGTTTTGGTAATCAGCAAGTGTGTTGATATAAATAAAATGACAAAACCCACAAAAGTGGGTTTTGTCATTTATTGCTAGATTTTATTTTGGGTCAGATATCAGCTTACTTCGATAACGATTTTTCCAAATGCCCCTTGATTGAGTAGTGCCAGTACCTCTGGCAGTTGGTCAAAGCGGAATAATTTATCGATTACTGGTTTTAACTTGACTGAGTCGACAGCCCTGACAAAATCTTCAAGTGCTCGGCGATGACCAACACCAATTCCTTGAATCGTGGGTGTCCATCATACCAATCATAGCTGTTTCAATATGAGGTATAACAATATCACTTTTAGTGAACTTAGATGCAAAGCGGTAACATATTTCAGAGTATGCGTTTATTGATAGGGTTGATTTATATAGGCGATCGTATGGACATGAGCCCAGTGAGAGCTTTTTGCTGAAACCGTGGCGTTGATAAATAATTAATCATAGATGTTGAATTTTAAAAAAATTCAACTGTCTAACGTAGATTGCATACCGCAAAGATGAAGTGTTGATAAATATCATGTACACCAAAAATTTATTTTCTATAAAGTTGCTCCATCCTAAATATGCTATGACATGGTTAGGAATTGTATTTTTATTTTTATTGGTTAAATTTCCTTATAAATGGCAAGTTAAGCTTGGTGCTTTTTTGGGCGAAAACTCGAAGTATTTTATTAGAAGAAGAGTTTCAATTATAAAAAGAAATTTAGAGTTATGTTTCCCAAATAAAAGTACCAAAGAGATAGATGACCTCGTTACTGAAAACTTAAGGTCGTTAGGTATTGCATTATTTGAAACAGGGATTGCGTGGTTTTGGAGTGATAATAAAATAAAAAAATTATTTCAAGTCAAAGGAATGTCTAACTATCAAGATGTTATCAGCAAAAATAAAGGGGTCATCATAGTTGGTGTTCACTTTATGTCTTTAGAGCTGGGCGGTAGGATAATGGGGCTTTGTTTTCCTGTTAATGCGATGTATAGGCCACATAACAATAAAGCGATGGAGTATATTCAAACAAAAGGACGATGCCGATCAGGAAAAGGGATGATAAACCGAAAAAACTTACGATTCATGGTACAAGAATTGAAGAGCGGTAAAGCCATCTGGTTTGCACCAGACCAAGATTTTGGCAGAAAAGGGACTGTATTTGCCCCATTTTTTTCAGTTAAAAATACGTCTACCTCAAAAGGCACATCAACGCTTGCTCAACTGTCTCAATCACCAACACTGACGGTGACATTGTTACGTAATAGTAATGGTATTAATTATGATTTAGTACTAGGAAAAGAAATTATTAATTATCCGACTAATGATGCTTTACAAGACGCCACTATTATTAATTCCATATTAGAAAAGGAAATAATAAAAGCACCTGAACAGTATTTATGGGCTCATAGACGATTTAAAACTAGGCCAGATGGAGAGGCTTCCTTATATATTTAGCGACAATAAAATATGCGTGTTTTTCTGATTATAGGGCTAATAAGGGTCTTTAAGACAAGAAGTGCAAGCAAGAGAATACTAAAAAAATAAATATTCTAGGCAATGTTATTGTTGTAATTAAAAAACGTTTTATCAAACTATTTCTACAATAGCGCCTCTCGAGTCGTTATGTTTTGCATGTGGTACTGATACACAAAGCAATCAGCTCCCCAGCCATAGATAGCAGGGGAGCTGATAAAAGCGATAATATTTCTAAGCAGCCTCAATCATGTACAATCGTCATACACATAGATCTCTTGGTGTTTTTATAATCAATTTTATTATTTTTACTGTTCTATGAATAGAAAAGAGGACTATTATTTTAGCTTTAGCTGCCCAAACCTACCTGATTTTATGAGATAATCTTTTCCAAATCTATTTTGTATATATTATCGGCAGTTAGCGTAAAAATAATCAACACTAACTCAGCCCTACCCGCGCTTTCCGATAATAACTGATAAGAAAAGAGAATCTATCGACATGGCTAAATCACCCGCGAAAAAACCAACCAAAGGCTTTGAAGAAACCCTTTGGGATACCGCTAATCAACTGCGTGGTAGCGTTGAATCCTCCGAGTATAAGCACGTGGTGCTTAGTTTGGTGTTTCTGAAATTTATCAGTGACAAATTCGAAGCCAAACGTAGCCAATTAATCAAGAATGGTCAGGAAGCCTTTGTTGATATGGATGTTTTCTATCAACAAGATAACGTTTTCTTTTTGCCACAACAGTCCCGTTGGTCTTATGTGCAAGAGCGTGCGAAACAAGATGATATCGCGGTGATTATTGATACTGCACTATCCACCATCGAAAAAAGCAACGCATCCTTGACGGGCGCATTACCCGATAACTATTTTTCTCGCCAAGGGCTTGAGCCGAAAAGGCTCGCATCACTTATCGACAGCATTGAAAATATCAATACCCTTGCGACCGAATGTGGAGTAGGGGAAGAAGATCTGGTTGGTCGTGTTTACGAGTACTTTTTAGGGCGCTTTGCCGCCAGCGAAGGTAAGGGCGGGGGGGAGTTCTATACCCCAAAATCGGTCGTGACATTGCTGGCTGAAATGCTCGAACCTTACCAAGGCAAAGTGTATGACCCGTGCTGCGGCTCGGGCGGTATGTTTGTGCAGTCACTAAAGTTTGTGGAAAGCCACCAAGGGAAAAGCAAAGATATTGCGATTTATGGGCAGGAACTGACCAGCACCACCTATAAATTGGCGAAAATGAACTTGGCGGTGAGAGGGCTTACGGGCAACTTAGGCGAACGCCCAGCGGATACTTTTTTTGCCGACCAACACCCTGATCTAAAAGCCGACTTCATTATGGCGAATCCGCCATTTAACTTAAAAGATTGGCGTAATGAAGCGGAGTTAACCAACGACCCGCGTTTTGCTGGTTTCCGTACTCCACCGACAGGCAACGCTAACTATGCGTGGATTTTGCATATGTTGTCTAAACTCAGCGAAGACGGGGTTGCGGGGTTTGTATTAGCCAATGGTTCGATGAGCTCGAATACCAGCGGGGAAGGGGAAATTCGCCAAAAACTCATCGAAGATGACCGTATTGAGTGCATGATAGCTTTGCCCGGTCAGCTATTTTTTACTACGCAAATCCCAGTTTGCCTGTGGTTTATCAGTAAAAGTAAACACGCTAGCGCCAAATATGGCTATCGGAATCGTCAAGGAGAAACCTTGTTTATCGACGCCCGCAATCTTGGCACGATGATCAGCCGTACCCAAAAAGAGTTAACGGCGGATGACATTGCCACTATCGCCGATACTTTCCACGCATGGCGCAGTAGCGAAAGCGAATTGAAACGCCGTATTACCGCCAAAGAAATCAGTGTTGAGCAGTATCAAGATAGGGCGGGCTTTTGCAAAGTAGCCTCCCTTGAAGATATCAAGGCCAATGATTTTGTATTAACGCCGGGGCGTTATGTGGGCGCTGCTGAGGTCGAAGATGACGGTGTGGCGTTTGAAACCAAGATGCAGGAATTGACCCAAACCCTTTATCGCCAGATGGATGAAGCGGCTGAATTAGATAAAGCGATCCGTAAAAATATGGAGGCGTTGGGTTATGGGGAGTGAGTGGATTACGTATAGTATCAGTGAGGTAGGGACGATAATAACAGGTAATACTCCACCTGCTAGAGTTAAAAATTCATACTCAGTGAATAATGGTATTCCATTCGTAACTCCCAAAGATATGGATGGTAGGCGGTTGATTGAACAAACGGAGCGATATCTTACTTTAGATGGTATTGCTGCGGTAAAACGAAATATTGTTCCTGCAATGAGTGTCGCTGTATCTTGTATCGGTTCAGATATGGGTAAAACTATATTATTACAAAAGGAGTCTGTTACCAATCAGCAAATAAACACTATAGTTATCGATGAAGTAAACTTTAATCCAAAATATATTTATTATGTATTGTCAACAAAAAAACAATATTTAAAAGATATAGCTGGCGGAAGTGCTACTCCGATACTTAATAAAAGTGATTTTGGGAAAATTACGATTAAAGCGCCTGCAAAATGTTATCAAGATTTTATTGTCAAATATTTGGACTGTTTGGATTCAAAACTGGAATTAAATCGCAAAATAAACCAAACCCTAGAGCAAATGGCTCAAACCCTATTTAAATCATGGTTTGTAGATTTTGATCCTGTGGTTGATAATGCACTAGATGCGGGTTTTTTTGAGCAGGATTTAGCCTTCTCTGATGAATTACTGCGTCGGGTTGAAATACGTAAAGCAGCGCGTGAAAGTGATAATTTCAAACCGTTATCAGAGGATATTCGTCAGTTATTTCCTGATGCGTTTGAAGAATGCACAGGGCCTGCGTTAGGGCTTGGCGGTTGGGTGCCGGAGGGGTGGGAAATATCAACAGTAGATGATGAACTTACTGTAAAAGGTGGTTCTACCCCAAGCACTGCAAATCCAGATTTTTGGGAGGATGGGAATATTCACTGGACATCTCCAAAAGACCTTTCCGGTAGCCAAGAGAAAATAATGCTCGATACAGAGCGAAAAATCACTGAACTTGGACTAAAAAAAATCACATCTGGATTACTTCCCATCAATACAGTATTAATGTCTTCACGAGCACCTATTGGCTACCTTGCTATGGCAAAAATTCCAGTTGCGATTAATCAGGGATATATTGCAATTACTACAACAAAAAGGCTTTCACAGGAGTATGTCCTTTATTGGTTGAATTCTTCGATGGATGAAATTAAAGGGATCGCTGGTGGTACAACCTTTGCTGAAATCAGTAAGAAAACGTTTAAGAGTATCTCAATGGTTATACCTGATTCTCAAGTGATTGAGAAATATACAGTTACAATTAAAAGTTATCTTAATAAAGTAACGTTAAATGCGAAAGAGAGGGAGGGGTTAGAAAAACTCCGCGACACGCTCCTCCCCAAACTGATCTCTGGCGAGCTGTCTTTGAGTGATATAAAAATAGACATTCCAGAAGAAATACTCATCTAATTTATTCGACCGCTTCACATTTTTCTTATTGTGAGGCGGTTTTTGTTATCTAATCAATTAAACTATCTTAATTAAAACAACCCGATAAAAACTAATAAATAAATAGAAGCCACTGATATGAGCCATATCTTCACTGAAGCTAAACTGGAACAGGCAATTATTGAACTGCTAGGACAACATGCAAACAATGCTGGGCAAACCTGCTATCCGCATTATCTCGGCATTACTATCCCGCGCAAAGACAACAGTGAAGTATTGATAGTGGATGATTTGCGTCAGTATCTCGCCAAACAGTATCAAGCAGATGGTATCACCGACGGTGAGATCACCACGATTGTACAGCAGTTGCAATCTCTCCCTGCCAGTGACCTCTACCAAAGCAACAAAACCTTCTGCCATTGGCTCAGTAACGGCTTTTTACTCAAGCGCGAAGATCGTAAGCAAAAAGACCTGTATATCGAACTTATCGATACCCAAACACTGCCAAATCAGTTGGCGAGGTTATTTGCAGGGGAAGACATGCTATCCATAGCAGATAATAATCGCTATCGGCTAGTTAACCAGTTAGAAATAGAAGGGCAAGCGCGGGACGGTGGCGTACAACTGCGCATCCCTGATGCCATTTTATACGTCAATGGGTTACCGCTGGTAGTGTTTGAATTTAAATCGGCGGTGCGTGGGGAAGAGGCAACGCTATTTGATGCATGGACACAGCTTTGCGTGCGTTATCGTCGCGATATTCCCAAGCTGTTTGTTTATAACGCCCTGTGTATTCTCAGCGATGGCGTGAATAACAAAATGGGTAACCTATTTGCCCCTTATGAATTCTATTATGCATGGCGTAAAATCAACGGCAATGAGTCAACGGAAAAACAGGGTATCAATGGCCTGTACACAATGCTCGAAGGGTTATTTCACCCCATTCGTTTACTGGATGTACTGAAAAACTATATTTTCTTCCCAGATACTAGTAAGCATGAAGTGAAAGTGTGCTGCCGTTATCCCCAGTATTACGCGGCTCGTAAGCTGTATTACAACATCGAGAAAGAGCGTAAACAGATTAACACGGATGGTGAAAATATTGGTGGTAGTGGTAAAGGGGGCACCTACTTTGGCGCAACAGGTTGCGGTAAAAGCTACACCATGCAGTTTTTAGCGCGTCTATTGATGAAAAGCGTTGATTTTGCCAGCCCGACCATTATTTTAATCACTGACCGTACCGATCTTGATGAACAACTCGCAAAACAGTTTTGCAATGCAAAAGCTTTTATTGGCGATGAAATTATTGTGCCAGTCACCAGTCGCCAAGACTTGCGCGACAAGCTAGCAGGGCGTGCTAGTGGTGGGGTATTCCTCACCACTATTCATAAATTTACCGAAGATATTCAACTACTTTCTGAGCGCAGTAATATTATCTGTATCTCAGATGAAGCTCACCGCAGTCAAATCAACCTAGACCAAAAAATCAGTATCAGCCAAGAAGACGGTACGGTTAAAAAGACCTATGGCTTTGCCAAATACCTGCATGATTCACTGCCGAATGCCACCTATGTAGGCTTTACGGGGACGCCTATCGACGCCACCTTAGATGTATTCGGTGAAACAATCGATAGCTACACCATGACCGAATCGGTGAATGATGAAATCACAGTGCGCATTGTGTACGAAGGGCGTGCGGCTAAAATCGCGCTTGATAACAGCAAATTAGAAGAAATCGAACGCTACTATCAAGAGTGTGAAGCCCAAGGCACCAGTGAGTATCAGATAGAAGAAAGTAAGAAAGCCACGGCTAACATGAACTCCATTTTAGGTGATCCTGACCGTATCGATGCCCTAGCGAAAGATTTTGCGCAGCATTATGAAAAGCGGGTGGAAGAAGGTTCAACCATTAAAGGCAAAGCGATGGTGGTTTGCGCCAGCCGTGAAATTGCCTATGCCTTTTATCAGAGCCTGAAATTACAACGGCCTGAGTGGTTTGAAGCGAAGCTGGCAATTGATGGTGTGGAACTCACCGAGCAAGAGAAAAGTGAATTGATGCATTTGCCGATGGTCAATATGGTGATGACCCGCGGGAAAGATGACCATGAGGCGATGTACAATTTGCTGGGAACGAAAGATTACCGCAGGGAGTTAGATAAGCAATTTAAGAACCCGAAATCTAACTTCAAGATAGCCATCGTGGTGGATATGTGGCTAACGGGTTTTGACGTGCCAGAGTTGGATACCATCTATATCGATAAGCCATTGCAAAAGCATAATCTTATTCAAACCATTTCCCGCGTGAATCGCCGTTTTGAAGGGAAAGAAAAAGGGGTAGTTGTTGACTACATTGGTATTAAGAGCCGCATGAATATGGCGCTCGCCATGTATTCAAAAGCCGATAAGTCTAATTTTGAAGATGTTCAGCAATCCATTGTTGAGGTACGTAATCACCTCAATTTGCTTTCACAAGTATTCCATAAATTTGATAGCCGTGATTACTTTTCAGGTTCGCCAACGCTACAACTAGATTGCCTCAATCGGGCGGCTGAATTTATTCTGCAAACCAAGAAAGTTGAACTGCGCTTTATGGGCTTAGTGAAGCGATTGAAAGCCGCTTATGATGTGTGTGTGGGCAGCGAAGATATCACCCAAGATGAACGTGAGCACATTCATTTTTACCTCGCAGTACGTTCTATCGTCTACAAATTAACCAAAGGCGATGCACCCGACACGGCGCAGATGAACCAAAAAGTACGCGAGATGATAGCCGAAGCGCTTAAAGCGGAAGGCGTGGAAGAGATTTTCACATTAGGCGATGACAAAGCGGAAACCATCGATATTTTTGATGATGAATATATGGCGCGCATCAATAAGATCAAGCTGCCGAATACCAAAATGCAACTGCTGCAAAAGATGCTCCAAAAAGCCATTAGTGATTTCCAAAAGGTCAACCAACTCCAAGGGATCAACTTCTCCAAGCGTTTTCAAGCCTTAGTCGAACAATATAATCAACGCAAAGAGAATGATGTGCTCAATGGCGAAGAATTCGACGATTTCACTGCGCAAATGGCGGATATGATTTACAACATCAAAACTGAAATGATGTCGTTTAAGGATATCGGTATCGATATGGAAGAAAAAGCCTTCCTCGATATTTTGCAGCATATGTGCCAGAAATACGATTTCACCTACGATGATGACAAAATGCTGGCGCTTGCTAAGGATATGAAGCTAATTGTCGATGACAGCACACAGTACCCTGACTGGAGCAACCGAGAGGATATTAAAGCGAAGCTGAAGGTAGATCTTATTTTATTATTACACCGCTATGGTTTCCCTCCAGTGGCAAATGACGAGGTGTATAAAAGCGTTCTGGAACAAGCCGAAAACTTTAAGAAATATCAGTTGGTGTGATTTGATGTCGCAACCTTTTCTTCATGTAGCAGAACTTTGCTGGTCACCTAAAGAATTAGAAGTTATGGCCCGTGCTATTGAATCTAGTTTTTTGCAATACCAAATAAAAGGAGAGGTTGTCGGTTATGATGAAGGTGCAACATTTACATTCTTTAAAATCGAACTGGGCAGAGGTATAAAAGCCTCTCAAGTGACAGCGGTAGTGCCAGAATTGTGTCGTTCCCTTAGTGTCATTGATATAAAAGTTATTGATTTTATTGCTGGTACACCTTATATCGGATTGTGGGTGACCAACACCTATCGTAGAGCGGTGCCTTTTGTTGAATGCTTTAATCAATGGTGCGGAAGCAATGGGTTGTCTTCCCTTTCAGTCATGTTAGGAGAAAACATTATAGGAGAGCCAGTTGGTTGTGATCTGGCTCAAATGCCGCATTTGCTTATTGCGGGCGTGACGCGCTCAGGCAAGTCAATGTTAATGCATTCCTTGGTAATGAGCATTTTATACAGAAACTCGCCGGATAAAGTTCGCTTTGTGATGTTTGATACAAGCCAGCTTGAACTCAGTTTATATAACGATATACCCCACTTATTATTTCCATCCGCTTCTGATTCCGTTGAATCAATAAAGCCATTAACGTTTTTGGTTAATGAATCAAGGCGTAGACAAAAATTATTTGGAGCATTAAATCAACGTAATTTGAGTGGATACAATAAGGTCATATCAAGTGCGAAAGAGTTAGGTAGGCCTATACCTGATCCCTTCTGGCGCCCTAATGAGAATGATAGTGAGCATCCTTATTTAGGCTATGAGCCTGAAATTGTTATTTGTGTCGATGATTACGTCCAACTCATTGGCGAGTATAAACAAATAGGGGAAATGTTGGTTCTATTGAGCCAGCAAGGTCACGCGGTTGGTATTCATCTCATTCTGACGACTCGCAGCCCTTTATCCACCAGTGTCGGTTCACAGCTTCGAACCAATATTCCTACGCGTATTGCTCTTTCTGTGTCGTCTAGGGCTGACTCTAATTTAATCCTTGACCAGTATGGTGCAGAATCACTATTTGGTTTGGGGGATATGCTATTCGCATCACCGAGTTTATCTGAGCCTACAAGAATTCAAGGTGCTTATGTGAGTGACTTAGATATTAGGAATACAGTCGATTATTGCAAACGATGGGGAAGCGCGAGTTATCTTCATCTTTATAACGATGTCCAGAATACAAGTATGCTAAACGAAGAGCTTGACCCATTATTTGATCAAGCAACTGAGTATGTTGTAGAAAAACAGCGCGTTTCTATTTCAGGGATCCAGCGGCAGTTCCGAATCGGTTACAACAGAGCCGCAATGATTGTAGAGCAGTTAGAATTACAAGGCATAGTCAGTGAACAAGGCTACAATGGTCATCGTGAGGTATTAGCTCCACCGTATGAGTAACCACGAATATCCCCAAATGAAGAAGCTGATGGTATAACACTCAAAAACTGCACACAGTATTTACCAGTTACTTGGCGTTCTTGGCCTACACTTTGATGCGAGTTGGGGCGGTATTAACGGTGGTATCACGATTCCATGCGGTATTAATCAGCTACCACTTGTGTATGCGCTTTATGATGTACTTGAAAAGGGCAAGCCACATTCATTCGATGGCCGTATTGTTGAACCTGATGAAGACGGAGACATTGTTCTATACACGACTTATCGTAAGCATGATTTACCCCAGAACAACATTCAATATGAGCGATTCAAGCTTTACCCTGAATTCTTGAAGGAAGTGGGCGGGGAAAAGGTAGAATTAACACCAGGAGAGCCTTGTGATACTCCCCGCGGCCACTGGGTTGATGTTCGTGTAAACATGCCATCAAACTCTATCTACAATCAAAAGTAAGCTGAAGCTGAGAGACTCGCTAAGCTAGAAGCAGAGCGATTAGCGCAAGAAGAAGCTAAACGTATTGCTGAAGAAGCGGAAAGGGCAGCGCAGGAAACTATTATTGATGAAAATGATACAGCGCTGCAGCAGTAAATAAAAAAGCCCACCGAAGCGGGCTTTTAGTGAACTTAATAATCCGCGTACGATTTGCGTATCATTTGTAGTCCTATTTGTGTCAGTGCGTAGTCCAACTAATTTTGCTAACTTCCTGTTTTTAAACCTGTTGTCCTATCACGCTGGCGGGAGTTGAACCCGAGTCCGTAATTTTTTAATTGATTGATTATGAAAGGGTATTTTTACTAAACTTCAACCATGTGCACTAGGCGTGCACATGGAGGGCTGTTCGCTGTCATATTGCTGGCGGTAAAAGACTTACAGGCCCTAAAAACTAGTTGCAGGGAAATAGCTAAGTTCCTATAGCTGAAATGGATGCTATAAATTTAGTTATCAATGGTTATTAATTAATATCCTAAATATGAGGTTGAGATATATTGATTAGGGATTAAACTTGTTTTCATGCTGATGCTGAGAATAAGGAATTAAGTTGGATAAGCTAATAACGAAATTAGGAACACAAATTGCTATTTCTGATAAAACTAAACGAATCAAAAAACTTTGGGAGATAGCAAAACCTCTTTCTTCTCAACATATTAGACAAGCCGCTTTAAAGTTAGATGAATCAGATGAATATATGAGTGCATTTAAAGATTCAACTGGTTTTGATGTGATTATTGGTTCTAAGAAGTATCCTCCTAAAGCAATACTTGGCAGAGCTCTATCAGATTATTATGGAGTCGAATTTCTTCCTGAACACTTTGTTGGAGGGGAAGGTAGTAGTTGTTTTCGGATATTGAAAAATTTACGCTTTGAAATCGTTGGAAAAAACAAAACAAAACGTGAATATGAGTTTTTTGATTATTCAAGTTTTGTTGTTGGTGAAGAGTATACTAAGTTAAAAGCATTTGAAAAAGCGGGAGTCTGGGTTCCTAATCACGCACGGGATATCCCTGGACCAACTAGATTTAATAATTGTGTTGTACTGTTTGTTACTCTAGAAAAGGACCATAAAGAGCTCGCACATAAATATAATGATAAATTCATTCTGAATGGCAAAATGTTTCAGTGGGAATCTCAAAATAAGAATACAGAAGAAACTCCACATATAAAGAAAATCATTAATTGTGATCCTGTTGTTCTTTTTGCAAGAGTGCATGAAAAGATAAAAAGCAAATCACAGCCATTTATATATGTTGGCCAACTACAGTATGTCAAACATAACAATACAGTTGATAGAAAAAATGTTCCTATTGAAGTGATCTTCGATGTATTAGAGTACCAAAGCTCAGCTAGTGATAAGTTGGTTAGCTTATATGAATGGGTTCCTGGTATTACTACAGAACAAGAGGTTATTGATATTTCAGAAATAGCACTCAATAAAACTAATCCACCGGAGGCCTCAAATAAAACAAATGGGCGGGGTAAAAATAACAGGAAAGTTAAAATTAATTGGGCAGAACGTGATGAAAAAAATAGGAGTCTAGGATTGATGGGAGAGAAACTAGTTCTTCAATATGAAATTCAAAAATTGACTGAGCTAGGATTAACTCATTTAGCAGAAAGAGTAACCCATACCGCAGAAAATTCAGATTCTGATGGTTATGATATCCTATCTTTTGATGAGCAAGGCATTGAAAAATATATTGAAGTCAAGACTACAAGGCAGTCAAAGCATTCACCTTTTTTTATATCAAGAAATGAGGTGAAATTTTCTAAGGCACAAGGGCTGCAATATTGGATATATCGAGTCTATAACTTTAATGAGAAAAAAAATGAGGCAGATTTTTATACTATACAAGGATCTGTGGAAAAACATTTCAATTTAATTCCAGAAAATTACAAAGCTGCTCCAAAGTAGTCAGTAATGTTGAGCCATTTTTATATATAAAAGCTCAGATATATTTATAATTTGATTTTAGTTTAACTTGATTTAATTATTAGTGTTGAGTTGTATTAATTCAGCACTAATTTGGCAATGCTGCGACATAGAGCTAAATCTAATCCGATGGGCTGCTCTGTGCCATCAGGGGACTATGCCTTAAAAGGGGATGCCTATACGAAGGTAGAGTCTGATGGCAGGTATCAACCCAAAGGTAGTTATCAAGCGGCAGGTTATAGCTATTCTAAAGCAGAGTCTGACACTAAATATCAAGCTAAGGGCAATTATGCCCCTGCGGGGAATTATGCACTCAAAGGCGAGAGCTACACCAAAGCGGAAGGGGACGGACGCTACCAAGCCAAGGGGAGCTATCAACCGTCGGGGGATTATGCAACAAACACAGCGCTCAATAACGGGCTTAATAATAAGCTTAATACAAGTAGTGTCGTCCAATCGACTGGCGCATCAACAACTAGCGTGATGAGTCAGAAAGCCGTCACCGATGCATTACAAAATGCAGTCAATCTTAATACCATTTACCCGATTGGTATTATTGTGTGGTTTGCACAAAATAAGAACCCCAATACGTTATTCCCTGGTACGAAATGGCAGTATATCGGCGAAAATAAAACCATTCGATTAGCTGCTGCAAGTGGTGCGAATGTGTTAACAACTGTCGGTTCGGACTCGGTGACCATTGGTAAAGGTCACCTCCCTGCTACACCATTGAAATTCTCAGGTACAACGGCTTCCGGTGGCGCTCACGATCATACGCGGGGCACGATGAATATCACGGGTGAGCTTGGGTATATGAGGAATGATTCCAATCTATATACTTATGCCACAGGGGCATTTTCACTTGCAAATGGCTCTGGTAATGGTGGGTACACAGGAAGTAATATGACCAGTTCCCGTAAGTATGTTTTCAATGCTGCGAGTACCTGGAGTGGTAGTACATCTCGACATGGAGGGCACACTCATACCTATTCAGGGAATACAGAAAACTTAGGTTCAGGAGCAGCTTTAGCAGTAACAAATGTTTATATCATGTTGATGGGCTGGTATCGTATTAGTTAAAACAGATATGATGAATGGCGAAATTCTTCGCCATTCACTTCAGGTTATTGCTTTATTTTCTTCGATAATTTGATGGATATTGTATCGACTTTAACGAAGATGCTTGCGATAAGAATTGATATAACGATGATAGCTACGCTATTAATCAACGAGTTTTCAAAGCCGTATAAATAAAACAGGTTTGAGAAAACATAGATTGTAGCCCAGTGGATTAAATAGAGCGGAAATGATAAAGAACCAAACCAGACTAAAAATGAATGTGAAAGGAACCGTTGAATAGTGGTATTGCTCATCACACCTAACACAATCAAAACACCAGATATAAAATTGAATATATCATAACTATGTTTGCCAGCTAGGTTTGCAATGTAACTATAGCTTAGGCTAGATGTATGTATACCAGCAAAATACAGACCTAATATGATTAATAACAGGCTAACGGCATTGTTTTTATACTCGCTGAATTTTTCTTTTATGAGCATCCCAATATAAAAACTGAAAATACCTAGAAATACAGTCGTATTAATTGCCATGAATAAGATAGCGATGATAAACATAACTCTTAAAGGGTGTTTTTGTTTATAAGCAATAAACAAAGCCAGTGAACCATAAAACTCAATCGCCATTGTCCATAGCACAGGGTTATATTCCATCGATCCTCTAAGATAGAAGATTGAGCGAACAAGCCCGTAATATAAAGCATTAAGAAAGCCTGCATTTTTAATTTCAAAAGCGTCATTTATATAATTATCACTTTGTGCGAGATGATAGTGATTGACTAAAACATAGGCAAAATAGGCAACTAAGCAAGACATAGCCGCTGGAATGCCTAACCTAATATAACGAGCTGCAATATTTTTATATAAAGGGATATTTTTGCTTGAGGCGCTTAGGCTTAGCACGATCCCACTCATAACAAAGAATACAAACACTGCTGAGGTGCCAGAATAGAAGAATCCAAATGGACTATTGTGTATCCAGCGCTGTGTAGCAAACTCATCTGAAATAGGCGTCGAGTCAAAATTATGTAAAAAAGGAAAGTAAATCAAGGATAAATGGGATATCACAACAATTAAACTTGCGATACCTCTTAAAGAATCCAGATAAGCTAATTTATGTTTTTGGGTCATACTGGGCTCATAAGCGTTTAAAACTACGTAGTTTATCATGGCTTGTTGCTAGTAATAGATATAATTCTTATGTGGAATGCGCTTAATCTTAAAGATGGGGAAAGGTGTTTTTCAAACAAGAGATTGATGTTTATTAGTAGTTATAGTGCCAGTAGGGAAATTTTAATTACATGCTGCTATAAATAGAAAACCCCAAGGAGTGACCCTCGGGGTTTTTGTAACTTTCAAATGCGCGTGCATTTCACGTGCACTTTCTAGTCTTAATGTTGCCAGTGTCTAGTCCAACTGATTTTGCTAACTTCCTGTTTTTAAACCTGTTGTCCTATCACTGACCCACCAAATTTGGGCTGGCGGAGTTTGAATTAAGCTTGTATGGTATTGATTTTAAATCAATAAAATCAAATTCAACTTTTAGTTTGGGCCCATTGTTGGGCCTAAAGTTTATTTTACTGTTTTTGTGATGTGGGCTAAAAAAGTAGTTTACTATTCTAACATGACTGATTAGTGAAGCGAGCAATAAAATTTGGTGGTCTGATTACAATAGGCTAATAATCTGGATTCATCGGGAGCATTAAGGCCGCTGGTGACAGCTTGTAATTATTAGGCAGTAGTGAGACTTCATTTTTGTAAATCAAGCATATATAATCACTGCTTAGAGATTTATTTAAATTTGGCTGACTATTAAAGTAGCAGTACCAGTGGACTTGCCAACATTCCGTTATTGTAGTGTTATGCCTATGGCAAGGGATTAAATCCGAGGAAATTGAGATAAGTAATGTTTTCATTAGATATATTACTACCAGTAGTTTTGCTTGCACTAGCATTTTTTTTAAAGCTATTGATTGACAGGGCATCAACAGCTCCAATTTTTATTCAATCATTAATGGAATTACCTGTTGACATCGCTTTTTTAGCAATGTCATTTGCTGTTGCTTATACAATTAAAGCGGGAGATAAATTCGGAGAGGGACTTTTACTATTTATTACATATATAATCGCTACAATACTTATTGTATTCTTTTGGCGTCGTTCTAATGCTTGCTTTGAACGCGATTGTTATATTTTTGCCTTTATTTTGAGTTCGGTAAATTATATTGCATCTATTACTGGTGTTATTCTTGCTCTGAACTTCATTAAGGAGACTATTACAAAATGACACAATTTGATTTCCAGACTATCTTTATACTATCTGGAATATGGATTTCAGTGATGCTTCTAGCTATAATTTATTATAACAATAATAGGCAAAGACATTATGATGAAGAAAAAAATAGATCACATTTAGAAATGCTTCGTGAATCTTATGAAAAGAAAATGTACGAGATCATGGATCGTTTGGTTAGAACGGAAGAGCGATGGAAAGATATGAATCATTTGATCCTCTCTGCTCAAAAAAGGGAAATGTCACTTGATGGAAAGCATGATGTAATGTTGACTGATTTTCTTAAGGCCCATGGTTTATCAGAAAATGATATGAGAGTTGAAAATGATAGTGTTTTTGTCTTAACGCCGTTTCATCCTAAATATCAGGATACATTTAACACTATATCTGAAGTCTGCCGAGAAGTAGGTCTTCGTTGCTATAGGGGGGATGAAGACTATATATCTGGTGATTTGCTGCCACACATACTCAAGCAGATTTGTAAGGCAAGATTAGTTATCGCCAATATAGACGGAAGAAACTCTAATGTATTTTACGAACTTGGTATTGCACATGCTATTGATAAGGGAACAATTATAGTTTCTCAGTCTTTAGATGAAGTCCCTGTTGACCTTAAATCAAATAGATTGTTATTGTTTAAGACCCAAAATGAATTCAGGAGAGAATTAAAAACAGCTCTTACTAGAGCGCTAGTGAAGAAAAATGCTATATAGAATATTACAGGTTATATAATTGCCCATTTTTACTTCTTATTATTGATGAGTCCTGCATTAATGTCTGCTCTTTACTCAAAACCGATAAATCAAAAAACAAGAATGGCAGATCATTCGGTCTGCCATAAGTTACCTTGATAGAAAGCTAAAAAATGATTATTTTTTCTCTGCCACACTCATTTTAGCTAACTCTGGGTTATTAGCCTCAAAGATCGATAACGGTAATTCAACCTTACGACCATTTTGATCTTCTACCGCTTTAATCACTTGAAACTCAGCAACATCCTCACACGGAATTTCCAATCCAGCAAACGTGGCACGAGTGGCGCTAGAATCGCCAAAAGGTTCCACTTCTAGTACTGTATCCCCTAATACTTTTCCTTGCCCATCTTTCATTCTTAAGGTTATCTCAAGCGCACCAAACTCCGCATGGTCTAGAACCATATGGTTACCGCCATTATCGAGGGTAAATGAATAACCACAGTAGCCTTGGTTAATAAAGTTTGAGCTGGTATGTGTGATGCTCGCATAACGCTGTTGTTCTTCAGCCAAGCTAAATGCACTGACTGCCAATAGTCCTATCGCAAATAGGCTTTTTATCTTATTCATTACGTTACCTTTTGTTATCTTGTATTGTCCTCGCTACCGTAAGTAACGGTAGCGAGAATATAGATTTATTGTTGATTAGTTTGCAATCCACCTTTAGTTCGGTCTTTTTCTTTCCAGCGCGGTCGGTTCTTGCCTGAGAACTCTTTTTGCATACTCCAATACCCAATGGGGTAACGAGCTACAATCGTCCCGCTAACACCAATATCGACCGAAGAGTACTGACCATTATTAATGGTTCCTTTTTGGACATAGGCGTTAGGGCTACAAGTGCCCGTATCGCGTTGTTGCCAGTTTCCGTCAGTTCTTGCCACGATATAAAAATCACCAAATGCACAACCTGACGCGGATTTATGATTTAGTACTGCAACATAATGCTTGGTTGAGCCCACAATCCTACAAGTATTATTCAGGCTTCCACACACTTGCCATAAGGTTTTACCGCCATCCCCTTTATATTCCCAAATGGTATTTTTAGGAGGCTGGCTGGTGGCAGAGACAGGTGACGTCATCAACCACAGTGAGGCCAATACAGTTACAACTACATATCTTTTCATTATAAATTCCTATCAACATAAATAGAAACGTCAGATTGACACTTTATGAACACCGTCTAATGGGTGCTTGGTTTTCCCTGATATGGCGTATTCGATGGTTATCTGGTGAATTGTGAATAAGGTATCGACAATAAAATTGCTGACCATGGTTAATGTGATGACTGACGGTTTAGTTGCACTGAAACCCAGTGACGAATTCGCCGATAAAGATAAAAGGCAATACCAGTGGTGATAAGCAAATCAATCAGCAATATCGTGATGGCGATACCTTCAGTAAAACCGTATAGCCAACTGGATGACATGATAATCAGTAGGCCAGAAAGGGTTAATCCGATAATGATGGTAGATATAATGGCAATTAATTTGGGGTTGAAATGAATTTTATAATCAATCCCCTTAAAGGTACTTAAAACCCACAAGCCTAATTGCGCCAAGAGTTGTGGGATAACCAAAGCCAAGAGATATAAAGCGAAATACATCAATGTGATCCCACACGGGTTCATGATAAGGGCGATAAGCTGGAAATGTGTTAACAATACGCCAGTGATCCAAAGGCATAACAAGATACTGAATTGGTGGCTATTCAACCATTTGAGATGATGTTAGTTTCGTTCGTTTTGCAAAGCGGGCAAATTTATTAAATCTGTAATCACAGAGCGATGTGTGTACATAGTTGCTTGATCAAAATTGTTGCTATGAAAACTAATTGTAATGATAGTATTCAATTGATATAAATTGACAAAGATAATAAAAGGGAGGTGTATGTTTACCCCTGAATTTATAAATGAAGAGTATGGCGAGTTTATTCTTGTAGCGAACCACAGCTTGGTATCTCAGGAATCGATAAAGCTCAGTATTGCGTACAATCTTGCTAGAATATCCTGGGGAGTCACGCAGCTTCCACCGCACATTCGAACTTGCTGGATCGTTTATGACATCAGAGGACAATCAATCTCTGATCAAGTTCAAGCCCAGATTAGACAAGTGCTTGAGCATGTAGCCATTATGGAGTTTAAAAGCTAATGGGACTCCAACTAATTGTAAAAGTAGATCGTAAGAAGATAGAAAAAACGCTGGGATCACTGACATCAGAATGCGAAATTTTTCCAGTCGCTGAAGGCCTTTTTGGTATTTTAATTTCAGAGAGAACTCTCTCATCCATGGGGGAAGATGTTATTCTATACAAACTTGGACAACTCAAGCGTTTTGATCTCTGGGAAGGAAGCTGGCAAGAACCCAAGCGACGTTGGCTCTGGCGAATTTAGGCTTTGAGCGAAGAGCGGACGTTGTAATTCTAATAAAACTGACATGAAAACGTCCAGACTCCCTCTGGTGACTTGTGAAAGTAACCGATACCATTGTCTGCCCACATCCAGTTTACTTTTTCCTCTGATCCCACCTGAAAGACAAAATCTTGAATTCCCGCACCATGTTGTATCTCCATCGGATAGCCTCCGACTTTGGTTCCTCTATATCGGTTAAAATCATCAAAGAAGCAGTCACTTGCTTCTTCATCCTCGTTTACGTCGGAAAGGTCAACAATATCCCAAGCATCCTCCCATCCTGGAGCATCATCATTGACATGCAACCATCGAATCGGAAATGCACGGTACGGCGTGTCTATTGCAGGCAATAACTCCAGTCCCTCAAGGGTGGTATATTCACGTATTAGCCAACCTTCTCCATGAGGTTTATCAAACGGGTGGCTTTCCATATTGTGGTAGAGCACAAGGAGTGCAATGCCCTTCAATTGTTCAGGGATCACGGGAAGCTCATCTACACGAATCTGAAGAAGTGGAAACATCGGTACTCCTTTCCAGACTGGTAATCCTTCACCCGGTAGAGCGACTCCTTTCAAAAACCAAGATGTAATGGGGTCTGCTGTAGGGCGAAAACCACCTACCTGTGCCACTGATGCGGGACGTAATTTAGATCTGAGTTCTTTTAAAACAATGGCACTCTTGGATTTCATGTTTGTAGCCTTGCGTATGCAGATATTTTTTAGTTTCTAAAATAGCGCTATTTTTACTATATCTCGTAATTACTACCTTGCATTGATTTTTATGAATAATAAATATCCTGAATTTAGGTTATATTTAAGATTAAATCTAGAATTAACAGTAATGTCTTTGCTTACCAACTGAATTATTAGGACTTTTAAGGAGTGAAAGTGTGTAAATTCAAACGTATTGCCTTCCTGATGGTTGTAGCTATTACTTCTTCTGGGTGCTCTACAGAGGGGAATGATCTGTGTATTTTTGGTATAGAAAGTTGGAATAAAAGTTACACGAATTATGACAATCCTATTTACCAAGATGCAAAAGGAAAAGAGTTGTCGCGTCAAGCCAGAAATAAACTATTAAAACAAGCAGATGAATATGCAAAGGGTTTTATTAATGAAGATTATGATATTGCCGAAACTTTATGCTCTAAGCTTGATACAAATGACATTATTTTTGAAACGCTGCATGTTCAGAGCAAGATAACCTATGAAGATGGATTGAGATTTCTTACTGTGCCAATCGATTATACTGGCTCGCAGTCAGCAGTAGTTCAGCTGATTAAAGACAGAGATAAACCCTTTTCTTCTAGGATAAAAAGCGATTCGGCTGAAGTGGCGGGTAATAAGGTTGTAGAGGGTCCATGCCTCAATAATTTGTGCAATAAAAATGACCTCATCAAGTTTTGCGAAAGCAAACAGCGCACACTGTTGAAAGATGAAAAATACGTAGATAATTTAAAGACTTCTTACATACGTGAAAGTGGAATTGCTATTACTTTTCCAACAAAAGAAAAAAAGATATATGAATGCAAGAAACCTAAGTTATTTTAAAGTGGCCGACACAATTTAGACGGATGTAACTACAGCACTAAGTATTATGGCGATGATATGTTTACTATTTTGATATTATGCTTGCGAAAACAGGCGTCCAAGTTAAGTCTTTTGTCGGGTTGTTTATTTGCTTTTAAATGGTATTAGCATGAGTAAAGATGATTATATCCTTCGGGCACTATCAAAAATCTCTCACAAGCGCTGGGAACACTACATCATCAACCGCATTTTTCACAGGTTGAGTGACCCTGAGCTTGAGTTCGTTTGCCAGCAGTGTATTCGAAAGGAAGGGCACTCCGGAAAGATTTATCTCACAGACCTGCTTTTTCCGCAGCTGAAGCTGTATCTTGAAATAGACGAGGCGCACCATGATAGTGATGAAGCTAAAATGGCTGACGGAATCCGCCGTTTGGACATCATGGAAGCGACAGGCTTTATTGAAAAACGAATTCCAGCTCATAACACGACACTGGACAAGATTAATCATCTTGTTGACGAATTCATTGTTCTTGTTAGGGATATAAAAGCTCAACAGAAAGCACAAGGCGTGTTCCGTTCTTGGGACTATGGCACCCGTTATACTGCTCAAAAGCATATTGACGAAGGCGTTATTGAAGTAGGCCCTTACGCTGCATTCCGATATCACAAGGATGCTTTGCAGTGCTTTGGTTATGGAGATAAAGGACACCACCAATCAGGTAGCTGGCGAGTGCCAGAGACTGTTGTAAAAGCAATCGGTTTGGACGGAGATGTGATGGTTTGGTTTCCGCGGTTGTATAAGGCGGGGGAGTGGGACAACTCACTTTCCATTGATGGTGACCTGATAACGGAAAAAAGTCTTAATCCAACACGCAACTATAGGGAAACTTGGCGTTATCGTATCGTAATGGCTCACTCTCGTGATGAGCTGAACCGGACACTATATCGATTTCTTGGTGTTTTCACTCAAGATGAGCAACAATCATCTGAAGGTGTTAACGTTTTCAAGCGGGTAGATACACGCATCAAGGTTTATACAACATAAAAGTAGTTCTGCATTTTGTAGCTCAGCCATAATTAAATCTCCTGTGACGTAGGGATTTAATAATGTCTGTTATCCTGAAAGAGCGATATATAGACATTCACGGTCGGTGAATGAGGACCTTGTTTATCGGGAAGGTTAATCTGATTAACTTAACATAGGCATAAATGATGAAGTTGACCAAAAAACAGGTTATCAATACACTGTCGCTGCCACTTGTATTGCCCAGCCCCCACCTGATGTTTTCGCTGCTGATAGAGGATTACGAACAATTCTAAGCACCAATAAATGGGGGCTGGCTAAGCTGCTTGACCGTGAATTACGTCTGAGCCTCTTCATGTACGATAGATTTTAGCAGAAACGGATTCGATGAATAATGCTGCAGTGAGTACTGCCTAGTTCTGCTAGTCATTTAAAACAGGAGGGAGGAAAGGAGACTCATGGGATGTGTAGAAATTGAAAGAGAAATGCGAAGTTTTATCGGTGCCGATTAAATAACCGGCACTAGGGAAATTAACGCCAGCGTTCTTCCGCCCAGGCGGCCTGCTGTTGTGCGTCGTGGAAAGTCCAGGCCACGAAGCGACTGATTTTTTGCCCCTGCGCCATTTCAATGGTACGGACTTCGGCCGCACCCACCAGCTTCAACGCGTGATAAATCGAAGGCAAGGTAGTGTTTTTAGAAACCAACGAGGTGAACCACAGGCAGTTTTGCGCCAGGCTAACGCTCTCCTCTACCATTTTACGCACAAAGGCTTCTTCACCGCCTTCACACCATAGCTCTTTATTTTTGCCGCCAAAGTTATGTACCGGCGTGTCGGCTACCTCGCCTTTACCCAGTTTGTGCAGTTTGCGACGGGTGCTGGCTTGTGCTTCCTGTTCAGAGCTGTGGAACGGTGGATTACACAGTGTGGCATCAAATTTCTCCGCCACGCCGATGATGCCGTTCAAAATAAATTCGGGTTGTTTTTGTAAACGCAGGCGTACGCTGTTTCTCAGTGTCGGATTCATCTCCACGATCATTTTGGCCGAATTGAGCGATATCGGATTAATCTCCGAACCGGTAAAACGCCAGCCGTATTCACGCAGGCCAATAATAGGATAAATACAGTTGGCGCCAACACCCACATCAAGGATCGCCACGCCTTTACCGCGAGGGAACTCGCCGCCGTTGCTGGTCGCCAGTAGGTCAGCCAGATGGTGTAAATAGTCGGCACGCCCGGGGATCGGCGGGCACAGATAATCGGCGGGAATGTCCCAGTGTTCGATGCCATAAAAATGTTGCAGCAACGCACGGTTGAGCATTTTAACCGCCGCAGGATCGGCAAAATCTACCGAGATGTCGCCCCAGGCGTTCGGCTTGACGAACGGCTCCAGTGCAGGGCAGCTGGCGATCAGCGCCGGGAAATCATAGCGTGAACGATGACGGTTACGCGGGTGCAAGCCGCTTTTCTGCTGCAGGAAGGTTTTCTTTTTTTCCACCGTGAAGGGCTCTCTTAAAGGTATTTCTGACGCGTACGATACCATATACCCTATAGCTTTCAAATTGCAGCGAAGAGCTCGGGATGAAACCGTATTAAGCCTGCATTCAGAGTTTATGCCGGAATGTCCTGCTCTTTATACCCAATGTCATTCAAGTTGCAGGAAGACGGCAAGGAAAGATAGGCTGGGAATATACATCAGTATGTGACCCAGCTGGCTGAGTGCGGCCAACCAACCTGCAGTTTGAATGAATAAGGATATATACCGTCCGTTTTAAGCAATAAACTGCCTAGATGTAAGATTCAATAAACTGATTTGACCAAATTGAATAGATTAACGCCAACCATGGAACAACTAACACAAAATGTAAATCGTCCAACTAATAATACCTGCAGATAATTGGATTATATTCCATTATTAAAGTGTCCTGTTTGATTAAAGCAGATCAGTCAGAACATATCGATTTAGTAATACAAAAGCATCCTTGTAGCACATAACTAGCTCATGTTTAAACAACATCCGCTATTGGCACAGGGCTGATAAACAGCCCCGATAGATTTATACTTCAATTGACTCAGAAATCTCCAATGCATCATCGACTTCAATGCCAAGGTAACGAACCGTGCTTTCTAGTTTTTTATGTCCAAGTAATAGCTGAATTACACGAAGATTCTTTGTTTTCTGGTAGATCAGATACGGCTTGGTTCTGCGCATTGAATGCGTGCTATATAACGAATTATCAAGGCCTAGCTTTTCAATCCAACCATGAAAAATACGGTTGTATTGTCTGGTAGAAATATGTTGAGCAGAACCTACTCGGGATTGGAAAATATAGTCCGCACTCTGCAAGTGAGCCATTCTTATCCATGCAGTAACTGAATCTCTAGTTCCCTTAGTCAGCTCAAATTGGACAGGACTACCAGTCTTTTGTTGCAACACAGTTGCTCTGCTGGAGACTGAACTACCATATGCAACATCTGATACCTTCAACTTAACGAGATCACAGCCTCGAAGTTTACTATCCAAGGCTAAATTAAACAAAGCTAAGTCGCGAATTTTTCCTTCTAACTCTAGTCTAATACGGATCCCCCAGATATGAGATATTTTAAGAGGTCGTTTTTGCCCAATGATACGATTTTTATTCCACGGTGACTTAGACATAATTAAATCTCCTATGATGTAGAGATTTAATTATGATTGTTATCCCGAAAGGAGCGAGGAGCAGACGTAACGCTGCACTCATCAGAAAAATTTGATTGTAGAGAGTAATTTTTCCGTATGCAGCGTTTTTTTAGCAATTGGCCGCCCATCGCTCAGCTTTAGTCTGCCAAGCTTTCTTTGTTTTTAGGTCATTTTGTTTATCTATAGCTTCGGCAATTACTTTAATAGCTTCATTTATGTCGCTTTTTATCAGTATCTCTGCTTTGTCATTCAAAAAACTCGGCAAGAACCAAGCTCTACAATCACCACGTTTAGCCCCTTCGATTGATTTATCAATAGCTATAATTGCTCCTTTATCTTCACCCATTCCTCTAAGTTGCTTGGCAGTGCTTTGATAAAAAAATGGATCCTTTTTTTCAATTTTATCGAGGTAAATACCCGCCTGCTCATATCGACCTATCTCGATAAAGAACTTCGCAACTTTTAGGTTTTCGAAATCGTTACTAGGCTGAGAGTCTATATAATACTGTTCCGCAAGCTTAGAAGTTTCTACCAGCTTCTGCTCTTTATTCTCGTCATTGCTATATTTATATAAACGATACAATGCCATCTGTATATCAGCATAAGCTATCATAAGTTTAGTGTTTTTATTTACATTATCCGGAGCAGGCAAATTAGAACTCAATGACTCGAACGCTTCAGGCAAGTTATATCCAAGATAGCCAGATAGAGAACTTAACACCCTATAGGGATGGTCAAATGAGGAACGCAAAGTGAAAGATATATCTGCAACAAAGTCTTCAACTCTATTCTGGATGTATTTTTCTCGACATGATTTGTATTTCGAGTTAGATATTAAATCGTAAAAAGAAAGTATTACAGAATACGAGTGATTAGGACTGATATTACCTAAAACTTTGTCTACGTATTTTTCAACTTCATCATACAACTTTTCATTATCATAAATCCTTGCTAGTTGTAGCATGCATTGCTCACTATCTGGAAACTTACTGAGCAGTTCAATGAACAAATCCCTTGACGTTACAATATCCCCTTTCCAGAAGTAAATCTTTGCGATATGGTGCTCAACAAGTAATTTTATATTCGAGCCATCGGCAAGTACTGAGTTAATCTTATTAAGCTTTTGAATCATCTCATCTGATTCAAGTTGATACTTTTCTTCATGGAGTTTTCTATCAATTGATATTAGCTTTAACTCAATACTTTCAATTAGTAAAAGAATATCTTCAAATTTATTATTGCTTAAGTCAAACCCTTCAACCTCAGCAATTAATTCAGATTTAAAAACTAAATTATCTGTGGTTTGGATTATTGCATACAACAAAGATTTTCGATGTTTGTCACATAAATCATCACGATAAAGTTTTTTCAAAAGGTCGTTATGCATTACACAAAAGCTATAGTACCCGGATTTTTTGAACTCATTTTCTACCCAGAGGACTTCGCATAATTCTTTTTTAAGGTCATAGATTTCTGTTGCACTACTATTGAATAAATTTTTTATGGAAAGGAGAACGATTGAGTGAATGCTTGAATAATTCACCCCTGAACGAACTATCAGAGAAACCTTTTCAAGATTCCTAATTGCCCTTGTTCCAAGGATTTTATTAAAGATGTAGTTACTGACTTGCTCAGTACCTAAAAGTGAGATGAGAGAAAACTCTCTTCGAAATTTATCTGCATACTTTCCTATAACTAAGTCTGATATAGTTTGTGACTTTCCTTGTACAATTTCTTCTGTAATTTGACTGATTTCTTCGAGGAAATCATGTAGTTCGTGGTTATTGTAATTTTCTTCTCTTATCACCTGGCATACAAGTTCCAAACAGAGAGGGTGACCGCCTATATGCTCAACTATTTCATCAATATATTTACTATCAATATTTATTCTTTTTTCTATAACTTCCTTTGCTTCACTATTAGTCATTTCAGATAGATGAAAACAGATTTTCTTATCAGCTATTTTTTCTAACGAGGTTATTATTACTCTACTTTCATCCCTAGCAAACGATTCAAACTCTGATTTAATATCAGAAACGTTACCAAAAAAATTATCTAAAACAACTAGGATTTTATATGTAGAACAAAGGTTAGCTAAATTTAGGTTGTTGTCAAAATCACCAACTTTAACTGACTTAAAGTTAAAGTTTTTGTTCTCACTCAAGCTTACCCATATTATTGAGTCAAATTCAGCTTTTAATTTGTGAGCAACTCCAAGAACAATCTTGCTTTTACCAATTCCACTTACTCCATGAACAACTGAAACATTATTCTGCTTTATCGCTTCAATAATAGCTTTTTCATCTTCCCGGACAACAAAGTCATGGGGGAAAGGAGGAAGATCATTTTGCATAGAAATTGCCGAGTAGATTTGACTTGCCGTTGGTAGATAATCAATTATTGAAAAAATAAATCGTTGGTTGCCAATATTTTCCGCAACAATATTTGCAATATATTCTGAATCAAGAACGACAACCTCTTGTTTAATCCCAATATGACGAATAACCTTGTTTACGCTATCAAGTCTGCCACCTTTGGCTTCCTGATTTGCAAATAAAATAATTTTTGAACATTGACTACTATTTTTCAGAGCTGACTTAATATCTTTTACCGGCTTTGTATTTTCTAACTTCAACTCTACCAGTTCTTCAAATTTTTTCCCAAAAACATCAAAGTAATCATTATCCGTCCCACACTGACCAACAATTTCAAAATTATTCGTAGAGAAATCAACCGTTCGACTAATAGGTTTTGCAAACAAATTACTACCTTTATGAATGGATTCCTCACCGACAATAATTTCAAATATTGGTTTGCAAAAATATTCGAACTCAGTTCCATTCAGACAAATGAGGTCATCAACTACTTTTTTGATAAGTGCTCTTTTTAGAAAATCCATAATGTCTAGTCGTCCTATCCAATTAATTGAATTTAACTATAGGGTGACTACAGTTCCTAGGTAACTCTGGGTGCTAAAATTTGTATATTATGTTGTCATAGATTCTCCTGTTATGCTAGATAACAATGAAAATCAAATTGCCATTATAAATCAATGCGTTAATTTAAACCTCTGTGAGCTGTGATTAAAGCATGCAAGTACATTATAAGTTTTAACGAGCCTGTTATTTTTAAGCTGATCCGCTCTAATCGTCTAAACCAGGGTGATTTTCCATTTTCAGCAACAAATACATTTTTCAGCAGATTTACGCAAAGTGTGCCTATTTTTGGTAAAAGAAAATAATATTGTGTATTCGGCCAAATGTATGACCAACGTCCGCTTTTGGCACAAAGCTGACATCTAGACGAAGCATAGCTCTGTACCATTATAGCGCAGTTCAAATCCGAACTGGCGTATAAACTACCCAACTAGCGATATCCCTCTGATTCCTCCTTCAATAATACTTCCTCTATCTGCTTCCTCAATAAAATCAGCCCACCATTGCATCATAGGGCGTCTTTGCTCTAAGTAATCACTGCGGTTATAAGCGCGTCTAACTTCATTTTTATCTACGTGGGCTAGGGCGGCTTCAATCACATCGGGTGGGAAGCCCTGTTCATTGAGTGCGGTACTGGCTATTGAACGAAGACCGTGAGAAACCAATACACCACCGAATCCGGCACGTTTTAATGCAGCATTGACGGTTTGGCTATTCATGGGTTGAGTCGGCTTGATACGGCTAGGAAAGATAAACTCACGGTTACCACTTAATGGTTTCATTAGATCTAAAATAGCTAAGGCAGCGTCAGATAATGGAACAGTGTGCTCACGGTTCATCTTCATTCTAGCAGCAGGTATTTTCCATTCCTTGGTTTCAAAGTTGATTTCATCCCAACGGGCTTCAGCGGCTTCGGCTGGACGGGACATAGTGAGCAGTTGCCACATAAACAAACATCGGGTAGATAGGCTAATACTAGCGGTTCGCATTGTCTACATGAGCTTTGGTAGCTGATCAGGGGGGATACTTGGCATATTCTTTTTCTTGGGTTTTTCAAAAGCTTTGCCAATGTTGATACTTGGAACGGCATCAATTAAGCCACTATTTTGAGCATAGATCATCACTTCGTTAATGCGCTGACATAGGCGACGAACGGTTTCTAATGCACCTCTGGCTTGTACCGGTTGTATTGCTTGCACCAATATATGTGCTTTGATATCAGTAACGCTGATGTCACCAATGGCAGGAAACACATCTCGTTCAAGTGAACGTCAAATATCGTTACCGTAGCCTTCTGTTACAGTGGACTTCTTCACTTCCCACCAACGTTCAGCGACAAGTTGAAAGGTATTTGCCTTAGCTTCTAAGGTGTTACGGACTTGCTCTTTATGGTGATCTTGAGGGTCTATCTGTTTAGCTCGCTTTTTAGTGAGGGGGCGAGTATAGCGAAATGACCACAACTTGCTGCCATTGGATTTAACCAATAGTTCTAATCCATCGCCATCATAGAGGACATAATCACTCTGTTTTGGCTTTGCTGCGTCGATCTCTTTTACTGATAAGGGTTTGGTTTGTCTTGCCATTTTTGATGTTCCATTGTTTTTAGGCACCTCAAAAACCATAAAGGTTAACGAAGTGCCTATCAAGGTGCCTAAGATGATTGGATTTAATTAGGTGACATCAGACTGCGCAGGACATAAAAAAGCCCGCAACTCATTGAGTTAGCGGGCTTTTCAGTCTTCTTTGGACGTCCTTAGAAGATAATTTGGTGGAGCTGGCGGGAGTTGAACCCGCGTCCGAAATTTCTACATCCTCGGTACTACATGCTTAGTCTAGTCTTTAAATTCATTTGCCAACTGCGGACAGACACGCCATCAACAAACTATCCTGATTAAATTTAACGCTGCAACCCCAGGCAAGGCATTCACGCGATCTCTTTTGGGTTTGACCTCTCTTGATCCCCGTCCTAAGAGCGGAGGCTAGGGAGAGAGGGCTCTAAGCAGGTTATTAAGCTGCTAAAGCGTAGTTTTCGTCGTTTGCGACTATTTTTTTGCGGCTTTTTACGAGGCCAACCGCCCCTCGGCATGCACCTTGGGTTTCGCAAATCCCGTCGAATCCAGAATCAGCCCCAAGTTGTTGAACGCAGTATAACAGAAAATTATCCTATAAAGCTAGGACTTAGCGATTAGAATGTTTCATTATACGTGCTTTATCAAGTTGCCATTCACGTTCTTTGATATCAGAACGCTTATCGTGGGCTTTTTTACCCTTTGCAACACCGATTTTTACTTTACACCATGCATTTTTCCAATAGAGTGAAAGTGCGATGACGGTGTAACCTTCACGGTTGACTTTACCATAAAGGGTGTCTAATTCACGTTGGTTTAACAATAGTTTACGGCTACGTGTTGGATCACAAACAACATGAGTAGAAGCAACGTTAAGAGGCGTAAAGTTAGCACCAAATAAATAGGCTTCGCCATCTCTCAGTAATACGTAACTATCACCGATGTTGGCTTTGCCAGCACGCAGTGATTTAACTTCCCAACCTTGTAGGGACAAACCCGCCTCGAACTCCTCTTCGATAGAATATTCGTGGCGAGCACGCTTGTTCATAGCAATTGTTGCTGAACCGGGTTTATATGGTTTTTTCTTTGTCATAGTGCAATCATTATACTGTAAGCTGAGTCGAAAGAAATCTTTCTGCGTTGATATTTTTTTGATTGTGCATTTCTTGCCCTGTATGGGTTTTGTTTTTTGTTTAACCAATCAATAGTGCTATTATATGCCCAGTTTTTAGGGATAGGAATTGATATGCCACAGATTAGTCGCTCTGCGTTAGTCCCTTTTAGCGCAGAACAAATGTATAAACTCGTAAATGATGTAATTTCATACCCAAGCTTTTTACCTGGGTGTGTGGGGAGTCGTATTATCAGTCATAGTGCTGAGGAAATGACGGCTTCTGTTGAGGTATCCAAAGCGGGAATTAGCAAAACGTTCATCACTAAAAATGTGCTTGAAGACAACAAATGCATACATATGCAATTAGTAGAAGGGCCATTTAGTAAGTTGTCTGGCGGGTGGAGGTTTATTCCTCTCAGTGCGGATGCTTGTAAAATTGAGTTTCATCTTGATTTTGAATTTACCAATAAACTGATAGAACTAGCATTTGGCAAAATATTTAAAGAACTTGCTAATAATATGGTTCAGGCTTTTACATTAAGAGCTAAGGATGTTTATAGTGTCTGATATTAATGTTGAAGTGGCGTATGCACTGCCAGAGAAACAATATTTACTATCCGTAAAGCTTACTGAAGGTGTAACAATAGAAGAGGCAATTATCGCCTCAGGTATTCTTTCACTGCGTGACGATATTGATTTAAAAAAAAATAAAGTAGGGATATATAGTCGTCCTGCAAAACTTTCTGATACTGTACAGGATGGGGAGCGGATTGAAATCTATCGCCCTTTGCTTGCAGATCCGAAAGAATTACGCCGTAAGCGTGCTGAAAAATCGAAAGAATCGAAAGAATCGAAAAGTAATTAAACTTCAGTTAATTGATAAACCGAGCTATTTGCTCGGTTTTTTTGTTTATATCAGCGGTGACTTTATAGCTCAGAAGGCATTATCAGACATTTATAAAAACACACGTCTACCTGCCAAGGCCCAGTTATAGGTAGCTATATTTTTAGTTCTATATCAATGCATATGCATTATTAGTCAGCTGTTTTAGTCTCAGCAGCTTCCATCGATTCTTGAGCTGCAAGGTTCTTCTCATTTTTGATGTCAGTAAGAATACCATTGCGATCAAAAATAAGTGTCAGAGTTTCTTGTTTGACTGGATCATGCCCCAGCTCTTGACGGAATACATAATACCAGGTTTGAGTACCAAACGGGTCGGATAACATTGGTGTGCCCAAAGTATAAGCGACCTGTTGCTGTGTCATTCCTTTTTGGATCTTAGCAACATCTTTCGCTGTGAGGTAATTACCTTGGTTAATGTCTGGGTGATAGACAAGACGTTCCATCATTGAACAGCCCGTAGACATTAATGCGAGTGATAGTGCAGCAGCAGTTAACAATTTATAACGCATGGATATCTCATTCCTTTTGGAGTCAGAACATCAATGATAATCGACATTGATACATTTTAAAACCTTCCTTATCGACTCTAAGACCACATGAGCGCAAAAAAGTTGTCAAAAATTACGCCGCAAGCAATTCTTTTGCATTTGCCAACGTATTTTTTGTGACTTCAGAACCTGCTAGAAGCCTTGCAAGTTCTTGTAATCTTGCTTTTTTGTCTAATAATTGCATGTGAGTTTCAGTTTCAATGCCATTTGTTTCTTTGCTCACATAAAAATGATGATGACCACATCCCGCAACTTGTGGTAAATGCGTTACACACATCACTTGCGTCGATTCGCCGAGTTCACGTAATAATTTACCCACAATGGCAGCGGTAGGGCCACTAATACCAACATCAACCTCATCGAAAATTAATGCGGGGGTATCCATTTTTTTCGCAGTAATCACTTGGATAGCAAGAGCTATACGTGAAAGTTCGCCACCTGAAGCGACTTTTGCTAGTGCTTGATGTGGCTGTCCTGGATTGGTTGTAACATTGAATTCAATTTTACAAGCGCCATCAATTTGGAGTTGTTCTGGTATAAATTTTACATCAATAGTGAATAAGCCATGAGGCATTGATAATTGGTGCATGCTATTTGTAATAAGTGTGCTGAGTTCTTGTGCATAATGTAAACGAACATGGTGCAAGCGTTCTGCGCAAGCGAGTGCTTTTTGGTGGTCAGCAAAGACTTGTGCGTTTAGTGCCTCACAATCTTCGTTTTGGTTGGCAATTTGCGCTTGTTCAGATGAAAGCTGTTGAAATAATTCAGGTAGAGCCTCGGGAGCAATGCGATGCTTGCGGGCTAAGCTAATTTGCTTAGAAATGCGCTGTTCAAGTTCAAACAAGCGATTAGGATCGAGCTCATATTGGTCGCAATAATGTTTTATTTCATCGCTGACTTCACTGACTTGTATTGATGCTTCTTCGAGCATATCAAGTAACCCTGAGAATTTAGGGTTTAGTGCAACAAGGTCGGTTAATTCATTTTTTGCCATGTTTAGCAGGCTGATAACATTGGCACCATCATCTTCAGACAAAATTTGCGCTGTATTTTGCCCAATCGTTAAAAATTGACCATGATTGGCGAGTTGTTTGTATTCTTGGTCAATTTCCTCAAATTCACCTTGGACAGGAAGAAACTCATTGAGCTCTTTTAAATGGTAATCCAACAGTTGCTGACGTGACTCACGTTCTTGCATTTGCTTTTGAAATACGGCGAGTTGCTGACAGGAATCATGCCATGATTGCCATGCTTTTTTCATTTGTACAAGCAATTCTTGCTGATTTGCATAGGCATCAAGTAGGGATTTTTGATGAATATTATCAAGCAACAGTTGGTGAGCATGTTGGCCATGAATTTGGATTAATAGGGTGCCTAATTCTCTGAGTTGAGATAAGGGAACCGATATGCCATTGATAAAGCCCCTTGAGCGCCCATCAGAGGCAATAGTACGGCGTAATAAACATTCGTTTTGGTTATCAAGTTGGTGTTCTACTAACCAATTTGCGGCCATTTTTGCATCAGATAGCGAGAAGCGGGCACAGAGATCAGCCCGTTGAGCACCAGGACGAACCATATTGGCTTCACCACGGTTACCTAAACACAGGCCAAGCGCATCAATTGCAATAGATTTACCCGCACCAGTTTCACCAGTGATGGCTGTCATACCGCTACGAAAATCAATTTCTAATTCACGAACGATAGCAAAATTATTGATAGTTAATTGAGTAAGCATCTGCGCTCTCCTGTAAAAATACACACCTGTGTTTTCATACAGTTTATCCTGTTTTTTTATACAGTAAAGAGGCAAAGTAAAATAATTAGAAAGTTTTTTTTGCCCACCCTAATTTTGAGCTTAACGTATTGAAGTAATTATAATCTTTAGGGTGAACTAAATTTAGATTTTTATTACTACGTTTTACAATAACCTCTTCACCATCTTGAATTGGTAGCATAATTTGGCTATCACAACTGACTTCATAATCAATATTTGTACGTAAGAATTTCAAGCGTATGCTACTGTCGCTGCTGATGACTAAAGGACGAGAAGATAGTGTGTGCGGGAACATGGGAACTAAGACAATGGCATCCAGATTAGGGGTTAAAATAGGGCCTCCTGCCGATAGAGAGTAGGCTGTTGAGCCTGTTGGTGTGGCAATAATTAACCCATCAGAACGTTGTGAGAATGCAAATTTATCATCAATATAAACTTCAAACTCAATCATATGAGCGACTTTCCCAGGGTGGAGTACGATTTCATTTATCGCACTGCTCTTACGCGCCTTTTGATTAGCCTTGATCACTTGAGCTTCAAGCAGAAAACGTTGTTCTTCACGATATTCGCCTTCAAGCACGCGTGAAAGTTGCTGTAAGGCATTATCGGGGTCAAGATCAGTTAGAAAACCTAAATTTCCACGATTCACACCAATAACTTTATTGTTATAGCGAGATAATATACGGGCTGCACCTAACATGTTACCGTCCCCCCCCACGACGATGACTAAATCGGCTTGTTGGCCAATTTCAGTTAATGTGCCAGTTGTCGCATTCATTAACTTCAAGTCTTTAGCAACTTGTTTGTCGATAATGGCATGGTAATTTTTTGAAATTAACCAGTGATAAATCAGTTCATGGGTTGCTAACGCTTCAGGATGCCTTGGGTGCCCGACAATGCCTATCGTTTTGAAGTGAGAATGTGCTGTATTATTGTCCTTTTGCATACTTTTTTGGCCTCTCATTGTATGACTTCCCTTGAATCCCTGTATTAGATCCCCATAATACTCTCATATATGGGATTAATGCTAAATACGCGGAGATATTCATGAGTAGTAAAGACCAAAACATGCATGATGAGCAAGCTTCTGAGTTAAATGAATCACAAAAAGTTCAAGCAGAGCAAGAAGTGAACTCCCAGCAAGTAGAAGATGCACAAGCAAACGAACAAGCGTTAGCAGCGCGTATTGCTGAGCTTGAAGAGCAATTAGCTGCTTCACAAAAGACCGAACGAGAAGCAATGTTACGCGCTCATGCTGAAATCGAAAATATTCGTCGCCGTACAGAGCAAGACATTGAAAAAGCACATAAATTTGCACTTGAGAAATTCTCAAATGAACTTTTACCTGTGATTGATAATTTGGAGCGTGCGATCGATGCTGCTGATCGCGATAATGAGCAATCTAAAGCCATGTTAGAAGGGCTAGATTTAACGCTGAAAACGTTCTTAGATGCTGTCGCTAAGTTTGGTATCGAACCTGTGGGGGATGCGAATGTGCCATTTAACCCTGAAGTTCACCAAGCAATGACAATGATTGAATCACCTGACCACCAACCTAATCATGTGATTAACGTGATGCAAAAAGGGTATACGTTAAATAACCGATTACTCAGACCTGCAATGGTTATTGTTTCGAAATAATTGTTTAAATGGGATACATGTGTATCCCATTTTTTTGCTTACCTATAATATGCAGCTATTCGTTAATAACTGGGTTCCAGTCAATTGGCGCTTTACCTTGCTGAGTTAAAATTTCATTAGTCTGTGAAAAATGACCACAACCTAAAAAGCCGCGATGCGCAGAAAGCGGGGAGGGATGAGGTGCTTTTAAAACATAATGGCGTTTGGTATCAATGATTTTCCCTTTTTTCTGCGCATGTGAACCCCAGAGTAAAAAGACCACGCCTTCCGTATTTTCATTAATTGCTTCAATGACTTTATCTGTAAATGTTTCCCATCCTAAATGTGCATGAGAATGCGCATGGGCTTGTTCAACAGTGAGTACAGTATTGAGTAGTAATACACCTTGCTGAGCCCAACTCAGTAGATAACCATGTGATGGTCGCGTAAACCCTGCGATGTCTTTTTCGAGTTCTTTATACATGTTTACTAGGGAAGGTGGTGGCTTAATACCAGGTAAAACTGAAAAAGACAATCCATGGGCTTGGCCTGGACCATGGTAAGGGTCTTGACCTAAAATAACGACTTTAATATCAGCAAGTTCGGTATAGCGAAAAGCATTAAAAACATCATCTTGCGGGGGATAGATGATTTTACCTGCTTGGCGCTGTTGCGCGACATAGGCTAATGTTTCTTTAAAATACGGTTTTACTTTTTCGGGGCCAATGACGTCGTGCCATGTAATGGTATTTGACATGAAATTTTCCATAACAATGAATGTTGGCTGGCGCAATTTATAACTGAACCAAATGATGGTAATAAGCTTACTGGTTCGTTGGGCAGAGATAAAGCCCTGATCTTTATAATTACGCTTCAAATTAATTTGAAAGTTTATAAAAATAATTAAGATTTCATTATGGTGAATATTGATTTAAATCATAAAGTTGAATGGGTTTGATTAATTGCTATACGGAATAATTGATAAATATCAAAGAAAGTGACCTATTGAGCTGGTATAAAATACCTATAGACATTGGTTAGACCAAATATCCAATTGCAAATTTACATAAGATTGATGGTTAATGCAGCTTTGATTGATATAAAAAATCGGGCGCAATCAAGTTCGAACGTGGAGGTCGACATGATTACAGGTATTCAAATTACTAAAACTGATAATGCAGCATTACTGAATTCTTTCTGGTTACTGGATAACGAGAAAAATGAAGCTCGCTGTGTTTGTGCTAAAGCAGATTATAATGAAGGCCAAATCGTTGATAAAGATGAATTAGGTGCTTTTGAGTATCGTGAAGTACCACTGGAAATGAAGCCAACTGTACGTGTAGAAGGTGGGCAGCACTTAAACGTTAACGTATTAAGCCGTGAAACGTTAGAAGATGCAGTGAAAAACCCAGAAAAATACCCACAATTAACTATCCGTGTTTCTGGTTATGCGGTTCGTTTTAACTCATTAACCCCTGAACAACAACGTGATGTTATTACTCGTACTTTCACTGAAAGCCTGTAATAAAGTTTAAACACTATTACATCTAGTACAGTATAATAAATTCTAAAGCCATTGATATCAATGGCTTTTTATTTACCTCTAATAAAGTTGATTATTTCTCTTCACCGCTATTTAGCTTCCAATACTCTTCCAACATACGCATTTGTTAGGGAGAATTTATGCCTTTTTCAATACAACCAACACTTAGTTCAGTGGATGGCCTTTCTCTTGCTAGAGAAGGCTTAGACATTTATTTACAAAATCGCAGTTTAGATATTTCATTATGTGAAAGAGAACATTGGCCAAAAAATACGATAAAAGAACACTTTTTTGGCCAAGATGCACAAAAAAAAGACTTTGTATTAGCCATGTTATCGTATGGGGCTTACCATACAGATTGGCAACAGATGTTAGGTGTCGAGAGATTAAATACCACTCAACTTAATGCATTAGGTATTGATGCGGAGTTACTTGGTGATGTGACATCAGGATTTCAAGCCAATATATGCCGATATAATGATTTATATATTCTCTGTTTTGCAGGCTCAAACGATATTGTGGATTTTTATGCCAACATCCGTCAAGGCTTAGGGCAGTATGAACCTCAGTATTATCAATCTGTTGGTTTGACAAATATTTTATTTAATGCAGTAAGAGGAAATCTGATTTGTACGGGGCACTCATTAGGTGGTGGCCTTGCGTCAATTGCCGCATTGGCGAGCCATAGCCCTGCAGTTGTGTTTAGCCCCGCAGGGCTGGCAAGGAATACGGTAAATAAGATCGGGCTTGATTATGATGTTGCGGAACGAATGGCGAACGAAGGGCTGATACGATTTTATACTGTGCAATATGACTGGCTTGATTCTCTACAAAATACTTTACCTATCCCTTCAGCGCTGGGAACGCGTATTAAAATGGCTTATAGCGAACAGAGTTCTTGGAAAAATTGGTTACCACACCGGTTATTAACAAGAAGTTTTATTGCACATACGATGGTTAAAATTATTAAGGTGATGTGTAAACATAAACCGTGGAATAATTGGAATGCGATTACTGGGGAATATGATAAAACCGTCGAGCTCCCGCTAAAAGTGTTCCCAATCATCGAAGAGCAACAAAAAATTAATTGGCAAGAAAGTTGTAAAAGTGCCATTAAAAAAGGCAATGTTGTTGAGTTTTCAAATCTTTTAGAATGTCACAATAAAGCATGTGACCTTGATTTTTTAGCGAATCAATCAGCGCGGGCTATGAATGGGCAGTTTATGCAAATTCTACTCGATTCACAGTATGGGCAAGCCATTAAAAATACACAACTCATCCAGCAAAAAAGTATTTTACATTTAGCGGCTCAAAGTGGCCGAGTGATGCAGTCTAAAATATTGTTAGATAATGGTTTAATGGTTGATATAAAAGATAATTTAGGAAATACACCACTCCATGATGCTTTAAATAGTCATGCTTTGGATGTTGCTGAATTGTTGTTAGCCAATGGGGCTGATTGGAGGGCAAAAAACAACCAAGGTCTTGATTGCAAAGATATCATTAATAATCATATCATTAAATATGATGCATTAACGCAAGAAGGGAAAAAAATGCGAGAAAAAATCATTCATATGATGAATTAAATAAAAAACGGGCCGAAACCCGTTTGAGTGATTATTGGTTTTTATCGCTAATCGCTGATGCTGTTGGACTGACTGGAGTACGACGTTTCCCTATATTTTTCTTATCGCGATGGCGTACTTTTTCTTTTTTCTTCGTTTGTTCTTCTTTCTTTTTCTCTTTGCGCTTTGCCAGCACTTTCTTCGATGGTTTTGGCTTATTTAACATCGCTTCAGATGGCGCTTTTGTTGTTGGGCGCAAGGCATCTATAACACGCACTTTAATAGGGTCTTCAATGTAGCGTGTAATTTTACCTAGTAACGGAAAGTCATGTGCTTCAACTAAGGAAATTGCCGTACCTTTGCGACCTGCACGGCCAGTACGGCCTATGCGATGTAAGTAAACGTCAGCAGTTCTTGGTAAGTCGAAGTTAAAAACATGACTGACGTTATCGATGTCTAAACCCCGTGATGCTACATCCGTCGCAACAAGGACTTTAACTTGCCCGTCGACAAGGCGACGTACCGCTTCGTTACGTTTCGCTTGAGGCATTTCACCTTCCAGATAACAAGGCTCAATACCTGCTTCACGTAGCCACTGAACAAGCTCGCGTAAGCGTTCACGTTTGCGTACGAACACAATCGCTTTTGTCACTTCTTCTTGTTTCAGTAAGTGGCATAGTAGTGCAGTTTTGTGTTCAACGGTATCCGCACGGTAATGAAATTGCTGAATTTTTTTACGTTCACGACGAGATGGATCCGCATCAATTTCAACGGGATCTTCTAGCAAGCGCTCTGCAAAGTCACGGATGGCTTCACCTTCAAGCGTCGCTGAAAATAGCATGGTTTGTTTGCGCCAGCGCGTTTCGCCTGCAATAGTTTCAATATCGTTTGCAAACCCCATATCTAACATACGGTCAGCTTCATCTAGGATCAAAATCTCAACCGCGCGGCAGTCAAAGTTTTCTTCTTTAATGTACTGTAATAAGCGACCTGTTGTGGCGACAACGATATCTTGGTTTTCGCTGAAAATTTCAGCGTGGTTCATATAAGCAACACCACCTGTGATTGTTGCAATGTCTAGGTGATTATGTGCGCATAATTCTTTTGCTTGGTCAGCAACCTGCATAGCTAATTCACGGGTAGGCGTGACAATCAGAACGCGTGGTGGCCCTGATTTTTTTCTTGGGAAATCAAGTAAATGTTGAATTGCTGGCAGTAGGAATGCCGCTGTTTTACCTGTCCCTGTTGGTGCTGAACCTAACACATCACGACCATCCATTGCAGCTGGAATAGCCGCAGCTTGGATAGCAGTGGGACGTTGATAGCCTTTATCTGACAGCGCGTCAATTAGGCTTTCATCAAGATCAAGTTCAGAAAAAGTGGATGCAGTCATTATATACCTCTATTTGGGGCGCTGATTATAAACAGGTTAGCAAAATTGTTCACCTGAAAAAATCCGCTTTTCACAAGTGTAACTGTTTTCAGGTTAGACAGGGAGCGATAACTCGAGGAAAAGTTAGCGAAATGACAAAAGAATTCAGGAGAGCCGAAACTCTCCTGGACTAGATATTTATTAGCTAAGCATATTAATCAGCCAAGTATGGTATGGAATACCCACTAAGTCGATGAGTACTGCGCCACTTAATGGCACAATCATAAACGCTTTCATGGAAACTTGTTTGTAACGTTCACAAACGGATGACATATTCGCCATCGCATTTGGTGTCGCGCCTAAGCCATGTCCCATCAAACCTGCACACATTACCGCGGCATCATAGTTTTTCCCTAACAACCTAAAAATAACAAATACGACGAGCAGAATTAAAACGACAACTTGCGCCAATAAAATGGTGAAGAGCGGAAGAGCCACAGCCTTTAATTCCCAAATCTTCAGTGACATCATGGCCATAGTTAAGAAAAGACCGAGGGAGACTTCAGAAATAAGATCGATAGATTTTTGGTTGATGCGGAACAATTCGACCTGATCATTAATATTACGGATGACAATTGCAATGATCATCGCGCCAACGTAGCTCGGTAGTGAAAAACCAGTGGCTTTAGTGAATTGCGCAGAGGCAAATTGACCAATGACCATGATCCCTAAGATCAAGGCAAGCATTTTCAAGAAAGCATGTGCATCGATAGACTCAATTTTCCCTGCAATAGTTTCAGGAACTTGAATTTTTTCAACTTTTTCGTCTGCTTGAATACGGACATTGAATTTTTTAATCAAATAGGTAGCGATTGGGCCTCCCAATAAGCTTCCCGTAATTAACCCAAAGGTGGCGGCAGCGATCGCAGCAACTGTCGCTGATTGTACGCCAAGTCCTTCAGCCATACCGCCAAAGGCAGCAGCTCCGCCATGGCCACCCGTGAGTGATACCCCTCCAGCCATAATACCAATGACAGGTTCGATGCCTAATAGATGCGCTAACCCTGCCCCAAAGGTATCTTGGAAAATCACCACAAACCAGCAAATAAACAGGTACATAAATAATAAGCGACCACCTGTTTTGAGAATTCGGAAACTGCCATCAATACCTATTGTGGTGAAGAATGCGACCATCAAGAAGGTTTGTAAACTGGTATCAAAATTTATTTCAGCGAGGTTGAACGATTTCAGTCCCCAAATGATTAAACTCACTAAAAATCCGCCAATGACAGGAGATGGAATACAAAATCGTTGTAACCACTCAATGCGTTTTTTTAAGTGGATGCCCATGAGGAGGCAGATGACGGTAAGGAATAAGGTGGATAGTGCGTCTAGGTGTAGAATCATAAGTTTCCCTTTTTTAACTGTTATCTTTCAAGCTACAGCGTTGTTGGCCGCACTCAGCTACTGTAGTCACATACTTTTGTATGCTCCTACAGCTATCTTCGTTAGCCGCCTAGCTGTAACTCGAAATCTAATAGTTAAAATATTTATGATGAAAAACATTATAATTTAGCGAGTTACAGCTAAGTTGATATTTTTTCGAACCTATTTTTATTGTGGTATTCGAATAGAAGCTATCTCAACAGATTGAAGCGAACAGTTTATTTATCAGTCGAATTGTTGTGTTGTTTTATTAGAATAAATATTGGTAAATCAAATAAGCCGCAAGCTTGGCGGTATGGTTGTCAATATCAAATTCAGGGTTGCACTCCGCAATATCGAAGAGGGCGATTTTTTTGCTGCCTTTAATAACGGTAAAAAGTTCATCAAATGTTTCGGTAGAGATACCTTTAGGTGCAGGGGCGCTGACACCAGGGGCAATAGCGGCAGAGAATACATCTAAATCCACAGTGACATACAAATAATCAACGCCATCAATGAATGCTTGAAGTTGTTTAACAGCTTGTGGAAGTTGCGAAAAGCTTAGCTGTTTATCACGAAGGTATTGGCAGCCTAATCGGTCTGCAGTATCAAATAGTACCTTGGTGTTGCCATGATCAGCGATACCTAAACACAAGTAGTGGAAAGGACGCTGGTGCTTCTGACATAACTGCGCAGATTGTAAAAAAGGCGTGCCAGAAGTCGCTTCAGGGGCTTCACGTAAATCAAAATGGGCATCAAAATTGATGATCCCAATCGTTTTTCCTGATTGATTTTGTTCGACATAATCAAATAACCCTTGAAAGCTAGCAAAGGCTACTTCATGGCCACCACCTAATATAATCGGGCGCTCATTTGCAGTTAAACTTTCAATAATTTTGTCGGATAAGCGGCGTTGTGCAGATTCAAGATCACCATCATCACAACTTACGGTTCCTAGATCTTTAATGGCTAGCGGTTGGTGGATAGGTAACCCAGCAAGTTGGCGACGAATAGCATCAGGCCCTGCTTTAGCCCCTTGTCGGCCTTTATTGCGTCTTACGCCCTCATCAGAGGCAAAGCCTATCAACGTAAATTGTGCGGGTGATACTTTGTTAATCACTTGATGAATACGCAAATGTTCTTGTGTTTCACCATCCGTGCGCCCTTGCCATTGGAAAGGTTGTGTCATAGTTACTCCAAATTAATCAATTTAGTGATGTTATCTGCCGCTTGACGTGTATGCATAATTAACTCGTCAACACGGTGAGTTGAGCGAAATTCAGGGGCCATAACGGAGACGACGGCCAGTACATCATTTCCTTTAAAAATCGGGGCGGAAACGCCAAAGACCCCCTCATCAATCTCACTGGTTGATGTGCCGTAGCCTTGTTTGCGGATCTGCTGTAAGTCTTGTTGTAATTTCAGCTTATCTACGTCAGAAATAAGCTGTTTTGCATGTATCTCAAACACGTGTTCTTGGTATTGTGTTTGATGAAAAGCTAACAATGTTTTGGCACTGGCCCCTTTGATTAGGGTATTACCGCGGCCAATGATAAATGAGCAACGTAGGGCTTGTTCGCTTTCTATCATGTCTACACAAATCGTTTCTCGCAGGTTTGAGGTGATAATCGCTGCGGTTTCTCGTGTTTTTTTCGCTAATGATTGAAGCTCTGATTTTGTGGCTTCCATCAATAAGCTGTGGTGATAGTATTTTTCGTGATTTTTGATACTCTGCGAGCCGACACAATAAGTACCATACTGCTTTGCATGAGACACAAATTCCCATTCTATGAGAATTGTCAGTAAGCGATAAACCGTTGATAATGGAATATCCAGTGCAGTTGAGATAACCTGTGGCGTCACTGGGGATGCGCAACTCGTGATGTAGGACAAGACATCTAAGGTTCTATTAATGCTGTTCATCGCATCTCCTTTTTTTCGAACTTAGCAGTAAACTTTTTATGCCTCAAATATAATTCTCATATTATAAGAATTATATTGTAGCGAATAGGTTAAACGATGACTTTTATTTGCTCAATATGAGAAAATGGTCAGCTTCAGGTAAGTAGAGTGTGTGGATGAGCAATCAGAAAAAAAACTACCGAAAAGGTGGGTTTACATTTAAACAGTTTTTTGTGGCCCATGACCAATGTGCAATGAAAGTGGGCACTGATGGCGTATTATTAGGGGCATGGGCACCTATTGGTCATGTTCAATTTGCATTGGATATCGGTAGTGGGAGTGGGTTAGTCGCGCTAATGTTGGCACAGCGACAACAAAATGCACAAATTGATGCTGTTGAATTGGATGTTCAAGCAGCGCAGCAAGCTCAATGTAATTTTGTGGAGTCACCTTGGGCGAAACGGTTACATATCATCAATCAGGATATTATTCACTATAGTCAGCATTCACCCACTCAATATGATTTGATTGTAAGCAATCCGCCTTATTTTGAGCCTGCGGTGGCGTGTCGAGATGAGCAACGTGACCAAGCTCGCTACACAAGCGCACTAACCCATGACGTACTATTAGAATGTGCCCAGCGTTGTTTAACGGAAAATGGGTTATTTTGTTTAGTGCTACCGTATGAAGTTGGTGAGAAAGTGCAAGCAATGGCTGAAAGTAGGGGGTGGTTTACGGCGTTGAGAGTCAATGTTAGTGACAAACCAACAACACCATTTCACCGTATGTTATTGGGTTTGCGATTAGTGAACTCTCACACTCAGGTAAGCAATTTAGCTCTAAAAGCACAGAGCGGTGAGTATACTGAGGATTTTCGCGCATTGATCCAGCCGTTTTACCTTAAATATTAAAACCAACGGAACAGTTATTCCGTTGGTTTCGTGGCTTTATTCAGGTTTCAGGACAGTTGGACCTGAATTTTCTAACATATCTGGATAGTCTAATGTGTAGTGTAGCCCACGGCTTTCTTTGCGCGCCAAAGCGCATCGCACCATTAGCTCCGCGACTTGTACAAGGTTTCGTAACTCTAGTAAGTTATTGGAAATACGGAAGTTAGCATAATAGTCATGAATTTCTTGCTGTAATAAATGAATACGTCGGAGTGCCCGTTCGAGGCGCTTAGTGGTTCTCACAATCCCCATGTAGTCCCACATAAATAAACGTAATTCATGCCAGTTATGTTGGATTACAACTTGTTCATCGGAGTTATGTACTCGGCTTTCATCCCATTCAGGTAAATGTGGTACTTCACCAATATTTTGCAGTGTCGATTTGATGTTTTCTGCGGCTGACCAGCCATATACAAGGCATTCTAACAATGAATTAGATGCCATACGGTTCGCTCCGTGTAGGCCAGTATAACTAACCTCACCAATGGCATATAAGTGCGCAATATCAGTCATACCTGTTTGATCGACAATCACCCCGCCACAGGTATAATGTGCCGCGGGCACGATAGGAATAGGCTCTTTGGTGATATCTAACCCTAACGTCATTAATTTGGCATAAATAGTTGGGAAATGATGTTGCACAAAATCTGTTGGCTTATGGCTGATATCAAGGTACATACAGTCTGCGCCAAGACGTTTCATTTCGTGGTCAATGGCTCGTGCAACAATATCACGAGGTGCAAGTTCTTCTCGTTCGTCATAATCAGGCATAAAGCGGCTGCCATCAGGGCGTTTTAAATACGCACCTTCACCCCGTAATGCTTCGGTAAGTAAAAAGTTTCGTGCTTGTGGGTGGAATAAGCAAGTGGGGTGAAATTGGTTGAACTCTAAGTTAGCAACACGGCAACCTGCCCGCCATGCCATTGCAATGCCATCCCCTGACGAAATATCGGGGTTAGTGGTATATTGATAGACTTTTGCCGCGCCACCTGTGGCTAAAATAACGGTTTTGGCGCGGATCGTTTCAACTTGCTCTTTTTTCCGATTCCAAACGTAAGCACCCAAAATACGTGAGGGTGCCTTGTCTTCGGATAGAATTAAGTCAACAGCATTATAGCGTTCTTTTATATGGATATTTGGGTGAGCAAAAGCGAGGTCAACAAGCGTAGTTTCAACTTCTTTTCCTGTCGCATCAGCATGGTGAAGTATGCGACGATGGCTGTGACCACCTTCTCGCGTTAAGTGGTACTGAGTCTCGCCACTTTCTGTGATTTCAGTATCGAATAAAACACCTTGGTCAATAAGCCACTGCACGCATTCTTTTGCATTAGAGGCGATAAATTCAACCGCACCTTTATGACAAATGCCAGCCCCAGCAATGAGGGTATCTTCAACGTGGGATTCGATGCTGTCGGTATCATCAAATACGGCGGCAATACCACCTTGAGCATAATAAGAAGCGCCTTCACTCAAGCTGCTTTTACTCAAAATAGTCACTTGGTGGAAAGGAGCAAGGCGTAAGGCGGCGGATAGTCCTGCGACACCACTGCCAATGATTAAAATATCAGTGTAATGCTGTGTGGATCCGTTCATGAGTGTTTGCTGTATATAATAGTATGTAGTGTGTTTTTTTATGTTAGCCTATCAGATTGTCGATTACTATTGCTGGATAGATGTTTACAGTCACTATCTTGACCCAGGTCTATTTATTTATTCGCATCGAATAAATGTGATAGCTATAGCATTCATTTGCAAAATCCGTATGCTGTGTTCTTGACCTTTAAGGTATTTGTATGCAACTGTTTTAATAAGGATCTTTGGGATCTTAGAAAATGAAAATCCAGCACTTTTGTAAATTTTTGACTATTTTTTTAGATTAAATTGAACTTCAATGGTTTCTATAACTCAAAGTAGTGCTTGCTTTAGGATGGGAGAACATGAACAAGTCAACATATTATCAGCCTGAGTTCGGGAGATGCTTCCCGAAATGAGCGAGCAATTAACAGACCAATTATTGGTTGAAAAGGTACAAAAAGGCGATCAACAAGCTTTCAACTTACTGGTAATTAAATACCAGCACAAAGTTGCAAGTTTAGTATCCCGTTATGTGCCGCAAGCGGATGTGCCTGATGTAGCACAAGAATCATTTATAAAAGCGTATCGTGCTATCGGTTCGTTTCGTGGTGACAGCGCATTTTATACTTGGCTTTATCGTATTGCGGTCAATACGGCTAAAAATTATTTAGTCGCACAAGATAGACGCCCTCCTGCGTCAGATCTTGAAGCGAGTGATGCTGAAAACTTTGAAACCGCTGGTGCTTTAAAAGAAATTTCGAACCCAGAGAACTTAATGTTGTCTGAAGAATTAAAGAAAGTTGTTTTCAAAACCATTGAATCCTTGCCTGAAGACTTACGAATGGCAATCACACTTCGTGAACTTGATGGTTTGAGCTATGAAGAAATCGCTGAAATTATGGATTGCCCAGTAGGTACTGTACGTTCCCGTATTTTTAGGGCAAGGGAAGCGATTGATAATAAAGTACAACCTCTGATTCAACAGCACTAACGCTATTAAATCAGCAGATTAATTATAATTGTGATGCAATTAACTGAAGGTAATTGGGCATGCAAAGAGAGAAACTTTCCGCAATGATGGATGGCGAAGCTCTAGATTTAGAGCTTGTAAATGCCATTTCATGTGATTCAACGTTAAAGCAACGTTGGGAGAGCTATCATCTTATTCGTGATACTCTACGTAATGATACTGGCAATGTCATACATTTTGATATTGCAAGTAACGTTGCGGCAGCATTAGAGAATGAAGCTGTGCGTATTAATCCTCAGGTAGTTGTCGAATCGCAGCCTGAACCTGCGACTTGGGGTGCTTTCCCATTCTGGGGTAAAATCCGTCCTTGGGCGAGCCAAATAACTCAAATTGGTGTTGCAGCATGTGTTTCGTTAGCCGTTATTGTGGGGGTACAGCAGTACAACCAAAGTAATGCTGTTGATTCCACCGTTGATGAGCCAATGTTTAATACCATTCCTGTTGGAAGTGGTGCGCCTGTAAGCCTGAATATTTCAGATAACCAATTATTTGGTAATGAACAACAACTTCAACAGGTTGAACAACAAAATCAACGTATTAATGCGATGCTGCAACAATATGAAATTGAAAGACGCTCGATGTTGAACCAGCAATATCAACAATCTGAACAACCTGCATCTGCGGCAGGAGTTAAGCTGAAATAATGAAAAAATGGTTATCCGTCATCTGCCTGACGGGCAGCCTGATTATTTCTAATCAAGCTTCGGCATCTGAACAGGGTGCCGATGTCCTTTTTAAAGAAATGGGGAATGCTGCCCAAAACCTTTCTTATGAAATGTCATTTATGACATTCAGCCCGCAAACAATTACACCTGTAAGATATCGCCACGCAATTATTGACGGTATTCCTGTTTCACAAATGATTCAGATGGATTCATCACGCCGAGAGATTGTTCAAAAAGGTGATAGGATTAGTTACTTTGAGCCAGGCTTCGATGCGTTTAGTTTGAATGGTCAAAATATCGTTGATAATTTACCTTCTGTTTTATTTACAAATTATGAACAGATAAAGCCTTACTACAATTTTATTGATGCGGGGCGCACACATATTGGTGATCGACCTGCTTTGGTGATCCGCATAATATCGAAAGACAATTCCCGATTTAATTATGTACTATTAATCGATGAGGAAACGAAACTGCCGCTACGTATTGATTTGTTGGATAATAACAGCCAAACGTTAGAGCAATTTCGGGTTATCTCTACAGTGCTAGATAGTAAAACAGTTAATGATTCATTACTTGCATTGAGTAAGGTAAATATGCCGCCGTTATTGGTATATCCGAAAAATACGGCACCATCCTTCAAATGGCAAGTGGGGATGCTTCCTCCAGGCTTTGAAGAAACATCGCGTTCTGTACGTAAATTAAGTGAAGATGACGTTGTGGAAAGTGCAATGTTCAGCGATGGGTTATTTACCTTCTCAGTGAATGTGACAAAATCGGTGAAAGGCCCGTTGTTAGATCAACCAATGCAAAATGGGCGTCGTTCAATTTATACTATGACACAAAAGCAAAATGTCATTACAGTAATTGGCGAATTACCTTTGCCAACGGCACAAGTTATCGCAGGTAGTGTTCAGTTTCGGGAGTAGGTTATGGTAAAAGAGTGGGCAACTGTCATTCGTTGGCAAAACGGAAGGGCACTACTGCGTTATGGCTCTTCATCAGGATGTGGAAGTTGCGGTGCTCGTAAAACGTGTGGCTCTTATGCACTCAGCAAAATAGGGCCAAACACGGAACATGAATTAGAAATTGCTATTGAACAACCTTTAGTCGTAGGACAAAAAATCGAGGTTGGTATTCCCGAAGGGAGTTTAATTCGTTCGGCTATGCTGGTGTACTTAACTCCAATTTTAGGGTTGTTTATTTTTGCTGGGTTAGCTCAATCGTTTGATTTTAGCCAATTTTTGGTAGCGACTTCTGGTGTAGTAGGGGGTGTGGTTGGTTTTTATACTGCACGGAAATTAGCTTCTCATTGGCGTGATGATGACGCATTTCAGCCTGTCGTCTTGCAAATAGGTTTACCACCTTCCGAACTTTCAGTACAGGTTAACTGCTAAATATCAATAGATTGTATTCAATTCATTATTTGATACCATGATAAAAAAGGGGAAAACGTGATGTTTTCCTTTTGTAGTTTATTGGTTTAAATAATCAATTAATTGATTTTTCAGTCTCTTTTGAGATAAAAATCAAAATAGGCTTGTTATTATTCGTAATAAATGAGTATTTAGAGGGTTAAATTAGCGCTAAATTAGTGCTCTAACTCATTAACCTTTAGCAAGTTTACAGTTGTTTTACATTGAATCTTTGTGTTAGCGGGGTCTTATATGTAAAATGCAGCTAATTAACAATCTTGTGATAATCATAGCATTTTAGTTTTGTCGCGATATTTGCACAAAACTGATTTTGTAAGGCAATTTAAAAGAAGATATTACCTTGAAAATCAATAATATAAGAAACTTTTCTATCATTGCTCATATCGACCATGGCAAATCCACGTTATCTGACCGTATTATTCAGATTTGTGGTGGTTTAACGGATCGCGAAATGGCAGCGCAGGTTTTAGATTCAATGGATCTGGAACGTGAGCGTGGAATTACCATCAAAGCACAGAGCGTTACGCTCGATTATAAAGCCTCTGACGGTGAAACTTACCAATTAAACTTTATCGACACACCAGGCCACGTTGACTTCTCTTATGAAGTTTCGCGTTCTCTTGCGGCGTGTGAAGGGGCACTGTTAGTTGTCGATGCAGGGCAAGGTGTTGAAGCTCAAACATTAGCTAACTGCTATACAGCGATTGAAATGGATTTAGAAGTCGTTCCTGTTTTAAACAAGATTGACTTGCCAGCGGCAGACCCAGAGCGAGTTGCTGATGAAATTGAAGACATTGTAGGCCTTGACGCCCACGATGCCGTTCGCTGTTCTGCAAAAACGGGCATTGGTGTTCAGGATGTGATTGAACGCCTTGTTAAGGAGATCCCACCACCAGTTGGTGATGTGGATGCCCCATTACAAGCACTAATTATTGACTCTTGGTTTGATAACTATTTAGGCGTTGTTTCGTTGATCCGTATTAAAAACGGGTCACTGAAAAAAGGCGATAAAATTAAAGTCATGAGTACAGGGCAGGTGTATAACGCTGATCGCCTTGGTATTTTCACACCTAAACAAATCGACCGTGATGTACTTAGTTGTGGCGAAGTAGGCTGGTTAGTCTGCGCAATTAAAGACATCACAGGTGCGCCAGTAGGGGATACCTTAACGGGCGCTCGTAATCCTGCGGAAAAAGCACTACCAGGCTTTAAAAAAGTAAAACCACAGGTTTATGCGGGTTTATTCCCTGTCAGTTCCGATGACTATGAAGGTTTCCGTGATGCGCTAGGTAAACTTAGCTTAAACGATGCCTCTCTATTCTATGAGCCTGAAACATCGACTGCTTTAGGTTTCGGTTTCCGTTGTGGTTTCCTTGGCTTATTGCATATGGAAATCATTCAAGAACGTTTAGAACGTGAATACGATCTTGACCTGATCACTACAGCACCAACGGTTGTATATGAAGTTCAGCAAACCAACGGTGAGATTGTTTATGTGGATAGCCCATCAAAGCTGCCAGCATTAAACAATATTGAAGAACTGCGTGAGCCAATTGCAGAGTGCCACATGTTAATGCCTAAAGAATACTTAGGTAACGTGATTACACTTTGTATTGAGAAACGTGGCGTTCAAACCAATATGGTCTATCATGGTAATCAAGTTTCGTTGACATATGACATTCCTATGTCTGAAGTCGTACTGGATTTCTTCGACCGTTTGAAATCAACATCTCGTGGTTATGCATCATTGGATTATGCATTTAAGCGTTTTCAGCCGTCAGACATGGTTAGGGTTGATGTGCTTATCAACAACGAACGTGTTGATGCATTAGCATTGATTACACACCGCGCAAACTCACAATATCGTGGTCGTGAATTAGTCGAGAAAATGAAAGAACTGATCCCACGCCAGCAGTTTGATATTGCTATCCAGGCCGCGATTGGTAACCATATTATTGCTCGTTCTACAGTTAAACAGTTGCGTAAAAACGTACTTGCCAAATGTTATGGCGGTGACGTTAGCCGTAAGAAGAAACTGTTGCAGAAGCAAAAGGATGGTAAGAAACGTATGAAACAAGTGGGTAACGTTGAGCTACCACAAGAAGCGTTCCTTGCTATATTGCATGTTGGTAAAGACAACTAAGTTTACAAGGAGTCTCAATGGCTAACACCTTTGCCTTGATCCTAACACTGGCAACTTTAATCACTGGGATTATATGGTGTTTAGATAAGTTTAAATTTGCGCCTGCGCGTAAAGCAAAACTGAAGCAGTTACAGGATGCAACAAATGGTGCAGTGAGCGAAGCGGATGTGGCGAATGCTGTCCGCCGCCCTTCATGGCTAGAAACAGGGACATCAATTTTCCCTGTGTTAGCTATTGTACTGATTGTACGGTCATTTATTTATGAGCCGTTTCAAATTCCATCAGGGTCAATGATGCCAACGTTATTAGTTGGTGACTTCATGTTGGTTGAGAAATTTGCATACGGTTTAAAAGACCCTATTACACAAACGACACTGATCGAAACAGGTAAACCAAAACGCGGTGATATTGCTGTATTTAAATACCCTCGTGACACAAATGTCGATTTTGTTAAACGTGTAATAGGTTTGCCAGGTGATAAAATTGTTTATAATCCAGATGCCAAGGAACTGACGATTTATCCAAATTGTGCGGATAACAAATGCACAGAAAATTTGCCGATTACTTACGGGCCATTAGCCCCAAGCGAATGGACAATGTTTTTTGATGTAGCCTCTGTTGTTGATAGTCAAAAAGGGAATTATGAAGTTCCATTAGATCAAGAGTTGCCACGTAATGCATTGCGTCAATATGAGCGTAGCGAAAAACTCGATACAGTTGAACATCAAATTCTAATTATTCGCCAAGCCGTCACTGAAGCAAAATACTTGCAACCAGGAATGCCATTAAATGAGTGGATTGTTCCTGAAAAACAATATTTTATGATGGGTGATAATCGGGACAATAGCTCTGACAGCCGTATGTGGGGTTTTGTTCCTGAGCAAAATTTAGTGGGTCGCGCCGTGTTTATTTGGTTAAGCCTCGATAAGCAAGAAAACGAATGGCCAACAGGCATTCGCTTTAGTCGAATTGGTCCACTATAATTTCATTGATTGGATATGCCAACAGTGAAGGTGCGGGTTTTCATTTGAAAATCCGCATTAACCGAAGCATTATTATTTTACCCAGTGTACAATATAATTTAATTAATATTATTGGCTCCCCAATTATAACTCCTTTCTTTTGTAACTCACTGTAACTAATAATATTTATCTCATTAGTTCTACTGAGCTACAAAAAATGTGGGTAGGTAAGGAGTCAGTGCAAACGCAACAGTTTTGTAAAATACATTATTTTACAGGTCTGTTGCGTGTGCTTTTTTTATCAAATAAAAATGGTTGGGCGCACATGAACCCCTCTTTAGTAGAAAGATTACAACGTAAGCTTGGTTATCAATTCAAACAACATGATTTGTTGATTCAAGCTTTAACTCACAGAAGTGCCAGCAGTAAACATAATGAACGCCTAGAGTTTTTAGGGGATTCAATCTTAAGTTTTGTGATTGCAAATGACCTGTATCACCGTTTTCCTAAAGTGGATGAGGGGGATATGAGCCGGATGCGGGCAACACTTGTTCGTGGAAATACATTGGCAGAAATTGCCCGTGAGTTTGAACTGGGTGAGTGCTTACGCTTAGGTCCAGGTGAGTTAAAAAGCGGTGGATTTCGTCGAGAATCAATTCTTGCAGATACAGTGGAAGCACTGATAGGTGGCATTTTCTTAGACAGCGATATCCAAACGATTGAAAGAATTATTTTAGATTGGTATCAAAGCCGATTAATTGAAATTAGTCCGGGTGATAAACAAAAAGACCCGAAAACACGGTTACAAGAATATCTGCAAGGGCGTCACTTACCATTACCGAACTATTTAGTTGTTCAAGTAAAAGGTGAGGCTCATGATCAGGAGTTTACGATCCACTGCCAAGTAAGTGGCATCGAACAACCCATCCATGGTGTTGGTTCAAGTCGTCGTAAAGCAGAGCAAGCCGCAGCAGAGCAAGCATTGAAAATTTTGGAGCTTGAATGAGTGAATTACAATCCCACTGTGGTTTCGTTGCCATAGTTGGACGGCCGAATGTCGGTAAATCGACATTATTAAATCAATTACTGGGGCAAAAAGTCTCGATCACCTCGAGAAAGCCACAGACGACTCGCCATCGTATTATGGGGATCCACACAGAAGATAATTATCAAATTATCTATGTTGATACCCCAGGGTTACATATTGAAGAAAAACGTGCAATTAACCGCTTAATGAACCGTGCAGCATCAAGTTCTATTGGTGATGTTGAACTGGTCATTTTTGTCGTTGAAGGTACCAACTGGACCGCTGATGATGAAATGGTTCTAACTAAGCTATCAAGCTTACGTTGCCCTGTCATTTTAGCAATCAATAAGATTGATAACGTGACCGATAAGACGGTTTTATTGCCACATATTGGCATGATCAGCCAAAAAATGAATTTTTTAGATGTTGTGCCAATCAGTGCTGAAAAAGGTACTGGCGTGGATACAATCGCTAAAATTGTGAAGCAACATATCCCTGAAGCAACACATCATTTCCCTGAAGACTATATTACAGATCGTTCTCAACGTTTTATGGCGTCAGAAATGATCCGTGAAAAGCTGATGCGCTTTTTGGGCGATGAGTTACCTTATTCTGTTACCGTTGAAATTGAACAATTTAAAGTAACCGAAACAGGTATTTACCATATCAATGGTTTAATTCTTGTTGAACGTGAAGGCCAGAAAAAAATGGTCATTGGTAACAAAGGTAGCAAACTGAAAACTATTGGTACGGAAGCGCGTATCGACATGGAACGCATGTTTGATAACAAAGTTCACCTTGAGCTTTGGGTCAAAGTTAAATCAGGCTGGGCGGATGATGAAAGAGCATTACGCAGTCTGGGTTATGTTGACGATCTAAAATAGTAGGTGGCGGAGTGAGTGGTTGGCAACGCGCATTTGTGCTCCATTCAAGGCCTTACAGTGAAACAAGTTTATTACTTGACTTCTTTACTGAAGGTGAAGGGAAAATTCGCTTACTGGCTAAAGGTGCTCGCCGCAATCGCTCCCCTTTAAGAGGCTGTTTACAGCCTTTCACACCTTTGCTAATCCGTTGGAGTGGCAAAGGTGAAATTAAAACCTTGATTAGTGCAGACCCTGTTTCGTTAGCACTTCCTCTAAGTGGTACTGTTCTTTATAGTGGTCTGTACCTTAATGAACTCACGGCTCGTGTGATTGAGTTTGGGACGCCTTACTCCGCGTTATTTTTTGATTACCTTTCTTGTTTGCAAGTCCTTGCCGCAAGCGAGCGTACCCCTGAATTTGCCTTGCGCCAGTTTGAATTAGCGCTATTATCCTACCTTGGTTATGGCGTGGATTTTTTACATTGCGCAGGTAGTGGGGAGCCTGTTTCTGACACAATGACTTATCGCTACCGTGAGGAAAAAGGCTTTATAGGCAGTTTAATTGTTGACCAACTTAGTTTTACGGGTAAACAATTAAAAGCACTTGCAAGCCGTGATTTCCCTGATGCTGACACCCTAAAGGCTGCAAAGCGTTTCACTCGTATGGCGTTAAAACCTTATTTAGGTGGCAAGCCATTAAAAAGTAGAGAGTTGTTTAGGCAATTTGTCGTATCACCTCCCCCTGCGAACAAACCAAGCTAATAGTTCATTATTGATTTTATTTATGTATTAACTGCTATGTTTTGTTTTATTCCTCTTTTTATCTCTTTCTAACTTATCTTTTTCAGCTCTGTATTGGTTGTACCTCATTTTATGGTGTTAAACCACTAAGTTTGGGGCCTCATCATAAAGTTTACGAAGCGCTTCGCAAAAATTTTATCCCTCATATGTAATAGCGTTGTTGTTTTGGAATTTGCCTCGAATGATACAAGATTTATTCCCTGAACTTTGAAAATTACAGTAGGATAGTGGCATTGAAGTATCCGTTACCGTTTATTGAAGGGAGTATAAAATGGCAGAGCTTTTATTAGGCGTTAATATTGATCATATTGCGACAGTCAGAAATGCACGAGGGACGCAATACCCTGACCCTGTGCAGGCCGCATTTGTTGCTGAACAAGCAGGTGCAGACGGCATCACAGTACATTTACGTGAAGACCGCCGTCATATTACGGATAGAGATGTTGAGCTACTCAACAAAACAATACAAACGCGTATGAACCTTGAAATGGCAGTAACGGATGAAATGGTTGATATTGCTTGCCGTATTAAACCTGCATTTTGTTGTCTTGTTCCTGAAAAGCGCGAAGAAGTGACCACTGAAGGTGGTTTGGATGTTGCAGGTCAAAAGCAAAAAGTGGCAGATGCAGTGAAGCGCTTAACTGAAGCCGGTATTTTAGTATCTCTATTTATTGATGCTGACCACACACAAATTGATGCTGCTCAGGAATGTGGGGCGCCATTTATTGAGATCCACACTGGAGCATATGCGGATGCAAAAACGGAGCAGGAACAAGAGTTAGAGTTTCGCCGTATCCGTGATGGCGCCACTTACGCGGCAGGTAAAGGTATCAAGGTGAATGCAGGGCATGGTTTGACTTACCATAATGTTCAACGTATTGCACAATTACCTGAAATTTATGAGTTAAACATTGGCCATGCAATTATTGGGCGTGCATTGTTTAGCGGGCTCGCACAAGCGGTTGCTGATATGAAAAAAATCTTATTAGAAGCGCGTAAATAATGGCAATTGTTGGGCTAGGAACAGATATCGTTGAAATAACGCGTATTGAATCTGTTATTGAACGTACAGGCGACAGCTTAGCCAAGCGAATTCTGACTGAGAAAGAGTTCTTGCAATACCAGCAGCAAGCAAAGCCTGCTCGTTTTTTGGCGAAACGATTCGCAGTTAAAGAAGCGGCAGCTAAAGCCTTGGGAACGGGCATCCGTAATGGTCTAGCATTTAATCAGTTTGAAGTGACGAATGATGAGCTGGGTAAACCATTGCTGAATTTAAAGGGGGAAGCATTAAAGTTGGCTGAAAGCTTAAACGCAACCCGTTTCCACGTTTCAATAACGGATGAACGGCATTATGCGTCAGCTACCGTGATTATTGAACGCCTTAGTGATTGAATTTGCTTCTGATAGGCTGAATATAAAGCTGCCAGTCATATCTGGCGGCTTTATAAATAAAGTTATCGTGAGTGGGATTAAAGTTAGATTTTATCTGCGTGATGGATAGCGACAAATTTATCCCACAACTGTTCTTCAGTTTCTATGTGGTTAGGGTCAGTAATAATGGTGTTAGTAATAGGGCAAACAGACTGGCAAGTCGGTTTGTCATAGTGGCCAACGCACTCTGTGCATAAGCTTGAGTCAATTTCATAAATTTCAGCGCCCATAAAAATTGCATCATTAGGGCATTCGGGTTCACACATATCGCAATTGATACATTTTTTGGTAATTAACAGTGCCATTTATAATAACTTGCATTCAATTAAGTTAAAAATCAGTAACTTATATCTTGCACCTATTCGTTACTTCCAGTTTGGGTTTTACTTAAGTTATATTTCGTATTGAAAAACAAAAGGTTGTAATATAGAAGCACTGCACTTTACATATAACATATGTATCAGTGAGTGTATCTAGATTCTGTCGTTATAAAACTATTTTAAACGCCCTGAGCTGTGGAGTCGAATAAATTACACCAGTACTCATTTTTATCCATGATTAATATCATGATAACAAGAGACTACAGATAGAGTGATGTTATAAAGCATTGCACTAATCTAGTTTCTGAAGTTGATAAATCATCAAAAAATTTTTTTTGTATAATTATCTATTTTGAAAGAAATTTCATTTTATAAACTCTGTGGTTAACGAAATTCAAGTCGGATCCTTTTGAGGGTAACATAACCTATTGTTTTTAATATTTAAACCAAAATAATGATAGTGTTCACAAATAACGAAATCTATGGTAGTAATAATAAAAAATATAAAGGGATGCAAACATGTTTGAAACTCTCGGGGTTCTTAATTTCTGGACTTATCTTGCTGGATTGGTCTTCATTATTATTGTACCAGGGCCTAATTCGATTTATGTACTCAAAACGAGTACTTCCAGTGGTGCTCGGTATGGCTATCGAGCTGCGCTAGGCGTTTTTACAGGTGATGCCATATTGGTTTTTTTATCTTTTATCGGCGTCGCATCTGTGATTAAAGCATCTCCAACCCTTTTTATGATTGTTCGCTATCTTGGTGCGGCTTACCTTTTATATCTCGGTTGTAAAATCTTATACGGTACATTAAAGCGCAAGCCACAGGTTGAGGGAGAAGAGGTTGCGGTGACAGTCAAGTCAGAAAACCATTTTGTTCGCGCTTTAGCGTTAAGTCTTACGAATCCAAAAGCGATTTTATTTTATATTTCGTTTTTTATTCAGTTTGTTGATTTTAACTACGCGAATGCGTGGGTACCATACCTTGTTCTGGCGACAATCTTAGAGTTAGTCAGCTTTTTATATTTAAGCATACTGATTTTTAGTGGCTATTTGATTGCTAAATTTTTACGTGAGAAAAAAATTCTCGCAAAATTGGGTAATTGCACTGTTGGGGCCTTCTTTATGGGCTTTGCAGCGAAACTGGCATTGAGTAATTAGTTTGTCGGGTGAAGAATCTCAAGATTAAGATTTAAAATTGCAGTCACTCTGACATTTGGTAATAATTAGCTTTCGAGTTAAGCGCCCAGAGGTAAGAGTGACACAAATAGAAATTGATGAATATTGGATGAAGCAAGCCCTTGAACTTGCTTTAAAAGCACAAGATGTAGGTGAAATCCCAGTAGGTGCATTATTAGTTAAAGATAATCAGTTAATCGCCTCTGGTTGGAATCGTTCGATTCTCGACCATAACCCGACCGCCCATGCTGAAATTATGGCACTGCAACAAGCAGGGCAAACACTGAGTAATTATCGTCTGCTTGATACCACGTTATACGTTACTTTAGAGCCTTGCATAATGTGTGCAGGCGCGATGATCCATAGCCGTATTAGGCGCGTTGTTTATGGTGCGAAAGATTTTAAAACAGGCGCCTGTGGTTCTTATATCAACATCATGGAGCAAGCAGGGCTAAACCATTATGTGGAAGTCACGGGGGGAATTTTAGCAGAAGAATGCTCCTCGATGCTGAGTGCTTTTTTTAAAATGCGTAGAACACAGAAAAAAGAACAAAAGCGCCAACAGAATTAACGCTTTGTGAATTGATGCAAAAAATCTGATTAAGGTGTTGAATTAGGTGTTTTAAGAGGGGAAATGAACATAGGGCTTTGTTCTGATTCAGTTTCTTTGGGTTCAGGATGCAATGAAATGAGGTATTGGCCGAGTGATGTTTTCGTGTTTTCATTGCTATCTTGAGACAGCTTTGATGAGTTCAATCCCCCTAAATAGGGAATATGATTATTGTCAGGGATTGGTGATTGGTTTTCAACAGTTTTAGCCTCTTTCGTTTTTAAGTTCTCAGGCAAAATTAAATAGGTTAAAGACTGTTGGGCAATATCCAAAGCATGCTGCTTACGCTCTTGTGTTTGAAGGTATCCCACTAAGCTTTGATGGTATCGGCGGATATTTTCTACATAACGATAAGCTTCATGCCCACGTGCATAACCATAAGTGAGCTGTGAGTAATATTTCTTCTGGGTTAACAGTGGAAGCCGTGCTTTAACATCAAGCCACCTGTCTGGGTCACCACCAAGCATCTGAGTTAATTTTCGTACATCCAACATATGCCCATAGCCCATATTATAAGCAGAAAGTGCAAACCAAATACGGTCATCTTCCGCAATAGTTTCTGGTAACCTTTCCATTATATAAGCAATATAGGCTGCGCCACCTTTAATGCTTTCTTCTGCATCTAACCTGTCTGAGATACCCATCGTCGCAGCCGTAGGTTTAGTTAACATCATTAAACCACGTACACCTGTTGGCGAAGTCGCAAGGGGGTCCCAATGAGACTCTTGCCACGCAATTGCGGCGAGGAGTTTCCAATCAATCACTTCAGCGTATTTTTCAAATAATGGTTGATATTCAGGTAGTTTATTATCGATTGCTTTAATAAATGCCATCGTATCGAAATAATCGAACGATTCCACATGGCTAAAATATTTCTCATTCAAGCGAGCCAAAAGCTCCGTTTCGTTGCCTTGGTTGAAAAAATCAAGTAGGGCAGCATCTAAACTATTTTCTTCACCACGTCGCATATACCAGGTGACAGCATGATCATCGAGTAAATCAAAGGCGACGGCTATCTGTGGGTGAATGCGCTGTTGTAATGCAACGGCGATAGAGTCTTCTAGGGTATAGTCGATTTCACCATCAGCAAGCATTTCAAGGATCTGATTTGTATTGTATTTAGAGGTCTCTTCCCATTTTAAGTTTGGGTATTCTTTGGCAAGCTCTTTTAAGGTGCTTGCATGGGCTGTGCCAGAAGTGACAAGCAGTTTACCATTGATATCATTAAACGATTTAGGACGTGTTGAACCTTTACGATAGACCAATTGCTGAGTCACCGTCAGGTAGCTTGGGCCAGTTTTGGTCTTAGTTAATCGGTCTTTATTGTAGAGTAGCCCAGCAACAGCGATATCAGCATCACCATTTTCGAGGTCGACAAAAATCTGCTCGAATGTCGGGCGGATAGTAATTTTAAGTTTGACTCCTAGGTACGAAGCAAAGCCTTGAGCAAGCTCGTAGTCAAAACCACGAAGCTGTTTTTGCTCATCTATATAGATAAGTGGCGAGCTGACGGCACTAATACGTAATTCACCTTGTGACAGTATTTTATTAATTTGTGAATCTTGCGTATTGGGCCAGCGGATATTAAAGCCGATGACCATTGAAGCCAGTAGCGCGATAACCACGATGATTAAGTAGTTAACTTTTAAGTTATTCAAATAATAATTTCTCGTGCAGTCACTGGTGTTGTGTGGTGTCTAAAAAAGAGTATGGCTAAGTAATGGTTATAATTCCAGTGGTTGGGTATTTTGCTCAACAATTATGATCGGTGCAACCTATATTATCGTATTTAGCACATAATAATATTTAACTAATCGCTTTATTTTTAATCACGCAAACGGTTTCGTATTGATGAACATTGCTCTATAATGGGCTCCAGTTTCCCTGCTTTCATGTTCAGGGCTGGCGTTTAAAAGAGAGAAATTAAGACTATGGAAATTTTGCGTGGTTCACCTGCTCTATCAGCATTTCGTATTACCCGCCTTTTGGCGTTGTTTGCAGAAAAACAACTACCTGTAACAGATATCTATGCTGAATATATGCACTTTGCTGATTTATCAGCGCCGTTAAGTGATAGTGAGCAAGGCAAACTGAGCAGTTTGTTAAAATATGGTCCTTCCCTAACTGAGCACGACCCATTTGGTAAATTGATTTTAGTTACTCCACGCCCAGGTACAATTTCTCCTTGGTCATCTAAAGCAACGGATATTGCTCACAACTGTGGTCTTACCCAAGTTAAACGCATTGAACGCGGTATTGCCTACTACGTTCAGGGAAATGCATTAACGCAAGCACAGTGGCATGAAGTGATTGCACTGTTACATGACCGTATGATGGAAACAATTTTTTCTTCTTTTGAACAAGCAGGTGCCTTGTTTGCACACCAACAACCTGCACCGATGAAAACCATCGATATTATCAAAGGTGGACGCCAAGCACTGGCAACAGCAAATACAGAAATGGGGTTAGCGTTGGCGGATGACGAAATTGATTATCTGCAAGCGGCCTTCACGGGGTTAAAACGTAACCCAACAGACGTTGAGTTGTATATGTTTGCACAAGCGAACTCAGAACATTGCCGCCATAAGATTTTTAATGCGGATTGGGTCATTGATGGCCAAGAACAGCCTAAATCGCTGTTTAAGATGATCAAAAACACGTTCGAAAAAACACCTGATCACGTGCTATCTGCTTATAAAGACAATGCTGCGGTAATGGAAGGCTCTGTCGTTGGGCGTTTCTTCCCAGAGCCAGAAGGTCGCACATATCGTTATCACCAAGAAGATACCCACATTTTAATGAAAGTGGAAACCCATAACCACCCAACGGCTATTTCACCATGGCCTGGTGCAGCAACGGGTTCTGGTGGGGAAATTCGTGATGAAGGTGCGACAGGACGCGGGGCAAAGCCCAAAGCGGGCTTAGTGGGCTTTTCAGTGTCTAATTTACGTATCCCTGGGTTTGAACAGCCTTGGGAAGAGGATTTTGGTAAGCCAGAACGCATTGTGAACGCACTGGATATCATGATGGAAGGCCCGCTTGGAGGGGCTGCGTTCAATAATGAATTTGGTCGTCCTGCATTATTAGGTTACTTCCGCACATATGAAGAGAAAGTGAACAGCCACAATGGTGAAGAATTGCGTGGCTACCACAAGCCAATTATGTTAGCGGGTGGTATTGGTAATATTCGTGCAGATCACGTACAAAAAGGTGAGATCACCGTGGGGGCGAAATTGATCGTACTCGGTGGCCCATCAATGAATATCGGCTTAGGTGGTGGTGCGGCGTCATCGATGGCATCAGGCCAGTCAGATGCAGACTTAGATTTTGCGTCAGTTCAGCGGGATAACGCCGAAATGGAGCGACGTTGCCAAGAAGTGATCGACAGATGTTGGCAGCTTGGTGATGATAACCCAATTTTATTTATTCACGATGTGGGTGCTGGGGGGTTATCCAATGCGATGCCCGAACTCGTCAGTGATGGCGGTCGTGGTGGCCGTTTTGAATTACGTAAGATTTTGAACGACGAACCTGGTATGAGCCCATTAGAGGTGTGGTGTAACGAATCTCAAGAACGTTATGTGATGGCAGTGGCCCCTGAGAATCTGGCTGAGTTTACAGCGATTTGTGAGCGTGAACGTGCGCCATTTGCGGTGATTGGTGAAGCGACAGAAGAACGCCATTTAACCTTAAATGATGCGCATTTTGATAATCAACCGATTGATATGCCATTGGATGTATTACTGGGTAAAACACCCAAAATGCTACGTGATGTGAAAACCCTCAAAGCAGAGCCTGATGCATTAGACAGAACAGCGATTAATTTAAATGAAGCCGTCAAACGTATTTTACACTTACCAGCGGTTGCAGAAAAAACCTTCTTGATCACGATAGGTGACCGTACGGTAACGGGAATGGTTGCTCGTGATCAAATGGTAGGGCCTTGGCAAATCCCAGTAGCTGATTGTGCGGTCACTACGGCGAGCTTAGACAGTTACTACGGTGAGTCCATGTCAATTGGTGAAAGAACGCCAGTGGCATTAGTGGATTTTGCGGCATCGGCTCGTATGGCGGTAGGGGAAGCACTCACTAACCTTGCTTGTTCTTATGTGCAAGACCTTAAACGTGTGAAATTATCTGCAAACTGGATGGCAGCAGCAGGTCATCCAGGGGAAGATGCTGGGCTATATGAAGCAGTAAAAGCTGTCGGTGAAGAACTTTGTCCTGCATTGGGCTTAACTATCCCAGTGGGCAAAGACTCCATGTCGATGAAAACGCGTTGGCAGCAAAATGGTGAAGATCGTGAAATGACATCACCACTGTCATTGGTGATCACGGCGTTTGGTCGCGTTGAAGATGTACGTTTAACAGTAACGCCTGAATTAAAAACAGTAGAAGATAACGCGCTGTTATTGATTGACTTGGGTGAAGGTCAAAACGCGTTAGGCGGTTCAGCGCTTGCACAGGTTTATCGTCAACTAGGAAATAAAGCACCAGATGTACATAGCCCTGAGCGTTTACTCGGTTTCTTCAATACCATTCAAAAATTGTTATCAGAGCAAAAATTGCTGGCTTACCACGACCGGTCAGACGGTGGTCTATTCGTCACCTTAGCAGAAATGGCATTTGCAGGCCATTGTGGAATTAATGTCGACATCAGCTCATTTGATGAAGACACCTTAGCTGCATTGTTCAACGAAGAATTAGGTGCTGTGATCCAAATCAGTGGTGCAGATAGAGCTTATGTTGAGGCCTGCTTTGCAGAGGCGGGTTTAGCGAATTGTGTGCATTATTTAGGCTCTGCAATTCATGACGATGTCGTGATTATTAACAGCCGTGATACGGTCGTTTACCGTGAATCACGCAGCTTGCTGCGCCAATGGTGGGCAGAAACTACATGGCAGATGCAACGCCTGCGTGATAACGAAGTGTGTGCAGACGAAGAACACGCAATAAAGCAAGATAACCAAGACCCAGGCTTAAATGCTCATTTAACTTACGATATTGACGATGATATTGCTGCGCCGTTTATCTTATCTGGGGTGCGTCCTAAAGTTGCCGTGCTGCGTGAGCAAGGGGTTAATTCCCATGTTGAGATGGCCGCTGCTTTTGACCGAGCAGGCTTTGATGCGGTTGATGTACATATGAGTGATTTGTTAGCGGGGAATTTATCCCTTGAACAATTCCAAACTCTGGTAGCGTGTGGTGGATTCTCCTACGGTGATGTACTGGGCGCGGGTGAAGGTTGGGCAAAATCGATTTTGTTTAATAACCAAGTGCGTGATGAGTTTGCTGCGTTCTTTAATCGTCCTGACACCTTATCTCTGGGTGTATGTAATGGTTGTCAAATGATGTCCAACTTACATGAGTTGATCCCAGGAGCTGAGTTCTGGCCTCGTTTTGTTCGTAACCGTTCAGAGCGCTTTGAAGCCCGCTTTAGCTTAGTGGAAATCGCCAACAGCCCATCGTTATTACTGCAAGATATGGTAGGTTCTCGTATGGCGATTGCGGTATCTCATGGTGAGGGGCAAGTGGAAGTTCGCGCGGCAGCGCACTTACAGCAATTAGAAGATAACGGCTTAGTGGCGATGCGTTTTGTGAACAACTATGGGCAAGTGACGGAGCAATACCCTGCGAACCCGAACGGTTCGATTCATGGTATTACGTCAGTGACATCGAAAGATGGTCGCGCGACTATCATGATGCCGCACCCTGAGCGTGTATTCCGTACAGTGAGCAATTCTTGGCACCCAGAAACATGGGGCGAGGACAGCCCATGGATGCGTATTTTCCGTAATGCGCGTAAACAGCTAGGCTAAAAAACTCAGTATTTCAGTAAGAACGGCACTCTATCGTTAGGAATTGAAACATAACGGTGGAGTGTTTTTTTATGGACACCTATTAACTTTAATATAAATATGGTTATCTAAAGTATTTTCTCAACCATGGTAATGGTACTTGCCTAATTTATGTTTATTTTAAATGAATGGCTTAAAAATAGAACATTAATATAACTATTATAAAGTTAATTTTTTTTGTATTTTTTTTATCAATAAAGAAGGTGATATATCAGATTAACTTTTTTAAAAAACAAAAAATAACATGTTAAATTCCACTGGGGAATTGAGGTGGCTGTATTAAAACCTCAATTTTATTAATGAAATTTTACAGGGGAATAGATTTTGAGTTTATTTGATATGTTTTCAAGTGATATTTATACTAAAAACTTAAAGCAAGATGAAACAGTGAGTTTTTTATTTAGGGATAATTATGTTGATTTTTCAAAAACTATAAATGGCAATAAAAATAATTTTTTAATGGAGGATGTTGCCATTCCAATATATATCAACTTAATGAATAAGAATATAAAGTTAAGCAATACAGAGTGCTATGAGGTTAGGTTGAAAGATGTCAGTAATGTAATACTCCATGGGCAGACTAAATCTAAAGTTTTATTAAAGGGAAATAAGAGGGCTAATATTTTAGATGCAGGTTTAATAAAAACTAAAATTAATGGATATGATGGAGATGATCATCTTATTTTTAGGGCAGGAGTTGCAAGAGGGGGAAATGGGGATGACAGTTATTATTTACGCCGTTTCCAATGGGAAAATACGAAAAGCAAACCAATAACTAAACTGAGCGCAAGGATTGTTGAAACATCAAAAGGGAAAAGTAAAATTCATTTAGGCTATTCTTTAGATGAGATAACAGACGTTAAATTGGCGGGTAATGACCTAGCGCTAACGATTAGCGCAAAATCACCGCATAATCCCTCAGAAACTTTAAAATTAAACGTCAAATTGAAAAATGTTTATCAGGACTTAGATGAGGGAAAAGTATTAAATCATGATTATCAACTCTATACACGGGATGGGTTTAGATTAGATTCTATTTTAACAAATAATAGTTATAAGAAGAGTATAGAGAAATTTTACGAAGTAAGCTACTTACAAAATAGGGATTACCTTCCAAGGGATCAAAGTGATCGCGTTATTATTAATAAAGAGAAAAAACACATTATAGTGAATAACCATGGATATCACGCTCCTAAGTGGGGGGATTTCAACTTAAATGGAGATATTAAAAATTTAACATATACAGGTAGTAGCCAAGATGACTTAGTCACTATGATTAATAAAAATAGCTATATTATGGTTACGAAAGGAAATGACATTTATCAACTAAAAGGAGATAACTTGATCATTTCTGAAGTAACATTTGATTTTTCAGAAGTGCATGGAAATCATACAGGGAAAGAAAGCATAATTATTAAGGTTTCTGATGAACTTGGCAAGGATTTGACGGCGGATGGTCAGTCGATATATTTTAAAAATATATTTAATGATAAAAAATCAAGAATTAAATTTATTAATTATGAACATAATCGGCTGAATCTTGTGTATCTAAAAGATGCAAATGGAAATATATATCAAATTAAACTCGATCCTAAAGGGCATAAGGTTATTGAGGGTAATCCAGTGAGTGAGCTTACCCAACAGTCTGATGACATTTATCTTCTTAGGGGGCAAGCTTGCCCTGAGGGGATTTTCGACACATTAGCAGGTGATGATAAAATTAAAGATTTCAGTGGTGGGGGGATCATTATTAATGCAGGGGATGGGAATGATAACGTTAAGGTATTAAAAGGTATAAACGTTCTTTACGGTGGAAACGGTGATGATGTTATAGACGGTGGGAGCCAAGGGGATTTGCTACTTTCAGATTTAGGTAATGACCTTTTAAAGGGGGGATGGGGGAATGACGAATACATTGTTGATGGCTCAATTGGTATGGGAACGACAATTATAGATGATGACAATGGTATTAATAATATACATTTAATGCACTTTAATAAAGCATATACAATAGTCGAAGAAGAAAACTCAAAGTATCAAGTTTATACGTCAAAATCGCAGCTTCGTGAGGTGAAAATAAAATATTTCCCAGAGAATGAGGGACGTAAAAATAATATTCACCACTATGATAGCCTTCCTCAACATATCCCTAATGACGTAAAAGAAAGTATGAGCTATATGGTCAGATATTTAGCAGAACATCAGCAGTATTGGAAAAAGGAAAAACCATTATTGCCTTGGCAACCAATGTATGCATTTAAGGGATTTTTCAAAAATACTTCACATGATTTCATTGATATGTCTAAGGAGAATATTATCATTAATCAGGGCAAGTCATTTGGTGAGCTTGTGCTTAACATAAATGGTAAATCTTCTGTTTTAATGGACGAAAGTGGTCATGGTCGATATTTTAAAGTTGACGTTGAAAAGGGTTCTATTTCATTGTCTAAAAATAAATTGAGTAATAATGTATTTGATGCGAGAGGAGGAACTGCGAGTTTGCATGGTGGTGCCGGCGATGACGTATTTATTATCAGTGGGCATAATGGGAAAATACACGATAAAAAAGGAGATAATGTTTTTATTATAGATGGTGGTGTTAGGGGAGAATGCACCATTGATTATGGCAATGGAATGAATGAGATATACCTAATTAGCTTTAATGAAACTCCAGTTATTTTAAAAGAAAATAATGAAAACAAAATAACACAATATATTTATCAATCTGAGTCAGGCTATAAAGTAACAATTAATCAGGCAGATGGAGTGGAAGCCCCAATAATTATTCATCGTAATTTATTGCCTGGTATGCGGGAATATACAACTCAACAAAAACTTGAATACTTGGGAAATGCATTGGCAACAATGCGCTTACAGGACGAATATAATAGTCATGGTGTTAATAATATAAAGTCCGAATGGAACCCAGCGAGCCTTGTAAGAGTTTTTATGGATAAAGGAACGGCAATTTAATAATTAAGCGAGTCACAGAGATATTTATTTTATGTATTTAGTGACAATCTAAAAATAATTTGCCCTAAAAATGAATATTATTTTAGGGCAAACTATAGGTGGTACATCAAATAGTTTATTTCCAGAAACGATTAATTTGCTCACGCAACGCTTCCGCGGTTTTTTTGCCTTTTTCACCCACTAAGGCACGGCCAGCAATAAAGGCTTTGGCTTTAATGCCATTAAATAGGTGAATATCTTCAGGCACGATGCCACCAGTTATTGATAGTGCTAGCCCTAAACTAGATAACTTACGCATCTTTTCGATATCTTCATCGGTCCAGCCAATACCAGCGAGCTCGGCATCACGGGAACGGTGGTAAATAGCTTGAGTGATACCTAAATCTACCCAATTTTGTGCATCGTCAAATGTCCAATTGCCGTAAATTTCAATTTGAATTTCACGCTTAAATTCGTCAGCGACTTTTTTACAGGCCGCAATGGTGGCAATATGTGCCGCCGCTGACACCGTGATCCAATCTGCACCTGCCTCAAATGCCATTTTCGAAAGAATTGCGCCACCGTCAGTGGTTTTCATATCGCAAACCAGAATGTGATCTGGATATCTTTGGCGTAACGTCGACACTGCATTCATACCATCAGCAAACGCTAAAATTGTGCCTACTTCAATGATATCAACAAAAGTGTGTACATTTTCAGCAACTTCCAGTGCCGCAGGTAAGTTAGTTTGGTCTAACGCGATTTGGATCAACGGTTTAGTCATGGTTTTATCCTTGAATTTTTTCTCGTATCAAACGGGCGAGCCCATCGTGATTGTTATCGGTGGCACAGATAGCATTGGCTTGCGCTTTGACTGCGTCATCAGCGTGAGGCATCGCAACACCCAGCCCTGCGTATTGGATCATGGAAATATCATTATGGTTATCGCCGACGGCAATCACTTGCTCAGGCTCGAGGCCGAGTTGGTTAACGTATTGCGCTAAGCGCATGCCTTTGTTGTTGCCTTTACAGGCGATATCAATGCGGTTGACCCATGAACGTTCGGCAGTGAATTTGTCATTCACCCACGAGACATCCATTAATTGTTCAATGGCATTAGGGTCACCTTCAACAACAAATTTCCAAACGTAATCGGTATCACGAACCTGTTCTTCAAATGAATCAATACGGTAGATTTTAGGGGGATGAGCAAGGCTTGGATCCGCTGCCCACTGTTCCATATCTTTCATGTAGTCAATCGGTTGTGATTTTGAATAGGTCATTTCATTGGTGGTATACAGCACCAATTTAAATTGTTTTTTTTGTGCCAATTCAATAAAGGCTAAGGCATCGTCTTTGGCAATTGATGTTTGTGTGAGCACCTTTTCGTTTTGATAATCATAGATATAGGTACCATTACAGCAAATAACTGGCGTGGTTAACCCCAGTTCATCGTAATAAGGGCGCGCAGCGGTGTGGTGACGTCCCGTGACAATCATTACATGGCAGTGTTTCGCCGCATGTTGAATAGCAGACCTCACTTCTGGGTGGATTGTGTGTTGAGCTGTCAGAACCGTCCCATCTAAATCTAATGCGAGCACTTTATACATATCAATGAATCCTTTTAAGCATTTTTCGCGAGTGCCTCATCAATCACGCGATATACATCGTCGGCTGTGTGGCATTGGCGTAGTTTGTTAAGATCGACACCCGTTTCACTATCTTCATCGTCAAGAACTTGGGTGACCTCCATCAATCCTTCCATATGTTCGTCCGAAGAGCTACCCGCAAGTGTAATTAAAACGTCGACAGGTTCATCTTCCCCATCAAAAATAACGGGTTTTTCTAAGGTGACTAAGGCAAAAGCAGTGCGAATAACGCCATCTTCAGGCCGCGCGTGGGGTAGGGCTAGATGCGGGGCGATGCAGATATACGGGCCCAGTTTTTCAACACTGCTGATGATGGCGTCATGGTAAGTCGGTTTGATTGCACCAGAGGCAACCAGCATATCTGTGCCAATTTTAACAGCATCGCGCCAATGGGCTGCATTGGCATGGAGTTGAATAGAATTATTGTCGATTAATGATTGTTTGAATCCCATTATGACTTCCTCTTGGGTGATAATTGCCTCGATAGCTATGGGGGGACGTTTATCGAGGCATCAACATGATTAATTACGAATAAAATTGGTGTGAATGATATTTAGCAACTCGTCACCGAATGAATTAGGATTGAGCATGTTTTGTACGCCAAGGACGAACTTACCTTCACCTGGGTCCATTTCTGAACTTAAATGTTTTGACGAGACGATAATGTCTGTTGCTGTTAATTTCGATTTATAGTCGGATACCGCACAGGAATCCATAACGTGTGGGATACCTTTTTTCTCAAGGTATTGGCCAATTTTCATTTTCATCATCATAGAGGAACCTTGCCCATTACCACATACTGCTAAGATGCGCACTGGTTTAGCACCACTGTGTTCAAGTGGGGCTGATTCAACGTCTTCTTCTATTGTTTCAATGGCTGCTTCAAGGGCACCTTCGGCATCCTCTTCTGCTCGCAGTTTTTTCGCGGCAAAGTACATGTAGACAAGGGCAAGAGCGACAATCACAAAGAAGAACATTTTTGAGAATGACAAGCCTTGCATAATCACTGGGAACGCTAATGCCCAGTCGGCCATACCCATCCAGCCACTAAAATCCGTGCCTTGGCGGTTGATTAAGTCAATCGCCCATGCAGATCCTAAAATTTCGATGACGCCCATCACAAAACAGACTTTCATCACGGCTTTCCAACCGCCAAAGTGGTTAGCGAAAATACCGATGGTCGCATTGGAGAAGAACATCGGAATAAATCCTGGGATGATCATAATGGGTGAGTTGAAGGCTAACATACCCAATACAGCAGCAAACTGGCCGATTGCACCCCACATAAAGCCGAAGACCATCGCATTTGGCGAGAACGCATAGATAGCGGCACAGTCGATGGCGAGCACGGCATTAGGAATAACGCGCTCGGAAATGCCTTTAAATGCTTCAGACAGTTCTGCAACAAACATTCGCACACCTGTCACGATGATTTGAATAGCAACGGCAAATTTCAGTCCTGTTTCAATAATGTAGATAGTCCAATGCGTGGTGCCTGCCATGGTTTGCAGGTTAGTCAGACCAAAAGAAATCAAAATAACGCCAAAAAAGAGCGTCATTACAATGGCCGTCGCGGAGATGCTATCGTGGAAAATATGCAGCCATTTTGGCAATTTTAAGTTATCAACACTGTCTTTTTTATCACCAAGTTTTGGGGCAACCTTAGTGGCTATCCAGGAGGCAAACTGCTGCTGGTGACCGATAGAAAAACCAGCACCGCCAGTCACTTCTTGCGTTGGCTTAAACATAATATTGGAGGAGATCCCCCAGTACAGCGCCATCAAGACTGCAGAGTACAAAATAGTTTCCCACATGCTTGAACCTAGCACAAAATAGAAAACAGCAATCAAGCCAGCTTGCTGGAACATGATATGGCCTGTCAACATGATGGTACGAATACCCGTGATGCGGCGAAAGAGCACTAAAAGAATATTAATCGCGAGAGCTAACAACACGGTATAGCCGACCCACGAATAGTTATCACCCATGGTTTCCATGGTTGCCATCATTGAGGTGTATGGGTCGATAACTGAACCTGTGAGGCCATGATATTCAGACATTTTTTCAATAACAGGTTTAAAGCTAGATACCAAGGTGCTGGCTCCGACACCCACTAACATAAAGCCAACAATCGTTTTGATTGTTCCCTTGAGAATTGTTGTTCCATCGCGCTTTAGCAACCAGTAACCAATAAAAGTGACTAAGCCGAGTAACAGAGGCGCTTTAGTCATTACTTGGCTGTAAAAAATATAGAAAGCGTCGTATAAAAAATCCATATTTTTACCTCTAATCAAATTGTATTTGTAATTTATAGGGGTCAGAGATTAATCATATTGATCGTATCTGGTGTTATTGCGATATAATCATTTAAAATGGATAAACGGTCGCGCAAAAATCAATTATGATCAAATGTAATCACGAATTGCTCTTTTATGATTGTTTGCATTTGTCTGTTTTTTTACCAGTAAAAAAATAAATAAATGGCGACTTGATCACGTAAAATTTAAAATAATGTTTTAAATCAATATGATAATTTTATTTATATCAAATATCAATTTTTTGCTTAGGCAAAGGTTGACAATATTGGATGAGATAAATAGAATCAAAACTAATCACCAATAATCATTTTCAATCATAAGTTGTCATTGATGTGATTATTTCTTAATAAGGCGATAGTTATGAATGAAGTGCAAAGACACAATGAAATCTTGTCGTTATTAGAAACGCAGCGGGTGATTAACGTTTCTCATATTACCGAACAGTTTAATGTGTCTCCTGCTACTGCGCGTCGTGATATTTCAAAGCTTGACGAGCAGGGTAAGTTACGGAAAGTCCGTAATGGTGCAGAACGAATTGAAACGAAAAAGCGTAAGTGGACACCACTCAATATTAATAGTGCTGATCATTACGAGGAAAAATCAGAAATCGCGATTAAAGCGGCTGAACTTTGCCTACCAGGGGAAAGTGCAGTGATTAACTGTGGTTCAACCGCCTTTATGTTAGGGCAGCAGCTTTGTGGTAAAAACGTACAGATTGTGACCAATTATTTTCCACTGGCCAGTTATTTGATTGATGAAGACCATGAAGACGTCATTTTAATTGGTGGGCAGTATAATAAGGCACAAAACATCTTTTTAAACCCAGCCCTCAATACGCTGATGGGCTACGCAGGTAACTGGATGTTCACGTCAGGGAAGGGGCTAACAGAAGCGGGTTTATATAAAGCTGATATGTTAACCGCTGTGGCAGAGCAACAGATGCTAGATCAAATAGACAAGTTAGTGGTGGTTGTTGACAGTTCCAAAGTGGGGCATCGAACGGGAATGTTATTTTGCCCAGCTAATAAAATTGATGTTCTTATCACGGGAAGAAATGCCAATCCTGAGGTGATTAAAGGAATTCAAGCGCAAGGGACGCGAGTGATACTCGTTTAATCCCATCCACTACCTGATTTATTGAATTTAAACCAATTTGCCTTCATGCCTTAATTCTCTCATTAAGGCATCGGGCTCCCGACATCTAAAATTCTGGAAAAAGGTATTATCACTATGAGCAAAGTCAATGAAATTACACGTGAATCTTGGATTTTAAGCACGTTTCCTGAGTGGGGAACTTGGCTAAATGAAGAAATTGAAAAAACGGTTGTTGAGCCGAATACATTTTCAATGTGGTGGTTAGGTTGCACAGGTATTTGGTTGAAAAGCGCAGGTAATACGAATATTTCCATCGATTTTTGGTGTGGAACAGGGAAAAAAACGCAAAAAAATCCACTCATGAACAAGCAGCATCAAATGATGCGTATGGGCGGAGTAGAAGCATTGCAACCCAACTTACGTACAGCAATTTTCCCTCTTGACCCATTTGCGATTAAAGAAGTCGATGCCATTTTAGCGTCCCATGACCATGCTGATCATATCGACGTGAACGTGGCGGCGGCCGTACTGCAAAACTGCGGTGATCATGTTAAGTTTATTGGCCCACAAGCGTGCGTGGATTTATGGACAAAATGGGGAGTGCCCGCTGAGCGCTGTATTGTCGCCAAAGTCGGTGATGTACTCGAAGTGGGGGACATGAAAATCCGCGTATTAGATTCGTTCGACCGCACGGCGCTAGTGACACTACCTCAAGGGGTCTCTTCTTATGATAAGGACATTTTGGATGGCATGGATTCACGGGCGGTCAACTATTTAATTGAAACCACTGGCGGCTCGGTTTATCACTCAGGTGATTCACACTATTCAAACTATTATGCGGCACACGGTAATCGTTACAATATTGATGTCGCACTGCTTTCTTTTGGTGAAAACCCGCGTGGTGTGACCGATAAAATGACCTCATCGGATATTTTACGTGCAGCTGAATCATTAGATTGTGAACGGGTTATTCCATTCCACCATGATATTTGGGCAAACTTCCAAAATGACCCGCGGGAAATTGAAGTGCTGTGGAATATGAAAAAAGAGCGCTTGCAATACACCTTTGCACCGTTCTTCTGGCAAGTGGGGGGCAAATATACTTACCCAACGGATAAAGACCGTATGCATTATCAGCATTTTCGTGGTTTTAACGATATCTTTAAAAATGAACCTGAGTTGCCATATAAAGCATTTTTATAATTAACCTTGTTATTAAAAGCAGCATTTAAGGAAACTTAGGTGCTGCTTTTTTTATTGTATTTAAAAAAACACATATATTAAAATGATATGTATTTTAAATATATTTATTATTTATGCGGTGTTGTTTTTTATTAATTTGTTGGTATTGACTGCCTTAATTTAATGCTTTTTAATCTTAGTGTTATCAATATAGATAACACTAAGATTAAATTAAATTAATTCAAGGTGGAAATATGAAATAATATTGCATGAATTAACTGAACGCATCTCTTCAATTAGCGAAGAAATTGCGATGTATAATGAGGATGAAGAGATTGAATTAGACGAATAAATGTTAAATCAATGCCGCGGTAAGCGGCATTATAAAAGGGGAAGTAAATATGTATAGTTTAATAACAAAGCCAATTATAAAACGCTCTCATCATGTTATTGAGTCTGATAATGGGGATATTTGTATTGGTGAAATTCCAGGTAAGGCTAAAATAATCAAGTCTCCTCCGGAATGGGTGAAAGTTGTATTGTCTAAATTAGATGGCGAACATACATTACCGAGAATAATAAAGGAACTGTTAAATAGAAACTTAAATGTTGAAGAAAATGAAATAATAGATTTTATTAGGAAAATGATATCATGTGGTTTAGTTGAAGATAATATTATTTCATCTGAACTACTTACTTCTAGAGAAATTGAACTGTACGATCGTCAATTGCTACAATTTTCTTTAATCGATAATGATAATTTACCATCGATAAAGTATCAGGAACGTTTAAAAAAAAGTAGAGTTCTTGTGCTTGGCATGGGCGGGTGGGGAACATGGTGCTCATTACAACTTGCATTAATTGGTGTTGGAACATTAAGAATTGTTGATGGTGATGTTGTCGAATTATCAAATCTAAATAGACAGGTCCTATATACAGAAGATGATATCGGAAAAAGTAAAGTTGATTCAGCGGAAAGTGGAATATATAGGCATAATAAGTATACTAAAATAGAAAAATATTTTGAATTTTTAACACCAAATGAAAATAGAGTTAATGATTTACTTGATAGTGTTGATATGATTTTGCTCGCATGGGCAAGTTTAGGTTATTACAAAAAAAATACGGTTGAGGATATAATACATAAAGTTGCTATTGATAAATCGATACCTATCATTGAGCTAGGTGGTGATCCTCATGAAATATCTATAGGTCCTATTTATTTAAATAATAAAATAGGGAAAACATACTTTGATGTTAAACATCAAATTAAAAAAACATTTTATAGTGATGACTCGACAGTAAAAGATTTCCAAGAGGCGAGAATGAAGCAACAGTTTTTAAATGGGGTAAGAAAAGTTAATGCTTGGCAAAGCTCGCCGTCACTAGCTGCAATGTCGGGGTTAGTGGTTGATCAAGTAGTTAAAGCCATCACTAAGTATGACACTATCTCATTGGAGGGACGAAAAATCAAAATATCGCTTAGGGACTTTAGTTTTGCAGAGGAGATACTGTTTAATGGGAATCAATAGGCATAAAAAAGAGTTTTTGAGTAATGGGTATACTAGTTTTACAATAAAAGATTTTTTTCCTGACTTTAATATTGACTTGAATTTAATCAGTAGTATTGAAGAAGATAAATGGAGTTTTATTATAAGAAATAGACAGGGGGTGAGCGATTTTTATCTTTCTGATACTGATATAAATAGTATTAATGATGAAAAAAAAAGTGCATTTGAAGATAGAGATAATGGCGAGTTTTCATTTTCATTTAGAAGAATATGTTTTAATGAGATAAAAATAATTTATGCTAATTTAATTTCAGTTGTTAATGATGTTAAATTTAAAAGTTTTTTAGAAAACCTAACGGGAAGTAAAATAAATATTATATCAAACATGTACTTAAGCAGGTTTGATAAAGATGATTTTCTAACTACACATTGCGACTCCGATGATGGGATAGGTATTGTCATTAATCTAACCAAGGAATGGGAAGCAAATTATGGAGGATTAACGATGATTTTAGATAAGGATAAAAAGACAATTTTAGATACTTTTATCCCGTCATATTTAAATATTTTAATTTTTGATACAAAAAAAAGAAAAATCCCACATTTCGTTTCCGCAGTGACATCTAATAGAACAAGTAAAAGAATGGCATTAGTTGTGAGGTATAATGAAAAAAATTAAAGTACTTCTTTGTGCTGTTTTAATATCATTTATATGGGGGAGTGCATTTCCTATATCAAAACTAGCGATTGACCAAGTAGGTGTTTGGGCTTTTAGAATCTACTCACTAATTATCTCAGTTGTTTTTTTGTGTTTTGTTTTTTTCTTTTTTAGTCGGTGTCGGTTTAATTTGCGAGATTTTGTAAAAAGTATTCCACTTGGTTTTTTAAATGTTTTTTTAGTTCCTATATTAAATAGTTTGGCGTTAAAGTATACAGAAGCGGTAAAGGCATCTGTACTTGTTTATACAATGCCAGTAATGGCAACAGTTGTATTGGGTGTAATGAATAAACATATTGAAACTAGGTCAGTATTTGTATCTTTGTTATGCATTAGTGGTATTTTTATCTTTATATCACCAGTTGGTATAAGTATTGGTGAAGTGATAATTTTATTAAGTGCATTTATGTGGGCACTAGGAACTATTTTATCTGAAAAAATCACCTTGAAAATAAACCTAACTTCAAAAGTATTTTATCAAAATGTAGTGTCATTTGTTTTTTTTATTTTATTAATTCCATTTTTAAATGTTGATTTAAACATATTGAGCAATATACATTCTGAGTTTTTTATCAGTGTATATATACCAATTATCTATATGGGGCTAGCTAATGGCGTGATTGTTTATGTTCTTTGGTATTATATGATAGGGCATGGTGGCGCAAAGCTTTCATCATACTCAATCCTTATTTCACCAATCATTAGTGTGATGATTTCATCTTATCTTTTAGATGAGTCGATGACAATTTCAATGATAATTGGTATGTTATTTATTTTGCTAAGTATGTTAATTGTACTTTCAGAAAAAAATAAAAATTGATATTTAAGTCACCGATAATATGCTTTTAGTGATTATTTTCTTATGGGTGCACATTTCCCCTCCGCCCTTTTGGGCGAAGGGGAAATGTGCTATTCACAATGCTAAGTTTCCCTTGTTACCTAATGACATTTAGTATTATTCAAAGAGTGGGATATTACTCAAGAATAAACATGCCATATGGGTGGATCTGCAAATAAAGATTTTCGCCAACAGTAGGTTGTAACTGTATTGCATTGATCTGTAGCAACATGGATTGGCCATGCCAATCAACAGTAACTTCGTATTGAGGCCCCATATAAGCAACGTGAGTAACCGTACAACGTTGGCTATCTTCACCCTGTAAACTCAAGGTAATGGCTTCAGGGCGAACACCCACAGTGACTTGTGTTTGTGTTGAGGTAATTTGCGCAGGACGAGGCAAGCGATAATTAAAGATATCCACAGAATCCGCGGTCAATGTTGCAGGGAAAATATTGGCATCCCCCATAAAGCTCGCCATAAATTTCGACGCTGGCTGGCGGTATAACTCTTGAGGGGAACCTAGCTGCATGATTTTCCCTTTGTTCATCACCAACACCATATCAGACACCGCAAAGGCTTCACTTTGGTCATGGGTAACGTACAAGGAGGTGATGTTAAATTGCTGCTGTAGCTCGCGAATTTTCTCACGCATGCTACGGCGTAAGTTGGCATCCAAGTTACTTAACGGCTCATCAAATAACAGCACTTTTGGCTTGAGGATCAACGCTCGAGCTAAGGCGACACGCTGCTGTTGTCCTCCCGAAATTTGGTCAACAAAGCGGTCGGCAAAGCCAGCTAAATCCACCAGCTCTAATGCTTCATCAACGCGTTTTTTGATCTCAGCTTTCGGTAACCCTAACATTTTCAAGCCATAGCCTACGTTATCCCCTAAAGACATATGGGGGAACAAAGCGTAGGACTGGAACACCATACAAATATCGCGCTGTTGTATTGAACGGTCGGTTACATCTTCCCCATCAATAAACATACGGCCTTCGGTCGGCTTTTCGAGCCCTGCCACTAAACGTAAAACGGTAGTTTTTCCGCAACCCGATGGACCTAATAAGGTCACCATGCTGCCTTGGGGAATGGACAAACTTAAATCATCGATAACCGTGTTGCTACCAAAGCGTTTAGTCACATTTTTTAATTCAACAAAACTAGTTGTTTCACAAGAATTCGGTTGTGTCATGTCAGTTACTCCATGATTACTGTGCATTTTTGGCTTTGGAACGTGAAACACGGGCTTCGCCAATCAAATAGTCAAATAAGAAGATAATTGCGAGCATGACCACAATTAAAATGGAGCCATAAGCAATCGCAACACCATACTCACCATCCTCAACACGGTTAAGAATGTAAGCGGTGGCTACGCGTGTATCAGGAGTAACCAAGAACACAATTGCACTAACAGTGGTAATCGCTCGTACAAAACTGTAAATCAGCGCGGATAAAATCGCAGGGCGCAAGAGCGGCAGTAAGATAAAGAAAATAGTACGCATAGAACCTGCTCGTAAGCTCAGCGACGCTTCATCTAATGATTTATCAATTTGGCCTAATCCTGCGATGCCAGCACGGATCCCCACAGGAACGTTACGCATAGTCATCGAAATAATTACGATGGCCGCTGTACCTGTTAAATAGAACGGTGTGTCGTTAAAGGCTAAGATGTATGACACACCCGCAACTGTACCAGGTACGGCGAAACATAACATGGTGGTGAATTCGATGGTTTTCTTACCGCGGAAATCTTGGCGTACCACGATATAGGCAATTAATAGACCCAGAATTGCGGTGATCGGTGCGGCAATTCCTGCATACAGAAGGGTATCGAGCAATGAAGGCCATGCGCCATCACTCATACCTTGACCGAATAACTTAATAAAGTTATCTAACGTTAAGGTGTAATCCACACCCCAGTTCACCGTAAAGCTTCCGTAGAAAATGCTACCGTATAACAGAACGTTAAAGGCGACCCAAATCGCTAAGAATGTCGTGACAGTGGCAATTAAAGATGATGGTAAGGGTTGGACATCACCACGATAAGATTTACCCGAAACCGTGACGTACGAACGTTTACCAATCCACATATATTGCACACAGAATACCAACAGAGAGAAGACTAACAAGGAAGCGCCCAAGGTACTGGCTGCTTGGTAATCTAACTGAGAACCTGTGATATAGAAATAAATTTGCGTCGCTAATACATCGAAGTTACCGCCTAACACTAATGGGTTACTAAAGTCGGCCAGTGACTGAACAATAACAATTAAAAATGCGTTAGCTAATGCAGGTTTCAATAATGGCATAAACACATTAAAGAAGGTTTGGTAACGATTAGCGCGCAGGGTATAAGAGGCTTCTTCCAATGATGGGTGAATGGTTTTAATCGCACCATCCAAAATCATAAATGACATTGGGGTAAAGGCCAGAACCTGTGCGAGCCAAATTCCCGTAAAGCCATACAGCCAGTTGGTATTTTCTAACCCCATGTAAGTCGCGAGAAATTCAGTAATATAACCTGAGCGACCCATCATCAAGGTGACACCAAGGCCCACAACAAAAGGTGGTGTAACGATAGGTAGGATAGAAAATACGCGACCAATAATGGCAGAACGTTTCGCAATACGTGTGGTGTAGATAGCTAAAATTAACCCAAAGAAGGTACAGCCAGCTCCCACTGCTAAAGAGAGAAATACCGAGTTAATGATAACCTGAACAATATGGGATTGCGTTAAAATTGCCACAAAGGCAAATGGCGCGAAATCCCCATTACCATCGGTAAACATGGGGATAAAAATCGCTACACTTGGGAAGACGATAAACAACGTGATCAGTGCGATAACGGTGATAAGCGACCCAATGACGAATTGGTCGCCACCCAGCCACTCAAGGCGGGTTAACGCGTGCGTCATCACCATACCTAGGGCAATAAACAGCACAATGGCGGAATAACCAAGGCCCTTACCATCAAAGTAAGCCGTGATGATCACCACAACGGCAGTGATAGCCGCGACAGCAATATCGAAGTAATGGCGTGTTTTATGATAACGATCCGCTGGTGTTAACGGGCGAATAAACAGTACAGATGGCAAGAGATACCAAAGCCAACTAATGTTTATGCTGCTCCAACCATAAGCGGCGAGGATTTCATCTTGTGTTGAGTCAAGTAAGCCATAATCAAGGCTCCAAGACGGTAACAAGGCGAAACCAACCCATGCCAATAGCAGCCAAAAAAAGGTGCTATCTCGCTTTTTAGGTGGTGTCAGAGCTAGGGTTTGAGACATAGATCCCCCTAAGCTCGTCATATTTTGCGCTGTCACAGTGTTGGCTGCGCTCTGTTATCCTAGTCACATACTTGTGTATGCTCCTAGGAATAACGTCACTTACCGCCTTGTGACAACCCAAACTATTTAGAGCTTAATGATAATAGTTAGAATTTTTATCTAGTTATATTTTGCGCTGTCACGGTATTGGCTTTGCTTTGTTATCCTAGTCACATGCTTGTGTATGTTCCTCGGAATAAGGTCGCTTGCCACCTTGTGACAACCCAAACTATTTAGAGCTTAATTAAATTAATTTTTATTTTAGTTAAGTAAGTGCTCAGTGCGGCGCGTTCACGCCGCACAGGGTGGTTATTTGCTCATTTTGACTTCAGTAACCCACTTGTTGATTAAATTCTTACGGACATCGGCATCACCGTATTTGTCCATATCGTAATTAATCAGGTTCAGGTCGTTCAGTTTTAACGAAATTGGGGACGATTCCGCCGTAGTATTGGTGAGGATTTGGTAAGATTTACCTTCTTTCCAACTCAGCTCTTGGGCTTCTTTAGACAACACGAAATCCACGAACAGTTTAGCATTATCCATGTTACGGGCATTTTTCAGGATACTGATCCCGCCAATTTCATAGCCCGTACCTTCACATGGTGCGATTAATTCTAATGGTGCGCCATTTTCCACTTCTAATGAATAATCATGTAAGAAGCCGATACCAATGGCAGACTCACCACGTGCGGCATTACGTGCTGGGGCAATACCTGATTTGGTGTATTGAGAGATGTTAGAGTTTAATTTTTTCAGGTAATCAAAGGCTTGCTCGTTACCCCAAAGTTGGTCAAATGTTGCTAGTGCGGTATACGCAGTTCCTGAGCTTTGTGGGTCAGCGATTTGAATTTCACCTTTATACTCAGGTTTGGTTAAATCTTTCCAGCAAGTTGGAATAGGTAAGCCTTTTTCTTTTAAGCGATCTTTATTCACTCCAAAGCCTAAAATTCCGATGTAAACCGCAGAGGAATAGTTACCTTTGCGTTTTGCAGGGTCTTGGAATTGAGGCATAATTTCATCGAGTTTTGGTGATTTGTATGGCTCAAGTAAATCCATTTCTCCTGCTTGTGAATGTGGGTCTAATGTACCGCCATACCACACGTCTGCTTGTGGGTTACGTTTTTCAGCTTCGATTTTAGCTAAAGTACTGCCTGAGCCGTTACGTACAAACGTAGTTTTCACATCATATTTTTTAGCGAATGCTTGGGTTTCTGTTTCGCACATCGCGTTGGTTGCACTACAGTAAACCACAAGGCGACCCGCCGCACTTGCAGTGGTCGAAATTGCGGCGAGGGATAAGCCTGCTGCGATTAGAGTAGAGAGAGTTTTCAGTTTCATTTTCAATCCTTTATCAGATTTTAATTATCAGAGGGTGAAACAGATCCTGCCATGTGCTCTCGTTTGCTGACATTCGCAATCAAAAGCGGCATAAGCAGTAGCCCCATCAAGGCAGCGGCACTGGCTAGTAAGGTAAACATCCCTGACCAACCGTAATGTGCGATGACTTGAGAGAGCGGCCACCCTGCAATTGCAGCCCCTAGATAGGCATACAACCCAAGGTAACCCGTTACCGCGCCCGCTGCTTTTTTATGACAATATTCTGTTGCAGCGAGACCGATTAACATTTGTGGTCCAAAAACAAAAAAGCCGATAGCAAAAAAACACACTGCGAGTAAAGCGTAATGATGAATAGGGGTAAGCCACAAAGCACTGACTGAGATACACAACCCCAATGAAAACAGCAAAATCATTGGTGCCCGCTGCCCGCGAAACAAAATATCAGAGCCCCATCCTGAGCACAGTGCGCCAAGTAGCCCACCTAATTCAAATAACGACAATGTTGCGTTGGCACTGAGTAAATTGGTGCCGTGTGTTTCTGTTAACCAGAGATTTCCCCAGTCGTTTATCGCCATGCGAATGAGATAAACTAAAATATAGGAGAAGCCTAATAACCAAATCATGCGGTTGAAAACAATCGCGTCTTTTAAAATCACCCACATTGGCATCGGGGGGGATAAACGCTCTTGGCGTAGCTCCAGCACATCTTGGCGCCATTGCCCAACACTGGGTAGTTGCTCTTCTTGTGGTGTTCCTCGCAGCTGGCGACATAACCAAAGCCCAACCCCCACACCAATCAACCCTGGCACTATCAATGCCATTTGCCAACTATATTGCGTTGCTAACAGCGCAGTGAGCAAAGGCAACAGCATGCCGCCGAGATTGATGGAGATATTCCACAACCCCCACCAGAAACCACGTTCATTACGTGAGTACCAGTGAGTGAGAATTCGTGCACAAGGTGGCCATCCCCAACCTTGGAAAAATCCGTTTAGCGTCCATACCAACAAAAGGGCAGGGAACGATAAACAATAGGCAAAAATGATATTCAGTAGCCCCGTCATCACAAGACCTGCACCCATAAACCAGCGGTAGCCTGTGATATCGTGGAAAATACCCGATAAAAACTTGGAAATGCCATAAGTCAGGTAAAACGCCGTGGCAATCCAGCCAATATCACTTTTGTCGAGCAGCAATTCGCTCTGCATGACAGGCATGACAAAATTGAAGCTTTTTCGCGTCAGATAAAAGGTGGCATAACCCACTATCATGAATAACATCAGTCGGCGGCGCCAAAAGCGATAAGTGCTATCCAAATCCAATGTATGTTGACCTGTCATGATGGTATTTCTCGTGTTTGGCAAAATGTAATCAAGTTTTTAACAAAAGGGATGAGAGAAGGTATTAGAGGACTAGGAATAATTCCTATTTTTGTGATGTTTTATCTTAAAATGTGGGCAAGTTAACAATTATTTGCGTACCGTTTTGTGTGGTGAGAGTCCAATCTCCCCCTAAAGCTCTAACGCGTTCTTCAATACCGCGTAAACCAAAGCCACTCGTGCGTTTGCTAAAGGGAATACCCACGCCATTATCATCAACAACAAGCTGGATCGAGTCACCTATTTGCGCTAGTGAAATGTGGATTTGTGTGGCTTTTGCGTGTTTGCTGATATTGTTAAGTAATTCCTGAACAAGGCGGTACAACGTAAATAGAACGGTTTCATTGACGGGGGTTTCTTGTAGCGCATAGCGAAAATGGCATTGAATATTATTTTCAGGAAAGGAAAATTCTGCGATTAAATGGGTGAGCGCATTCTCGAGGGACATCTCATCCAATACAGGCGGACGCAATTGGCGCAACAGTTGCCGAGTCGATTGGTGAATTTGCTGAGCAAGCTCATTAATTTGGCTTGCCGCTTGGTGGCTTAATGAGTCTGGCGCTGTTTTCTTGACTAACATGGATTGAATCTGAATGGCGGTAATATTTTGCCCAATTTCATCATGCAATTCGCGGGCGATGGCTTTTTTGATATCTTCTTCAGTATGAACTAATTGGCGCATCAGATCACGTCGTGCTTTTAGCTCTTGTTCTAAGCGTTGTCGATAACGTTGTAGGTTATTGGCGAGCTGTTTTTGGCGGCTAATGGCAATCCCCAGCCCAATACCGATTAAGGCTTGAGTGCTGAGAAACATTTCCAGTTCTTCTAAGTCTGCAAAAGCACCGTGAAATTGCCGCGCAAAAGTAATAATTAAACTGCCTAATAATGCGGAAAGCACCCCTCCTTGCCAACCATAGCGGTAAGCCATAAACACATTTGGAATAAACACCAGTAAAACAATCAAACGTTCGATTTCAGGTGCGAAAAAGACTTGGGCACTTAATCCCACTACACAAAATAAAAAACACCAAACAATCAAAGAAGTACGTAATTGTTTGTCGGGAGTTCCATAGTCAAGCAACATTTGGTAGTGCTGCTCATGCAGGTATTCATAGATAAGGTAAACAAATGGGGAGAGTAATATCCCCCCAGTGAATGTCGTTAAAAAGAGTTGGCTAATGGAATAGGATGATAGCCAGCCAAACAGCAATGCATGAAGCACACTGTTTGCAGCGACACCAGCTAGCAACAATAATAAACGTTGCCAATATAAAGTATAGCGCCACCAAATATCTTGAATAACAAAAGCCACACCAAGGCTTAATAGTGGAGATAGCAGTAAAATCGGTTGGAAAAGCAGTTGCTCCCCAGATAACCAAAAATTCAAAATACCTTCGCTAAGTAGCAAAGTAGGCCAATAGCGCCGCCACAGGATGATCATTAAAGCAAGGCGCAACCCTTGCGGCAAAAATAAGGTTGCCTGAAAGCTGTTTTCACTTAAATAAAAACCAATGATCCACAACCCAATCCACAGCAATGAGTAGGTAAAGAGTAGAAAAATAGATTGAAGTGTTAAACGCAGGTTTTTACTCATGCCATTAAGACCTTGAAATAAGGTTGTGCTCTAGTGCGTAGTGTACGAGGTCAATGGTGTTTTCGCATTGCAATTTACCGAGCACATTAGCGCGATGGACATGCACTGTTTTATGGCTAAGCTCGAGTTGTTCTGCAATCACTTTAACGCTGAGGCCTGCTACGAGTAAATCAAAAATCTCCCGCTCCCGAGGCGTTAATTCTTGCATCCCTTGATGTTGTTGCGGCGAATGGCGTAGCGCTCGCATGGCGTCTGCGCATAAATAGCATCCCCCTTGGTGAACAGAACGTACCGCTTGTACCAGCTCTTCTGGCCCGCAGCGTTTGGTTAAATAAGCGCTGGCCCCTGCGTCTAAGGCGCTTTGTACAAAAGCAGGGGTATCGTAAATACTGAGAATAATGGTTTTGAAGTCTGGCTTTTTTTGGCGAAGTCGTGATAACAACTGCAAACCATTTTCATCTGGCATGGAGATATCCATAATAGCGACATCAATCTCTAAATTAAGAAGCTTTGGCAATGCTTCTTGGGCGCTAGCATACTGTCCGACAACGGAAATATCGGGTTCTAGGGTCAGCAACTGTGCGAAACCAGAGCGCACAACGACGTGGTCATCAACTAAGGCGATTTTTATCATGTTGTTATATTCTGTGATGAATAGGGTATTGAGAAATCTTATATCAAGATGAGAAAGGATAAGCTAGGAAGAAGGTTGAGAATTCTGAAGTGTATCAGAAATGTCGGTGGTTTTATTCAATGAATAAAATGCCTACCTATCACTTGTACCCTAAGGTCGGCATTCATTGGTTTAATCAAATTATATAGGTATAGCTTCAAGAATATGAATATGACAATGGGTATCGATTATTCTGTTAAGTTTAAGATCCGCATTGCTTAATAATGTCTCAAACTCACTGATAGTATGTTCGCCACCTTCGGGTGAAAGGCTTAAACAAATTAAGTCTATATCGTTACCAATATTTACTTTGTTATCATCAGCGACGATGCAATCAATGAGCAAGAGTTTTGATGTTGTTTTCATCGCACGGCGAATGGTTTTTAAAATATTAATTACACTGTCTTCTGGCCAGTCATGAGTAATGTATTTGAGTAAATAAATATCAGCTTCAGGGCATTTTTCGAAGAATGAACCGGGGTAGGTGGTCCAGCGCGAATCGTCACCGAGTAGAGGTAATATTGTTTGTTTTAATACATGAGGCTGATCAAATAGAATGCCTTTAGTGGTGGGGTTTCTTTTTAATACCTCAAAAAGTAATGCTCCTAAGCCTCCAGCAATATCTGCAATCACAATATTTTCTGGGAATTGATATGCATTAATAACGTATTCATTTTCAATGCGTGACATAGATGACATGCCGACATCAAAGTTGTCAGGTAAGTGAACATTTTTCTGCCAGTATTCAAAGAATGTCCCTCCAAACATATTTTTAAATACAGGTTTGCCAAGAATAATTTCATCAAGATTATGTATAGGCATCCAGAAAGTCTTATCTGTTAGCATGAGTATCGCTTGACGTAATGAATAAGGATGGTCAGGAAGTAAAAACTCAGCTTCGGGGGTTAAGGCAAAGTGCAAATCATCCTGTATTTTAAAAATACCTTGAGTTGTTAATATACGTAGTGTTTTATGGATAACTTTTGGTTTGCCATTAATAATTTCTGCTAACTCTTGTGACGTTTTAGGCCCATCTTTTAAATATTCTGCAATGTTTAATTTGACTGCTGCCCGTAATGCTGCTTGAAACATGTAACCCGTCACTTTTTCAATGACTCGGACCGCAATGTCAATATTTTCTGCTTTGTTTGAAGTTTCTGAAGTAGGATTCATACAATCTCCAATTATTAATTTCAAAGTGAGAACATGCATCGATTATCAATATTAAGTATTGTTTAAATTTGTTAAAGTGTAAAGGTAAATAGTTATTGAATTGCTTTATTTGAATTTAATTGATTAACTTAGTGTATTATTTTGGTTTTTATGTTTTTTTTATTGTGAATTTTAAGATTAAGGTGGGGAATGTTTTTTGTGAAACTATAAATATTATTAATTATTTTTTGGTGAAAAGATAAAATAAGCAGCGTAGAGTTAGCGTTTTTTCCTCGTTGTCTAAAATTAGCGACAACACCCCATATGTACTGTCGCCAAAAGGAGACATTTATCTCTATGATAAATAAAGTTTTTATAAATTGAGCTTTTGAGTGTCTTAAATTAGCGACAAACTGAAGGTTCGGATAAACCGTTTCAGCGTATTCAGAAAGAGTTAAAAGAAGTAATAAATTTAATTTGCTTATTTTTTAATGGGTTAGATATTTACTTGAAAAGTTGGCATGAGTTGTGCATAATAATATGCAGTTGCTCATTCAATTCATTATGTCGGTCCAAAAATAGTTGGGAACATACCACATAAAGCCAGAATGACGCCAAAGTAAGGTGCCTACCGTCCAACAGCACAGATACTCGCCTTCGGGCCTTATCAAACACAGGGCGACACGTGGAGTGAGGCACCACCTATATGATTATCTTTAATGTAAAGACATAATCCTATACAAGCAGTAAATCATCGCTGGCGGAGTTAAGGTCGATCCTTATCTCCGCCTTCCTATGTCTGTTATAATTCGAACCACAACGTCGTTACCCGCGCTCAGCTGCAATCCGAATTATTTAGAGGATATTAATAAATACTCTAAAATATTCCCTCTTAGGGTATACCTCACTGAAAATACTCATTTTTATACAAAAATTGGCACGTTCATTGCAGCGGCTCAGTCATAGTTAGTCTGATTTTTATGCTATGGAACTCAGAACCCGAATTCACCTTTTCGCACGGGAGAGAGTTCTGCTACCATTGAAATACGTTTAATGGGTATGAGATGAATGTATTGAGCAAATGGCGTTTTTTCCCGCGTTCCTTGCGCCAACTGGTTGTGATGGCATTTTGGCTCGTCTTGTTGCCTTTATTAGTTTTGGCATATCAAGCGTATCAAAGCTTAGAACAACTGAGTAACCAAGCCGCAAATATCAATAAAACTACTTTACTGGATGCTAGGCGCAGTGAGGTAATGAGCAGTCTCGCATTGGAAATGGAGCGAAGCTATCGACAATATTGCGTATTACAAGATGCAGCTTTGCAAACTCAATACCAAAAACAATTTGCCGATTATGAACAAATGTTTGAAAGGCAAAAAACCATTTTGCCTCAAACATCTGACACCTCAAAGCTCACTGCAACATTAACACAACTTAAAATAGTGGCATGTGAAAATAATGAGCCTACCGCGAAAGTCACTCAAGCCTTGGAGCAATTTTCAGCAGAAAATACCGCACTTGTACAGGAAACTCGCGATGTGATTTTTAGCCGTGGGGAACAGTTGCAAAAAGCAATTGCAAATAAAGGGCAATTATTCGGTTGGCAAAGTTTGATCTTGTTCTTACTCAGTGCACTATTAGTGACTTTATTTACTCGAATGATTATTGGGCCAGTGAAAGTCATTGAGCGAATGATCAATCGCCTTGGTACTGGCCGAACTCTAGCCAGTAACATTGAACGCTTTAAAGGACCAAGAGAGCTTCGTACAATCGCTCAGCGTATTATTTGGCTAAGTGAGCGCTTGGCTTGGCTTGAGTCTCAACGACATGAGTTTCTACGTCATATTTCCCATGAGTTAAAAACACCACTCGCCAGTATGCGAGAAGGCACCGAATTACTTGCTGATGAAGTCGCAGGGCCATTAACTGACTCTCAAAGGGAGGTTGTTGAAATTCTTGATCATAGCAGTAAGCATCTTCAGCAACTTATTGAGCAGTTACTCGATTATAATCGTAAATTGGTTGATGACCCACCAGAAGCCCAATTAGTTGACCTAAATAAATTGATTGAAGATATTGTTAATGCACATAATTTACCTGCTAGAGCCAAAAATATTAAAACGGAAGTCCGTTTAAAAGTCGAAAGCTGTTTAGCGGAACCCACTTTACTTGGGCGAGTTATTGATAATATCTACTCCAATGCGGTGCACTATGGTGGCGAATCAGGTAATATTTGGATCACGAGTCGTCAAACAGGCAATAAACTGCTGATTGAAGTTGCAAATACAGGTACGCCAATTCCCGAATCTGAGCAAAGCATGATTTTTGAGCCTTTTTACCAAGGGTCCTTGCAAAGAAAAGGTGCGGTGAAAGGGAGTGGGTTGGGGTTAAGTATTGCACAAGATTGTATAAAACAAATGGGCGGAGAACTCTCACTAGTCCCATATAAATCAGCAGATGTCTGTTTTAGAATTGAACTGCCTCTAACAGCAGAGAATGAATAATGGTCAATCGGTCTACAGATTTTTTGGCAGTGCTTTATCGTAAAGCACTGCCAAATAAACTTAATCAAATAAGCCCATTCGTGATGAGACGAACAGGGGTCAGCTTTGGGGCGGTATTCTTTACCCTTATCCTAAGCGGGTGCGTAGCAAAAAATGGTCAATCGCCACTGGAAACGCTGGCACAAGTGGTTGTGCCTGAAGTGAAAGTGACTGATTATCGTTATGCATCGTGCGATACGATTTGGGAAAATGACCAGCCTGCTGCTCGTGAAAATGCGCTATTTTGGTTGCGTATGATGGATTGTGCAGATCGCACAGAAACTTCACAAGCACGTGAAAATGCAAGCAAAATAGAGGTTACAAATTGGTCAGATGCATTTCAACAAAATATACTGTTAAATTCAGCTGACCCAACGATTGCTGAGCGGCGAAAAATGCTCGACAGCATTAATACATATAGCCTCAGTTTTCCAACTGCGGTACGCCCTTTATTACAGTTATGGCGTGAGCAACAAGTGCAAATTATTAACCTTTCAGATGCAGGTGCGCGCTATAAACGCTTACAGCAAGAAATGGATACTAAGCTTGATCGCTTAAAAGAAGACAACGCTAAGTTAGCTTTTGAACTGAACACAACATCGCGCAAACTCGAAAACTTAACAGACATTGAGCGTCAACTTTCCTCACGGAAAAAAAGCACTAATGAAACGGAAAAAGAAGTCGAAAGCGTTGTTGAAGGCGATAAAGAAACCTCATCTGACGCAGCAAAACCCGCAGAGCCTCCTGTAGAACAACCTTCATCGGAGAACGCGAAATAATGACAAACCGTAAGTCGGCAAGTTTACTGCTCGTTGATGACGACCCTAGCTTACTTAAGTTACTTGGGATGCGGTTAAGCAGTGAAGGGTTTAAAGTGACCACTGCGGAAAGTGGCCCTGAAGCACTTAAAATCTTACAGAAAGAAAAGTTAGATTTGGTGATAAGTGACTTACGCATGGATGAGATGGACGGAATGGCGCTGTTTGATGAAATTCAAAAAGCGCATCCTAATATGCCAGTTATCATCTTAACGGCACACGGTTCAATCCCTGATGCCGTTGCTGCGACACAACGTGGCGTGTTCAGCTTTTTAACGAAACCTGTTGATAAAGATGCTTTATATAAAGCTATTGATGAAGCACTTGCTTTATCTTCTTCACCGATGAGTGATGAAGAGTGGAGTTCGGGGATAGTCACCCGCAGCCCTTTAATGATACGTCTTCTTGAACAAGCCCATATGGTGGCACAATCAGACGTTAGTGTACTGATTAACGGCCAAAGTGGAACGGGTAAAGAAGTGTTAGCGCAGGCCATTCATAAAGCAAGTCCGCGCGCCCGTAAACCCTTTATTGCTATCAATTGTGGCGCATTGCCAGAACAACTTTTAGAATCTGAACTATTTGGTCATGCAAAAGGTGCCTTTACGGGGGCAGTGAGTAACCGCGAGGGGCTGTTTTTTGCCGCAAGTGGTGGCACACTGTTTCTTGATGAAATTGGCGATATGCCAATGCCCTTGCAGGTAAAACTATTGCGGGTGTTACAAGAACGCAAAGTTCGCCCATTAGGGAGCAATCGCGACTTAGACATCGATGTGCGTATTTTATCTGCAACACACCGTAATTTACCCAAAGCGATGGAAAAAAATGAGTTTCGTGAAGATCTCTATTATCGCCTGAATGTGGTTAATTTACGTATTCCTGCATTAAATGAACGTGCAGAAGATATTCCATTATTAGCAAATCATTTATTGAGAGAATCTGCGTCTCGGCATAAGCCCTTTGTTCGCAGTTTTTCAAGTGATGCGATGAAATGCCTGATGACAGCAACTTGGCCAGGTAATGTACGCCAGTTGGTTAACGTGATTGAACAATGTGTAGCGTTAACAACATCTCCTGTTATTAGTGAAGCCCTTGTTAGCCAGGCGTTACAAGGTGAAAATACTGCCTTGCCAACCTTTGTTGAAGCACGTAATCAATTTGAATTGAATTATTTACGCAAGTTATTGCAGATGACGAAAGGCAATGTCACACAAGCCGCACGCATGGCTGGACGAAATCGCACAGAATTTTATAAATTACTTGGCCGCCACGATTTGGAAGCTAATGACTTTAAAGAATAATTAACTATTATTCACCTATATAATCTACGTGGACAAGGTAAACCGTATTCACGCTTCGGGAGAAGAAACACGTTATGAGCCGTAAGCTTAATATTTCACTCGCACAACTTAACTGGTTAGTCGGTGACATCGAAGGTAATTGCGATCGCATGTTACAAGTCGTGAGTGAACAAGCCTCACAAACCGATATTGTGATGTTTTCAGAACTGTCTCTGACGGGCTACCCGCCTGAGGATTTAATTTTCCGTGCAGATTTTGAAGACAGATGTGAAGCTCAGCTTGAACGTTTGCAAAAGGCGAGTGCAGAAACGGCAATTATTGTCGGCCACCCTTGCTATGAAGGGGACGAAATTTTCAATGCACTTTCTTTCTTCTATCAAGGGAAATTGCATGCTCGCTATTTTAAACAAGAACTACCAAACTACGGTGTTTTTGATGAACCGCGCTATTTCAGCGCAGCTGAAAAAACCTGCGTGGTAGAATTCAAAGGCTATCAATTAGGTTTATTGATTTGTGAAGACATTTGGTATGACGAGCCTGTTGATGCGGTGAAAGGTGCTGGAGCCGAGTTATTACTAACTATCAATGCATCACCGTATGATATTCACAAGGAACATATCCGTAGCGACTTACTGGTTGACCATTGCCAACGCACTCACATGCCTATCGTTTACCTCAACCAAGTGGGTGGACAAGACGAGTTGGTATTTGATGGTGGCTCGAAAGTCATTGCAAATAAAGGCAAACAAACCTTTAAATTACCCGAATTCAAAGAACAAGTTGTTACGGTACAATTTGATGAGCTGGAATTGGTAAGTGAAGGTAGTGTGTTTATTGAAAATGATCCTGTCGCGCAGGTATATCAAGCCTTAGTGATGTCGACTCGCGATTATATCAATAAAAACGGTTTTAATGGTGCAATCCTTGGGTTATCTGGAGGGATCGACTCTGGTTTAACAGTGGCTATCGCGGTAGATGCTATCGGTAAAGAACGTGTGCAAGCGGTGATGATGCCGTTCCGTTATACCTCAGAAATGAGCATTCATGATGCCAAAGAACAAGCTGAGTTGTTAGGTGTGGAATTTGATATTGTCTCTATCGAACCGATGTTTGATTCATTCATGGCGCAATTAAGTCCAATGTTTGAAGGAACTGCGGTTGATACCACCGAAGAAAACTTACAAGCTCGCTGCCGTGCTGTTATTTTAATGGCGATGTCCAATAAACGCCGCCGTTTAGTCCTGACGACCAGTAATAAGAGTGAGTCTGCAGTGGGTTACTCAACACTGTATGGTGATATGGCTGGCGGCTTTGATGTGTTAAAAGATGTGCCAAAAACATTGGTTTTTGAACTGGCAAAATATCGCAATACACTTTCACCCGCTATTCCACAGCGTGTGATTGATAGGCCGCCATCTGCAGAACTGGCTCCAGGGCAGTTAGACCAAGATAGCTTGCCGCCTTACGATATATTAGATGCTATCTTAGAAGGTTATGTTGAAAAAGACTTATCCGTGAATGACCTTATCAAGCTAGGTTTTGATAAAGAAGTTGTCCGTAAAGTGGTGCGCTTGGTTGATCTGAATGAATATAAACGCCGACAAGCACCTGTTGGGCCGCGTATTACCATGCGGAATTTTGGTAAAGACCGCCGTTATCCGATCACCTCAGGTTTTGGCCGTAAAAATTGGTCATAACAGGAACTATTTATGAAAAAAATTGATGCAATTATAAAGCCATTTAAACTTGATGATGTACGTGAAGCACTGGCGGAAGTCGGGATCACAGGGATGACGGTTACGGAAGTGAAAGGGTTTGGTCGTCAAAAAGGGCACACCGAACTGTATCGTGGTGCGGAATATATGGTGGACTTTTTACCGAAAGTCAAAATTGAAATAGTTGTCCCTGACGATATTGTAGAAAACTGCGTTGAAACTATTATGCAAACAGCGCAAACAGGTAAAATTGGTGACGGTAAAATCTTCGTTTATGATGTTGCACGTGTGATCCGTATTCGTACGGGTGAGCAAGATGAGGAAGCAATTTAACTTTAGGGTTAAAAGGCGGTAACGGTAAATACACAGGAATGGGATTAGAACAGTGTATTTTTTATGCGGCCCGTTACCGCTAAGCTGTGAAAAAACTTCAAACACCAAGCCATTAGAACAGTTTCTTTTGGCTGATACGTTTCAGGAAATGCTCTTCTAAACCGAAGAGCATTTTTTTATCTATTAATTCAGGGACAGCACTTTATGTGGGCCAAAGCACTCATAATGGATAGCATCGGCATCAACACCCATCGAAATTAATTGTTGACCCACATGTTGCATAAAGCCTACTGGACCACAGAAATAGAATTGCATATTCGGTTGGTCAATCCATTCACGTACTTTTTGTAAATCCATTAATCCTTCATATTGGTAATCAAAGCCGAGGCGGTCATTGCCTCGAGGCTGGTTAAACCAAATGGCAGAATGCCCCATTTTTTGTTTGGCCATCAATTGCTGAATTTCGTGGTTAAACGCACGAACAGCTCCATTTTCAGCCGCATGTAGCCAGTTGATCGTTGCTTCATGGCCTTGTTGCGTCAGGTGGTTTAGCATGCTTAACATTGGCGTCAGGCCAACGCCTGCTGAGATGAGTGTGACGGGCGTTTGGTTATCAACATCGATAAAGAAATCACCACATGGTGGTGCTAAATAAATACTATCCCCTTCATTGATGTGCTGATGCAAGAAATTAGACACAGCGCCTTGGTCTTCGCGTTTTACTGCGATACGGTAACTTTGGCCATTAGGTGCTGTCGTTAAGGAGTATTGGCGGATCTCTTGGTTCTCGAATCCATCATGATTAATATAAATTGTGATGTATTGACCTGGGCGATAGCCTGCGACGGGTTTTCCATCAACAGGGACGAACTCAAAGCTAGTAATAACATCGCTTTGTGGTTGTTTTTGTTTCAGTTTAAATTCGCGTAAACCTTCCCAACCCCCATTTTTATCGGCATTTTCTTGGTAAATTGAGGCTTCACGACCAATAAAGATATCGGCTAATACCCCGTAGGCTTTGCCCCATGCATCAAGCACTTCTTGACCAGGATTGAGGAGCTCATCAATGGCAGCCAGTAGGTTTTCGCCGACGATAGGGTAATGTTCAGGTTTAATATTTAAACTAACGTGTTTTTGCGCAATCTTTTCAACGGCAGAAATTAATGCTTCAGGGGTTTCAATATGCACAGCATAAGCGCAGATTGCATTAAATAATGCTTCACGTTGCGCACCATTAGCTTGGTGAGTCATATTGAAAATATCTTTTAATTCAGGATGTTGATTGAACATTCTGTCATAGAAATGTGCGGTAAGTTTTGGTCCAGTGGCTGCGATAGCAGGAATGGTTGATTTAACGATAGCGATAGTTTGGCTGTCTAACATACAGGTGCTCCTGAATTTTTTTCATGTTCTCTGTTAGGAAGAGTTTGGCATTTTTTCTGAAGCATCCAAAAATATAGCACTTAATTTTCAGTGGGATAGCTGAATTTTGTGCCGAAAATCTTCACTTTTATGAGAGACATAAAGTTTATTTATAAACATGTATTTTAAATACAACTTATAATATTTAAGGGTATCTGTAAAGATGCAAATAGATAAAATAGGGCAAAAATAGGCACATAATGAGAAGGGACTCGCAATACTAGATATTCCTCCGTCAAAATTTAAAATTTGAGCTATTTTATAATGAGGCTGAAAGTGGTAAATGACGTGAAAAAAATTAATGCAATCGTTTGCGTATATTTTTTCTTTAGGGCTATCTCAAGAACGAAAAAGAGTTTACACTGTGTGCTATTGCGATGAATTGATTGTCAACCTATTGAATTGCTGAGGCAGGAGAAGCGAATGTTAAAGCGTGAAATGAATATTGCAGACTATGATCCAAAATTATGGGAAGCAATGGAGCAAGAAGTACAACGTCAAGAAGAACACATTGAATTAATTGCTTCTGAAAACTATACCAGTCCACGAGTCATGCAGGCTCAAGGTTCTCAGCTAACCAATAAATATGCAGAAGGGTATCCAGGCAAACGCTATTACGGCGGTTGTGAGTATGTTGATGTCGTTGAGCAATTAGCGATTGACCGCGCAAAAGAATTATTTGGTGCAGACTATGCAAACGTGCAGCCACACTCTGGTTCACAAGCGAATGCGGCAGTTTACATGGCATTGCTACAACCAGGTGATACTGTGCTGGGTATGAATTTGGCGCACGGCGGCCACTTAACTCACGGTTCCCCAGTTAACTTCTCTGGTAAATTGTACAATATCGTTCCTTATGGCATCGATGAAAGCGGTAAGATTGACTACGACGATATCAAAGCGCAAGCTGAAAAACATAAACCAAAAATGATTATCGGTGGTTTCTCTGCGTATTCAGGCGTGGTTAATTGGGCTAAAATGCGTGAAATCGCAGATGCTATCAATGCTTACTTATTCGTTGATATGGCACACGTTGCGGGTCTGATTGCGGCAGGTGTTTATCCAAACCCAGTTCCACATGCTCACGTTGTGACAACCACAACTCACAAAACATTAGCGGGTCCTCGTGGTGGTTTGATCCTCGCGAAAGGCGGCGACGAAGAGCTGTACAAAAAAATCAACTCAGCCGTATTCCCTGGTTCGCAAGGCGGTCCTTTAATGCATGTTATTGCAGGTAAAGCCGTAGCACTTAAAGAAGCCATGGAACCTGAGTTCAAAGTCTACCAACAACAAGTTGCGAAAAATGCGAAAGCAATGGTCGATGTTTTCCAACAACGCGGCTATAAAGTTGTTTCTGGTGGAACTGAAAACCACCTGTTCTTAGTTGATTTAGTTGACAAAAATATCACGGGTAAAGATGCTGATGCTGCATTAGGTCGTGCGAATATCACCGTAAACAAAAACAGTGTACCAAACGATCCGAAGAGCCCATTTGTCACTTCAGGTGTGCGTATTGGTTCTCCAGCAATTACGCGTCGTGGCTTTAAAGAAGCTGAAGCGCGCGAGCTAGCGGGCTGGATGTGTGATATTCTAGACAACCTCAATGACGAAGCGACCATTGAGAGCGTGAAACAAAAAGTATTAGCAATCTGCAAAAAATACCCAGTTTACGCATAATATAACGACTTTTAGTTACCTAAACCCGCTTCTACTGTTAAGTATGAGCGGGTTTTTTGCATTGAAAAATGGAGGGATGATGGTCATTCCATCAACGCGCTGGCTAGCAATTGATTATTTTACCTACTTTTTTGCATACAGTATTTTTTTGCCGTTTTGGTCTGTTTGGCTACAGGGTGAGGGCATTGATGCCGAAATGATCGGTGTTTTGCTTGGTGTAGGCCTTGCGGCTCGTTTTCTTGGGGCGATGTTTATCACTCCATTAGTTAAAGAGCCGTCAAAATTAATTACTGCATTGCGGTTGTTGGCTGCATCATCCTTAATTTTTTCCATTGGCTTTGCTTTTGGTTCCCATTGGGCATGGCTGCTTTTTGTGATGATTGGTTTTAACTTATTTTTCGCTCCAATGGTTCCATTAGGGGATTCATTGGCAGGAACATGGCAGAAACAATTTACGTTTGATTATGGCAAAATCCGTGTTTGGGGTTCGATAGCCTTTATTATTGGTTCTTCATTAATGGGTTATCTAGCTGGGGTTTGGGGCCATAAATCAATTATGGTTGCTTTGATTATCAGCTGCTTAGCTTTATTGTTGGGGGCGATGTTGAGGCCTACAATAATGCCTGCGGGGGCGGCAAAAGCAGATAATGGTAATAAAGTTACTTTTAAACAACTGATTGCTGATAAAAATGTGGTCAGATTTCTGATTTGCGTGACTTTATTGCAAGGTGCTCACGCAGCTTACTATGGTTTTGCCTCGCTGTTCTGGAAGGAAGCGGGATATTCAGACTTAGTGATTGGTAACTTATGGTCATTGGGTGTTGTCGCAGAAGTTATTGTCTTTATGCTGAGTCACCGTTTATTTAGGCGCTGGAGTGCACGTAACTTACTGTTGTTATCCGCATTCTGTGGAATAATCCGTTGGGGAATGATGGGGGCATTTACCGCATTACCTATGCTTATTATCGTGCAAATTTTACACAGTGGAACGTTCACTGTTTGTCATCTTGCGGCAATGCGTTTTATCAGCGCGCGTAAAGAAAATGAAATTATCCCATTACAGGGTGTCTATTCGGCACTGGCGACGGGTGGTGGTCTAGCGGTATTAACAATTATTGTCGGTTATATTTATGAGCGTGTTCCTGCTCATCATGGCGTGGTCTTTTATTTGATGGCGCTACTTGCTGTACCTGCGTTATTTATTCGCCCTAAAGTGACTGCACAGTCATAATCTTCCCATCAAAGAGCTATAAATGTAGTGAAACACCTTCATTTATAGCTTGGTTTGATGCTCAATTTGCTGCCCAGTATCATCAATATAAACCACGGTAATATTTTCTCCATTAACCACTTTTTTCCCCGAGGGGATTGTCTGAGTCGAAAATGGTGCGATCATTAAACTTTTAGCAATAAGCTCATTGGCGTTATTTGCTGTGTAGATATTGGCAATGCTGAGAAAATAAGGTGTTGGGTTATTCACGGCTAATAGCCCGTTATCGGCATAAAATTTAGCGCTATCCAATAATGTATCTGGAAGGGGTAACAGCGAAATAGGGCGGTAAAACACTTTAATTCGAGTTTGGATGGCAAACTGGAGCGTATTCATACCCTGGGTGTTTTTAGGCTTGGGTGCGATATCCAAAACATTTAAATAATAAACAGACTCTCTATCCATGGGTAAGTTATTACCAAGAAAACGGATGCGGAGCTGAACGCCTTCATTAGCGGCTATTTTGTTGATAGGCGGCGTGACAATAAATGGCGCATTGGTTGTTTCGGGTGTCGAATTAATATTCCCTTCATCTATCCAACTTTGGATTAACGTCGGCTGTTCACTGTAATTAGTCATCTGAATGCTAACCATTTTTTTATCACTGGGAAAAATAACCCGAGTTCCTTGTAAAACAAGGCTTGCTTGTGTTTGTAAACTTATCAGTAATAAGGCAATTCCTCCTAAGTATTTCATCATCGCTCCTTTTTTAGTTGTAAGACATTACGACGGTTGCCGTACCAGATACCGCCCCTTGAGTGACAATATTGGGGTTATAGGGATAATAATAAGCCCCTAAATTGACGGAAAAGGATGGTGAAATGGGATTGCCTTTTGGGACGAAAAAAATACTTGTGGCGGTATTTTGTGCCGTTACACTGTCTGAAAGGAATAAAGGGGCGGTGAGGTTATCCGTTTTGACGAGCCGAAAACCGACACCTTTAGCACCTTGGGTTAGGGTATTGTTTATCGTGGTTTTATCATTTGCCAGTAAGCTACCGCTGGATAAAAACATAGACACATCGCGAGAAGCGGTGCTACCCGCGAGGAAATCTTGGCACGTGAAATTCAATGTGAATGGCGTGTAGCCTGCTCGAGTCACATTTTTGACAGTATTGATACTGACAGGCGGAAGCGAAACGACTAATCCTTGATTAGTAAAATTACAGGTTGTTAGGATTGGGTTATAGGTTAACTGCATCGGTTGGTAAAACATATCCTCAGCATGTGTTGGCCATTGCAGGGTTAACAGAAACGTGACTAAGTCTGAGAGAAGGCGCAGTAGCCAAGGGATAAGGCCTAATGCCGTTACATCCGTTGCCATCATTACTGGGCTGATTAACACACTGTTACCTGCAACTTCTTTATAATTATTTGCGGGTGGGCTGCTGAGTAATTTAAATTGAATCGTAAAATTTGTATCTAGATTAGAGGCGGGGTAGGTACCTGGGGGAATATTAGTCACGCTTGATTGACTAATACCGCTGACCGAGATAGAAACCACTTGTTTCCCACCATTAAAGCCAATCGCAACTGTTGATTGGCGAAATGGGCTATCAATGCCCACTGTATTTGATTGAAGTAGCCCTGGTGCTACACAGGTATACTGACCTGTGAATCCTGTTCGGGTTGATTTGTTCACGGTGGTTGATGTGCTTGTGAGTTCCGTGGATATATCAAAATTCAGTGGCGGTGCATTTTTTTCTCCCGCATTACTGCAACTGGCAGCAACATCATAGCTTGCGAGTAATAATGCGGGTAAGAGAAGTGCCAGTAGCGTCTTTTTCATCATAACGTCCTTTATCGACAAAAATTATGGTTTTTATCCATGGTATTAACGGGGTCTTTAATTACGCACTCTGATTTTTCCTTAGAATTGAGCTTGATGTACAAAATGGAAGGCCATTGATCGCTCTTAATGTAGATCACTCCAGATTGCCCCACATAACCAATATTTTGTTTTTGTTCATTATTTACCTCAGTACCAAATGGCAGACTTTCCCCATTGGCCAGTGAGGCTCTAAATATGTAAGTTTGACGCGTGTCTGTTTCGAGTTTGATATAATTCACGGCACCTTGATACGGGCTCACATTAGCCATATTGCCAAGGACTTCTGCGCCTGATGTTTTGTCAGTATCAGAAAGGGTATAGGTATTTGTTCGATAAGGTGTTGAATTCGCAACCAATACGACACCTTGCTGATTGGTGAGGGTGGTTTTATCTGAATTGACCATCATGTTATTAGCCAACGGCGCTTCGATAATGGTGTAGGTTTGGCCTGTTTCTCCTGAAAAAACGATATGTTCAGGAATGGCGACCACCGTTCCTCTGGCCCCTAAACCCGCTTGGCGGTAGTTATTGGCTTCAGTATATGAACCTGACAGGGTCGTCGATGGCAGTTGATAGCTGGCATTTGCCCCCACTAAATTATTCCCGCCACTTTGGTTGGTCGCTGTCACTGTGTAATTGACTTGATCATTTTTACCCGCAATGCCGCTAACGCTCAACGCTGTTTGTTGGTAATGTGAATCGGTAAAGTAACTGCCGAGATTAATATTGGCGCGTTTTTCAAACAAAGAGAATGGCACGCTGACATTCGCATACATTCGTGTTTCTTCTTTATTATCATAATTACGAATACGAGAAACCGATACACTGTAGGACACATCATTGTAGTTATTGGCATAGCCCGCTTGGTATTCACGGCTGCTGCCATGGGTATTCCAATAATCGCGATGGGTGCCAGAAACAAAGACCGAACCGTAACCATCGGCGAGCTGTTGATTCAAATTCAACGTAAAGGTATTTTTTGCACGAGACCCGCGCAGGGCATCAAAATTGGTTAATGATAAGTCGGAAGGTGCATCATTCCCCAGTTGTTGGGAAAGGTCATCTTGATAAGATTTCCACGCGCGATAGTTATCTTGGGCGTAGATAGTATCCATAAAGCTATAATAACCGCTCGTTGAGTAACGGTAAGACGCCAACGTTAAATTGGTTGAGGTTGAATTAATGTATTTGCTGTAAGTCAGTCGGTAACTTTGCCCACTCTGAGAGCCAGCGTCTAGTTTTGCATTTGCGTGTGTCACATCAGCGGAAATAGCACCAAAACTGAAGTTCCAACCACTCCCCACAACGCCGGAATAATATTTCTCACTGAACAACATACCCGCATAGAGAGTGACGAGGTTATTCAGGCCGTAGTGTATTTCACCTTGTGTAAAATTAGGCTGGTAGTGTGTGCTTTCAATGTTTGTTTTTCCAGCAAGAAGGTTGTAGGTATAAATGCCTTCTTTAAGCATATCAGGAACCGCAGAATAGGGGACGGTGAAGGTTTCTTTGCGGCCATCCGCCTCTTGTACAACGACAAATAAATCCCCCCCGCCTGCGCTGGGTTGAAGGTCGTTAAAGGAGAACTCACCCGGTGGGACGTTTTCTTGGTAAACTAAGTTATTATTTTGATAGACGCTGACCAATGCGTTGGTCTGAGCCACGCCGCGAATGATAGGAACAAAATTTTGGCTCGAGTTGGGATACATCCCCATTTCGGTCGCCAGCGCAATCCCACGAATACGCAGGCTGTTAAATAGCGCCGCAGGGGTGTAAAAATCACCGATTTTAACCCCTGATTTTATTTGGCTAATGGGACGATAGGCATAACGCGTATTATTTTTCCATTTTGATGAACCATGGGAACTGTTGCGATAACTTGATTCATCCCTAAATTGCCACGCCCCTAAATTGACACCCGAATTGAGTGTTGCATAAAAATTATCGCTACTGGTTTTGGCATTTTTCTTTTCTTTATAGCTGTAATAATTTGTATTATAAGAAAAAATAATTGCAGGTTCACCGTAGTTCCATAAGCTTGGGTCGACATAGTTGGCCTCAGATTGTTTTAATGCCACTTGGGGCACCGTCATGTCGAGTCGTAATTCATTGATATTGAATTTGTAATGAACATTTGGCACTAAAGAATCAATAGGGATAACATCTTGCTGTTGAATTTTTTCAATCACACTTGGCGATAAGTTTAAATTTAACTTTTTAACATCGTTAGAGGAAAGGCTGATGACTTTACCGTCATGATCAATCTCAATTTCAAATTGGCCTTTCCAGTTATTATTTACATAAAGATCTGCTAGTTGTTTTCCTGAAGGAATTTTACTGTCCGTATAAAATCGTGAAATATCACCCTGTGCGGATTTACCGACTAATAGGGATGTCTCAAATTCATCTGCTACCGCGTTTTTGAGACAGCTTTGCAGTCCTAATAAAATTAGGAAATAGAGATAGTTTTCTTTTTTCACGATGATATCTTCTTTTAAAGTTTAATATTGTGAGATTTGAAAACGCCATAATCATCGACATAAACTAAAACAAGGTCACGATTTTTTAATACCTGTTTTAACGGAAACTCAAGAGAAGACATTGGAGATATCATTCCTGAATCAATCAGTGAGTTTTTTTTATCATTGGTTGTTGTCAATGCAGCAACCGTAAAGTGATATTGCGAGTTGTTTTTTATTAATAGGGTGTTATTGTTTAATTGGTAATTAATTTTATTAATAACATCGTCAGGTGATTCGGTTAATTCCACAGGACGATAAAAAATTTTTATTCGAGATCGCGTGGCTAACTGAATCGTATTTTTACCTTTAGCGGTATCGGGTGTTTTAGGAATATCCAGTACATTTAAATAAAATACACTTTCAATATGGTTAGGTAGAGTTTTATCTATTTTTTTTATTTTAAGTTGCTGTCCTTGTGAGCCTTCTATTTTTACAATAGGTGGCGAGAGATAAAAGGGTGCATCTGAATTCTCAGGGGTCGAATTTTCATCTCCACTATCAATCCATGACTGAACAAGAGAAGCTGTTTTACTATTGTTTGATAATTGTACTGCCATACTCTCAGCATCTGAAGGATAGATAATTCGAGTTCCCGTAATAATAACATTGGCAAATAAATTATTGGAAAATAAAATAACGAATAATAGAAGTGCTTTTTTCATCATAATATCCCTGTAAAGCCAGGCTAATAAAAGCCTGGCTTAGACGCTATTTATAAGTAGGAAACAGTGTAAATGACGTTAGATTGCAAAGCACCAACTTGGGCTGCGGTTGTATTCGTTTTATAATAACTTGCAATAAGGTTTAATGTTGCACCTGTTGCTCCAGTTGTATTTGCTGCGGTTAGGGCAGTATCAAATGTTGTATTTAACGGGATAGCAACAGTTGGCGATGTGGTTTGTGACAAGCTAAACCCCACATTACGAGCAACCGTTGGGTCGTTTTCATTCACGGTGGTATTCACCAGATATAGACCAGAAGGCGAGATATTACTGGAAGAAAAGTGCAGTTTTAACGTACCAGTAGGCGTACCCCCTCCAACTTGAGCACAATTCGAAAATGTTAATGCAAATGTCTTTTGGTTTTTGGTTATTACTGTATTTGCCGTTGTTCCAGCGTCAGTTGCAATAATTGGATCTAAGGCAATAGACATATCAGCACTATTACCACCATTAATAGTACAGGTAGTATCACTTATAGCGCCTGAGATTGAAATAATACCTCCAGGGCTGTTTGTTACTGCGAGTGCTGAACCTGATACAACAGATAAAGAAAGTAAAGACAGAGGTAGTATATATCTAGACATAGTTAACCCCATTAAGGTCAAGTAGAATAAAGTTATATAACTTTGAATGGCCGCCTGTTAATAATTAGCTGCCTTATTTCATGCTAGATATAGTTCTTATATTTTTCAAATATAAATTTAAAAAATAAAAAAATGAGATTGCCGTCTTTTGTATATTGATGAAAATAATGAAAATGTATTTTTAATTTTAAATTGTAAAATACACTTAATAAGTGTGTTTTCTGAATATTAAGATATTAATGTGAATGCTTCAGATGTTTTTGTCATTAGCGTGATTGTTTTTTAGGGAGTTAAGAGCTAAGTTTAAAATAAATTCACGAAATTTTTAAATAGTGTAATTGTGTTACTTTGAAATTAATAATTCTGATTGTTTTTATTTTAATTAATCTATAAAAATTATAAATGTAAAAAATGGTGGCTAGAATTATATCTAGCTACCATTTTAGAGGCGTTGTAAATTATAAACTAGGTAAAAATGTGGTGAAGAATGGCATGAATGTAACTAATAATAAAACCACAATTAAGGCAAAGAAGAGTGGCATAACTTCACGGATAAAGTCGGCAATGCGTACACCTGTAATTGAAGTTGCAACAAACATGACTGTGCCCATTGGTGGTGTTAAACAACCAATTGCGAGATTGAGTATCATGACGATCCCAAAGTGAATAGGGTCAATTCCCAATAGTTTAACAGTAGGCATTAATAATGGAACAAGTACAATAATGGCGGCATTCCCTTCAATAAACATCCCTAAAATTAATAAAACGGCATTAACAATCATTAAAAATACGTAAGGATTATCAGAGAAGCTCGTCATCATTCTGGCGACATCTTGTGCGACTTGCTCGTTAGTTAACACCCATGCTAAAGCAGAGCAAGTCATGATAATTAGCATAATACTTGCGGTTGAACGGGCAGTTTCTAAGAATGAAGCTGCAATATCTTTTAATTTCATTTCACGATAAAAGAACGTGCCAATAATGATGACGTATAATACTGCGATAGCACCCGCTTCGGTTGGGGTGAAAATGCCAAATCGAATGCCACCGATAATGACTAATACTAATAAAAAGGCAGACATTGCCCCTTTACCTGTTTGATAAACTTCAGCAAAAGTCGGTGCTTTATCACGAGCAGGTTTATAACCTCGTTTTTTAGCAATAAGATAAATTGCAACCATTAATGCGACACAACACATTAAGCCAGGAATAATGGCAGCCATAAACATTTTGCCAATAGAAACATCGGCAACAAAACCATAAATAATTAGGGCAATCCCTGGGGGGATAATTGGGGTAATAAGTGAGCCAGCCGCGGTAACTGCGGCAGAAAAGCTTTTTCCATAGCCTAATTTGGTCATTTCTGGCACTAACATTTTAGACAGCATAGCGCAGTCCGCAAGGTTAGATGCAGAAAGCCCGCCCATCATCGTGCTGAGCAAAACGTTTGATTGCGCCAAACCGCCAGGATAGTGGCCAGATAATGTGCCTGTAAACTTCAACATTCGGCTTGTTATTCCAGTGTAATTTAACAAGTTACCTAGCAAAATAAAAAATGGGATTGCGAGTAAAGTAACGTTCTCACCAGCACCAATAATACGCTGTACAGCGATGAGTGGCGAAATATCCCCAGCGGAAAAGAAATATGTTAATAACGCGATTAATACACTTAAGAAAATTGGAACATTAATTAAAAAACAAAAAATTAAGACAATACAGGCGATAACTACTGACATGGTTTATCCCCTTTAATCAGTTTGCTCATATCTTCCAATAAATGCTGAACGGAAAATAACACCATAATGGATGCACCAATAGGAACGGAGAGGTCGATGTAATAATAAGAAACGCCGATTATTGGAGTGATCTTATCTTCGGCGATTAGAGAGAGTTCATAGCCAAGGTAGCCAAAAATAGATAACGCAACGATGGCCATAATATGCGTTATTACAGCGATAGATAATTGTATTTTTTGAGGAAAAAGAGATGTAATTGCATCAATGCTAACATGCATCCTTTTTCCAGCAGCTGAAGCAGCGCCGATCATGACTAACCATATGTAGCAAATGATGAGAACCTCTTCACTCCACATTAGCGGATCATTCAGCAGCCAGCGCATGAATACAGCAAGAATTGTGATAATGACAATCGCAGCGACAGCTAACGATGAAACAATATCACTTAGTTTCCCTAGAAATTTAAACATAAAAGATCCTTGCGAAAGTCATAAATAACCATTTATTAATTTAAAAATATTGGCGGTTTAACCGCCAATATAGATGGTTAGTTATTAATAATATCTTGTGTTTGTTGATATAAATTCGCAGACCATTCAGGGAATTCGTTATAGAATGGTTTTGATTTTTCTTTGAAAAGGGTACGGTCAACTTCAACAACAGTGACACCTTCACTTTTCATTTTCTCAATAATTTCTTTTTCTTCTTTCAGGACTAATTCGGTGAGGTATTGACCAGCTTCATTCCCCGATTCAACCAAGGCGAGTTGGATATTTTCAGGTAATTTATTATATGTTTTGCTACCCATAACTAAGTTAGTAACGTTTTCAACGTGGCCAGTTAAAATTAAGTATTTCGCTGCTTCATGGTGTTTTTGACCATATAACACAGGAATTGGATTCTCTGCACCATCAATAATTTTAAGATTAAGTGCAGTATAAACTTCAGCTAATGGCAATGGTGTCGGTGTAGCTCCCATTGCTTCTAATCCTTTAATTTGGATTTTGTTGTTCGGTACGCGAATTTTTAGACCTTTTAGATCATCTGGAGTTTGCACCATTTTATTTGCTAAAATATGACGAGACCCATACAACCAATCTTTAGAAACAACATGCAACCCTTTTTTGTCTAGCTGCTGTTCCAGCGAGCTATACCAAGGAGAGGCATTTAATTTAAAAATATCCTTATATGACAGGCCTAGATATGGGCCGAACATGATGCCGTAGTCAGGAACATAATCTGAAAAGAAAGCACCATCGGCGAGAGTGATAAGTGGACTACCTAATTTCATCTGCTCAATGACATCTTTTTTCGAACCTAATTGTGAGCTTGGGTAAGGAATAAGTTCACCTTCACCATTGGTTTTTTCATTGAATTTTTTTGCCCATTCATGAATAGCGAGATCAAAAGGTTCTCCAGGGTTATTTTCGTAAGCGACTTTAAGTTTATACTTTGCTTCTGCAAAAGCGGTTCCTGCCATACTGCCCATTAAAAACATGGCGCTGAGTGTTAAGCCTAGAATATTCTTCCCGTTTAATGTGCTCAGTTTCATAAGTGTATCTCCTGTAGGGGGACTTATTGTTTTAAATAGTTATTGTTTATTTGGTGTATCGTGCTTCAAGTATTGCTTGAGTGCCACTGCGTAAAATATGTGTAACCTTTAAGGCGATATCCTCAGTTAACGAATCAATTTGATTGAGATCTATTTCCCATAAATCTGACATGGCGAGCACATTGTAAGTGAGCTGCGTAATATCGGTATCATAGAGTTCGTCCCAAACCTTAAATCGTTCCAGTAAATATTCATCATCCTTCAATGGAATAGTCAGATGGTTGAATTTGCCACGATAAAAGACAATTAAAGCTGCAAGTGAAAATGAAATACAATAGGGGATAGCATTACGTTGTTGAGAATACGAAATTAACTGGGGTAATAACCGCGTTTTAAATTTAGTGAGCGAATTAAGGGAAATGGAAAGTAATTCATGCTCAATGTAGGGATTATTAAAGCGATCAATAACATCTGCAGCAAACTGATTTAACTCAGAGGGTTGTTGGGATAAAACAGGGATAACTTCATGAGTGATAAGCTCATTAACATAGGCCAAAAAGGTTAGGTTGGAAGTCACCTCTCTGACGGTTTTTATGCCAGCTAAGTAAGCAACAGGCACCATTGAGGTGTGAGCACCATTAAGAATAGCAACCTTACGTTCTTTATAGGGTTTAATGTCATCAACAATTTTGATATTTAATGGAAGAGAATTCAGCTTCAATTTTTCCTCTAAGATCTTTGGACCTTGTATGACGAATAGATAAAAATATTCAGCAGTAACGAGAAAATCGTCTTTGTAGCCTAATTCGCTTTCTAATTTTTCAATTTCGTTTTTTGGGTAACCAGTGACTATTCTATCCACTAATGTGGAGCAAAAGGTATTGTGTTCATTTAGCCAAGTAACAAACTCATCTGGCAGATCCCAATCTTGTGCATGTTGAAGAACAAATTCTTTAAGCTTTTCACCATTATAATCAATGAGTTCACAAGGTATAATAAATAAGCCTTTATTTTTATCCCCTTTAAAATATTGGTAACGATGGAACAAAAACTGGGTCAATTTGCCTGGGAAGCTCTTTGCTGGTTTTTCTTCAAAACAGACATCATGATGATACACAATGCCAGCTTCAGTGGTGTTAGAAAATATCCATTGCAGTTCAGGATTTTCTGCACATTTTATAAATTCATCATATTCAGAATAAATAAGTATTTCTCTATTAACTGAATTTATAATTCTAATATCAGCAACTTGTTGCTGTTGTTCGTTAAGTCCCCTGGTGATGGCAGTGTATAGGCCATCTTGTTTATTGATTGATGGGTGAGCAGAGTCAATGGGCCTCACAAGTGTAATGCCGCTATTGAAATCTGTTTTTTCATTAAGTTGGTCAACCATCCAATCAATAAATGCACGTAAAAAATTACCTTCCCCAAATTGAAGAATTTTTTCAGGGTATTGCTTTGTCACCATTGACTTTCGGTTCAGGTAATAATTCATAGCCATTCCTCTAGTTATTATGCGTATATGTGTTCTGGTGTGGACTCAGACTAGAAGTATTTAGAGAAAGGCACTATTAATTGCATCAATTTTGTGGATTAAATGGCTTTTTCATGCTTTTAATCTGTTTTTTATGAGTAAAAAACAGTTTTTAATTTAAAGTTGATTGGAGTTGTTTGTTTAATTGATTGATATTAAATTGATTTTTCTTTATTTCGCTTTGTTTTTAAAATGTTATTTATAGTTTATTTGGTTTTTTTAAGGAAAAATCCAGATAAAAACAAAATAATGAAAATAAGAGTAGATGAGAAAAATCAATTGTTTCCCTATGGTGATATAACAAATTATTTATGGTTCGATTTACTCGTAAGTTTGTTGAATAGAATTGATCATAGTTCGTTTAGCGGTATCTAAATGGTGGCGAAGCTCATTCATTGCCACAAGGTCATTACGACTAATTAGTGCACTGAGAATGGTCATATGTTCTTCAATTGCAAGCACATTTCGCTCTTTTAGGTCTGATTCATCCCACTGATATTGGAAGTGGAAAATAACAGTAATTATTTCAAGTGACTGATTAAAGAAAGGGTTATTAGCACCTGATAAAATTAAACTGTGTAATTCATAGTCAAGTTGAGAGAAGTCCCGGTAATTGATTGTGACGGTTTCCCTCAGGGCGCGATGTTTTAAAAGTAACTCTTTCGCTAAAATCCAGCGGTGGTCATCCGCGGGTAAGTTTAAAAAGTGTGTTAGTGCATTGGTTTCAAGTAATTCTCTGAATTCAAATAATTTTTCTGCATACTCGCGGGAAAATTTCATCATGTGCCAGTTGCCGCGATGGGTGTTTTTAATCAGACCATAACGTGAAAACTCAACTAAAAACTCACGTACTACACTGGAATTCACATGGCTTTTTTTAGCTAATTGAAGTTCAGTAAATGTGTCACCTGGCATCAATTCCTTTTCTTTTATCATTTGATAAAAGGCTTTTTCGAATAAAACGATTTGTTGATCGGGGAGGCTAGACTCAACGGGGAAGAAATCATTTTTGTTAGGGTATCGGGAAACATGATATTCACTCCCTTGTTTTTCAATGATTTTCTTTTCTAGTAAATATTCTATCGTATGTCTTACCGTCGTACGACTGATATTAAACATCTCAGCTAAAGATGATTGTGAAGGAAATGGCGAAGACAGTAGATTTTTATGAATAGCGTCTAGGAATTCATTAATTGAACTGTAACGTAAGTTTTTACTTCTTACCATCTTCAGTATCCCTCTATGATTTTTATGTTTAAAAAACCGATTTAATACCGATTTGAAAACATTTAATCACAAAAATTAGTTGTTTAATACCTAATTTATGTTTTTTAAATTAAAAAAGACGGATTAATTGATGGAGGGTGATATGAAGCAATTGATTTGTCAGGAACCAAAAAAATTAGTTTACCAGCAAGTGGAAGAACCTGTTGTTAAGGCTGGGCGAGTCAAAATAAAGATACATGCGGTAGGAATTTGTGGAACAGATATTCATGCGTGGGGAGGTAATCAGCCCTTTTTTCAGTACCCACGTGTCTTAGGGCATGAAATTTCGGGGACTATTTGTGCAGTTGCTGATGATGTAAAACAATGGAAAGTGGGGCAGCGTGTTGCTGTAATGCCTTATGTGGCATGCTATGAATGTGGTGCATGTAAAAGCGGGAAAACCAATTGTTGTGAAAAAATTTCAGTGATTGGTGTGCACGAAGATGGTGGGTTTTGTGAATATCTGAATGTCCCTGAAAAAAATATATTAGCCATTGAAGACAGCGTGTCTGATATCGATGGGGCGTTAATTGAACCTTTCGCTATTAGTGCCCACGCGGTGAGACGAGCACAAATTAAACCAAATGATGCCATTCTTGTAGTCGGTGCGGGGCCTATTGGTCTTGGCGTTGCAGCTATTGCAAAAGCAGATGGAGCAAATGTTCTTGTTGCTGATACTAGCTTGGCAAGACGCCAACATGTTGAAAAAGTATTGGGTGTAAAAACCTGTGATCCTGCTTCTGAGGACTATCTGGCCGTCATTGAAGCCTATTTTGGCGGGATGTTAGCCGAAAAATTGATTGATGCCACGGGTAACCCGCATGCGATGAATAATACCGTTAATTTAATTCGTCATGGTGGGCAAGTTATTTTTGTGGGGTTATTCAAAGGCAACCTTTCATTCTCTGATCCTGATTTTCATAAAAAAGAAACCACAATGATGGGCAGTCGTAATGCGACCCCTGAAGACTTTAATAAAGTTGCTAGACTGATGGCTGAAGGTAAAATATCAAGTGAAATGATGCTTACTCACCAGTTTGATTTTGATTCCATTGGCGAGCGTTATGAGCAAGATGTGATCAATAATCGTGACTTAATCAAAGGTGTTATTTTATTTTAAAATGGCCACAAAAAAGCCCACATATGAAGTGGGCTTTAACGAAAAGAGAAATTAACGTTTTAACGCTTCAGATAATTCATCTTTCATGATGGACAGCATATCGCGAACAACGCGTGGGCTACCTGCAACTAAGTTACCAGAAGCTAAATAGTTATGGCCACCGATAAAGTCAGTCATAATCCCACCAGCTTCACGCATGATGAGCTCGCCGCCTAAAAAATCCCATGGTTTTAAACCGATTTCAAAATACGCATCGACACGGCCAGCAGCCACATAGCATAAGTCTAATGCTGCAGAACCTGTACGACGGAAATCCGCACATTTATCAAACATCGCTGTCATGATGTTCATAAATACAGGTGCGTGTTGTTTTTGTTTGAATGGAAAGCCTGTTGCAACGATAGCACCGTCAAGGTCACGTTTCTCATCAATACGGACGCGGTAACCGTTCAATTGCGCGCCTTGTCCACGGACGGCACTGAATAATTCATTGCGCATTGGATCGTAAACCACAGCAACTTCAGTACGGCCTTTAACGCGTACAGCGATAGAAACAGAGAAGTGAGGGAGACGTTTTGTGAAGTTGGTAGTGCCATCCAGTGGATCGATTACCCATTGAACATCATCATCTTTACCTAATAATTCACCACTTTCTTCAGTGATAATTGTGTGGTCTGGATAAGACTTACGGATGATTTCAATAATTAATTGCTCAGATTCTTGGTCAACGTTAGTAACGAAATCGTTCGTTCCTTTCTGAGTGACTTTAATATTGCTAGGCATTTCATAGTTTTTAGCTATGTGATTACCGGCCTTACGTGCGGCACGTATGGCGATGTTAAGCATCGGATGCATGGGCTTTTTCCACTGGAATGTTAAAGAACAAAAAACTTGAGAGCAGAAGTATATAGATGTTCGTCACAATAAGCAATTTTGTGTTAAGCTATGCCGATAATTTTTTCATTAAACGTATAAACCATGCTAGAAAATATTCGTATCGTTCTTGTTGAGACCTCACACACAGGCAATATGGGTTCCACCGCCCGTGCAATGAAAACCATGGGGCTTTCAAATCTGTACCTCGTCAATCCTCTTGTTGAACCTGACTCGCATTCAATCGCACTTTCTGCAGGGGCGAGCGATGTTATTGGTAACGCGACCATCGTCAAAACGTTAGATGAAGCCCTTGAAGGATGTAAGTTGGTGATTGGTACCAGCGCACGTTCGCGGACGTTGTCTTGGCCGATGGTTGAGCCACGGGAATGTGGTGTAAAATCTGTTGAGCAATCAAAAGAATCGCCAGTCGCGATTGTTTTTGGTCGTGAACGTGTTGGTTTGACCAACGAAGAATTGCAAAAATGCCAGTATCACTTGTATATCCCAACTAACCCTGAGTATGGTTCTTTAAACCTTGCTATGGCGGTACAATTGGTCAGTTATGAGATCCGTATGGCGTATTTAGCCATGGATGAAAAAAATCCCGTGACCTCAAATGATGATGAGGTAGAATATCCCCCCTCTGAAGATGTTGAACGTTTTTATGTGCACCTTGAAAGCGTATTAAATGAATCGGGCTTTATTCGCAAAGCGCATCCAGGCTTAATTATGAATAAGTTACGTCGTTTATTTACTCGTGCGCACATTGAAACCCAAGAGCTACACATTCTGCGCGGTATCTTAACGTCGATGGAAAAATGGGCGAAAAAGTGAGGCGAAATCCGTGGTGAAAGTCAGTGAATAATACTTGAGTAAAATAGTCAGGTAAATAGTTGACTAAATTACTCAGGAATGTCACAATTCAGCCATATTTTACCACGGAGTAATATGTTATGAGACTCACTTCCAAAGGACGTTACGCAGTAACTGCGATGTTAGATGTCGCGTTACACTCTCAGTCTGGTCCAGTACCTTTAGCTGATATTTCTGAACGTCAGGGAATTTCCCTCTCTTATCTTGAGCAACTTTTCTCTCGTTTACGTAAAAACGAGCTAGTTTCTAGCGTTCGCGGTCCGGGCGGTGGTTATTTGCTTGGTAGAGACGCTGACCAAATTTTTGTTGCTGAGGTAATCGCTGCGGTTGATGAATCGGTTGATGCAACCCGTTGCCAAGGTAATAAAGAAGGTTGTCAAAACGGCGACCGTTGTTTAACGCATGCATTATGGCGTGACTTAAGTGACAGAATCACCAGTTTCCTTAGCAGCATCAGTCTTGATGAGCTCGTGAAAAATCAAGAAGTGATGGTTGTGGCTGATAGACAAGATAATGAACAACGTAAAAGTATGCCAAACGGCATCACGCCTGAATCCATTATCAATGTACGTGCTTAAAATATTATATTAAAAATTGCAGTCGATACCGAGTAGTGAGTGCCTAGACGAAGAGCTAAGTTCCGCCATCGGTGTCTTTAGAAAATTAAAGGCAAGTTAGCTTGTCCTTTGGAGTATGTGAGCAATGAAATTACCAATCTATCTTGATTATTCAGCAACAACACCGGTTGACCCGCGTGTGGCTGAAAAAATGATGCAATGCTTAACAATGGATGGGAACTTCGGTAACCCTGCATCCCGTTCTCATCGCTTTGGCTGGCAAGCCGAAGAGGCGGTTGATATTGCACGCAACCAAATCGCTGAATTAGTGGGTGCTGACCCGCGTGAAATCGTCTTTACGTCAGGCGCAACGGAGTCTGATAACTTAGCCATTAAAGGCGCAGCGAATTTCTATAAAAAGAAAGGCAACCACATTATTACCTGTAAAACGGAACATAAAGCCGTTTTAGACACTTGTCGCCAATTAGAACGTGAAGGCTTTGAAGTGACCTATTTGTCACCACAAAGCAATGGCTTAATTGCGATGCAAGACCTAATTGACGCTATTCGCGAAGAAACCATTCTGATTTCTATCATGCATGTGAACAACGAAATCGGTGTGGTTCAGGATATCGAGGCTATCGGTGAATTATGCCGTAGCAAAGGCATCGTTTTCCACGTGGATGCAACACAAAGCGTGGGTAAATTACCTATCGACTTAAGTGCGTTAAAAGTGGATTTAATGTCATTCTCTGCACACAAATTGTATGGCCCTATGGGTATCGGTGCGCTGTATGTTCGCCGTAAACCGCGTATTCGCCTTGAAGCACAACAACACGGTGGCGGTCATGAGCGCGGTATGCGTTCAGGGACATTACCTGTACATCAAATCGTGGGCATGGGTGAAGCTTACCGTATCGCTAAAGAAGAAATGGCAGCGGAATCTGAACGTCTGCGTGGCCTGCGTTTACGTCTGTGGAATGGCATTAAAGATATCGAAGAAGTTTACCTCAATGGTGATTTGGAACACGGTGCGCCGCACATTCTGAACGTCAGCTTCAACTATGTTGAAGGTGAATCACTGATGATGTCATTAAAAGATTTGGCTGTATCTTCAGGCTCTGCATGTACTTCTGCAAGCTTAGAACCTTCTTATGTACTGCGCGCTTTAGGGATGAATGATGAGCTAGCACACAGCTCAATCCGTTTCTCTTTAGGTCGTTTCACGACAGAAGAAGAAATTGACTATGCAATCAAAATGATTCATGGCGCAATTGGCCACTTACGCGAGCTGTCTCCTTTATGGGAAATGTTTAAAGACGGCGTAGATCTTAACAGCATCGAATGGTCTCACCATTAATCAGACGGTTTCAGGAGTTTAAAAATGGCTTACAGTGAAAAAGTTATCGATCATTATGAAAACCCACGCAACGTTGGTTCATTCGACAACAGCGACCCAAGCGTCGGCAGTGGGATGGTAGGTGCACCTGCTTGTGGTGACGTCATGAAGCTGCAAATCAAAGTTAGCGATGACGGCATTATTGAAGATGCACGCTTTAAAACTTACGGTTGCGGCTCAGCAATTGCATCAAGTTCACTGGTGACTGAGTGGATGAAAGGCAAAAGCTTAGACGAAGCGGAGTCAATCAAAAATACAGCGATTGCAGAAGAGTTAGAATTGCCGCCAGTGAAAATTCACTGCTCAATTTTGGCAGAAGATGCAATTAAAGCTGCTATTGCAGATTACAAAAGCAAACGCCAAAGCAAATAAGGTTTAAATCAGTTTATAGGGCAACCCATATTAATAAATAACAAAAAGTTACCGCCCTATATCTGGTCAAAATATCGCTCATCCAACATGTTGAATATCGCTAAGTAAGTGATTACTTATCAACGGGGTGAAAGGTATAAAAATAATTTGAAGGCGGATGCGACAATTGTGTAGCATCTGCCTTGTTTGTTTCTAAAGTGAGGTTTGCAATGTCTATTTCTCTTACAGAAAGTGCAGCGCTGCGTATTCAATCTTTCCTGCAAAATCGCGGTAAAGGTGAAGGCTTGCGTTTAGGTGTAAGAACTTCAGGTTGTTCAGGAATGGCATATGTTCTTGAGTTCGCTGATATAATCAATGAAGAAGACACAGTTTTCGAAGATAAAGGTGTAAAAGTCATTGTCGATGGTAAAAGCATCGTTTATCTAGATGGTACCGAGCTGGATTTCGTCAAAGAAGGCTTAAACGAAGGGTTTAAATTCAATAACCCTAACGTCAATAGCGAATGCGGATGCGGTGAAAGTTTTCACGTATAATGCCTTCATAAACGCATGATTTTCGACCAATGTAGCTGATACTGTTAAACAACGTGTTTGTTGCATTGGTAACCGGTTCGAGACACTAAGCACTTATGGATTATTTTACTCTCTTTGGGTTAACCCAAAATTACGCAATTGATAGCGAACAACTCACACAGCGCTTTCAAGATTTACAGCGTCAATACCACCCTGATCGTTTTGCTGCCTCCTCTGAGCAGGAAAAAATGCAAGCCCTTCAAAAAGCCGCCACGATCAACGCGGCTTACCAGTCTTTACGTCATCCGCTAAAACGCGCGGAATACCTGCTTTCATTGCATGGTTTCGATATTAATAATGAACAACATACTATGCATGATACTGTATTTTTGATGGAACAACTTGAGCTACGTGAAGAGCTCGACAATATCGAAAACAATGCCAATTCGCTTGACTTATTGGCGGTGTTTATGAAGAACGTCAAAAAAATGCAGCAAGATAGAAACTTGCTAATGGTCAACGAATTAGATGCGATGCAGTGGGAAAAAGCCGCTGATACTGTGCGTAAGCTGCGTTTTCTCGATAAGTTACAGCAACAAGCTGAGCAGCTCGAAGAACGGTTACTGGACGAATTTTAAGAGAAAACGATTATGGCCTTATTACAAATCAGTGAACCAGGTATGACCGCTGCGCCGCACCAACGCAAATTGGCGGCGGGTATCGACTTAGGTACGACGCACTCGTTGATCGCCACGGTACGTAGTGGTGAAGCAGCCGCACTACCAGATAGCCAAGGGCGTGTTTTGCTGCCCTCTATCGTCAATTACCAAACTACGGATAAGCGTGTAGGTTGGGATGCAAAGCAACTTGCAGAACAAGACCCCGTGAATACCATTATTTCTGTAAAAAGAATGATGGGACGTTCATTGGCTGATATTCAAAAACGCTACCCTGATTTGCCTTATCAATTAACCGCGAGTGAAAACGGATTACCGTTCATCCATACAGCGACAGGGCAAGTTGACCCTATTCAAGTGTCGTCCGATATCTTAAAAACACTGGCAAAACGCGCAGAAAACACCCTTGGCGGAGAAATGGATGGCGTGGTGATCACGGTGCCCGCCTATTTTGATGATGCGCAGCGTCAAGGAACCAAAGATGCGGCTCGTCTTGCGGGGCTGCATGTGTTGCGCTTGCTTAATGAGCCGACCGCCGCTGCAATTGCCTATGGTTTAGATTCAGGGCAAGAAGGGGTAATCGCAGTTTATGATCTCGGTGGCGGCACATTTGACGTGTCTATCTTACGTTTAAGTCGTGGTGTGTTTGAAGTATTAGCCACGGGAGGCGATACAGCGCTTGGTGGTGATGATTTTGACCACGTTCTTGCGCAGTGGATTGCCGACCAAGCTGGTGTTTCACTGCAAGGTGACCACCATTTAAATCGCCAGTTATTGAATATTGCCACTGACGTAAAAATTGCATTGAGTGATGCAGACACAGCCACTATTGAGCTGGCTAGTTGGCAGGGGAAAATTCATCGCGAACAATTTGAAGCATTGATTGAAACGCATATTAAGCGCACGTTAATGGCATGCCGTCGTGCATTAAAAGACGCGGGCGTAGAAGCGGATGAAGTGCTAAATGTCGTGATGGTCGGTGGTTCGACGCGTGTGCCACTTGTGCGTCAAAAAGTGGGGGCGTTTTTTGGTAAAACACCACTGACCTCCATCGACCCTGATAAAGTTGTCGCCATTGGCGCGGCTATCCAAGCCGATATTTTAGTGGGTAATAAGCCTGACAGTGACATGCTGCTTCTGGATGTGATCCCTCTTTCCCTTGGTTTAGAAACCATGGGGGGGTTAGTGGAAAAAGTTATACCACGCAATACCACTATCCCAGTTGCCCGCGCACAAGAGTTCACAACATTCAAAGATGGTCAAACTGCAATGAGTGTTCATGTGGTACAAGGTGAGCGTGAAATGGTGGCAGATTGCCGTTCTTTAGCGCGTTTTACTCTGCGTGATATCCCCGCTATGGCGGCAGGTGGTGCGCATATTCGTGTCACATTCCAAGTGGACGCCGATGGCCTGCTCAGCGTGAGCGCCATGGAAAAATCCACGGGAGTAGAAGCCTCAATTCAAGTTAAGCCATCCTATGGTTTAACAGACAATGAAATTTCAAACATGATTAAAGATTCAATGACTAACGCGCAAGATGATTTAACTGCGCGCCGCCTAGCGGAGCAAAAAGTTGAAGCGGCAAGAGTGCTTGAAAGTTTAACGAGCGCATTAGCCCAAGATGCAAATTTACTGACGCCAAACGAAGAGTCAGAAATTGATAATGCGGTCAATGAGTTAATTAAAGCGGTTGAGGGTACTGACCCCATCGCAATTGAAAATGCCATTAAACAACTGGATAAGCAATCGCAGGATTTTGCTGCGCGTCGAATGGATGCATCTATTCGCCAAGCGTTGTCAGGCCATTCTGTGGATGAGATATAATTATGCCTAAAATAGTTTTTTTACCTCATAGTGATTTATGTCCAGACGGTGCTGTAGTTGAAGCACAAGAGGGTGAGTCGATTTTAAACGTGGCACTGCGTAGCGGTATCGAACTGGAACATGCCTGCGAGAAATCCTGTGCCTGCACAACCTGCCATTGTATAGTGCGCGAAGGCTTTGATTCTCTAGAAGAAAGCAGTGAATTAGAAGACGACATGCTGGATAAAGCATGGGGCCTAGAACCTGAAAGCCGACTGAGTTGCCAAGCAATGGTAGCGGATGAGGACTTAGTGGTGGAGCTGCCTAAATATACTATCAATCACGCCCGCGAACACTGATTTTTGTCATACTTCACGCCGTAGCGTTGTTGGCTTCTTTCGCTAACCCTAGTCACATACTTTTGTATGCTCCTAGGGATTAGCGCAATTTGCCGCCTAGCTACAACGTGAATTATTTAAAAAATCCAAACGCTCATCATACTTCATGCTGTAGCGTTGTTGGCTTCTTTCACTAATCCTAGTCACATACTTTTGTA